>NZ_CP009159.1:0-730000 GCF_000739435.1 Actinobacillus suis ATCC 33415
TTGACAGTTCATTTTAACTTTAATTCCTTGGAGCAAATCGTGTCTTCCCTTTGGTCTGATTGTCTTAATCACTTACAAACGAAAGTATCGCCGACTGATTACAGCACTTGGCTACGCCCTTTGCAGGCAAGTTTTGCAAACGGGGAGCTCACTCTTTATGCTCAAAATCAATTTGTTGAAAATTGGGTAAAAGATAAATTTTTGGCGGAGATCGTCGATCTTGCCCGCTTTTTATCTAAAAATGACAATTTAGCGGTTTCAATTCGTGTTGGTATTAAGCCGGCGGAACACAAACCGACTTCAGCCAGTACGACAAGCAACGATTCAAAAGAAGAAGTACAAGAAACCAATAAGAGTTTCAGAACAGGTTTAAACGAATCACTGACTTTCGAAAATTTCGTACAAGGTAAATCAAACCAATTAGCCAAAGCGGTTGCCCAACAAGTGGCGGATAATCCGGGTGAAAGCCACTGTAATCCGTTTTCACTTTACGGCGGTACCGGTTTGGGTAAAACCCACTTATTACATGCGGTCGGTAATGAAATTCTAAAACGTAACCCGCAAGCGAGAGTGGTCTATATTCACTCAGAGCGTTTTGTGCAGGATATGGTAAAAGCATTGAAGGGCAATACGATTGAGAATTTTAAGAAATTCTATCGTTCACTTGACGTGTTGATGATTGACGATATTCAATTCTTTGCTAATAAAGAAGCCTCGCAAGAAGAGTTTTTCCACACGTTTAATTCATTATTCGAGCGTAATAAACAGATTATTTTGGCTTCGGATAACTTCCCGAAAAATATTGAGAATATCGAAGAACGCATCAAATCTCGACTCAGTTGGGGGGTAAGTACCGCGATTGAACCACCTGAATTGGAAACCCGAGTGGCGATTCTGATGAAAAAAGCGGAAGAACGTGGGGTAGAGTTGCCGGAAGAAGTGGCATTTTTCATCGGACAAAAATTGCGTACCAATGTACGAGAATTAGAAGGTGCGCTAAACCGAGTGATTGCGTGGCGTAACTTTACTAAGCGTCAAATCACAATTGATGCGGTGCGTGAAGCGTTAAAAGATCTGATTGCTTCTTACGATCACTTAATTACGATTGAAAATATTCAAAAAACGGTTGCCGAATATTACAACATTAAAATGTCTGACTTAAAGTCAAAGAGTCGTACCCGTTCGGTTGCTCGTCCTCGTCAAATGGCGATGGCATTGGCAAAAGAATTAACCAATCACAGCTTACCGGAAATTGGTCGAGAATTTGGCGGACGTGATCACACTACCGTGATGCACGCTTGTAAAACGATTAATGAATTACGTGATACCGATAGCGGTATTCAAGAAGATTATACCAACTTAACCAGAAAATTATCGTCATAGGCGATAAGGGATTATTATGCAATTTACGATTACCAGAGAACAGTTACTTAAGCCTTTACAACAGGTCTGTGGCGTATTAAGCAGCCGCCCGACTTTGCCTGTGATTAATAATATTCTGCTTGAAATTGAAGGCGATCGCTTATCACTAACCGGAACGGACTTAGAAGTGGAATTAACCACGGTGGCAACCCTTGAACAAGCGGTCGATTTTGCCGGAAAATTTACCATTCCTGCGAAAAAATTTCTCGATATTTGCCGTAGTTTGCCGGAAGATAGCAGCATTTCGGTACAATTCGAAGAAGATCGTGCGTTAGTTAGAGCGGCTCGCAGTAAATTCAATTTAGCCACATTACCGGCAAGTGATTATCCGAATTTAATGGATTGGAAGCCGGAAGTGGATTTTTCGATTGAACAGTCCACCCTTGCTCGTTTGATTGATGCGACGCAATTCTCAATGGCGAACCAAGATGCGCGTTATTTCTTAAACGGTATGAAGTTCGAAACCGAAGGCAATTTATTGCGTACCGTAGCAACGGACGGACACCGTCTAGCGGTTTGTACCATGGCATTAAATCAAGAGTTATTAACTCATTCGGTCATTGTGCCTCGCAAAGCGGTATTAGAATTATCGCGCCTTGTCGCAGTGAGTGATGAAACGGTACGTTTAGAAATCGGTACCAGCAATTTACGTGTATCAATGAACGGTGTGGTGTTTACCTCTAAACTAATTGACGGGCGTTTCCCTGACTATCGCCGAGTATTACCACGCAATGCAGATCGCATTTTAGAAGCGGAAACCGAGGTGTTAAAACGTGCATTAATGCGTGCGGCAATTTTATCGAATGAAAAATTCCGTGGCGTGCGTTTAGCGTTAAGCGAAAACTTACTCAAAATTACCGCCAATAACCCGGAACAAGAAGAAGCGGAAGAGATCATTGACGTGGCATATCAAAGCCCGGAAATGGAAGTCGGCTTTAACGTGAGTTATTTGTTAGACGTGCTGAACACCTTAAAATGTGAACGTGTGCGTTTCAATTTGGTGGATGCAAGTTCAAGCTGCTTAATTGAAGATTGTGATAACAGCACTGCCGAATACGTTATTATGCCAATGCGTCTTTAATCCTATTTGCGGAGCTACAATTATTTCTGTGTAGCTCCGTGTTTTCCGTGGTTATTTTTATGCCCTTATCCAGATTAATCATCAATAATTTCCGTAATCTCCAATCTCTCGATCTTGAACTCAGTCCGAATTTTAATTTTATCGTAGGGCATAACGGCAGCGGTAAAACCAGTCTGCTGGAAGCGATTTTTTACTTAGGGCACGGTCGGTCATTTAAAAGCCATATCAGTAATCGAATCATAAACTATCAAGCTGAAGATTTTGTGTTACACGGTCGTATTGATGAAGGGCAACATCAATGGTCGGTCGGGATTCAGAAAAAACGTTCGGGTGATACCCTGTTAAAAATTAACGGCGAAGACGGTAATAAAATTTCTGATTTGGCGCACCTACTGCCGATGCAAGTAATTACGCCAGAAGGGCTAACCTTATTAAATGGTGGGCCGACTTTCCGTCGAGCGTTTTTAGACTGGGGGCTATTCCACCAATATACCGAATTTTATAGCTGTTGGGCGAATTTAAAACGTTTACTCAAGCAACGGAATGCCGCATTGCATCAAGTTCGTAGTTATGCCGAATTAAAGCCGTGGGATACTGAATTGGCGAAATTAGCGGAGATTGTCAGCCAAATGCGTGCGAACTATGCGGAAGCGTTACGACCGGAAATTGAGAAAACCTGTCAGTTTTTCTTACCTGAATTGGAAATAGGCGTGAGTTTCCATCAAGGCTGGGAGAAAGGTGCCGATTATGCTGAGATTCTTGCTCAAGGTTTTGAGCGAGATAAAGCGATGGGTTATACCATGATTGGCCCGCAAAAGGCGGATTTTCGCTTTCGGGCGAACGGTTTACCGGTGGAAGATGTGCTTTCTCGTGGGCAGCTTAAATTACTGATGTGTGCGTTGCGTTTGGCTCAAGGAGAATATTTAGTGGCGCAAAAAGAACGTCAGTGTTTATTCCTGATTGATGATTTTGCTTCCGAGTTAGATCCGACTAAACGAGAACTGTTAGCGCATCGTTTACGAGAAAGCGGTTCACAGGTGTTTGTGACAGCGATTACCAAAGACCAGCTAAACCAAATGCAATGGCAAGAAAGCGAGCAAGATAGACTGTTCCAGATTCAACAAGGGATGTTAACCAAATAACAAAAGGGGATGTGTTAAACATCCCCTTTTTCATACATTTAAATTTAATTATGTTATTTAATTACGCTATTTAATTACGCCACACGCCATACGAGGACCACCACCGCCTAATGCTGCTGGGTGATCAGAGTGATTATCACCGCCTGCGTGGATCATTAATGAATGACCTTTTACTTCCTCAAGTTTTGTTAAACGTGGTGCAAGTACAGGGTTGTTAGCCGAACCGTCTTGCATTACAGATAATGCCGGTAAATCGCCTAAGTGAGCATTATCAGACCATGGGAAGCCGTGTTGTTTGGTACCTTTAGGATCCCAGTGACCGCCGGCGCCTAAGCCTGCTACTAATTTGCCGTCTTTTTCTTTTGCTTCACAGCTTGGATTTTCATGAATATGGAAACCGTGTAAGCCTTGTGTAAGACCGGTTAAGTTTGGTGTAAATACTAAACCGTATGCCGATTCGGTAATTTCAACTGTACCGACATCTTTATTTCCGTTAACCGGATCAAGTTGCTGAACTTGTACTACGAGTTTCTCTGCATTCGGATTATCAGTAGCATGGTGGCCTGGATGTGCAGCAGCAAAAGCCGATGCGCTGAATAATGCTACAGAGAGCGCGAGTTTTGTGAATTTCATTGTAATTTCCTTTTAGTTTTAGTGTGAAAGGGGAGAATATTTTAGGTCGGTAAGCCCCATTTAACATATATTACCTGAATGACCTAAAATCGATTGCATTTTTGCATAAAATCTTGTATTTATCACATCTATTTCCAAAATAAATTCAAACACAACTTTGTACTTTTCAATTTAGGAGCAACACAATGCAAAATGTAGGTTTTATCGGTTGGCGTGGTATGGTCGGTTCAGTTTTAATGGATCGTATGGTTCAAGAAAACGACTTTGCAAACATTAACCCAATTTTTTTCACTACCTCACAAGCGGGTCAAAAAGCACCGGTTTTTGCGGGTAAAGATGCCGGTGATTTAAAGGACGCTTTCGATATTGAAGAACTTAAAAAGTTAGACATTATCGTGACTTGCCAAGGTGGCGATTACACTACCGAAGTGTATCCTAAATTACGTGCTGCAGGTTGGAACGGCTATTGGATTGATGCCGCATCAACCTTACGTATGGAAAAAGACGCAATTATCGTATTAGACCCTGTTAACCAGCATGTTATTACAGATGGTTTGAAAAATGGTGTAAAAACATTTGTTGGCGGTAACTGTACCGTAAGTTTAATGTTAATGGCGATCGGCGGCTTATTCGAAAAAGATTTAGTAGAGTGGGTTTCTGTCGCAACTTACCAAGCGGCTTCAGGCGCAGGTGCAAAAAATATGCGTGAGTTACTCTCACAAATGGGTGAATTAGAAGATTCTGTAAAAGCGGAATTAGCAAACCCTGCCTCATCAATTTTAGATATTGAGCGCAAAGTAACAGCGAAAATGCGTGAAGACAGCTTCCCAACCGATAACTTCGGTGCGCCGCTTGCTGGTAGCTTAATTCCTTGGATCGATAAATTATTAGAAAGCGGTCAAACCAAAGAAGAATGGAAAGGTTATGCGGAAACTAACAAAATTTTAGGTTTAAGCGATAACCCGATTCCAGTTGACGGTTTATGTGTGCGTATCGGTGCATTACGTTGCCACAGCCAAGCATTTACTATTAAACTGAAAAAAGACCTACCGTTAGCGGAAATCGAGCAAATTATTGCGGCGCATAACGAATGGGTGAAAGTGATTCCAAACGACAAAGAAACTACTTTACGTGAATTAACACCGGCGAAAGTGACCGGTACATTAAGCGTTCCGGTTGGTCGTTTACGTAAATTAGCAATGGGGCCTGAATATCTTGCGGCATTTACCGTAGGTGACCAATTATTATGGGGTGCGGCAGAGCCGGTACGTCGTATCTTAGTTCAATTAACCAAATAATTCGGATTAATTAGAGACGGACAAGCGGTCGGATTTTGCAAAAAAATTGCAAATTTTGACCGCTTATTTATTGCAATAAAAAGCCCAAGCAACTCTGCTTGGGCTTTAGCTTTCGATGATTCTCTGAAATTACCAATAAGCACGGAAACCAACAACTGTTGTATAGTCACGTGATTTATTTACACCACGTGCTACTTTAGCTTCTGGATGTTTAGTGCGAGTAGCTTGCCATTCTACGAAAAGTTTGGTTTTTAACTGATCAACCACTTTTGGTAAGTAGTATTCGGTACCCACCATAAATTGGTGTTTTCTTTCGTTATTGTCTCGACCAATCGCACGTTCAAGCTTATTGGTTTTGTAAGCATACATACCGTATGCACGCCAGTCATCAGTTAAACGATGATAAACAAGGGTACGCACTTCTTTCTCTGTACGTTCATTGCCTTGTACCGATTGGTTTTCGGTTTTACGACGTTCTAAGTCGACACCGAATGTAGTTTTATCGTAAGTATATGCCGCACCGACCGAATAAGCATTACGGTTATAAGCCGGTGCCGAACCGATACCTTCAAAACGCTCACGTGAGAAACCGGTCGCCACTTGTACGCTTTGTACGTCATCAAATTTATAATTATAAATTGAACCGAAGCCCCATACATTTTTGCGATCTTGGCTTAAATCCATATTCGTATTTGAACGTTGGCTATGACCGCCATAGTACGCACCAACTTTTAAGCCTTCAATACCTTTGTAAACATACTGAACTGAACGACGAGCGCCAGAAACTAATAAACCGTCTGATAAGCTTAAGGTATTTGGAATATCGGTTTGTTTTACTTCATCGGTGATCACGGTTTGGTTACCATAAGTCACTTCACCATATTGCTTATGACCTAAACCTGCGTAAAGTTGATGAGCATAAATATGATCAAAATCGTGTTGAGAACTAGATACACCACGTTCGTCCGCACCACGTAAACGCCATTCTACACGGCCTAAAGCATAGAAGCCGCTACCAAGTTGTTGGGTTAAACGGAGGCCGAAACGTGAGCCGTTATTTTGTACCGGTTTATTTACGTGGTTACGAACTGCCGAACCGTTTTGGTAAGTGTCTTTGGCTGAGGTACTTGTCCATTTTAAACGAGCAGAACCGATAAATTCCGCTTTAGTACCAGTTGAGTCTAAGTTAAATAATTCAACCGCTGATGCCGAGCTTGCCATAAAAGCAGAAGCGAAAAGGGCTAATGCTGTTTTTTTCATATTCACTCCAAATGAAATATAAATCAAAGGCTATAGTTTACTTGGAGTGAAAAATTCAATCAATGTGATTTTGTTAGTTTATATTGTGATTGGTTATAATCAGCCTATAATAAAAGTAATTAAATGAATAATTAATGAGAGTGAAATTATGATGACAAAAGAAGCGCCTCTTATTGCTCTAGTTGCCGGTGAGATTTCTGGTGATATTCTTGGTGCCGGGTTGATTAACGCCCTTAAATTACATTATCCGAATGCCCGTTTTATTGGAGTTGCTGGCCCGCGAATGATACAAGCCGGTTGTGAAACCTTATTCGATATGGAAGAGCTGGCGGTGATGGGGTTAGCAGAAGTGGTAAAACATTTGCCTCGTTTGCTCAAACGTCGTAAGCAAGTGATTGAAACAATGCTGGCGGAAAAACCGGATATTTTTATTGGTATTGATGCCCCTGATTTTAATTTAACGGTTGAAGAAAAACTCAAAGCGAGTGGAATTAAGACTATTCATTATGTTAGCCCATCGGTTTGGGCATGGCGTCAGAGCCGTGTACATAAAATTGCACGAGCGACCAACTTAGTATTGGCATTTTTACCGTTTGAGAAAGCGTTCTATGATCGTTTTAATGTGCCTTGCCGTTTTATCGGTCATACAATGGCGGATGCGATTGCGCTAAAGCCGAACCGTTCTGAAGCTTGTGCAGCTTTGGAATTAGATGAAACAAAACGTTATCTTGCAATTTTAGTGGGTAGCCGAGCAAGCGAAGTTGGCTTTTTAACAGAGCCGTTTTTAAAAGCCGCACAGATTCTTAAACAGAGATATCCGGAATTAGAATTTTTAGTGCCGTTAGTTAATGATAAGCGCATTGCCCAATTTGAACAGATTAAAGCGCAAATTACGCCGGATCTGGGGGTGAAAATTCTTAAAGGCAATGCTCGCCAAGCGATGATTGCGGCAGAAGCCACCTTGCTTGCTTCCGGTACTGCGGCGTTAGAAGGAATGTTGTGCAAATCACCGATGGTAGTGGGTTACAAAATGAAAGCTAGCACTTACTGGCTGGCTAAACGTTTAGTGAAAACTAAATATATTTCCTTACCTAATCTATTAGCGGACGAAATGTTAGTGCCTGAATTAATTCAAGACGAATGTAATCCGGAAAATTTAGCATGGTATTTGGGTAATTATTTGGCGGATGATGCAGACCATAAAAAACAGCGAAACGAATTAAAACAACGTTTTACTGAATTACATAAACTGATTCAATGTGATGCGGATACACAGGCGGCACAAGCGGTGGTCGATGTGTTAGAAGCGGAAACAAGCGGTCAAAATTAATTCTATTTTTACAAAAGGAATCTCACAGAATGTGGAAAGAAATTTTACTTAATTACGGTATTTTCTTATTGGAATTACTTACGATATTCGGCATTGTTGCGGTTGTTGTTATGTTGATTTTAGAAGCGAAAAAACAACCTGAAAATGGCGTAATTTCCATGACGAATTTAACCGAAAAATATAAAGAACAGCAAAAAGCTTTAGCGAGTTTTTTCCTCAGCGAAGAAGAGCAGAAACAGCAGGAAAAAGATGAGAAAAAAGCCGCTAAAGAAAAAGCGAAAGCAGAGAAAAAACGCCTTAAAGAAGGCGGAGAGAAAACCGAAGCGGAAAAATCTCGCCTATTCGTTTTGAAATTTAACGGTGACGTACAAGCCAGTGCGGTTAATGCATTAGCTAAAGAGATTAGTGCGGTACTATCACTAGCTAAAGCGGAAGATGAAGTGTTGCTTAAATTGGAAAGCCCGGGTGGTGTAGTTCACGGCTATGGCTTAGCGGCGTCACAGTTACAGCGTTTACGTGATCACAATATTCCACTCACGGTTGCAGTAGATAAAGTAGCGGCGAGCGGCGGCTATATGATGGCGTGTGTGGCGAATAAAATTGTTTCGGCACCTTTTGCGATTATCGGTTCAGTTGGTGTGGTGGCACAAGTGCCGAATATCCATCGTTTACTGAAAAAACACGATATTGATGTAGATGTAATGACTGCCGGTGAGTATAAACGCACAGTCACTTTAGTCGGTGAAAATACTGAGAAAGGCAAACAAAAATTCCAGCAAGAATTGGAAGAAACTCATGAATTATTCAAACAATTTGTGGTACAAAATCGTCCGCAATTAGAGATTGAAAAAATTGCTACCGGCGAACATTGGTTCGGTAAACAAGCATTGGCGCTTAATTTAGTCGATGAAATTTCAACAAGTGATGATTTATTGTTGAATGCGGTAAAAGAAAAAGAGGTGATTGAGCTAAGTTTCAAAGAGAAGAAAAATCTGACTCAGCGTTTAGGCGTACAAATGGAGCAATCAGTAGAAAATATTATTGCGAAGTTACTACATAAAAACCGTACACCAATGATGTAAGGTTTAGCTTGATAAAAAAGCGGTCGAATTTGACCGCTTTTTTACGATTACTATGAGCTAACGAGGTAGCTTTTGGCAGTGAGGACAGAAATAACTGTTACGCTGCCCGATAATTTTGGCTTCAATCGCTGTGCCGCAGTCATTACAAGCTTCGCCTTTGCGGCCGTAAACTTGCAACACTTGGGTGAAATAACCCGGTTTCCCGTCCGGTTGAATAAAATCTTTCAGTGTCGTTCCGCCTTGAATAATCGCTTTAGTCAGCACTTCTTTAATCACTTTCACTAAGCGCTCGCATTGCTTTTCCGTCAGATTTTGCGTAGCAAGCTCCGGATGAATTCCTGCTATAAACAGTGATTCACAAGCGTAGATATTACCTACACCCACCACGATATCGTTATTCATAATAAAGTTTTTGACTGCCACGGTTTTGTTACGGCTTCGAGTAAATAAATACTCGGCTGTAAATGCTTCGGAAAGTGGTTCCGGTCCTAAGCGAGTAATAAGCTCGTGTTGTTCGGCATTTTGAGTCCACAGCCAACAACCGAATTTACGTGGATCGTTATAACGTAGAATGGTGCCGTCTTGTGTGATGAGATCAACATGATCATGTGTGCCTGCCGTTTGTTGATTTTCCGGCAAAATACTTAGTGAGCCGGACATTCCCAAGTGAATCAAAATATCGCCTTGTGTAGTATGTAAAATTAAATATTTGGCACGGCGAGAGAGTGAAACGATTTTTGCACCTTGCATTTGTTGTAATTCATTGGAAATCGCCCAACGCAATTTATTGGTTCGAATCACAATTTGTTTAATCGTTTTACCTTGTAAATAAGGTTCCACGCCTCGTAAGCTGGTTTCAACTTCCGGTAATTCAGGCATATATTTTCTCCAAAGATTTGAGATAAACAAAGGGCAAGGATAACCTTGCCCAAGATAATTATTTCGCTCTTACGAAACGACTAAGGATTGCACCAATCAATAATCCGCCAACTGCAAACGGTAGCCACTCCATTGAGTATGCTTTAAGCGGTAAGTTTTCGGTAAAACTTACACCAGCAACAGAGAGAATCGATATGATGGTTACCAGAATCAACGAAGTACGTAATGCTAATAATGGAAGCTGTACAAACAGATTCAATAACAGTAAGAAAATAACTGACATTGCAATTGGGTAAAGTACCAGTAAAACCGGAATTGATTTACTGATTACCGCACTTAATCCTTGGTTTGCTAAACCAAAACCAATTAAGGTACAGATAATTGCATAAGTCTTATAAGAGATTTTCGGGAAAATTTCATTGAAGTATTCGCTTACCGAAACAATCAGTCCAATTGCTGTGGTTAAACAGGCAAGTGAAACAATCGCACCTAAAAGTGTTCTACCTAAATCACCGAATGCTTGGGTTGCCGCAACGTTCAAGATATAAGTACCTAAATCTTGCTTCTTCGTAGCTAAATCTGCCACAACTTCAGCAGAAATGGGTAATTTATTACCAATCCAGCCGATAGATAAGTAAATTAACGCTAATAAAATTGCTGCAATTACCCCCGCCATCGCAGTTTGTTTGCTCAATGCTTTTTCGTTAGAAAAACCTTTGTTTTTAATTGCATTGATCACAATCACCGAGAAGGCAACAGAAGCTAGGGCATCCATGGTGTTATAACCGGCTAAGATGCCGTTTACCATTGGTGCTTCCATCACATTGGCGCTTGACGGATTATTTGAGAGTAAAGCGATACCACTGATAACTAGCGCAAGAATCGCAATTAATAGTAAAGGCGTTAAAATCGAACCGATTCTTTCCACCATTTTTGACGGATTTAAACCAATCCAAATTGCTAATGCAAAATAGATTAAAGTAAAAAGCAATAGAGAAATCGGCGTTTGTTCGCCTAAAAACGGTAAAATTGCCATTTCGTAAGCGGTTGCCGCTGTACGCGGAATCGCAAAGAAAGGTCCGATAGTTAAGTAAATCGCTACTAAGAATAATAGAGAAAACCAAGGATGAATACGTTGTAAGGCTGCTTTATAACCACCTTTATAAGACGCACTTACAATAATACCGAGTAACGGTAAACCAACGCCGGTAATGACGAATCCAATAGTTGCAATCCAGAAATCCGCACCGCTTTCAAAACCTAATTTCGGCGGAAAAATTAAATTGCCCGCCCCAAAGAAAATGGCAAACAGCATAAAGCCGACCACAAATGTATTTTTAGTCATATACATACCACACTTTTAATTTGTTTATAAACAAATATTAAACACGAAAGGAAAAACAGAAACCCGAAAAATAGCAAAACCGAACTTTACCGAAAAAGTAAAGTTCGGCTAAAAATAGACCGCTTGTAGCGGTTAGTTCATATATAAACCACCATTTACATGGATAGTTTCGCCAGTGATATATTTCGCATCATCACTTGCTAAGAATGCGACCGCTTTCGCAATATCTTGCGCCGAACCTAATTGACCTGCTGGAATTTGACTTAAGATCGCTTGTTTTTGATCTTCGTTTAATTCATCAGTCATATCGGTTGCGATAAAGCCTGGAGCAACAACGTTTACCGTAATGCCACGAGAAGCGACTTCTTTCGCTAATGATTTCGAGAAACCGACTAAACCGGCTTTTGCCGCACAGTAGTTGGTTTGACCTGGGTTGCCCATTGAGCCGACAACTGAACCGATAGTAATGATTCGACCGCCTTTTTTCATCATTGGACGTAATACTGCTTTAGATAAGCGATAAACAGAAGTTAAATTGGTTTGGATAATGTCGAACCAATCATCTTCTTTCATACGCATCAATAAACCATCACGAGTGATACCTGCATTGTTTACTAAAATATCAACATCACCGAAATCCGCTTTGATTTGTGCCAATACAGCTTCAATAGAGTCCGCATCTGTTACGTTTAACACTAAACCTTTACCTTTATCACCTAAGTATGCAGAAATACTTTCCGCACCTTTTTCCGATGTTGCCGTACCAATCACGGTTGCACCTTTTGCAGCTAATTCTTCTGCGATAGCTTTACCAATACCACGAGTTGCACCCGTTACTAATGCGATTTTACCTTGCATTTTTTTCTCCTATAAAAAGTTCCCCTCTTTAGTAAAGGGGAGGAGGGGAGATAAGTGTGATGTTGAAGATCCTAAAAATCTCCCCCAGCCCCTCTTTTCAAAGAGGGGTGTTAATCATTATGCTGAAACAGCCTCTAATGAAGCTACATCATTGACTGCTTTGGCATTTAACTCTTTTACGATACGACCAGCTAAACCGGTTAAGACTTTACCTGGGCCGATTTCATAAAGCGTTGTAACACCTTCATTCGCCATTTTTTCTACCGTTTCAGTCCAACGAACTGGGCTATAAAGTTGGCGAACTAATGCATTACGAATTGCTTCAGCATCGGTCTCTACACTAACATCAACATTGTTAATAACTGGTACAACCGGTACGTTTAACGTGATATTTTGTAATGCTTCGGTTAATTTATCTGCAGCTGGTTTCATTAATGCACAGTGAGAAGGCACGCTTACCGCTAATGGTAATGCACGTTTTGCACCTGCCGCTTTACATAATTCCCCTGCTTTTTCTGCAGCCGCTTTTGTACCTGCAATCACTACTTGCCCTGGGCTATTGAAGTTTACTGCTGAAACGATTTCACCGACTTCCGCTTGAGCTTGTTCACAAGCATTAATAATCGCTTGGTTATCTAAGCCGATAATCGCATACATTGCACCTGTACCAGCCGGTACAGCTTGTTGCATTGCATTGCCGCGTAATTCCACTAATTTGATTGCATCTTGGAAATTTAATACGCCTGCACAAACTAATGCTGAGTATTCACCTAAGCTATGACCTGCCATTACAGACGGTTTTAATTCAGGGTATTTTTGTTGCCACACACGATAAATCGCAACCGATGATGCTAAAAGTGCCGGTTGGGTACGTTGTGTTTGACCTAAATCTTCTGCGGTACCGTTTTGGACTAAATCCCAAAGATCATAACCTAAAACATCAGAAGCTTGTTTGAAGGTTTCTTCAACAATTGGGTATGCAGTTGCAAGATCCGCTAACATTCCGACCGCTTGTGAGCCTTGACCTGGAAATACCATTGCAAAATTTGACATATTTTTTCCTCTTATTTATAAATTTGGTACTGAGGACACACGGCGTGCGTCCGTTATGAATAATGCTTAATCTGGTGAATAATAAAGTTTACCGATTTCAATACGCTGACGACCGGTTTCTAAACGCCATTTATTTGAATCACGTAAAGAATAGGCGCAACCGCAGTATTCTTGCTGATAGAAACGTTCACGTTTACTGATTTCGATCATACGCTGCGAACCGCCGTTTTTACGCCAGTTGTAATCCCAATAAACCACATCATCAAATTTAGCGGCGGCACGATGCCCGCAGTCGTTGATTTGGTTCATATCTTTCCAGCGTGAAATGCCTAAGCAGCTGGTATAAACCGGAAAACCGTTGTTATGTGCGTATTCCGCCGCTTTCTCAAAACGCATATCAAAGCACATCGTACAGCGGATACCACGCTCCGGCTCCCACTCCATTCCTTCCGCTTTTTTAAACCATTCACGGCGGTCATTTTCGTAATCATCATCGAAATCAATGAACGGAATACCCCATTTCTCGGCAAAGCGAATATTTTCCTCTTTACGAATCAGATATTCTTTCATCGGATGAATGTTCGGATTGTAGAAATAGATAGTAAATTCGATACCTGATGCGTGGATTGCTTCCATCACTTCACCGGAACAAGGCGCACAGCAAGAGTGCAGCAATAATTTGTTATGTCCGCCCGGAAGCGTTAATTTTTCACGCACAAAAGGTGCGTTCGGATCTTTGCCTTTACGCGTTAGCTTTTTCTTTTGTTGCAACGCTTGTTTATGCTCTAAAGGTTGTTGATTTTGTTCTGTCATAAAAGTTGTAAAAAATTCTCAAAATTTGACCGCTTATTAATACGAACGATCGACCGATAAATAAGCAAGAGAAATTAACGCTTGTTTGTATTCGCTTTCCGGTAAAACTGTAAGCGCATCAACTGCTTTTTGTGCTTCTTGCTTAGCGCGCGTCATTGCATAATCAAGTGATTGGTGTTCCGCCATAATTTCTAATACAGCTGGAATTTGTTCACGTTCCCCGCCATTTTCAATTGCTGAACGAATCATATCCACTTGAGCTTGGTTACCTTTCGCTTGTGCGGCGTGCATAGCGTGTAGCAATGGTAAAGTCGGTTTACCTTCAACGAAATCATCACCGACATTTTTACCGAAGCTTTCCGCTTTTGCTGAGTAATCTAAAATATCATCAATTAATTGGAATGCGGTACCGAGATAACAACCGTAATCTTTCAACGCCGTTTCAACCGATTTTTCTACCCCAGCCACAATGGCAACACATTGCGTTGCCGCTTCAAATAGGCGTGCGGTTTTATTGTAGATAACACGCATATAATTCGCTTCGGTAGTATTCGGATCATTCACATTCATCAGCTGCTGGACTTCACCTTCGGCAAGCGCATTGGTGGCAGCAGACATCACTTTTAACACTTCAAGCGAATCAACACTGGTCATCATTTGGAATGAGCGTGTGTAAATGAAATCGCCAACCAATACGCTTGCTGCATTTCCGAAGGTTGCGTTGGCAGTAGCTCGGCCTCGACGCATATCCGACTCATCAACCACATCATCATGCAATAAAGTGGCGGTATGGACAAATTCAATAAAAGCCGCACAAGTAACGTGTTTATTGCCACGGTAACCTAAAGCGTTAGCGGCAAGTACCGCAATTAATGGGCGAATACGTTTGCCACCACCGGCAATAATATAATGGCCTAATTGGTTGATTAAAACGACTTCGGAGTTAAGCTGAGCGAGAATCTCAGCATCTACCGCTTGCATATCTTGCTTCGCAAGCGCTTGAATTTGCTCGAGTGTTAATAGCGTTGTCATTTCGTTCTCATATTAAATGTGAAAATTTGGCGGCAATTCTACCTTAAATCTGACAAGCTTCAAAAAAGAATCGAAAAAAGCGGTCAATTTCATCAATTTTTTTACAAAACGGCGGATAAGTCTCTTGATGTTTTAACGATATATTCTTTTCTGAAGTTTGGTAAAATCTGAAAATTGCTTAGATTGTTTACTCAGAGTAAATAGTCTATCAACTTTGATCTATCTAAACATAAGGAAAATTATTTTGTAGAATGGTATTCGAAAATTTCATTCATCTTTAGAATCTAGGACATTAATTATGGCAAAACAAATCGCAGTTTTAGTTGGTAGTGGTAGTAAAACATCAATCAGTCAGTTAGTTGCAAATCACTTAAAAAGTGTTGCACCGGCAAGTATTCAATTAAATTTCGTTAATATTGCGGATCTTCCTTTATATGATCGTGATTTAGATGAGAACAGCCCTGATGCATACACTCGTTTGCGTAATGCAATTGAACAAGCTGATGGTGTATTACTGATTACACCAGAACATAATGGCGGTATGTCAGCAATGATTAAAAATGCAATCGATGTGGGTTCACGTCCGATGGGTCAAAGCAAATGGCTTGGCAAACCTGCCGGTATCGTTTCTGTTGCAGCGGGAATGTCTGGCGGTGTAAGAGCAGCGGATCAATTACGTGTTATTGCTTCCGGTGCTTTTATTAATATGCCGGTTGCGCCATTTGCAGCGAATGTTGGCGGAATTTTCAATGGTGTATTTAACGAAAATGGTGAGGTTGTTTCTGAAGCTGTAGCAGGGATGTTAAAAGGCTTTATTGACGGCTATGCTGATTTTGTCGCTAAATTCTAATCAATTCATATAAGACTTCTATATTACAACTACTTAATCAAGCGGTTTAATTTTTGCAAAATTTTGCGGAAATTTAACCGCTTTTTTGTTGTTTATACTATTGTTAATTGTTTCAAAATTGGAAATAGTCTATCAACAAAAAGGTTATTTATCTTCTATTTTTCAATAGATAAAATACCTACCTCTTTATTGTTCAGTCTTATTATTTAAAGGAAAGCAAAATATGAACTCAAACTTAGAAAAATTTACGCCATACGCATTAGCATTATTACGTATTGTTGCAGCTTATATGTTCTTACTACACGGTACGGCAAAATTCTTTGAATTTCCCGTATCGATGACAGGCGGTAACGGTGCAGTACCATTAATGTCAATGTACGGTATCGGCGGTATTTTAGAAATCGGTGGTGGTATTTTATTACTTTTAGGCTTATTCACTCGCCCAGTTGCCTTTTTACTTTCAGGTATGATGGCATATGCATATTTCTTTATGCACGCAACGGCGGAGAATATTGCCCTCCCTCTAGTAAACCAGGGTGAATTAGCGCTGTTATACTCGGTGGTATTCTTCTTATTAGTGTTTGTCGGTGCAGGCGCATTTGCATTAGATAATAAACGTCAAAACCTCAACAAATAAGGCTTTTAGCCGATAAAAAAGTGAAGCGGTCATTTTTTGCAAAAAATTTGCAGAATTTGGCCGCTTTTTTGTTATAATAGCTTTATCTAAAAATCGAGAGGGTAGAAGCTGCGGTTTTGTCGTCTATTTCATAGAATTAAAACGAAAAAACACGTGGTTTTTTAGGTTAATAACAGGCAAAAATAATGCTTATGACTTTCTTTAATGCCTAAAATCGGACATAAGAAAAGATAACGCAGAAATTTTTTCATTTTTCTGAAAATGGTTCTTGCTCTTTGCATAGTTTTTGCGTAGAATTGACCACCTATTTTATATGAATTTAAGAGTGCCTAAGCAAAAGCGATTGGCACAAATTAGCGGAGTAAATATGTACGCAGTTTTCCAAAGTGGCGGCAAACAACACCGAGTAAGTGAAGGTCAAGTAGTTCGTTTAGAGAAACTTGAAATCGCAACTGGTGAGAAAGTTGAATTTGACTCAGTGTTAATGGTCGTTAACGGTGAAGATGTTAAAATTGGTGCACCAGTAGTTGCTGGTGCAAAAGTAGTGGCTGAAGTTGTAGCGCAAGGTCGTGGCGATAAAGTTAAAATCGTTAAGTTCCGTCGTCGTAAACACAGCCGTAAACAACAAGGTCATCGTCAGTGGTTCACAGAAGTGAAAATCACTGGGATTCAAGCATAATTTCAGAGGAGATCAAGTAGATGGCAACTAAAAAAGCTGGTGGTTCAACTCGTAACGGTCGTGATTCTGAAGCTAAACGCCTTGGTGTTAAACGTTTTGGTGGCGAATCTGTATTAGCAGGTAGCATCATCGTTCGTCAACGTGGTACTAAATTCCACGCTGGTAGCAATGTTGGTATGGGTAAAGACCACACTTTATTCGCAACTGCTGACGGTAAAGTTAAATTTGAAGTGAAAGGCGAGAAAAATCGCAAATACGTAAGCATCGTTGCTGAGTAATTCATTTCAATATAGATTTGAAATAAAACCCCACGAATGTGGGGTTTTTTCTTACCTTTTTTCCAACCTTATAAAAAATCCATGAAACAACAACCCTTGCTTGGCTTTTTATTTTCTTTGATAGCCATTCTGATGTGGGGAATGCTACCGCTTGCGATTAAACAAGTTCTAAAATCACTCGATTCTCAAACGATTGTTTGGTTTCGATTCTTAGTCGCAACGCTTGGTGTTTTCGCCATGCTTGCTTTGGCAAAAAAATTACCAAATTTGACCGCTTTCTTTCGCCAATATCACAGGTTGTGGTTAATCGGGGTCATTGGATTGTCTTGCAATTTCTTCCTATTTAATCTCGCCTTAAATTATATTCCGGCTGCAACCAGTCAAGTTCTTAGTCCGCTTTCTTCTTTTGTGATGATTGCATTGGGGGTTGTATTGTTTAAAGAAACAATCGGTATCCATCAAAAAATTGGTTTTGTATTGGTGGTTAGCGGTTTGGTGATGTTTTTTAATAACCGTTTTGCCGACTTAATCGCGATGAACAGTTATGCATACGGTGTATTACTTGGTATTTGTGCAAGTTTGATTTGGATTGGCTATAGTTTGTCGCAAAAAATCATGTTGGCGCATTTTAGTTCGCAACAAATTTTGTTATTGATTTATTTTGGTTGTACCTTAGTCTTTACGCCTTTTGCACATATGGGAGAATTAGCTAAATTAGATTTAGCTGCTTGGGGCTGGTTAGGATTCTGTGGCATTAACACCGTTATTGCTTATGGCTGTTATGCTGAAGCATTAAATCGCTGGGAAGTTTCTAAGGTAAGTTTAATGATGACGCAAATTCCGATCCTGACTATTATGCTGACTGCATTAAGTTATGCAATTTCGCCAGAGCTATTTGAAGCGCCAGACTTGAATGGATTAAGCTATATTGGGGCGATTACGGTAGTTTCCGGTGCTATGCTTTCTGCTGTTGGACATAAATTATTTTATCGTAATCAACTCCGCAAAAAATAATAGGAATAAGAATGCAACAAAGACCCTTACTCGGATTTTCACTTGCATTGCTCGCAACAGCAACATGGGGATCGTTACCGATGATGGCACAGCAAGTTTTAAAATATGTTGATGCACAAACATTGGTGTGGAGTCGCTTCGTGGTTGCAGCGGCAGTGCTAGGGTTACTCTTACTTGCGACATACCGCTTACCAAAATTAGCAAAACTTACGCTAAAAGATGGGGGGGGGTGTTTAGGTGTTATTGGATTATCGATTAACTTTGTATTATTTGCTGATGCACTTAACTATATTTCACCAACTACAGATCAAGTACTATGGCAATTAGCGCCGTTTACTATGATTTTATGTGGTGTTTTATTTTTTAAAGAGCAATTAAAATTTTTCCAAAAAATAGGCTTTGCATTGTTAGTTATTGGTCTGATTGCATTCTTTAATGATCATTTTGATGAGATTCTGCAATTTGATACTTACGCTTGGGGAATTTTGCTGGGGTCAGGTGCAAGTACGATTTGGGTTATATATGGTATTGCACAGAAATTATTGCTTAGAAAGCTAAGTTCGCAACAAGTTTTAATGATTATTTATATTGGTTGTAGCTTATTACTTGCGCCGCTTGCGACACCAACCGAATTAGAACAATTAAGAGGCTTCCCTTTAATCTGCTTTATTTATTGTTGTTGTAATACTTTAGTTGGTTATGGTGCTTATGGTGAGGCGTTAAACCATTGGGATACTTCCAAGGTGAGTGTAGTTACTACAATGATTCCAGTTTTCACGATGATTTTTGCTTTTATCGGGCATTATTTTTTCCCAAATACGTTTGATAATCCGGATATGAATTTAGTTAGCTATATTGGTGCATTCATTGTGGTAATTGGAGCGATGTTAGCCGCAGTAGGGGATAAGCTATTGGTAAAAAAATCAGAAAAATAGACCGCTTGTTAGGGTAATATTCTTCAATATATCAGCCAAGAAAAAAGTGATGAGTATCTGACTACTCATCACTTTTTTCTTATTGTGCGAGGGACTACAGCTCAATATATTCGACATCTAAGCGAAGTAGTGTTTGGGACAACTCTTCGGTCATACGTCTATGGCTGAGGATTGCCTGTTTTTCTGCCATCACAATACGAGTAACCGGTTTATCCAGTAAGCCATTTAAGCGACGATAGTTTAATGCACTTTGTAAAGGCAAGAAGCTAGGGTTAAACGCAGCATTTTCAGCATAACGACCGGTAATAATCTGTTCATCAACTTGTAACGCAATACCACTCATCGCTTGGCTGTATGGTGCATAAGATTGCTGTGCGGCAATAATAGCGGCTTGAGAGAGCGGGTCGCCAACCAGTTCAAAAGTATGATGTTGAGCATCAAAAAGAACTTGTTCAATATTCAAATCTTTTGGTCCAAATGAATCCGGCAGATAGTTTTGTAATAAATTATTTTGGCTATGAGGTAAGTGAATTTTTAGCGTTTTAGCTGAGTTTAATTCATTCATAAATTGACGGCAGTGACCACAAGGTGTGTAGTTTACTACCATATCGTGAATAGATTTTTCACCTGCCAGCCACGCATGGGAAACTGCACTTTGCTCGGCATGTACGGTTTGCTGCATTGAGATTGATGAAAATTCTTGATTAGCACCGAAATAGAAGTTACCGGATTCACCGATAGCAATCGCCCCAACATAAAATTTAGATACGGGAACAAGTGCATAACAAGCAGCAAGAGGTAAACAATGTAATGCTAGTTCGATGGGTGAAAGCTCAAATTGCTGGCACCATTGTTGAATTTGAGTACCAGAAAAACTTGCTTTATATTGTTGAGCTTTTAATTGATCTGCAATTGCGGTTGTAATCGGATTGTTTTGTTCCAAGACAGCTTTTTCAAGTCGTGCTTGGAGTGCAAATAAAGTAGCCATCTTATTCTCCTTTGTTTGACGGGGAATTATTATACCCGCAAATCAACACGCCGGCTGTGATCAAGATCGCACTAATGACATGAAATGAATGGATTGCTTCATTTAACAACAAAATGCTGAATAATGCAGCAAACAAAGGCGTGAAATTAGTCATGACTGCAGCTTTGGCTGAGCCGATAATCGCAATGCCATAATTCCAAAATGCATAAGAAAGTATAGACGGACCTAGCACCAAATAAGCAACCCCCAGCCATTGGTAAGCGGTTAAATTTTGTAGTGTTTTTGCAGAAGTTTGCCAAAATTCATAGAGAAAGAAAGGCGTTAAGCTAAGTACGGCTAGGCCGACTAGTGCGGTCAAGAATGCAGTATTATTAATACCGCTGGGGCGTAAGCGGATAATACAGCAATAAATTGCCCAACTAACGGCGGATGCAATCGTCCATAAATCGCCTTGATTAATTTCTAATTGTGCCAGACGAGTTAAATCCCCTTGACTCAAGAGCCAAATAACACCGATCAAACTTAATAGCGCCCCACTAAAAATAACAGGTTTAATTTTTTCTCTAAAAAAGAATAAATTTAAAAACAGCACTAAAACTGGTACAACGGCAAGATAGAGGCTTGCATTTAAGGCTGAAGTAGATTTCAAGCCTTGATACAACGTTGCTGGAAATAGCACAACGCCTAATATCCCAAGGCTCCACATGAGCATTTTTGACGTTTTGATTATTGGAAACGCTTTTATTGTAGGGCGATAAAATAAGCAAGCTAAAATGATTAAAGCAGGAAACCAGCGCAGATAAGTCAGAGTAATCGGTTCTATCACGTTACTGAGTACTTTTCCTAACACAAAATTCCCGCCCCAGAAGGCTGTTGCTAGAATTAAACTGGCATAGCCGATACGAATATTAGTTTGCATGACGACCTCGTTCTACGATAACGCCTACACTGCTTGCTTGTGCGACCGCTTTGGGCTTATGTAATTCGATTCTAAGTGCTTGAATACCATAGGTTTGTTGTAAGAGATCGGCAATTTGATGCGCAACGGTTTCGACTAATTTAAAAGGCTTGGATTCTACAAAATGTAATATCTTTTCTGAAACTTCCGCATAATTTAAGCAGTATTGCACATCATCAGTCGCTGCTGCTTGTGTGAAATCCCATTCCATTTCAATATTAAATACCAAACGCTGCTTAATTGTATGCTCCCAATCATAAGCTCCAATGGAAGCAAAAGCGGTAAGTTCATGGATAAAAACTTTATCGGCCATTTTAGTTTTCCTTATTTGTTTATGATAACATTGACGAAAATATAGCATACAAGCGAAGTAGCCCCTAGAAATTAAAGGAAAAATTATGAGTACCACTGCTTATTTATTAATTGTTGTGGCCTATATACTAGGCTCTATTTCTAGCGCCATTATTTTCTGTCGTTTGGCCGGGCTACCGGATCCTAGAGAACAAGGTTCTCATAATCCCGGAGCAACGAATGTGCTGCGTATTGGGGGAAGAATTTCGGCGCTAGGAGTACTACTCTTTGATATTTTGAAAGGCAGCTTACCGGTGTTATGTGCTTTTCAGCTAGGATTGGAACCTTCAGAAATAGGTTTTATTGCTTTAGCGGCTTGTTTAGGACATATTTTTCCGGTGTTTTTTCAGTTTCGAGGTGGTAAAGGCGTAGCGACTGCATTTGGAGCACTATTGCCAATGAGTACGGTTGTCGCTGGTGCTGCTTTATGTAGCTGGTTAATTGTATTTTTACTATTTGGTTTTTCTTCGTTAAGTGCAGTGGTTACGGCATTAGTTGTACCATTTTATATCTGGTGGTTTAGACCAGAATTTACTTTCCCTGTTGCATTAGTATGTTGTTTGTTGGTATATCGTCATCACGATAATATTCAGCGTTTATGGCGAGGGCAAGAAGAAAGAATATGGGATAAGCTGAAAGTCGGTAAAGAGTAGCTAAGTCAAGCGGTCGAATTTTTTAAATTTTTAACAAATACTTTGTTGAAGAGGAATTTGACCGCTTGTTTTATTGAACAGTTTTAATTAACTTGTTTAAGTTTACATTACTACTGCTTCATATTGTGGCGCTTCAAGGTTTGCAGCAAAGCCCGCATCAAGAGCAGTTTCATAGCTAAATTCACTATCATTTGCAGCGAAGTTAGCTGCTTCTAAGCTATCATCAGTCTCACTTAATTCGCTTGGCAAGCTAAGTTCTTCTGCTTCAAGTGGTTGTTCAAGCTCTGTTGTGAATAAACTTGATTCGACCGCTTCGCTTTCTATTGCCATTGGTGCGGCAAAATCAACTTCTCGATATTCAGCCATTAATGCCATAGGCTGTTCTGTATCAATACTATATGTGGTGCTGTTACCATTTGTATTGAGATCAACGATCTGGATACCGTTTTCAGTCAGCGTTGGAATAATATTTGATGCAAGCGCATCTGAGCCTAAGTGAATTTCAAGCCCATCTGCATAACCGTCATTATCCGTATCCGCATTATTGATATCACTGCCAATACGTTTTTCCATCACATCGGTTAAGCCGTCCTGATCTCTATCATCGTTTGAATAATGATAATCCATACGATAGCCTTGAGAGAATTCTTCTTTTAGCTGATCATCTTTTTCAAAGAAGCTAGATAAGGCGTGTAGTCCGGATAACTGACCTTTTTTAAAGTCAAAAGAGGTTGTTCCGTCATAACGACCGAGGAATTTATCTACAAATTCGCCACTGATGATATAAGAATCCGTTTTATGTTTGGTGACAATATTTGATTTATCACTATCATCAATCATATCCGTTTTGGTAAATTTGTTGGCTAAATCCGCCGCTTGTTTGAGTGTTTGGCTTGAAAGACCGTGATGTTTTAAAACCGCAGGGTTAAATAATGCGCTACGCTCGAACATATCATC
This sequence comes from Actinobacillus suis ATCC 33415, assembly GCF_000739435.1. Classification (NCBI taxonomy): domain Bacteria; kingdom Pseudomonadati; phylum Pseudomonadota; class Gammaproteobacteria; order Pasteurellales; family Pasteurellaceae; genus Actinobacillus; species Actinobacillus suis. The sequence continues at coordinate 23,529 of NZ_CP009159.1, forward strand.
CCAACCTGCACGGCTTTGAATGGTATGTGCCACGAAATATTCCGCTAAATAACCACCTAGCGAGTGACCGGTCGAATAAACATTTTTCGGTTTATATGCTTCAATATATTGCGCAGCTTGATCTAAGTAAGCGGTTTGCATTGGCGTATCACCGAAGGCTAGGCGTAAATCTGCAGTTAAATCCGCAAATTCGCTTGTACCACGGAAAGCGATAACGACATTATCATAGCTGCCATCGGCATTTTTTCCGTTACCGAAGATCACGTAATCCAAACCGCTTCCCGGGCTTTCGGTACGTAAAACTTCCCAGTTATCAACAACTTCCTTAATTTGTTGGGCGTAGGGTGAGTCTGAATATTTACCGTTAAAGTAGGTACTGAGTTTGGTTTTGTCTTGATAGGAGAGAGAAGAGAAAATTCTCAGATCACGATCTGAAACATTCCACATATTTGGATTTTTATCATGTAAATCAATGATGCCATCTTTATCCGTATCGGGTTTATAAGCAGACTTAACGTTATCAAAAGATTGCTGCTGATGTTGTGCAGCATAATCTTCTAAAGCTTTAATAACATTGGCTGGAATGGACGGTTTGGAGGATGCGGATAAGGCGGAAGGGTGTAATTCTAAATTCGGTTCGAATGTCGTTTCAGCTCGAGAGGCTGACATCAATTTCGAAATATTAGGGTATATGTGTGCATATTTTGCTAAAACATTATCAACGATATGTGTTGATGCGGTGTGTTTAGTAAATGTGTTGATCATAGTGATCTCCTTATAATTATAGACTGGGATAATTCCCACCGAGATTCTATGTTAGTCAAATTTTAGCCGCAATAATGTTTACAAAAAAGCGGTTAAATTTGTAAAAAAATCTTTAAATTCAACCGCTTATTGTTATAGATTTTGATCTATAAATTTAACTTTGTCAATTTGTCCGCTTCTTCTTTAAATTCCATAATGGCATTTTTATCAAAGAAATATTGAGTACCGCAGCACTCACATTGCATATCAATTACGCCATTTTTTTCGGCAAGCATTTCATCAATTTCTTCCATTGGCAACAATAGAATCGCATTGCCTGAACGCTCGCGAGAACAGCCGCAATGGAATTTTGTCTCTTGTGGCGGATAAACTTCAACTTGTTCTTCGTGATATAAACGGAATAAAAGTTCTTCCGCTTCTAAGCCGAATAATTCTTCGTCTTTAACCGTTTCGGCAAGCGTCATTAAATGCTCGAAGTCTTCCGGTGTACCGGTACCGTCTGGCATAATTTGTAATAATAGACCGCCAGCTACCGCTTTGCCTTCATATTCGCCGGTACGAATTACTAAATGGGTTTGAAGCTGCTCTGAACGAATAAAATAATCTTCTAAACATTCACGAATGGTTGGTTTATCTAAGGCAATCACACCTTGGTAACGTTCGCCGTCATTCGGCATAATAGAAATAACTAACACGCCGTTACTAATCATTTCGCTTAAGGTTGCATTGTCAGCAATTTCCGCTTGCGTGCGAGCTAATGCGCGTAATTGTTGCTGTTCATTACCGTTTACCACCGCTAATTTGAGTGGGCCGTCACCTTGAATTTGCACGGTAATTGTCCCTTCAAATTTCATAATTGCGGTGAGTAGGCTAGTTGCGACTAACATTTCACCTAATAAATTTTGTACTGCTTTCGGATATTGGTGGGTATTCAGCGTTTCGGTAAAGGTATCGTTTAAACGAACCCATTCGCCACGTACAGCGCGGTTTTGGAATAAATAGCGATAAAGTTTGTCGTTGTCTTTTGTATAGCTCATGGTTTTTCCTAGTAAAAGCGGTAGGATTTGCAAAAAAATTTGCAAATTTGACCGCTTGTTAAAATAAAAGAAGGCACACGTAAAACGTGCGCCATAAACTTGTCGTTAATATGGGGATCAATTTATAAATTACAATATTTGATCTTTAAATTTTACTAGATCACGGCGCTCTTTTTTATTTGGGCGGCGATCTGGATGTGGCATCGAAAGCGCATTTGCTTTGCGAGCAAAAGCAATCGCTTCACGTTGTTTAATGCTTTTTTCAGTTTCTTGATAAAGTAATTGCGCTTCCGGTGCATCTCGACGTTGGTCACTGAGTGCGGTAACAATCACTTCTTTTTCATCATTACCTTGGCGCAGTTTAATTATTGCGCCGACTTCTACCGTTTTACTGGTTTTCGCCCGTTGCCCGTTATAATGCACTTTTCCACCTTCAATCATTGCTTTAGCAATCGAACGTGTTTTATAAAAACGTGCCGCCCATAACCATTTATCAAGGCGAACTTCATTATCTTCTTTTGATGTTGGTTGTTTCATTTGACTTCTCGTTAAGTGCATTTTTTATAGGTAATTCGTGGATAATTTCCCGTAAACACACATTCAAATTCAGAATGTATTATGATAACAATGTCATAAAAAAGAACAAATAATTTTCGGTAAATGTGGTATCTTAATGACATCATTTTGATGTGGGAGCAAAGCATGCAGACTCAACAACTTCCTAAAATTTTGAACGTTGAAACAATTGCGAAAACTCGAATTTTTGAGGTTCAGGCGGTTGATTTGCGTTTTTCAAATGGTGAAGAACGCACTTTTGAGCGTCTCACGCCGCAACGCCGTTCTTCCGTAATGGTGATTCCGATTCAAAACCAAGAACTGATGTTTGTTAAAGAATATGCGGTTGCTTCCGAGCGCTATGAATTAGGGTTTCCGAAAGGGATTGTTGATCAGGGCGAAGAACCCATCATAAGTGCAAATAGAGAATTACAAGAAGAGATCGGTTTCGGTGCAAAACGAATTGAATTTTTACGCTCGCTTTATACCGGCCCGAGTCATATGTTTGGGCTGATGCACGTATTTATTGCACAAGATCTCTATCCGTCCAAATTAGAAGGTGATGAGCCGGAACCGTTAGAAGTGGTAAGAGTGCCTTTGGCAAAAATAGATGAGTTACTTGCTGATCCAAATTTTGCGGAATCACGAAATCTAGCCGCCCTTTTTATGTTAAGAGAGTATCTGACAAGCGGTCAAAAATAGGGAAATTTTAGCATGCAGTCATTAAATTCAACGCTTTTACAATCAGTCAAACAAATAGCGCAGCAAGCCGGAGAACACCTGAAAGGTTTTTATCAGCGCTCGGTCGAAATTAAGATTAAAGCGGATCATACCCCGGTGACCGAAGCGGATCTGTTTATTAGCCAATTTATCACGGAAAAATTGCGCCAACTCACGCCGAACGTGCCAATTTTATCGGAAGAAAATTGCAATATTCCATTGGAAGAGCGCCTATCGTGGCAAGAATATTGGATTATTGATCCGCTAGACGGTACACAACAATTTATTGATCGAACTGATCAATTTTCTGTGGTGATCGGCTTGGTGCAACATAATCGCCCGGTGTTAGGTGTGATTCATGCACCAATTCTAGCAAAAACATATTTTGCCATGGCAGGAAACGGTGCATTTTTGCAAGAAAATGATGAAATTCGACCGCTTGTTGGGCATCAAGGTTTACTCTGCAGCAACTGCTTAAAGATTGCAATGGGGGCATCGGCACAAAGTAAAGTATTAAATTCTGTCAATTCATCTTATCAAGCGGAAATTTTGCAGTATGGCTCAAGCAGCTTAAAAGCCGGTTTGATTGCCGAAGGAAAAGTAGATTGTTATGCACGATTTGGTGATACCGGCGAATGGGATACTGCCGTAGCAGAAGTTTTATTGGCAGAGGTTGGCGGTAAAATTTTTGATTTGAATTTTGAGCCGTTAACTTATAATCAACGTCCAACTTTTGTAAACCCTCATTTTGTGATGGTGGCGGATAAACAGTTGAATTGGGAAAAAATCTTTCAATTTAATTCGTAATAGCTATTTGCAACATCAGTAAAAATGTTACATATTAGTTAAATGACTCACGAATTCGGGAATAATATAAAAATGAATATCGAAAATAGTTGTATTGTTATTTTTGGCGCATCAGGCGATTTAACTTTCCGTAAATTGATCCCAGCGCTTTATAACTTATTTAAAATTGGTCGACTCGGGGAGCATTTCTCGGTATTAGGTGTCGCTCGATCGGAGCTTACGGACGATTCTTTCCGCAGCAAAATGCGTGATGCCTTAATCAAATTTGAAAAAGCAGAAGGGCAATCATTAGACGATTTCTGTACTCACCTTTATTATCAAGCGGTTAACACTTCTGATGCGGTAGATTATGCGAAGTTATTACCTCGTTTAGATGAGCTACACGATAAATACGGTAGCTGCGGTAACACGCTTTATTACCTTTCTACACCGCCAAGTTTATATGGCGTTATTCCGGAATGTTTAGCTGCTCACGGCTTGACCACCGAAGAATTCGGCTGGAAGCGTATCATTGTGGAAAAACCGTTCGGTTATGACATTAAAACTGCCAAAGAATTAGATGAAAAAATCCATCACTATTTTGAAGAACATCAAATCTATCGTATTGACCACTATTTAGGTAAAGAAACGGTTCAAAATTTACTTGTACTTCGTTTTTCAAACGGTTTATTCGAGCCTTTATGGAACCGTAATTTCATTGATTACGTAGAAATTACCGGTGCGGAAGCAATTGGCGTGGAAGAGCGTGGCGGTTATTACGACGGTTCGGGCGCAATGCGTGATATGTTCCAAAACCACTTGTTACAAGTATTAGCCATGGTTGCGATGGAGCCGCCGGCAATTATTAATGCCGATTCAATGCGTGATGAAGTGGCGAAAGTGTTGCATTGTTTACATCCGTTAACTGCTGAAGATGTGAAAAATAACGTGGTGTTGGGTCAGTACGTGAAAGGCGAAGTGGATGATCAAATGGTTGCCGGCTACTTAGAAGAGAAAGGCGTACCGGCAGATTCAAATACTGAAACTTATATGGCGCTTAAATGTGAGATCGATAACTGGCGTTGGGCGGGCGTTCCTTTTTATGTGCGAACAGGCAAACGTTTGCCAGTGCGTGTCACGGAAGTGGTGATTCATTTTAAAACGACACCACATCCGGTATTCAGCCAAAATGCACCGGAGAATAAACTAATTATTCGTGTGCAGCCTGATGAAGGCATCTCAATGCGCTTCGGCTTGAAAAAACCGGGTGCAGGTTTTGATGCGAAAGAAGTTTCAATGGACTTCCGTTACTCGGATTTAAGTTCGGCATCAAGCTTATTAACCGCTTATGAACGTTTATTATTAGATGCGTTAAAAGGCGATGCAACTTTATTCGCTCGTACTGATGCGGTACACGCTTGTTGGAAATTTGTGCAGCCGATTTTAGATTATAAAGCGGAGAGAGGCAGAATTTATGAGTACGAAGCGGGTACTTGGGGGCCGACCGAAGCGGATAAACTTATCGCGAAACACGGTAAAGTATGGCGTAAACCATCAGGTATGATGAAGAAAAAAGTATAAATTTAGCTAACAAATCTCCCTTCCCCTCTTTACTAAAGAGGGGAGTAGATCGAGCATAATTCGTGTGCGGTGTAAATATTCAACTAAGCCGCCCCCTCTTTAGAAAAGAGGGGCTGGGGGAGATTTGAGTATGAATTAAAAGGAAATGTTAATGAACTACATCACCTTCCCATCCGCTCAGCAAGCGGTGGAAAAAATTGCACAAGAATTTGTGTTATACAGCCAATTAAACCGTCCGGTACATATTTCATTATCAGGCGGTTCAACCCCGAAATTATTGTTTAAAACATTAGCGCAAGCGCCATTTAGTACGGCAATCCAATGGCAAAATCTGCATTTTTGGTGGGGTGATGATCGCATGGTGTTACCAACGGATCCTGAAAGTAATTATGGTGAAGTGCAAAAGTTACTCTTCGATCATATTCAAATTCCTCAACAAAATATTCACCGTATTCGTGGCGAAGAACCGGTAGAACAAGAACTTGCAAGATTTTCACAAGAATTGACCGCTTGTGTGCCTGATTTAGCTTTTGATTGGATCATTCTCGGCATGGGGAATGACGGTCATACCGCTTCACTTTTCCCTCATCAAACCGATTTTAATGACCCGAATGTTGCAGTGATAGCCAAACATCCTGAAAGCGGTCAAATTCGTATTTCAAAAACCGCTAAATTGCTTGAGCAAGCAAAACGTATTACTTACTTAGTCACAGGTGCAGCAAAAGCGGAAGTCTTAAAAGAAATTTACGAAACTGAAGCAGAAAAACTACCGTATCCGGCGGCTCGTATTAAAGCGAAAAACGGTGTGACCGAATGGTATTTAGACCAAGAGGCGGCAAAATTATTATAGCTTATAGATTATGAATGAAATTCATAATAAAGCTTAATATTTTTCAATGCGGGTATTGCATATTTGCATTGTTCTTTGTGATTGTTTCATTTAGGATTCCAATTAAATGAAAATCTTTAATAAGGAATTCCTATGACGATTCAAACACAACAACATACAAATAATTTAAGGCACGCAATTGATAACAGCCCTATGGGCGTATATCAATGGGCAATCGTAATCATGGCTGCCGTGATGAATTTTTTAGATGGCTTCGATGTATTAGCGATTGCATTTACAGCGACGAATATTTCTAAAGAGTTCGGTTTATCTAAAACCGAATTTGGTGTGTTAGTCAGCGCCGGTTTAGCCGGTATGACGATTGGTTCGCTTTTCCTTGCGCCACTTGCCGATAAATTCGGTCGCCGTCCGTTATTATTACTTTCAGTGGCATTATCGGCGATTGGCTTGTTGATTTCAGGTTTAGCGACCACGCCATTTATACTTGGTTTTTCACGTGTGATCACCGGTTTAGGGGTCGGCGGTATTTTAGTCGGCACCAATGTGATTACTAGTGAATATTCTTCAAAGAAATGGCGTAGTTTTGCCATTAGCGTTTATGCGGCGGGTTTCGGTATTGGTGCGATGATCGGCGGTATGATGGCAAAAGAATTACAAGCGGCTTATAGCTGGCATGCGGTTTATTTTGCCGGCGCTGCAATGACTGCGGTAGTGTGGGTGGTGTTATTTATTTGGTTACCGGAGTCGATCGACTTTTTAACCACCAAGCAACCGGCAAATGCGAAAGCGCGTTTAAATCAAATTGCAGCAAAAATCGGTTTTGGGTTTAATGGTGAATGGGATTTACCGGTAAAAGTAGAAGCGGTAAAAACTAAACTACCGATTTCACAACTATTTAGTGATAAATATCGCCGCTCGACATTACTATTATGGCTTTCATTCTTTGCCATTATGTTCAGTTTCTACTTTATTAGCTCGTGGACCCCTGCATTGCTCAAAGAAGCGGGAATGACGGTGGAAGATAGTATCAACGTGGGGATGGCAATTTCGATCGGCGGTGCCGGCGGTTCATTAATCTACGGTTTAATTGCCAGCCGTTGGCAGGCAAGAGCAGTATTAATGCTATTTACCGTGTTATCAGCAATTGCGATTGTGGTGTTTATTCTTTCATCTTCAGCGCTCGGTGTGGCGATGGCAATGGGAGTTGTTGTCGGTGCGTTAGTGAACGGTTGTATCAGTGGTTTGTACACCATCAATCCGGCAACTTATGATGCGGATATCCGTAATACTGGTGTGGGCTGGGCGATTGGTGCAGGGCGTGCAGGTTCGATTCTTGCACCGACAGTGGCGGGAATGTTGCTCGACGGCGGCTTGGCGAAACAAGATTTATACATCGCTGTAGCTGGTGTAATGTTACTATCAACTGTGGCGCTAGCATTCAAGAAGTCACACGTATAAACTCATTATTTAAGGTGGGAAACTCCCACCTTTAGGCATTTCCAAGTAGGTCGAATTTGCAAACTTTTCTGCAAATTCGACCGCTTGCGTAAGGAGAAAGTATGAAAACACTTGGCATCTTAGGTGGAATGAGCCCGGAAAGTACGGTTTCTTATTATCTGAATATCAACCGAGCAGTCAATCAGGCATTAGGCGGTAATGCCAGTGCTAAGATCCTTATGTCGAGTGTCGATTTTGCTGAAATAGTCCAATGCCAAAAAAGTGGTGATTGGCAAAAAGCAGGTGAAATTCTTGCGCAACAAGCTAAATTACTTGAACAAGCAGGGGCGGAAGGTATTTTACTTGCCACTAACACAATGCACAAAGTGGCCTCTCCGATTGTTGAAGCGATTTCAGTGCCGTTTTTACATATTTTGGATGCGGTTGCAGATAGTATAAAAGCGAAAGGTTTAACCACTGTTGCCTTGCTAGGCACAGCTTTTACGATGAGTGATAATTTTTATGTGGACGGGTTACGTCAACGTGGGATCACGCCGTTAGTCCCTGATGAACAAACTCAGCAAGAAATTCATCGCATTATTTTTGAAGAACTATGCGTAGGGCAATTTTTACCGCAGTCGAAAGCGTTTTATCTTAAAACAATTGAAAAGCTAACAGCTCTCGGTGCTCAAGGCGTTATTTTAGGTTGTACGGAAATCGGTTTATTAATCAATCAATCGGATTCAGCCCTACCGTTTTTTGATACAGCGGAATTGCATAGTGAAATGGCTGTGGGGTTTGTGTTGAGTGGATATAAACAGTCATTGTAGTAAACTAGCTAGGATCATTGTTTATAGCTAAAAGGAATTATATGAATTGGGATATGAATGTATTTAATCTTTCTAATATTGCCGATATTTTATCTATTTTAGGAGCTTTTTTATCTCTGTTTAACTTATTATTTATAAAAAGAATAAAAGAAAGTCTTTTATTGCGAATTAATATAAAAAGATATAAAAAGGAACTTAAAGATAGAGTTCAACTCTTAGCAAATTATTTAAATGAATATAGAGATAATAAGAATAATATAAAAGAATTGATAAATATAATTGATATTAAGGCACAACATATAAAATCACGTAATAAAAATATATCTAAACATATAAAAGAATTACATAGAATGATTAAGGAATATAATAGAAATATGAAAAAAGGACATGATGAATCAATAATTGAAGATCAAGTTAGAGAAATCAAAACACAGCTTACAATTATAGTGGAAGAATTGAATGAACAAGAACAATCATATAAATTAGGTGGGAATTAGTATGATGCTAAGAAGTGAAATTATTTTTTTTATAGATAAGCTAATAAAAATGACTCAGCATGGGAAATTAAGTTGGAATAAGGTTAAGCCTGTTATGAGAATGAATTCCAGTGTTGAGTATGTTGATGTTGTATATGAAGCTTATCTTGAAAATATGATTGTCTGGATTTATCAGAAAAATTATAAATATTATTATGATGAAATTGATTTTAGTTGGGATAAGGAAATAGTGATAGAATTAATAGATCCAGAGACTCATCTTGTTATGCAAGAATTGAAAGCTAGTAATGCTGGAGAACTATTAAATGCGATTAATTATAAATCTATACATAGCTTTTATTCACGAGTATTAGAAAAATAACTTATCGATTCATAAATATCTTTGATAGATCTGACTTATGTTCAATATAGTTTAAAGATATCCATCATGAGATAGATATTAGCGACAACCTAGCACTTACGTACTAGGTTATATATAAGTATTGCCACCCTGTGGCAAAGGACAGATTACTTGGTTGCAGAGCAACCATACAATTTATTAGCCCCATACGTTAGTGTGGGGAACAGCAAGCGGTCAATTTTGCAAAAAATTTTACAAATTCGACCGCTTGTAACGAATCAAAACCAACAGGAGAAAACAATGTCAGTAAAAGGCGATATTGGCGTTATCGGTTTAGCGGTAATGGGTCAAAACTTAATTTTAAATATGAACGACAACGGTTTTAAAGTGGTTGCGTATAACCGCACGACTTCAAAAGTGGATGAGTTCTTAGCAGGTGCGGCGAAAGGCACAAATATTATCGGTGCTTATTCGTTAGAAGATTTAGCGGCGAAATTAGAAAAACCGCGTAAAGTGATGTTAATGGTGCGTGCCGGTGAAGTGGTAGATCAATTTATTGAGGCACTTCTTCCGCATTTAGAAGAAGGCGACATCATTATTGACGGCGGTAACTCAAATTACCCTGACTCAAACCGTCGTGTTAAAGATTTAGCGGCGAAAGGTATTCGTTTTATCGGTACCGGTGTTTCGGGGGGGGAAGAAGGGGCGCGTCACGGACCTTCAATTATGCCTGGTGGTAACATTGAAGCGTGGGAACACGTTAAACCGATTTTACAAGCAATTTCAGCGAAAACCGATAAAGGCGAGCCTTGCTGTGACTGGGTGGGCAAAGAAGGTGCGGGTCATTTCGTGAAGATGGTTCACAACGGTATTGAATACGGCGATATGCAATTAATTTGCGAAGCTTACCAATTCTTAAAAGACGGTTTAGGTTTAAGCTACGATGAGATGCAAGCAATTTTCCAAGAGTGGAAGAAAACCGAATTAGATAGCTACTTAATCGACATCACTACTGATATCTTAGGCTACAAAGACGAAGACGGCACACCGTTAGTTGAGAAAATCTTAGATACTGCAGGTCAAAAAGGTACAGGTAAATGGACCGGTATCAATGCGTTAGATTTCGGTATTCCATTAACCTTAATCACTGAATCGGTATTTGCTCGTTGTGTATCTTCATTTAAAGATCAACGTGTTGCAGCTTCGAAATTATTCAACAAAACTATTACACCTGTTGAAGGCGATAAAAAAGTGTGGATTGAAGCGGTTCGTAAAGCATTACTTGCTTCAAAAATTATTTCTTACGCACAGGGCTTTATGTTAATTCGTGAAGCATCAGAAAATTTCGGCTGGGATATCAACTACGGCGCAACCGCACTTTTATGGCGTGAAGGTTGTATCATCCGTAGCCGTTTCTTAGGTAACATTCGTGATGCGTATGAAGCAAATCCAGACTTAGTATTCTTAGGTTCAGATGATTACTTCAAAGGCATTTTAGAAAATGCAATGGCAGACTGGCGTAAAGTGGTAGCAAAATCGATTGAAGTGGGTATCCCAATGCCATGTATGGCATCTGCGATCACGTTCTTAGACGGTTATACTTCAGAGCATGTGCCAGCAAACTTACTGCAAGCACAGCGTGACTACTTTGGTGCGCACACTTATGAACGTACCGACAAACCACGCGGTGAGTTCTTCCACACTAACTGGACAGGCCGTGGCGGTAATACTGCTTCAACGACTTATGATGTGTAAGATATCTCTGAACTAATTGCTTAGAGAAGCTTCTAAAAAGCGGGTAATGACTGAATTACCCGCTTTTTTTAACTCAAATTAGGATTTCACTATGAAAAAATTACTCGGTATTTCTACTTTGGCAGTGTTATTAGCAGCGTGTTCATCACCAAATGAGCCTACTCAGGTCTCTCAAGTTACAGAAGCGGATTCGCTCGCAAAAGTAGAAGAAGCTTTAAAAGCTTGTCAAGAATCTGTCGGTGAAAGCAAAGATCAAATTAAATTTGATGCTTGTATGAAAGAAAAAGGATTTGAAAGACCGGCGCAGCAGGAACAAGCTGTACAGCAAGTGCAAGAGACGGCAAAAGAAAACGCTACGGCGGTAAAATCAGAAGCTAAAAAAGCAGTTAAAAAAGTGAAAAGCACTAAAACCAAATAACTAAAATGCCTCTCGAATGAGAGGCTTATTTTTGCAAAATACGGGAGAAATCAGACCGCTTAATGAGGCTTAATATCACCGTTACGTACGTCAGGATTTACTGCGCCAGAACGTGTTTCCGTACTGAGTTCTCTGCTTGGTTTTGTGGTGTAGTCAGCTCTGTCAAAATCACCGGTTCTCCCTAACATAAAGTTACGATATTCTTCGACCCACATGGCGGTTGCACCGCAGACGGCAACCGGCATCACGACTAAATTCACAAAAGGTAAAGCGGTAAAAATACTCACAAATGTGCCAAAGGTGAAATTTAAAATCTTGCGTTGCCCAAGAGCATTGCGCATACGTTTAAAACTGATTTTATGATTATCGAATGGGTAGTCACAATATTGAATGGCTAATAACCAAGCGCCAAAAACAAAAGTTAATACAGGCACAATAGTTTGCCCGATGACCGGTACAAAACTTAATAAAAACAATGCAATAAAACGAGGGATGCTATACATCATCTTTTGCCATTCACGTTTTAGCATACGCGGTACGTCTTTTAGCATTTCCGCTACCGTCATATTGTTAAGCTGTTCACCCGTCAATTGTAATTCAACTTTTTCCGCCAGCAGCGCATTAAACGGTGCGGCAATAAAATTGGTAATAGTAGTAAAGGTAAAGTAAAACAGCATAATTAAAGACAGCACAGCAAGCGGTACTAAAATAATGGTTAACCAATCCAACCATGACGGCATAAAGCTGACGATCCAATCCGCCCAACCTACAATATTGCCAATAAAAAACCATAGCAGTGCAATCATCAGTACACTGTTAATAGCGATGGGAATTAATACAAATGGTAGGAGCTTGCGTTGCAGCATAAGCCTCCAGCCATAGATAAAGTAATGAAACCCTAAGCCTAAATCGCTTTGCGGTTCGTTAAATGCAGATGACATATAGATTCGATCCTTAATTTGTTCAAAATTTGGAAAGAAATATGTTAAGCTACGCACATTATTTTCGCAAATAGTGAAATTTAAATTTTGTAGATTATCTTAAGTGAAAGAGGACCCCAGATGGAGCTTCATATTCTTTTCTTTATTTTAGCCGGCTTATTAATTGCCGTGTTAATCGGTTTCAGTATTTGGTCTGGACGTCGTGAGAAATCACGTATTTTTTCTAATACATTCTCCACTCGTCCGCCGGCAACACCAATTAATAATGTTGTGTCAGATGTGCCAGCATCGCTTAATCCACAACAATATAATGCGCCTGCATCAACTTCTCATATTGAAGAAGTAGAAAATCCGGTACAAATACAGCAAGAAGTAGAAAGCAGCTTACGTGAAATTAAAATTAATTTGCCGGGGCAAGAAGCGAATATGTATCAAAACGAACCTGCTGCACCGATTTATGGCACAGCGCCTATTCAGCCTGTAGTGAAGCAACAAGCAGCTTATCAACATTCGGTTGAGCCTGCATTTACCCAAGCGCCTCAATCACCGATTGCTGAAGCAACCTCAGTATTAGAGCAATCTGTTGAAGAGTTGGAACGTCAAGCAGCATTAGGTGAAATAGATATTTATTCGGATGCATCGGTACGTGTTGAATTAGCGAAGAATTCAGTTCAAGCAGAAGCGGAACAACAGCAAGAGCCGGCAGTTGCAGAAAATAATATGATTACACTTTACGTTGTCGCGCCGGAAGGTCAGCAGTTCCGTGGTGATTATGTGGTGCAAAGCCTTGAAGCATTAGGCTTCCAATATGGCGAATATCAAATTTTCCACCGCCATCAACATATGGGTAACAGCGCATCACCGGTTATTTTCAGCGTGGCGAATATGGTGCAACCGGGCGTGTTTGATTTAACTAAAATTGAGCAGTTCTCAACCGTCGGTTTAGTGTTATTTATGCACTTACCGTCAGAAGGTAATGATGCGGTGAATCTCAAATTATTACTCAAAACGACAGAGAATCTCGCACAAGCGCTCGGTGGTTTCGTGTTAAACGAACATCGAGAAATTTTTGATGAGAACTCACGCCAAGCCTATTTAGCTCGAGTGAGCTAATTTGCAAAACTTTTAGTATAAATGACCGCTTGTTAAGCGGTCTTTTTTATCGAGAATTTTCCCAATGCCTTTATTATCACAAATGCAAGCTCAAGCGGATACGACTTTCGCACAATTAGAAGCTTTACGCCAAAAATTACGAGAATACGAATACCACTACCATGTATTGGATAATCCATTAGTGCCGGATGCGGAATATGACCGCTTAATGAACGAATTAAAAAATTTGGAATGGCAACATCCGGAGTGGATTACTGCAGATTCACCGACCCAACGTGTCGGAGCGAAACCGCTGGACGGCTTTGCGCAAGTGACGCATGAAATTCCAATGTTATCGTTAGATAATGCGTTTTCTGATGAAGATCTAGACGGCTTTTTACGCCGTATGGAAAGTTATATTTCGGAAAATCCACTTTCGCTTTCTTTCTGCTGTGAGCCGAAATTAGACGGTTTGGCGGTCAGTATTTTGTATGTAGATGGCGTGTTAAGCCAAGCGGCAACCCGTGGTGACGGTACAACCGGCGAGGATATTACTTCAAATATTCGTACTATTCGCAATATTCCGTTAAAACTGAATATGGATAATCCGCCGGCACGCTTAGAAGTGCGTGGCGAGGTGTTTATGCCGCAAAAAGGCTTCGAAGAACTGAATGAACGAGCGTTGGAAAAAGGCGAGAAAACCTTTGCTAATCCACGTAATGCAGCAGCGGGTTCATTACGTCAGTTAGATCCGAAAATTACCCGTCAGCGTCCGCTTGTGTTAAATGCCTATGGAATCGGTGTGTATGAATCGGATGATGAATTACCAGCAACGCATTTTGAACGTTTGCAATGGCTGAAATCTATTGGTATTCCGGTCAATAACGAAATTCGCTTGGCAACAGGGCGTGAGCAGTTACTTGCGTTTTATGCGGATATTCAAGCGAAGCGTCCGACACTCGGTTATGACATTGACGGTACGGTGTTAAAGGTGAATGACATTGGCTTACAAGAGCAACTCGGTTTTATTTCTCGTTCGCCACGTTGGGCGATTGCTTATAAATTCCCGGCACAAGAAGAAATGACGGTGCTAAATGATGTGGAATTTCAGGTGGGCAGAACCGGGGCGATTACCCCAGTCGCAAAATTAGAGCCGGTATTCGTTGCCGGTGTGACGGTGAGTAATGCCACTTTACATAACGGTGATGAAATTGAGCGTTTAGGCATTGTCATCGGCGATACGGTGATTATTCGCCGTGCCGGTGATGTTATTCCGCAAATTGTCGGGGTGGTGATGGATCGCCGTCCGGAAAATGCAAAAAAAATCGAATTTCCGACCGCTTGTCCGGTCTGTGAATCGGCGGTAGTGCGTGTTGAAGGCGAAGCTGTGGCCCGCTGTACCGGCGGTTTATTCTGTGGCGCACAGCGTAAAGAAGCGTTAAAGCATTTTGTTTCTCGTAAGGCAATGGATATTGATGGTGTCGGCGAGAAATTGATCGAACAATTAATGGAACGTGAGTTGGTGCATACACCGGCGGATCTGTTTAAACTCGATCACACCACTTTAATGCGTTTGGATCGAATGGGTGAGAAATCAGCGCAAAATGCATTAAACAGCATCGAACAAGCGAAAAATACCACTTTGGCACGTTTCTTATTTGCATTAGGCATTCGTGATGTCGGTGAAGCCACGGCACAAAACTTAGCGAATCATTTCCATAATTTAGAGGCAATTCGTGCGGCAACTTTCGAGCAATTACAAGCGGTACAGGATGTCGGTGAAGTGGTGGCAAATCGTATCGTGCGTTTCTGGCAAGAGCCGCACAATGTCGCAGTGGTTGAAGACTTAATTGCGCAGGGCGTACATTGGCAAGACGTGGTTCAGGTTGAAATTGCGGATAACCCGTTAAAAGGTAAAAATGTGGTGTTAACCGGTACACTGACTCAATTAACCCGAGATCAGGCAAAAGCGTTGTTACAAAGTTTTGGCTGTAAGGTATCCGGTTCGGTTTCGAGTAAAACCGATTATTTGATTGCCGGTGAAAAAGCCGGTTCAAAATTAGCGAAAGCGCAGGAGTTGGGAGTTAAAGTCTTAACTGAACAAGAGTTGGTTGATTTAATGCCCGCCTAATTGGTAAAAAATGGGAAAATTTAACCGCTTGTAAGCTTTAATTATAAGAAAGCCATCCGTGATAGGATGGCTTTTTTGTATCGGTTATAGATAGCGATTATTAGCGGTCGGTTTTGTGCAGTTTAGTACAAAACCATTGAGTTTCACGCCTGTTCTCGCAAAATGCTGGAGTGTCGCTTCTAACTCTGGACGAGTCGTTTCGCCAAATCTGCCGACTAGGATCGCAGTGCCAGCATAGCGGCCGATAATTGCTGCATCACTTGCACTTAATACCGGCGGCGTATCAATAATGACTAAGTCATAGTTGGTATTCGCCCAAGATAACAGCTGTTGGAAACGCTCGCCGAGTAAATATTCAGAGAGATTTTCCGTGATTTTACCTTTTGAGATCACATCAAAATGCGCATTAGCCGCAGGGTTGACGACAGATTCAAAGGGTAATGATTGAGTTAAGGCTTCACCAATACCATTTTTATTTTCGGTATCAAACATTTTGTCTAAATAGCTATAACGTGTATCGACATCAATCAGTAAAACTTTTTTGCCTGATTTCGCCACGATATTGGCTAGGTTGGTTGCGATAAAGGTATTGCCGGTGTCATATGAAGCACTTGAAACCATTAACACCTTATTTTTCGCCTCTTGCATTGCGAAGTGAATATCTGCTCGCAAGCCTCGTAACGCTTCAATTGCTGCATCTGTCGGTACATTTTCCGATAATAATTTCGCATTATTTATATTTAAGCGCCCTTGCTTGAACTTATCAAATGAGAAGTTCGGCTGCTTTTTGCTATTCGGTATGCTGGTATAAGCGGTTAGCCCTAATTTTTTCACCATAGCCGGTGATTGAATTGTACGGTTAAATAGCGCTTTAATTAACGAGATGATAAGCCCTAATACGAATCCTAAAAATCCGGATAGTAATGTTGAAACCGCTTTGCTTAATACGCTTGGATTCGGTAGCACTTGAGCCGCATCTAAAATACGAGCATTTCCGACCGCACCGGCTCTAACTACATCCAGCTCCTGCAATTTATTAGAAAGCTGCATATAGATTTGCTGATCCACTTCAAGCTCACGGTTTAAGCTCACCATATCTCGTTGGGTTGCCGGTAAATTTTCCATTTCCTTCGTGATTTTAGCTTTTTCATCACGTAAGGTTTTTTTCTGGTTTAACAAGGCAACGTAAGTCGGGTGGCGTTTAGTAAACTTCTGAGCAATCTCGCCTTCTTTAATGGTTAAGGCGTTTAAATCCGCATCAATACGTACCAAGCGGTCTAAATAAGACTTAGCTTCTAAATCTAAGTCGATAGAGCTATTGTCTTCTTTATACTTATTCAGACTGTTTTCCGCTTCGACTAATTTTTCTCTTACTTCCGGTAAGCGATTTTGCAGTAGCTCTAAGCTCTTAGAGGCTTCTGCCGCATTTTTATGGGCATTTTGTTGCACATAACTTTCGGAAACACTTTTAATGATATTTTTGATATCACGCTGGCTTTCACCTCGGATCGCAATTTCGATCACACCGGTTTGTTTACCTTTTTCATTAATGTGTAAACGTTGTTGCAATCTTTCAATTGCCGCCAGTTCAGCGATCTTTTTCAAACTAAAGCGTTGTCCTGCATTGCCGTGCAAGATAGACACTTTGAATTTAAGTTGGTCGTTAGCGTAAGAACGATTGACCAAGCCTTCTAAAATTAGTGTTTCGCCATCTTTGTGATAAAGGCGATATTCCCCCTTATTTGCCCCGATTTCGAGAATTAATTCTTCTAGGTTCTCATTTTCAGGTATAAATTCAGCAACCAAAATATCCGGCGTATAGCCTGCAAGATTCTCAAGTCCTTTACTGATAAAAGGAATTGAGCGTATCGGTTTTACTTCTGTTGTCAGATTGAGATCTTCCACGGTTTTTGCCAGCACCAAGCGAGATTTAATCACCTCGATTTCAGTATTTGGCGAAGACTCTTGGGTAAAACCGTCGGACAATTCTTTTAAAATATTACCCGACTTCTTTTCATCAACCTGCACAACCGCATTCGCAGTATAAACAGGTGTAGAAAGAATACTGTAACTTAAGCCTAATGCGGCACAAACAACGGTGCAGAATAGGAGCAGATACTTATTATCAAGTAATACATTGATGAATCGCATTAAATCGATCTCATCATTTTTAACGTCTTTATTATTCATTCCATTACCTTTTCGATTGAGGTTTGATTACCAATTCTTAATACGAAGCGTACCTTCGGTTAAATCGTTAAAGCCGGTAATTGTCGGTAATACTTGGGTGATCACACGGTTCCAGCGGGTAAGTGGTGCTGTTGTAACATAAACGACATCGTATGGTTTCAGGAAGAACTCGGTACCTAAAATATAAGAAGTCGGGTTGGTTACGTCTAACTGGTAGATATTTGCCACTTTTTCAATTTGGTTGCCGTTATTATCTTCAACCACTTGTTTTGTACCTCGTTCTCCACGGATAACGAAAATACCCGTTGCATCGGCAGCGAGCTTATCAATGCCGCCGCTAGCAGAAATCGCTTCAGTAAGGCTCATGCCATTACGTCCGATTTTTAATAATTGCGGCGCTTGTACCTCACCGATAACAAATACTTTTTGTGCGTCATTACGTGGAATATGAATAATATCGCCGTCTGTTAGCAAGCGATTTTGCGTAAGATCGCCTTTCTGTAACAGAGCTTCTACTGATACGATTTCATCTTGTCCACGATGAGTAATTGTGACGTTATTCCAATCTGCATCGGTAGAAAGTCCGCCAGCCTTATTAATCGCATCAAGCAGTGTTAAAGGCACATTGCTGATAAATTGTTGCCCCGGATTTTTTACTTCTCCGGTGACGTAAGCTTTTTTAGATTGGAAAGAAGCTACCGTCACTTCCACTTGCGGCTCCATAATATAAGAGGCAAGGCGGCTAGTGATGCGATCTCGAATTTGGTTCACGGTTAAGCCGTTTACTTTAATTGTGCCGACATAAGGATAAAAAATTGTACCGTTAGCATGGACTTGGTTACCGCTATCCGCTGCCGAACGATAAGTTCCTGCCGGTGTGGTTAGCTCAGGGTGATCCCAAACGGTAACATTTAATACGTCACCGATCCCAACGTGATATTGATAAGCCTTGATTTGCTGATCCAATGCGGGATTGTTCTGTGCGCTGGCCTTGAAAGGTGCGAGTTCTTTCAATAATTGCGGGGTAATCAGATAAGCATCAACCGCTTTATCGACATCAAGTACTTCACCCTTTACTTCTACATTTTTATAACGAATCGGAGAATAACTACTCGGAAAAAGAGAGCAACTCGCCAATGCTAAAGAAGCGGTAAGAATTGAGAGTTTTTTTACTAATCTATTCATAAATACAATACTCTTTGTAAAAAATAGTCGAAAACAGACCGCTTAGCGGGCACCGAAACCGGTTAACATGGTTTGGATCGTCTTAAAGAAAATTAATACGTCAAGCGCAAAAGAGAAATGTCTAATATAGTAGAAGTCATGTTCAATTTTCACTTGCGTTTCATCTTCGGTTGCAGCATAGCCGTGCGTTACTTGCGCCCAGCCGGTAATACCCGGTTTTACGATATGACGATAGCTATAAAACGGAATATTTTGGTCGAATTGTTCCACAAATGCTTTTTGTTCCGGACGAGGGCCGATTAATGCCATATCACCCTTAAGTACATTGAAAAATTGCGGTAATTCATCAATACGTGTTTTACGAATAAATTTACCGACCCGAGTAACTCGCATATCACCAACGCTTGCCAATTTCGCACCGTCTTTCTCAGAGTCTTTACACATACTGCGGAATTTATAAATACTAAATTCTTCACCTTTCTGACCAATACGTTTTTGAATAAATAGTACCGGTCCTTCGCTTTCTAATTTAATCAGAATAGCGGTAATCAGCATTACCGGTAAGACAATTGGGAAGCTAAGTAAAACCAATACTGAATCAATAAACTGCTTGGTTCTTAAATAGGCTACTGAAGGTTGAAGTGAACCAAGGTCATTTTCATACATATGAGTAATTTTAGTACGTCCGGTAAGTGATTCGCGGATCTGGCGCACGTTATAAGTATCAACACCTGCTAGAGTTTGTTTTGAGATAAAACGTTCCCACTCATCGGTTAATTTTGGTGAGTACAGGTCTGCAACAAGTGTTTGTATATTTGAAACGACTTGATTCGGATCTTCAAGTTTTACCCAATTTACATTTGGGATTTGTTCAAGATTTTTGGCTTTACCTAACGGAATATAGTGAATAGTCGGATTTGGACCGCTATATTTCATTCGGTTTGACCAATAATCTAAACCAATCACTAATAGGATATGCCAAACAAAATAAGCAACAGAATAAGTTACTTGGAATAAAGTGATGACAACTAAACTAAAGCTATAGGTTACGATTACGCTTGGTAATAAAATGAGATTCTCATGTTTACCTGGGTAATTTGATAATTTATGTGAAAGTAATAAGTGGAATACATAGCACACTGCACCGATAAAAATACTGTGCGAAATAAAACCTTCCGGTAAATCGGCAAATATATTTAATATGAATGCAGGTAGAAAAATGGCAATTACGCCACAAATAATAAATCTCATCTTAGCTCTCCTCTAGAATAGAAATCAGTTTGTCGTTGACTTTGGCAATATCAAATTTTTGTTCGGCCATTTTGCGGCTCTCAATGCCCATATTGAGAATTTCCTGTTTGTTTCCAATGAAATAGCGCATCGCTTGCGCAAGCTCATCCACCGAATATACCGGTACCAGTAAACCGTTTTTATGATCTTCAACAGTTTCTCGGCATCCCGGTACATCTGTTGTAATAACAGCTCGACCGATTGCCATTGCCTCTTGAGTACTTCTTGGCACGCCTTCTCGATAGGATGGCAATACGAATATCGAACTGTTAGCAATCACTTCCGGGACGTTATTTACATAACCAAGATATTCGATAACACCGTGTTTGATATAATCGTCCAATGCATCTTTTGATATTGCAAAAGGGTTACCTTCATCAAAGCCACCAATAATAGTGAAGCGCGTAGTTGGATGTTCCGCTTTGATTTTTTTTGCTGCTTCAAGATATTCAAAAATCCCTTTTTCTTTTAATAGGCGAGCGATAAATAAGAAAGACACTTCTTTTGTGATATCTACTTCTTGATAACCAAATCGTTCCAGATCCACTCCAATCCCTCCTAGAATGGCGGTAGATTTTGTCGAAATACGATAAGTATCGATTAAATCTTTTTTATCATCCGGATTTAAGAAAATAAGTTTATCCAAGAAGGGGAGAGAAATTTTATAAAGCAAGACTTGGATTGCTTGCACAATCTTCGCTTTTCGTGTTTTTCCTTCTTTATAAGGCGTAAACGCATTACCTAAGCCTTCAATCATACCGATCACTTTAGGTACTTGAGCAAGTTTTGCAGCTAAAGAACCAAAAATAACCGGTTTGATAAAGGTGCTGAAGACGATATCAGGTTGAAGCTGTTTTAATTCTTTCATAAGCAGATAAACCGCTTTTAAATCTTTAACAGGGTTCATGCCTTTTGGATTAATAAAATGCGCTTTAGGAATTGCTCCCCAACCGCTGACTTCTTTTTGTTCCTTCTCCGTATAGCCATAGGCATAACAGTAAACTGTATAGCCTCTACTCACTAATTCAATGACTAATTCTTTACGGAAATTAGTAATCATGGAGGCAACATTGCCGATAAGTACGATCTTTTTCATAATAAGCTACATAAATAGAACATTTCTGTAATCGAAACAGCACAAAGCATAAGGCGAATAATTTATCCAAATGAAAAACAGCATTGTATTTTCAATAATTAGAGCAATTAAAAATAATGCTTTTAATTCAAAGGATTTTAAATATTCAAAAAATTTTCCGAAGACAGCGATGTCGAAAATAACAAAATAAAGATTAAAACGGTCAGCAATGGTTGAATAAACAAAGCTAACGGGTAAGAATATTAGAATTAAAATACACATTAAATCTAATAAACGATAGGTATTCGGGTAGCTTTCCACAAAAATATGCCGTTGCCATAAATAAACGACAATAGGTAATAAGTGGAGTGCTATCCTAAATACCGCACCTGCTGAGGATAATTCACCAGAGGTATATGCACTTTCTCCTTGTGAAATCATATAAATGATATAAAACGAGAAAAGAATGACGAATAAAGAATATAAATAAAATATTTTATTCTTATAAAATTCCGAGTTAATTAATGGTAAAAATGCGAGGAAAATAATTGCAGATTTATGAAATAAATAGGCAAGGGCAATCCACACGAAAAATTTCCATTTCTTCGGGTTTGGTGCAAATAAGGTTGAAAATGCATAACATACTAGACCTATTGCGGCAGATTGACGGGTATACCCCATACCTACGGCAATAATGGTATAAGAAAATGCAATCAGAAATGCTAGGAACAGATGTTTGAATTGGCGTGATAATTGATAAAATCCTATTATCAAACAGAACGCACAAACAAAGTTAACAAATGAAATCGAATAATTTAATTGATGGGCTAACCAGTTAAAAAATCCATATCCATATTCTGATGAACCGGCGACTTTAAAAAAATTGTCTGCTTTATATAAGTCAAAGATATATAGGTAACTAAACCAGTCTCCACCGACCTCAAAACGACCGCCAATAAAAATAAAGATAAATGCGGAGAAAATTAATAAGAAAATTTCTCCACCTTTATTTTTAGGAAGGTTTATGAGGTTCATGACAACAATAGTTGCCCAAATATACCAATAAATAAACATAAATACTTATTATTTGCTTTCTAAAATGTTGGTCAAAAATTCTGTAAAATGACAATTGTCTAGAATTGCTTCCCAAGAATACATAGACATATCTATGCGATGATATTTATCGAGTGATAAATCACATTGCTTAGCATTTATGTTTTCAAGCCAAATTGGTTCGTAGCCAATTTTTTTACAAAATTCTTCAACCCAGTAATAACGATTTGAAATCAAGCGTAATCCTGACGCTAAATATTCCAATGTCTTTGTGCTAGTTTGAATATTAAACGGATACACATCAGGTGTGTAATTTAATCCAAAACGTGCATTAGCATAAATTTGCGGCAAGTCAGTTCGGTTGACTTTACCGGTCATATTGATACCTGAGGCTTTTAAAATCGCATAGGTTTCATTATCAACTTCACCAACCACTACCACTTTGTAGTATTTGGCAAGATTTACCAGACTTTGTATTAAGCCTATTCTTCCAATAATTGATCCAGCGTAAACCACATCATATTCGGGATGCGGATTCGGACTCTGAAATAAGGCGGAATCAATCCCCATATCCCGATATATGTAAGGAAGGCTATCGCAGAAACCGAACTCTTTTTTTACAATTTCATTAAGAAATATGCGCCCTTGGGGCTTTGTATTAGCACATTTTTTAATGAAATTTTTTATGCTGGAATATTTAGGCATAGAAAGGCTTTGATATTCATGCACTTCTAATGCCGATTGTGGCGCATATCGTTTCCAAAAAGGGCGCATTCCCAAGAAATAGATATTAATATCATTATCGGGAGCTAAGTTTTCTTCGTAATCTAACTGAACTAAATGATTGCGTTTAGTTAAATATTCTTTATAAGCGAAGGCCTCTGGGGTATAGGCCTGCCTTTTTAACGTAATGCCGATTTTCAATTGTTATTACCACCTAAATAATGCCAAGCTTAATATTTTCTCTTCGATAATAATTCCACACTAAGGCTTTAATCATATTAACGCCTAGTGCAGTGGAAATTGCTGCTCCGATAATGCCGTATAGATGAGCTAAGAATACGCATAAGAGAGCGCTAATACAGAAAACAATGGCTTGATATTTCAATAATATCTTTTTATTTTCCGTATAGCTGGCGAGTGTCATTCCAAACCCCCATATTTGAGAAAGTGATATTCCCAGCATTAAAATCAGTAATGAAACATATCCTTCGTATGTATTTTCAACACCGTAAAGATAAAACAAGAAATCACCAATTACCGCACTTACTGCGACAATTGAGAAACTAAATAAGCATAAGAAAATCGTGTATTTTTTAGTGTAGCTATAAAGTTTCGTATATTCCTGTTGTTTATATAAATTGACGATATTTGGTGTTACTACCGCCATTACCGAGGCGGAAAAGTAAGAAATTAATGCCATAAAACTGTAACAAATGACATAGATCCCCACGGCTTTATCATCAACAAAGTAAGACAAAATGATACGGTCAAATTGTGCATTCAGTAGCACGAAAAGTGCCGATAATGTAGGAATTGCACCGTATTGCAACAAATCTTTATAGTGATAAGCGGTCGATTTCGCGTCATTTTTTACATATTTTTTCGTTAAGCACGCAGCAAATAAAAAGAGTGCGAAAGTGGCATAAAAATATAACCAGAAGAAATCTACGTCTTCTATAAAATAGCTAAATACCAAGATAAAAATTAGTGGTAACAAATAACGTAACCCGTCATCAATCGAAGTATTGAGATACTGCATCTGGTTTACGATAAAAATCGAGGATTTACAGTAGAAAAAAGAGTAGAACAGCACTACAAATCCTATATACCAAAGCCCGAATTCAAACTGAAACAGCCAAACGGAAAAGACGGTAATCAAGCATGAAGTTAATGTCCAAAAACCGAGGAATTTCGGGCTAATGGTTCGTTGGTTAAACTCAATAATGTGAACATAATTCCCCCAGTTGGCAATTAATGAAAGGATCAAAATATAGGTGGTTACTAACCCATATTGACCTAACACATCCACCCCGAAATATCGGGAAATTGCCATACCTAGCAGTAATGATGATCCCGCACCAATCGCTTTTAGTAAAAGGAGGAAAAATACTTTTTTCATTCTTATTCAATAAATGTCACGTTATTAGAGTGGGACATACTTTGTTCATATACGCCCTTGCATTTATAGTATCCATTGTTATAAATGCTTAATTTTTTATTTAGCAGATAAGCACCGACTGCTACATGTAATCTATCGGTTTTAACTTCTTCGTATAAATCAATGAGTTTTAAAAATTGTTTAGCGCTATAGAGTGAAGCTTGATAATTGTCAGTTCCAAAACTAGCAACAAGTGATAAGTCATTAGCCAAGCTTCTTTTTACATTTAAATTTTGGTTGCTCTCTTTATCGGTGCGCATAGCATTAATTTGAGAGGTAAATAGTGCACGTAAGCGGTGGAAATTGATCAATATTTTACGAATAATATTTTTACTCGTTAATTTAATTTTAAAATGAGGGTTGCTTGTCAAAATTTGCATTGGATTTATACAAAATGCCATATCGTCAGCCAGATAAACGGCTTTAGCATTAGATATATTTTGACAATATTCAAAACTATATTTTTCTCGACAAAAGATAATGCTATCTTCCGGTAAATTTGAAATTAATTCATCAATGCCACGAATAGAATGCGGTAAAATAATTAATTTTAACTTTAGGTTTAAGTTGATTAATGCTTTTAAAAAATTTGGAGTTGAATTCCATTCAGGAACTAAACAACCACCACCGCCAATTAATACAATGTCGTTATCTTTTAATTGACTGATTTTGTCCTGAGAGATTAAAGAAAACTTCAGGTTAAATTGTTGTGCTAAAGTATAAAAGCCCATATCTATCAACGCATCACCTGCATTCCCTCCATTAGGATAGTAAAAAATGTTTCCTTGTTGAGATTCAGATAATGCTTTAAAAATAGTATGTAAATTAGACATAAAGACCCCTGTAATATTTATTAATTAGTAGATTTACTCGCTAGTTGTATTAAAAACTACAAATGTATTTTTTTATCTTCTGTTGAGTATTCTTTTGGTGTAAAAGCCATTATTTATAGGCTGTTTATCTAAATTGGGGTAAATGTTATTCGTCTGTTTTAGCGAAATATACAAATATACTGCTGAGTTTTATGGCGGCAGTAATTTTTTAAAATTTGTTAACTTGTGTAATGCATTGTAGTGAATAAATATAGTTAAATTTATTATAGAGTAATATTTATATGCTAATCAATAGCAGTAGAGGTCCAATATGTCATATAAAATACAAAAATAAATAGTGGTCTTATATGTTGTTAATATGGAACTTTTTTAAAATTTCATAATACAAAATATTATTTTTTTAAATAACAAGTGAAAAGCCGGACGTAAACCTATGTGAAGCTTGTTCACTGTTATCTTAAAACGAGTATAATAGAGAACTATCGATACTTAACTGAGGGGGCTATATGGCTATTTTAGTGACTGGTGGTGCGGGTTATATCGGTTCGCATACGCTCGTTGAATTATTAAATGCAAATCGTGAAATTGTCGTGTTAGATAATTTATCTAATTCCAGCGAAGTTTCTTTGGAACGTGTAAAACAGATCACAGGAAAAACGGTAACTTTTTATCAAGGCGATATTTTAGACCGTGATATTTTGCGTAAAATTTTTTCAGAAAATAAAATTGAATCTGTTATCCACTTTGCAGGTTTAAAAGCGGTAGGTGAAAGTGTGCGTGAGCCACTACGTTACTATCAAAATAATGTAACGGGTTCTATCGTTTTAGTCGAAGAAATGTTAGCGGCAGGTGTGAATACAATTGTATTCAGTTCATCTGCAACAGTTTACGGTGATCCGCAAATTATTCCGATTGTAGAATCTTGTCCGGTTGGTGGTACGACAAATCCATACGGTACATCAAAATATATGGTTGAGCGAGTATTGGAAGATACAGTAAAAGCGTTCCCACAATTAAGTGCGGTAGTGTTACGTTATTTCAATCCGGTAGGGGCGCATGAAAGTGGTTTAATCGGTGAAGATCCGAACGGTATCCCAAATAACTTATTGCCTTATATTAGCCAAGTTGCAGTCGGTAAATTAAAAGAACTTTCAGTATTCGGTAGCGATTATGAAACACACGATGGCACTGGTGTACGTGACTATATCCACGTGGTAGACCTAGCATTAGGACATTTAAAAGCGTTGGATAAACACCAAGGCGATGCCGGTTTCCATGTTTATAATTTAGGTACAGGAACGGGTTATTCTGTGCTGGATATGGTAAAAGCGTTTGAAACGGCAAACGACATCAAAGTACCTTATAAATTAGTTGATCGCCGTCCAGGGGATATTGCGGTTTGCTATTCTGAACCGTCTAAAGCGTTAAAAGAATTAGGTTGGAAAACCGAACGTGGTTTAGAGCAAATGATGAAAGATACTTGGAATTGGCAAAAAAATAACCCGAATGGTTATAAAGGCTAATTATTTTTAGGAATATGAAGGCACAAGCGTTTACGTTTGTGCCTTTTTTATCTTTGAAGTTTTCTGCTATGATGCCTGATAATTAAGCTAACACAAGTTGGCGAATTCTCATCTATTTGTAAAAGAAAAGGAAAAAATGACCGCTTCTCATTCAGCCCCTCAGACCTCAATTTGGCGACAAATTTTTACTAAAAATATGTTGCTTTGTATTTATACCGGTTTTTGTTCCGGCTTACCTTTATTTGTGCTTATCCAATTAATGCCGGCTTGGTTTACCTCAGCAAATCTTGATATTAAAACCATCGCCGCCTTTACTTTAACCTCATTGCCCTATACATGGAAATTCTTGTGGGCAGCATTATTGGATCGCTATTTTCCACCGTTTTTAGGCCGCCGCCGCAGTTGGATTTTTCTTTCTCAATTAGGCTTATTGGCAATTCTAGCCAGTTTTGGCTTTTTTGATCCGGTAGCGGATATCGGTATTATTACCGTGCTTTCAGTAATTTTAGCCTTTCTGTCTGCTACACAAGATATTGTGGTAGATGCTTATCGCCGAGAAATCTTATCGGACAATGAATTGGGCTTAGGCAATTCCATTCATGTGAACGCTTATCGTATCGCCGGTCTAATACCGGGCGGTTTATCGCTTTTCTTGGCGGATCATTATCCATGGCAAACGGTATTTCTTATTACCGCCGCCTTTATGTTACCTTGCCTATTGGTAACGCTCTTTGCAGATGAGCCGCAAAGTAAACCGATTGACCGTAGTAAACCGTTTTATACGGCGTTTGTTGATCCGTTTAAGGAGTTTTTCAGCCGTAAAGGTGTATGGGGTGCAGTAGGACTTATCCTATTTATTTTCTTATATAAGCTCGGTGATTCGCTAGCGACTTCATTACAAACCAAATTTATTTTAGATATGGGCTTTACCAAATCGCATATTGCGGCGGTGGTAAAAACAACTTCGCTTTGGTGTAGTATCGGTGGTGGGATTATCGGCGGAATAGCAATGCTCAAGCTGGGAGTAAATCGTGCGTTATGGATTTTCGGAACGGTACAGTTAATTACCATTTTGGGTTTTGCCTATCTTGCAAGTTTTGAGTATTTTCCGACCGCTTCTATCGGTTCAGCCGAATTATTTAAATTAGGTATTGTAATGGCGGGTGAGTATCTTGGTGTCGGGTTAGGTACAGCAGCCTTTGTCGCTTTTATGGCACGAGAAACCAATCCGATGTATACCGCAATGCAATTAGCGATTTTTACTAGCCTCGCCGCACTGCCAAGTAAATTTTTAGGCGCTTATACCGGACATTTGGTCGAAGCCTTCGGCTATTATCAGTTTTTCTGGATTTGTTTCTTTGTTGCCATTCCGGGAATGTTGATGTTGATTAAAGTTGCACCGTGGAAAGCACCTGAATCGTAAATAATTATATAAATTTAACCGCTTGTAATGTGCTTACATAAAATTAGCCCCCTAATTGTTAGGTATTTTATCCAACTTTTAGGGGGCTAATTATTTATTTACAACTTTCTTATAACTAAGTTTAGAAAGTATAGTTTACGTTTAGACGGAAATCACGTCCAACAGCCGGTAAAGTTGTACCACGTTGGCTGTGTGGATAATAGAATTTATTGAATGCATTATTTAATGCCAAATTCACATTTAAGCTATCGTTTTTCAATGGTTTCCAGTTAACGTAGAAATCATGGTTGATATAGCTATCACGATGTGTATTTGCGATAGTTTCGTCTGCATTCGCTAGTGCATAGCCATCTTCATCTTCTACATAACGACCTTTCCAACCTAGTTCTAAATTAGGGTTTTCAAAGCGATAAGCTAAACCTGCAGTCCAAGTACGACCTACTTGTACGGCAAATTCTGGATTTAAAGTAGAATTAACTTTTGTATCATTTAAGTAGAATCTTGGTTTGCTTTCTGATACACCGAAGCGAGCGGTTAAGCCTTCATAGCGATAAGCAGCATTTAACTCATAACCGTGGTTTTTAGAGTAACCGTCATTTACTGCTTGTGTAATACCGTTAATGATATTGCCATTTGCATCATGTCTTGCTTGAGGGTTAACAATTAAGTTATTTACTTTTTGCCAGAAGTAGCTACCTTCAAAAGTAAAGTCGCCATTATTATAGTTGAAACCGATTTCAGTATTACGCGCACGCTCTGCTTCGATATTTGGATCTACTGATACACGTCTTAAGCCAACCATTAATGCATCGTATAAACGAGGGCTACGTGATGCATAGTTATGGTTTGCACTCAGACTTAATTCAGGTGTTGCTTGATAAATTAAACCGACACTTGGATTCCATTTACCATCAGACGCTTTCACACCGTCATTCGCTTTCATATCGAAATAATCGTAACGTAAACCGGTTGTAAAGGTGAAATCGTTGATACCACTAATCATCTCAACGTAAGCGCCAGTATCGGTTTTTTCCGGATTATTAGTTACAAATGGGCGTTTAGTATGCGGTTCAATTTCCTGATTACGGTAATTTATACCGTATTTAACTAAGATGTCTTCACCAATGAATGAATCAAAGTTTACATTCGCACCTTGAGTTTTAATTACAGTTGTTGTAGGGCCTTTAACGCTACCGCAATATCCACAACCGCTATCATCAGCAGAATAGCGTTTATTCTTCATTAAATACGCATTTGCAGTTAATTCATTAATAAAACCTAAGTTTTTACCGATATATTCAAGATTGGTATTGCTTAAGGTTGTTTCTCGATAAGATGGTGATTGGCGAGCAACACTAAGACGAGGATTATTGGCTGCACTAAATGTAGCGAACTCTTCTCGTACTAAACGCTCACCACGATGTTGATCTTGTAAATGACTTAATACAAAACGATGATCACCAAAAGTTGCACCCAATTTAGCAATATAATTACGTTTATCTAATCCGCTGTAAGGAACTTTATTGCTACCATCTAAGCCGTTTACGAAGTTTCTACCTGCTTTGTAATTATCTTCGTCATTGCGGTTGAAAGAAAGTAATGCATCAAAGTTACCTGCTTTACCAAAAACTGTTGCACCATAAGAGTGGCCATCATTGCTAGAGTAACCGCTATTTAATTTAAATCCGTAATCACGCTCACTATTTTTCAAGAGATCTAAAGCATCAACCGTTTTTACGATAATCGCACCGTTTGTGGCACCAATACCAGCACTTGCTGAACCAGCACCTTTTTGTACCGAAACACTTTTTAAGAGTGATGGATCAATAATAAAACGTCCTTGGTGATATAAAATTTGGCTATCAGATGATGCGCCATCCACTTTAATATCTACCGAGTTTTGCCCCATACCACGAATGGTTAAGAATTGAGATGTACCATTACCTCCGGCAAATTCAATTGAAGGTTCTTTTGAAAGTAAACCTCGTAAATCTGTTTCAGTACGTTCATTTTTTTCAGCTAGTGTCACAATATTGGTTTGCACTTTAGCACCTTGACGATCGGTTACAACAATTTCAGATAACTCCATCGTTTCTTTTGATTGTTCTGGATTTGCATAAGCAAATGAACTGATAGCGGCTAATACTGCAATAGTGAGTTGATTTCTTTTCACAATAGATCCTTATGAATATAGAGTACAATTTAAGATAACGGGAATTATTATCAATAAGAATTGTATTGTCAATGGGAAATATAGCTTTACGGTAAATTTAAATTTATTTGAGCTTCAACTTTTTACAAGCGGCCAAATTTAGTAAAAAATTTGCAATTTAAGGCAGTAATCGGTAAGGTTACTGCCTTAGCTTTTTTATTCATTCATCTTTTATTTTCAAGAGGCTTTACAATGAAAATTATCCTATTAGGTGCGCCGGGTGCAGGTAAAGGTACACAAGCACAATTTATTATGAACAAATTTGGTATTCCGCAAATTTCAACAGGCGATATGTTCCGTGCGGCAATTAAAGAAGGTACAGAGCTTGGTAAACAAGCAAAAGCGTTAATGGATGAAGGTAAATTAGTACCGGATGAATTAACCGTTGCATTAGTAAAAGATCGTATCGCGCAACCGGATTGCGCAAATGGCTTCTTGTTAGATGGTTTCCCACGTACGCTTCCGCAAGCGGATGCATTAAAAGATTCAGGCGTTAAAATTGACTTAGTATTAGAGTTTGATGTAGCGGATGAAGTGATTGTTGAGCGTATGAGCGGTCGTCGTGTACACCAACCGTCAGGCCGTACTTATCACGTAGTTTATAATCCACCGAAAGTTGAAGGTAAAGATGATGTAACCGGCGAAGATTTAATTATTCGTCAAGATGATAAGCCTGAAACAGTATTAGAACGTTTAGCTATTTATCACAAACAAACTAAACCATTAATTGCTTACTATACAGCAGAAGCTGAAGCGGGTAATACACGTTATGAGCGTTTAGACGGCACAAAACCGGTTGAAGAAGTAAGCGCTGAATTAGCAAAAATTTTAGGTTAATTATAATCTATAAATATAAGCGGTCATTTTTAATGAAAACTTTGCAAGATTTCATTAAAAGATGGCCGCTTGTTTATTTTTATTACTCAGAATGATAACGAGAAATAATGTGTTTTGCGCCACCGTTGCCAACACAAGCTTCATTTACCGGTGAAGTTGAATAACTTCCATCTACACAGATTGCGGTGACATTTGCGGGTAAGGCTTGTTGAGTGGAATGTGGATTGCGAGCCGGAGTATATTCCGTTTTAGTAGAAGGTTCTTTAACGATTTGAACCGGTTGATTTGAACTACAAGCCGTAATCGTTACAGCAAGAGCCATTAAAGAAAATAAATGCGCTTTCATACATAAATCCTTGTATATTATAGACGGCAATTAATACTTATTGCCGTGCTTGAGTTTATAAAAAAGGGTTGAATTGCTCAACCCTTTTATAAACATCAAGTTATGAATTTACAAAATTTTTCCCTAATTCAATATCCGCTTTAAGAATCGGTTTAATTTCGTTTAATTTTGTTTGTTCATATTCACTTAATTTACCGATTGGCAGAATTTCTTCTACACCTGTTAAACCGAATCTTACTGGGTGCGCAAAGAATTCCGGATAATCTGAACCTTCTTTACTTTCTACATAAGCATAACGTACGCAGTCTTCACCTAATAATGCTTTGAATACTGCTACCGCAAAACGTGCGCCTGATTCTGCCATTGAAAGTGTTGCGGAACCACCGCCAGCTTTTGCTTCCACTACTTCCGTACCGGCATTTTGGATACGATAAGTTAATGACTCAATCTCTTCTTGGCTAAATGAAACCGGAAGTCCTTCCGCAAGTGCCTGAGAAAGTAACGGCAGAATAGTTGGACCAGAGTGACCGCCGATAACAGGTACTTTAACCGTTTCGACATTTTTATCTTTTAATTCGGACGTAAATGTTTTTGCACGAACAACGTCAAGTGTTGTTACACCGAATAATTTACGTTTGTCATATACGCCAGCTTTACGTAATACTTCAGCAGCAATTGGAACAAGTGTGTTTACTGGGTTTGTAACAATACCGATACAAGCATTCGGGCAAACCTCAGCGACTTTTTCAACCAAGTTTTTAATAATGCCCGCATTAATATTAAAGAGATCCGCACGAGTCATACCCGGTTTACGTGCAACACCCGCAGTTAATAGGACAAGATTAGCGTCTTTAAGTGCTTCACTCGGATCTTCACCTGAATAGCCGACAGCATTTACCGATGTTGGAATGTGACTGATATCTACCGCAATACCTGGAGTGACCGGCGAAATGTCATATAACGCAAGATCCGTTCCGGCAGGTAAACGAAGTTTTAGTAAGAGAGCAAGAGTTTGCCCGATCCCACCTGCAGCGCCTAAAAGTGCAACTTTCATAAACAACTCCTAATCAATAATGGTTATAAAATAAAACTAGGCTAAGTTTAACAAACATTTGTTAAGATTGATGCTAAATAAAACGAATCTCTGGGAAAAATTTTTCTAATGTTTGATTTAGATTGATTTTTTGGTACTTGTAAGCAAAAATTATGCTTCTAATCGAAGCAATATTGCATAAGGGAGATGAGATGGAAAAGCTTGATAATTTATCAGAAGCATTTAAAGCGTTGCTAAAACAAGAAAAATTCGGTTCTCAAGGCGAGATTGTGAATGCATTGCAAGAATTAGGCTTTGAAAATATTAATCAGTCTAAAGTATCACGTATGCTTTCTAAATTCGGTGCGGTAAGAACACGTAATACCAAGATGGAAATGGTCTATCAATTACCTGCCGAATTAGGTGTGCCGACAACCTCCAGCCCTTTAAAGAATTTAGTCGTTGATATTGATTATAATGATGTGCTAATTGTCGTAAAAACTAGTCCGGGCGCAGCACAATTAATTGCTCGTTTATTGGATTCAATGGGAAAAAGCGAAGGCATTTTAGGCACGATTGCCGGTGATGATACGATTTTTATTACTCCAACACGCTCAACAGCCATGGAAGATCTAATCCAAAATATTACTGAGTTATTTGAGTCATCGCTCTAATGAAAATTTTAATTACCGGCGGAACGGGTTTTATCGGACAGCGTTTAGTCGAGGCGTTATTAGCGCAAGGACATTCATTAACACTGGTTACCCGCCAATCGAATCCAAAGGTTACTTTTACGCAAGCGGTCGAATTTTGTCAAAATCTTGCAAGTTTTACGAATTTGAACGGATTTGATGCTGTCATTAATTTGGCTGGAGAGCCGATTTTTGAGCGAGCGTGGACTTCGGCACAAAAACAGCGGTTATCGGAGAGCCGCCTACAAATCACGTCATTATTAGTAAAACTGATTCAGGCAAGTCAAACTCCCCCACATACTTTTATTTCAGGTTCAGCAACCGGTTATTACGGCAATGTTCGTTCTGACTCCTTAATGGATGAATCTGCAGCTTGTGGTACGAATTTTAGTGCAGAGCTTTGTCGACAATGGGAAGCGGTAGCATTACAGGCGGAGAGTCCAAGAACACGAGTATGTTTAATTAGAACGGGAATGGTGCTTGCTCCACAGGGTGGCGCATTACTAAAAATGTTGCCGTTATATCGGTTAAATTTAGCCGGTAAGCTTGGCTTTGGGCAGCAACATTGGGCGTGGATTGCTTTGGAAGATCACATACAAGCGGTCTTATTTTTATTGAAAAATGCAAATTGCAGAGGTCCATTTAACCTCGTTGCACCTCATCCGGTTACGAATGCAGAATTTAACGCTCGTTTAGCTGCTTATTTGAAACGTTGTGCGTGGTTTGCCGTGCCAGCGTTTATACTTAAATTGATTTTAGGCGAGCGTTCGCAATTATTATTGGATAATCAACCGCTTGTTCCCACAAAATTATTGGCAAATGGCTTTAGATTCCGACAGTCCGATTTAGATTTTAAACAGATCTTTGAGCAATAAAAAATCCCACCGACTGGTGGGATTTTTTTATGCCTTATTACTGAAGGATTAAGTAGAAGTTTGAATTACCGCGTAGAATATTTAATGCGATAACAGAAGGCTTCGAATCTAACACTTCACGTAATTGCTTGATATTGTCTACTTTGACACGGTTTACACCAACGATAATATCGCCTTCCGCTAGACCTCGGTTTTCAGCAATCGAACCTTTAGTTACTTTTGCAATTTCGATACCTTTTACACCGTCTTTATCAAGGTTAGCAAATTCAGCACCTTTTAACGCCGGAATAATATCTTTTGTGGTTGCTTTGGTTGTATTTTTACTGTTTTTCGCTGTGCTGTCAGCGCTGTCCGATTGAAGCGTTACTTTCGCTTTTTCTTCTTTACCGTCACGTAAGTACGTTAGCTCAATTTCTGTACCTGGACCTGAGGTGGCAACTTTGGCACGTAATTCGCTGAAACTATTGATTTTTTTACCGTTTAACTCAGTAATTACATCGCCTGCTTTTAAACCGGCTTTCGCAGCAGCAGAATCAGCTAAAACTTCACTAATGAATGCGCCTTTTTGTGCATCAATTTTGAATTCTTTTGCTAAATCAGCGTTTAATTCACCGCCTTTAATACCTAGCATACCACGTTTAACTTCACCAAATTCAATGATTTGTTGCACGAGGCTGTTTGCCATATTACTCGGAATCGCAAAAGCAATACCGGCATTACCACCGCTTGGCGAAATAATCGCAGTATTAATACCGATTAACTCACCATTTAAATTAATTAACGGACCACCCGAGTTACCTTGGTTTACTGCTGCATCCGTTTGAATATAGCTTTCGTAACCTTCGTCTGAATTACCGGTTGAACGCCCTAACGCTGAAATAATACCTGAAGTTACGGTTTGACCTAAACCGAATGGGTTACCGATAGCTACACTGAAATCACCGACACGTAACTTATCAGAGTCAGCAAATTTTAATTCAACTAAATTTTTAGGATTTTCAATTTGTACTAAAGCCACATCCGATAGTGGATCTGAGCCTAATAATTTCGCTTTAAATTCTCGACCGTCTTCTAATTTAATCGTAATTTTGTCCGCATTTTTAATCACGTGGTTATTCGTAATTACATAACCCTTTTCGGCATTGATGATTGCGCCTGAACCTTGCCCACGGAAATTACGCGGTGCACTACGTTCACCAAACATATCAGGGCCAAAGAAAAATTCAAATTCTTCCGGAATATCACGACGATAACGGGCTCTTTCTTCCGTTTTTCCTTCTACTGAAATACTAACTACCGCCGGACGAACTTTTTCAATCATAGAAGCTAAACTTGGTAGAGGCTGACCTTCAACGGCTGTCGGTAATGTCGCTTGTGCCGTTACTGGAACTGAAAATAAACCGAGACCTAATACTAGTGAAGCTAAGATCGATTTTTTCATTACTTTATTCATTTATATTTATCCTTTTTTGTGTCAAAAAATTCAACGAGCTTCAAAGGTAGCTCGTGTCCATTCAGACCACCTAATTTGGTGGTGGTTCCTTCAAAAAGCAAGTGTCTAGCTAAAAAATAATCAATTACTTATGCAAAAGTTTATTAAAAATGGTTATTAAATTGTACATTTTCTGTCAAAAGTTAAAAATCCTTTGACTTTATGTGGCGGTTAATAGAGTATTGCCAACCATTTTATGTTTTATATAAATTACTAAAGAAAATTCCAATGCGAGATAATGAATACTTAGTTGAAGTGAAAAACCTCACCTTTAGTCGGGGTGAAAGGGTGATTTATGACAACTTAAATCTGCGGGTGCAGAAAGGTAAAGTTACCGCGATTATGGGGCCGTCAGGAATTGGTAAAACGACTTTACTCCGCTTAATCGGCGGGCAGATTATTCCTGAAAAAGGGCAGATATTATTTGATGGCGAAGATGTATGTAAAGCGTCCAATAAAAAGCTTTATGAAATTCGTCAGCGTATGGGTATGTTATTTCAATCAGGGGCATTATTTACTGATTTATCTACCTTCGATAATGTTGCCTTCCCTATTCGTGAACATACAAGATTACCGGAAGCATTAATTAGAAAATTAGTGCTAATGAAGTTAGAATCGGTCGGGTTACGCGGTGCAGCGCAATTAATGCCGGCGGAACTTTCGGGCGGAATGGCGCGGCGAGCAGCGTTAGCGCGAGCAATAGCGCTGGATCCTGAATTAATTATGTATGATGAACCGTTCACCGGACAAGATCCGATTAGTATGGGCGTAATTGTCGAGTTAATCAGAAAACTCAACCAAGCATTAAATTTAACGTCAATTGTGGTTTCACATGATGTAACGGAAGTGCTGAGTATTGCTGATTATGCTTATATTGTAGCGGATAAGCGCGTGATTGCTGAAGGTACGCCGGAAGCATTGATGGCAAGTCAAGATCCGCAAGTGGTTCAGTTCTTAGCAGGTAAAGCGGACGGTCCGGTTCGTTTCCATTATCCGGCTAAAGAATATACGGAGGAGCTATTCAGTGATTAATTTTATTAGTGGCATCGGTTCTTCTGTGATTAGTTTTATACGAGCGTTTGGGCGAGCAACCTTTATGTTGTTTGGCGCATTGATCGGCAAACCGCAATTTCGTAAGCATACACCATTATTAATTAAGCAATTATATGTGTTAGGGGTTCAGTCTCTACTCATTATTATGCTGTCAGGCTTATTTATCGGTATGGTATTAGGCTTGCAAGGTTATGTGGTATTAGTCGATTTTGCAGCCGAAACCAGTTTAGGTACGCTTGTTTCATTATCGTTACTAAGAGAATTAGGGCCTGTAGTAACAGCACTTCTTTTTGCTGGGCGTGCAGGTTCAGCGTTAACTGCAGAAATCGGTTTAATGAAAGCAACGGAACAGCTATCAAGCCTTGAAATGATGGCTGTTGATCCGCTAAGACGAATTATTGCACCACGTTTTTGGGCTGGTGTGATTTCTATGCCTATTTTAGCGGCAATTTTTACCGCAATCGGCATCTGGGGCGGTTCGCTAGTTGGTGTCGATTGGAAAGGTGTTGATGGTGGTAGCTTTTGGTCGGTAATGCAAAACTCGGTAGATTGGAGCGATTTAATTAACGGCTTTATTAAAAGTATTATTTTTGCTTTTGCCGTAGTATGGATTGCATTATTTAACGGTTATGACTCTGTTGCAACTTCAGAAGGTATTAGCCAAGCAACAACAAGAACCGTGGTACACGCTTCATTAGTTGTGCTAGGACTTGATTTTATTTTGACCGCTATCATGTTCGGTGGTTAATTCACAAAGGAAAAGACAATGCGTCAATCAATTAAATATGAATTTTGGGTGGGCTTATTTGTATTACTTGGCTTAGCGGCTTTAGTATTTTTAGGCTTGCGTGTTGCGAATGTACAAGGTTTTACCTCAGAGAAGACTTACACTCTTTACGCAACTTTTGATAACATCGGGGGACTAAAAGTCCGTGCGCCGATTAAGGTCGGAGGCGTAGTTGTAGGACGTGTTGCTGAAATTAATTTAGATGCACAAACCTATACGCCTAAAGTCACTTTAGCAGTGAATGAAGATTTTAATAAAATTCCTGATACTAGCTCGCTTTCAATTAAAACATCTG
The DNA here is from genome assembly GCF_000739435.1 of Actinobacillus suis ATCC 33415. NCBI lineage: Bacteria > Pseudomonadati > Pseudomonadota > Gammaproteobacteria > Pasteurellales > Pasteurellaceae > Actinobacillus > Actinobacillus suis. The sequence continues at coordinate 61,619 of NZ_CP009159.1, forward strand.
GTCTTCTAGGTGAACAATATATCGCTTTAAATATCGGTTTCATGTTAGAAGGTGAAACGGAGTATATGAAAGAAGGCAGTAGCTTTGCTGATACAAATTCAGCAATGGTGTTGGAAGATTTAATCGGTCAGTTCTTATATGGCGATAAAAAATCAGATAAAACTGACGGAGAAAAAGCGGAAGGCGAAACAGAGCCTAAAGCACAATAATTACACAGTGATTTTCACTGAGTGATATTTTATTTCGGGTGGGAAGACCACCTTACATTTGGAGATTTTAAATGTTAAAAAACATCAAAAAAGTAATCGTAACTGGTTTTGTAGCAGTCGCAACATTATTCTCAGCACAAGCATTTGCTGAAACAAGCCCATACGTTTTAATGCAACAAACAGCAGATAAACTCTTTAACGATATTAAGGCGAATCAAAGTAAAATTAAGGCGAATCCGGAATATTTACGTACCATTGTTCGCAATGATTTAATGCCTCGTGTGCATGTGAAATATGCAGGCCAATTAGTGTTAGGTAAATCGCTTTCTTCTGCGTCAGAAGCACAACGTGAGCAATTCTTTACTGCTTTCGGTCAATTTATTGAACAATCATACGCACAAGTGTTAACGCAATACCAAGACCAACAAGTGCAAATTGAAAGCGAGAAACCGGTAGGTGACAAATCTATCGTAAGCATTCGTGTAAATGTGTTATCATCAGGCAACGCTGCGCCAATCAAATTAGATTTTAAATGGCGTAAAAACAGCAAAACTGGTGAATGGCAAGCATATGATATGGCTGCGGAAGGTGTAAGTATGGTTGCGACCAAACAAAATGAGTGGAGCGGCGTCTTACGTCAAAAAGGGATTGATGCTTTAACTGCACAAGTTGCGCAATCCGCTAAACAACCGATTACATTAAGTAAATAATTTTAGTTTTATGAAGCCACAAAAAACATTACAATGGGGCGTTCAGCAGAATAATGAAAGCCTATTTGTAAAATTGTCAGGCGAATTAACTCGAGACACGTTGCTTCCGCTTTGGAAGCAACGTGCTTCTTTTTTATCGCCGAAAGGTAACCAACATATCTATTGGGATTTAAAAGATCTTGAGCGTGTTGATTCCGCCGGTTTTACATTGCTTGCTGAATTGCTCAATCATTATCAGAAACAGACGCCGAACTGGTTAATCAATAGTCCTGAAACAGTGAAAACACTAGCGGAATTATTTGATTTATCAGAATGGCTAAATCGATTTATAGTTTGCGATAAAAGCAAATTATGTTGTGAAAACGCTTAAGGAATTATAAGCACATGGAACCAAAACAACTCGAAGAAATTTTAAGAAATGCGTTACCGACAGCAGCGGAGATTCATGCGCAGGGTGAGAATTCACATTATGGCGTAATCGTTGTCAGTGATGAATTAGCACAATTATCAAAAGTAAAACAACAACAAGCGGTATATGCACCATTAGGTGAATATTTTGCAACAAATGCTATCCACGCATTGACGATTAAAGTTTTCTCGACAGAGCAGTGGAAAAAAGATCGCTTACTTAATATGGTAAGCTAGCCTATTCGATGAATAGTGGATAATGATAGCTAAGCGGTCGATTTTGTAAAAAAATTTGCAAAAATGACCGCTTGAGTTTTGTACATGATCCATTATTATCAGTTATTTATTTCTAAGGATTTTATAATGGAAAAATTTCGTGTTCACGGTCCTTTTACATTAAGTGGGACGGTTGATATTTCAGGTGCTAAAAATGCCGCACTTCCAATTTTGTTTGCAGCCATTTTGGCTACCGAACCTGTTACTTTAACGAATGTGCCAGATCTTAAGGATGTGGACACGACTTTTAAAATCTTACGTAAATTAGGCGTGGTAGTTGAGCGTGATGAGACCGGAGCGGTACAAATTGATGCAAGTCATATTGATCACTACGTTGCGCCTTATGAATTAGTAAAAACCATGCGTGCTTCAATTTGGGCGTTAGCGCCACTTGTAGCACGTTTCCACGAAGGTCAAGTCTCATTACCGGGCGGTTGTACGATTGGCGCGCGTCCAGTTGACATGCATATTTCGGGCTTAGAAAAAATGGGTGCGGTAATTGAGCTGGATGAAGGCTATGTGAAAGCAACGTCAAACGGCCGCTTACAAGGCGCACGCATTTATATGGATAAAGTGAGTGTTGGTGCAACTTTATCAGTGATGATGGCGGGTACTTTAGCGGAAGGCACAACAGTGATTGAAAATGCGGCTCGTGAGCCTGAAATTGTTGATACAGCATTATTCTTAAATGCCATGGGTGCAAAAATTTCAGGTGCAGGTACGGATACTATTACGGTTGAAGGCGTAGAACGTTTAACCGGCTGCCAACATCGTGTGGTTGCCGACCGTATTGAAACCGGTACATTCTTAGTCGCAGCTGCGGTTTCAGGCGGTAAAATTACTTGTCGAGGAACTAAGGCGGATACATTAGACGCTGTAATTGAAAAATTACGTGAAGCTGGTATGGAAGTTACTGTAACCGAAGATACGATTACCTTAGATTCAAAAGGTCAGCGTCCGAAAGCGGTAAATATTCGTACCATGCCGCACCCGGGGTTCCCAACTGATATGCAAGCGCAATTTACTCTGTTGAATGTTGTGGCGGAAGGTACAAGCCGTATTACTGAAACGATTTTTGAAAATCGCTTTATGCATATTCCCGAATTAAACCGTATGGGAGCTAAAGGTGAAATCGAAGGTAATACTGCAATTTGTCACGGTGTAGAAAAATTAAAATCAGCAGAAGTGATGGCGACAGACTTACGAGCGTCAATTAGCTTAGTATTAGCAGGTTGTATTGCTTCAGGTGAAACTATTGTTGATCGTATTTATCATATCGACCGTGGTTATGAGCATATTGAAGAGAAATTACGTGGAATTGGTGCGAAAATCGAACGTTTTTCTGAGCCGTTCACTGGCGAATAATTTGAGATAAATTTAAAAGGGCTGTTTTAGAGTATGAATACTTTAAGCAGCCCTTTTTGATTAATATTACTTATTGGCTAGCTTTTTTCATCATTTTCTTTTTATGTTTTTTTGACATCATTTTGTCATCTTTCATCATATCTTCATCCGACATCATTTTGTCGTCTTTCATCATATGTTTGTCAGACATCATTTTGTCGTCTTTCATCATGTGTTTATCAGACATCATTTTGTCGTCTTTCATCATGTGTTTATCAGACATCATTTTGTCGTCTTTCATCATGTGTTTGTCAGACATCATTTTGTCATCTTTCATCATATGATGAGAATCTTTCATTTCATTTGCATGTGCGTTAACCATAAGCGCTAAGCCCATCATAATAGCTGAAAGTGAAGCAAGTTTTTTCATTAAAGTCTCCTTTTATAAATTATAAGAATAATAAGTTGTGCATAAAATAAGTTGCGCAAATTGGACGCAATAAAAGGGAGCTTCTTACAAAATATTTCCTATTAAATGGCCTTCCTTGCTTGTAAAAAGACAAAAGACCGCAATACAAGCGGTCTTTTGTGCAGTTTTTTTGCAATTATTTTATACCTTTATGCAATAAATCTTGGTAGCCTCCGTGGTTTGTTACTTGGCGATAACCCAGCTTCTGTAATTCAGTTAATGCGATATCAGCACGACGCCCTGAACGGCAATATAAGTGAATCGGTGCATCTTTATCTTCTGTCAGTTGATGGATTTTGGCACCAATTTGTTCAACCGGGATATTGATTGCGCCTTCAATATGTCCTGCGGCAAATTCTTCTGCAGTACGTACGTCAATCCAGACGCCTTGTGCTTTTTCTACTGTGACAGATTGGTTTACAACTTGCTGATTACTTTCATTTGCAGACGTTGTCATGGGAAAGCTTAATAAAAGTGCTGTGATAAGAGGAAAGGTTTTCTTTAGCATAGTGATATCTCCATAGGTTTAATTATAGTCTTTAGCGTATATTTGGCGAAATATCTTACAACAAGCGGTCGGATTTTATGAAAAATTTGCAAATGTAGGAATCCCTATATTTCGCCCCTGTTTTCAAGTAAAATAGATAAGATTTTTTCTATGAGGAATACATAATGTCAACTCAATTTGTATATACGATGCATCGTGTCGGCAAAGTTGTGCCGCCGAAGCGTCATATTCTTAAAGATATTTCTTTAAGCTTTTTCCCGGGCGCAAAAATCGGGGTACTTGGTTTAAACGGTGCGGGTAAATCAACGCTATTACGTATTATGGCGGGCGTGGATAAAGAGTTTGAAGGTGAAGCTCGTCCGCAACCGGGTATTAAAATCGGTTATTTACCGCAAGAACCAAAATTAGATCCGCAACAAACTGTGCGTGAAGCAATTGAAGAAGCGGTTTCGGAAGTAAAAAATGCGTTAACTCGTTTAGATGAAGTTTATGCGTTATATGCCGATCCGGATGCGGATTTCGATAAATTAGCGGCAGAGCAAGCTAACTTAGAAGCGATTATTCAAGCACATGACGGTCACAATCTTGATAACCAATTAGAACGTGCGGCGGATGCGTTACGCTTACCGGAATGGGATGCGAAAATCGAACATTTATCGGGTGGTGAACGCCGTCGTGTGGCGCTTTGCCGTTTATTACTCGAAAAACCGGATATGTTATTGTTAGACGAACCGACCAACCACTTGGATGCGGAATCGGTAGCGTGGTTAGAACGCTTCTTACATGACTATGAAGGTACAGTAGTAGCGATTACCCACGACCGTTACTTCTTAGATAACGTAGCAGGCTGGATCTTAGAGCTTGACCGTGGTGAAGGTATTCCTTGGGAAGGCAACTATTCTTCTTGGTTAGAGCAAAAAGAGAAACGTTTAGAACAAGAAGCGGCAGCTGAATCTGCACGTCAAAAATCGATTGCGAAAGAGTTGGAATGGGTACGTCAAAACCCTAAAGGTCGCCAAGCGAAAAGTAAAGCACGTATGGCACGTTTTGATGAGCTTAATTCGGGCGAATATCAAAAACGTAACGAAACCAACGAACTCTTTATTCCACCTGGTCCACGTTTAGGTGATAAAGTTATCGAAGTGAGTAACTTAACCAAATCTTACGGCGACCGCACGTTGATTGATGATTTGTCATTCTCGATTCCAAAAGGTGCGATCGTAGGGATTATCGGTGCCAACGGCGCGGGTAAATCGACCTTATTCCGTATGCTTTCAGGTCAAGAACAGCCTGATTCAGGCTCAATCGTAATGGGTGAAACCGTTACATTAGCTTCGGTAGATCAGTTCCGTGATTCGATGGACGATAAGAAAACCGTATGGGAAGAAGTATCGAACGGTCAAGATATTCTGACTATCGGTAACTTTGAAATTCCAAGCCGTGCTTACGCCGGTCGTTTCAACTTTAAAGGTGTAGATCAGCAAAAACGCGTGGGTGAGTTATCCGGTGGTGAACGCGGTCGTTTACACTTGGCGAAACTTCTGCAACGTGGCGGTAACGTATTGTTATTAGACGAACCGACCAATGACTTGGACGTTGAAACTTTACGTGCGTTAGAAAATGCGATCTTAGAATTCCCGGGCTGTGCAATGGTTATCTCGCATGACCGTTGGTTCTTAGACCGTATCGCAACCCATATTTTAGATTACGGCGATGAAGGTAAAGTGACCTTCTACGAAGGTAACTTCTCTGATTACGAAGAGTGGAAGAAGAAAACTTTAGGTGATGCGGCAACGCAACCTCACCGTATCAAATATAAACGTATTGCGAAGTAATACTTGAATAAGCGGTCGGATTTTGGTGAAAATTTGCAAATTTTCTTTGAAATCCGACCGCTTGCATCTTTTGATTAGGCAATAAAATGAGTGAACAACCGATAGTAAGACAGGTGGTGCTGGATACCGAAACAACCGGTATGAGTTTTAGCGGACCACCACAAATTGGACATAATATTATTGAAATCGGTGCGGTTGAAGTGATTAACCGTCGCTTAACCGGCCGTACTTTTCACGTCTATATTAAACCGCCACGAGAAGTAGAAGAAGAGGCGATTAAAGTTCACGGCATTACCAATGAGTTTTTGCAAGATAAGCCTGTGTTTGCCGAAGTTGCGGACGAATTTATTGAATTTATTAAAGGTGCAGAGCTAATCATTCATAATGCCCCCTTCGACGTGGCATTTATGGATCAAGAGTTTTCTTATTTGGAAAACCCACCGCCGAAGACGGCTGAAATGTGCAGTGTGACCGATAGTCTTGCGGTTGCTCGAAAAATGTATCCGGGCAAGCGTAATAACTTAGATGCATTGTGCGATCGTTTAGGCATTGATAACAGTAAACGTGTGCTTCACGGGGCGTTACTGGATGCGGAGATTCTGGCTGATGTATTCCTGATAATGACAGGCGGGCAGCTGGCGTTATTAGGTGAAGAGGATGCCAGTGCGAATCATGAAAATATTACAGATCTCGGTTTAGGTACGATAACGAAGTTTGAAACAAGCGGTTTAATTGTGTTACAACTGAGTGAAGAAGAGCAGGCAGCGCATGAAGAATATCTCAAACTGATTGATAAGAAATCCAAAGGGAATTGTATTTGGATGCGCCCGAATGAAACGGAATCGGAACAAATTCACTAATTACTTGATTTATTTGATTTTAAAATAAGCAAATAAATTCGTTTCGTGAAAAATTATTTGACGCTTTAGCGCAAAATCCGTATTATTCGCCTTACCAGTTGCGGAGTGGTAGTTCAGCTGGTTAGAATACCTGCCTGTCACGCAGGGGGTCGCGGGTTCGAGTCCCGTCCATTCCGCCTAATTAATTTTTAGTTATTGAATTTAATTCGATAATACCGTGTGGAGCGGTAGTTCAGCTGGTTAGAATACCTGCCTGTCACGCAGGGGGTCGCGGGTTCGAGTCCCGTCCGTTCCGCCACTTTTTCAAGAAAAAGCCTCTGAGAAATCAGAGGCTTTTTTGCTATTTGGCTTTTGAGGCTTTTCTATGTCTAAACCCTTTAATGGCCGTTACCAACTTGCCGTTGTGATAGTAACGGTTGGGCGCGAATCTTTATTACGTGCAGTTCGTTCTGTTTTTTCTCAGCAATTTAGCGGAAATATTCAAATTCTGATTGGCGTGGATCTCGATTTATCCGGTCAGCTTCCGCATTATCGACAAATACTTGATCAAGAACGTCCGGCTAATGTGGATATCGTTTGGTTAGATCTCGGCTATTCAACCTCTAAACGTCACGGTGGTGTACATGATTGCTATTACGGCGGTTCATTGCGTTCGGCATTGACCTTACTTGCTGATAGTGAATTGGTTACTTATCTCGATGATGACGATTGGTTTTTACCGCAACATATCGACAAAATGTATTCCGTATTCTGCCAGTATCCGGATGTGAATTGGGGACACGCTTTGTGTTACTACGCTGACGGTAATACCGGTGAAATACTGTGTTTAGACGAATTAGAAAGCGTTGGTGTTGATCAGGGTATTTTTAAGGATAGTTTCGGCGGCTTTGTGCGTCCATCGGGCTTAACGCTCAATAAACTTAAAACGCTGCCTTATCTCCATTGCTGGTCGCAATCTTTAGCCCAAGGAGACGGAGAAGATCGCATACTGTTTGATCATTTAAAACAATTGCGTCATTTTTCTTTGGCAGAAGGCACGGTTTGTTGTGCGCTGGATCCGAAAGATTCGGGGCATGAAATTCGCCTTGCTTTTATCAAGCAAAAAACAGGGCGAGATGTGGTGATGCAAGACAAGCGAGGTTCAACCCGTTGAGGTTAAGCCGTAAGAATCAGTTTGTTAATTTGCTGTAATCCGTTTAAACGTGTACTCGTCAGATTTTGTGAGATTTTTAATTGATCAAACAGCTGAGTCAAATCAACATGAGCTAATTGCGCTGAATCGGCTTCGTTTAATAGTGTTACGACAATAAATAAAATCCCCTGCATTAAACGGGCATCGCTGTAGGCTTGAACTTTACGTGGTGTTGCTTGAAATTCAAACCATAAGCGGCTTTCACAGCCGTGAATTTCAGGTAATTTTTTTAATTCTTCCTCGCTAGGCTTCGGTAATTGGCGACTAAGTTGAATTAACAAGCGGTATCTTTCTTCCCAAGATTTGCAAAGTTCAAATTTTTGATAAATATCGGCTAAAGTCATATTTTTTTATGGATTAAGGCTAAGTTTTGCAAAAGATTGTAACAATCTGACCGCTTGTTGTTAATGATTTTCTTAAAGTTTGATAGAATTAACAGTATTTCTCAGATTTCGGATAAGGAACCCAAAATGGCAGTAATTCCAATGGTGGTTGAACAAACCTCAAAAGGCGAAAGATCATACGATATTTATTCACGTTTACTTAAGGAACGTATCATTTTTTTAAACGGTGAAGTTGAAGACCATATGGCAAACTTGATCGTGGCACAACTTCTTTTCTTAGAATCGGAAGATCCTGAAAAAGATATTTATTTATACATTAACTCACCGGGTGGTGTTGTTACGGCGGGTTTAGCAATTTACGACACAATGAACTTTATTAAGCCTGATGTTGCAACACTTTGTACCGGACAGGCTTGCTCAATGGGGGCTTTCTTATTATCCGGCGGTGCAAAAGGCAAACGTTTTGCTTTACCTCACGCACGTGTGATGATTCACCAACCTTTAGGTGGTGCAAGAGGGCAGGCGACTGATATTCAAATTCAAGCGCAAGAAATTTTAAAATTAAAAGAAATGCTGACAAGAAGAATGGCAGAACATAGCGGGCAGCCGTTTGAAAAAGTGGCGGCAGATACCGAACGTGATAATTTTATGTCAGCATTTGAAGCGGCTGAATACGGTTTAATTGATAAAGTTTTAACACACAGAGATACAAAATAATGGCAAATTTTGAGAAAGAACCACATTGTAGTTTTTGTGGAAAAAGACGTACCGAAGTGGATCAGCTTGTTGAAGGTACGGAAGGTTATATCTGTAATCACTGTATTGAAGAATCTTACGCATTGTTAAACGGCGAAGAAGAGCCGTTAATCGATGAAAAACAAGATGAAGAGAAATTCTTTGAAAATGTACCGACTCCACACGAAATTCATGCGCATTTAGATGAGTATGTTATCGGTCAAGAACATGCAAAAAAAGTGTTGTCCGTAGCGGTTTATAACCACTATAAACGTTTACGCAATGCGCTTTCAGGCCATAAGGAAACCAACGGTGTAGAGTTAGGTAAAAGTAATATTTTATTAATTGGTCCGACCGGTAGCGGTAAGACCTTATTGGCGGAAACCTTAGCCCGCCGTCTAAACGTACCGTTTGCCGTGGCGGATGCAACCACGTTGACGCAAGCCGGCTATGTGGGTGAAGACGTAGAAAACGTAATTCAAAAATTACTAATGAAATGCGATTTTGATGCGGAACAAGCGGAGCGTGGTATCGTCTTTATTGATGAGATCGACAAAATTACGCGTAAATCGGAAAGCCCGTCAATTACCCGTGACGTATCTGGCGAAGGTGTACAGCAGGCGTTATTAAAATTAATTGAAGGAACGGTGGCGAATATCAATCCGCAAGGCAGCCGTAAGCACCCGAAAGGCGAAACGATTCCGGTTGATACCTCTAAAATCTTATTTATTTGTGGTGGCGCATTTGCCGGCTTAGATAAGCTTGTTGAAGCACGAACCAATAAACAAGGCGGAATCGGCTTTGGTGCAGAACTTAAAAAAGATAAAGAACGTGAAGATCTCACCGAGTTATTCAAACAAGTTGAGCCGGAAGATTTAGTCAAATTCGGCTTAATTCCGGAATTAATCGGTCGATTACCGGTGGTGACTCCGTTACAAGAACTTGATGAAGAGGCATTAATTCAAATTTTAACCGAGCCGAAAAATGCGATTATCAAGCAATATCAAGCATTATTCCAAATGGAAGGTGTTGAGCTGAAATTTACTAAAGATGCGCTAATTGCGATTGCGCAGAAGTCTATTTCACGCAAAACGGGTGCGCGTGGTTTACGTTCGATTGTTGAGAATCTACTATTGGATACGATGTATAACCTACCGACACTTAAAGCAGAGAAAAATGTGAAAAAAGTGACGATTGGCAAAGGTTGTGTTGAAAACGGTGATAAGCCGAAAGTAGAGTAAGCATAGCTAAAATGGACAATGTTTTTCATTGTCCATTTGTTTTATCTGTAGGCATAGCCGTTACGCAAACGATAGTATCTTTAAAGAAATTATATGAATATTTGGCAATCTACCTCAATTATTACTTGGCTGCTTGCGCCGTTTTCATTGCTGTTTTGGCTGATTAGCCAAATCCGCTTGTTTTTGTTTCGCAAAAAAATCTTAAAATCTTACCGCTCTCCGGTACCGGTGTTAGTAGTCGGTAATATTTCGGTGGGTGGTAATGGAAAAACACCTGTAGTTGTTTGGTTAGTGGAACAGCTACAACAACGAGGAATAAAAGTTGGTGTGATTTCTCGTGGCTATGGCGGTAAAAGCAAAGACTTTCCTCAATTAGTCACCAAACAGAGTTCAGCGGAAATGGTAGGTGATGAACCGGTGTTGATTATGCAACGAACTGGTGTGCCGTTGGCAATTTCACCAAATCGTCAGCAAAGTATCGAATTGCTATTGAGTCAATTTGAGCTGGATTTAATTATCACTGATGACGGCTTGCAACATTACGCCTTACAGCGAGATATCGAATGGGTTGTGGTTGATGGTATACGTCGTTTGGGTAACGGTTTTGTTTTGCCTGCCGGCGGTCTGCGTGAGCTGCCAAGCCGTTTGCAATCGGTACAAGCGATTATCTGTAATGGCGGAGAGGCTCAATCGAATGAACATTTAATGACGCTTGAACCTGAATTGGCAGTTAACCTCAAAACGGGAGAACAGAAGCCGATAACCGATTTTATCGGGCAAGAGTGTGTGGCGATAGCCGGAATCGGACATCCGCCTCGTTTTTTTAATATGCTTGAAAATTTAGGTATTAAATTACTTAAAACACAAGGTTTTGCCGATCACCAAGCATTTGAAGCTAACCAACTTAAAGTGCTTGCAGCCGAACAAATTCCGTTACTGATGACAGAAAAAGATGCGGTAAAATGCCAAACTTTTGCCCAGTCAAATTGGTGGTATATACCTGTTTCTGCAAAATTCTCGCCGGAATCGACCGCTTGTTTACTTGAACCGATTTTAAAACGATTAGGAAAATAATATGAATGAAAAACTGATTAATAATCTTGCTTGCCCGGTAACGAATACCAAACTGGAATGGGATAAAGCTAATAATCGCTTAATTAGCCATGAGGCAAAATTAGTGTACCCAATCCAAAACGGCATACCGGTGTTATTACCAGAAGCAGGCGAAAAGCTCGAAGACTAAATATCTCGTAGATTTATAGGACAAGCGGTCGGATTTTACAGATTTTTTGCAAAAAATCGCTGAAATTTAACCGCTTGCGATAATCGGGATCGAACTAAGTCTTTTAAACCTTGGTATTCCTAGAAAGTTGTGTTTTGATTTTTTCAAAATGTTACTTACAGTGTTACTAAAATTAAAAGTCATCTATAAATTATCCTGTTTTATAGACAATTATTTGGATCGTAAGAATGATTAGCGGAATGAATCCTGAAAAAGTAGGGAGTTCCCGAAATAATAGGGATTCATCACACCGGTATGATAGGGGGTTGTGTTATCGCAACGGTTTAGTTGTGGCCATATAACCACGGTTCACCGGTTAAAAGTTTGAGGATAATTCACTTTACCTGTTTTGGTAAATTATTTCTCCCTTTTTGGGTAAGGTATGGTGATTTCCCCCACACCTCAAAAAAAGCTAATTTACTCAAATTTGAGCTTAGTTTATTTATTAAGTTGAATTACCTAAGTTGAGGATAGTTACACAACCACTCTCTAGCCGTCTAAAACCACTGTATAAGATTTTCACACTTTCCACCCTCTCTATTATATAAGGAAAAATTCGTAGTCCAATAGTCCAATTAGTCCAAAAACTCACTTTTCTTTTTATATTCAATAGGTTACATAAAATTTTTTGGACTATTTTTTTCCATTTTGGACTATTTTAGGTGGCTTTTGGACTAAATGATTTTGAAGATTTTCATTTTTTTAACTTTAGCATTTAGTCCAAAAAGGGGGTATTTTAGTCCAAAAACGGTGATTTTAGTCCAATGATAGTCCAATAATTTTACATCTAACTTATTGATATATAATGATTTCATACCTTAAAAAGGGTGTTTTGGACTATTGGACTATTAAAAATATGCTTCCTAATAGAAAGGGAGAATAAATTTATACAGGTTGTATAAAAAGTGCATTTTATAAACAATAAAGCATAACAAAAAAACCGCCAATAATGGCGGTCTGAATGTAGTTTAATGATATGGCTATTCGTCGCTATTCTCATTGAGAATCTCTATCAGATAAGCTCGGGTTCTCTTTGGGTTGATCTTGTGTGGTATTCGTTGGAGGTATGCGTAGCCGTTGCCCTCTCCCTTATGAAGAATGCCCGCTTTAACTAATACCGGAAGTGCAACCTCTTTCGTCTGCCCTTGTAAGGCTTCATCTTCAAATACGCTTTTGAAGACAAAATAACGGTCATCTTCTACCAGTCGATAACCGGCTTTATTGCTGATAGGCTTCTGTGTGCCGTCCGGTGGAAACTCTTCAAAACGAGTATCAGCATTTACCAATAGCCAACCGTTCACTTGTTCAATGATCTGTGTATGCTTTTTCGAGTGCCAGCCATAAGCGTTTACCCATTCATTGAAGTTAGCCGTGATAGCGTTTGATATATCCTTTTCCGTCCATTGTAAGATATCCTTAGCCAATAATAAGGCGGTTTCAATGAGGGCGAATCTATCCGCCATCACCCGCTTAATTTGAGGTTCTGAATTATCCGGCAAGCTCTTTAATCGAGATTGTTTTACTTTGTCGTATAACGCTCTCAATGCGCTTTTTTCCGCTTGGACTAGATAAGTGAGCCAATCTACACCCACCGCACCAAAATAGCGCATGACGTTTGCATTGAGCGCGTCAGCGTGCGTTTTACCGTCCGCCAAGCCGTGAAACTCTGTCGCTCGTTTCATCGGGATATTGAGTAAGCGGACTAATTGGCCGGCATTGACCTTTATCCCTTGTTGCTTGAGGTAGCTCTCTAAACCTTCCTCACCGGTGGAGAGATTCGCTACTAGCCATTTAATCGACTTGCGATTTCCACCTTCTTTCGCACCTTGTAACTTCCCTTGTCCGTTAAACAAGCTATAAGCGGTCTGTGCGACGGCTTTCGGACTGGCTTCGCTGATTTCATCTAACGGCATAAATAGCCCGTTACGGCTAAAGGCTTCGTTCTGTAAGGCCAACGGTGTAGCGTTCCATGCTGTACGAGTTTCTCTTGGGTGTCCGTAAATTGAGGAAGCGATATTTAAAGCGGTTGTTTTACCGAATGTTGAATCTTCGTAAAGGTGTACGCCGTAGCCGTCCGCCTCTAAAGGTTTCAATAATGGCGCACTTAATGCCACGCCAATCGATAACATCATCGACGGATTACCTACGCAATAACGCCCGATATTCTCCACCCAGTCCGCTGTTGTTCCGCTTACTCTATATCCTTCGATATTCTGCGTTAAATTGCGGAAAATGGTCGGGGTTTGCGGTTGCCCTAAGGTTTCCCCGTTTGGCAAGGTAAAAGCGGTTAAATCTTCATTCCAGCCGGTTTTGTCGGTAATGTAATACTGCTTGGCGGTTCGGCTTTTAAATTGCAAATAATCGGCTAATTCCGCCCGTAGTGCTTGCTTAGTAGTTACCGTCACATCATTACGTTTCAAATACTGCCAGCCGTCACGCTCACCAATATCTTTTAGCGGCATAACAAGCGGTCGTTCTTGCTTCTCTTTTTGCAAAATAATGAAATGTTCACTTTCTCCTTTGCCTAGTCCGATGACCTCGACAAAATCGGATAACCATTTTTCGCTTTCGACTTTCTCACCGTCCACAATACGAGTAGTAACATAGTACAAGCCTTTTAATCCGCCACGCTTACGCATTTCTACACGTGGAGCGGTATCATCTTCGGGGTTAAGTGTGCGTTGCTCTAAAAGCTCTGCGGTAGCGTGCTGTCCGTTCTTAATGCGCTGATATTCGCTGGTTAGGTTTTCCGTATTAAAGCCTTCATCTAGCCATTCTACGGCGGTAAGATTCGGGCAATGTTCTGCGAGGTTCATCAATACTCGGGTGCGAAAATCATCTTTATCTTTCGCCAAAGTGGGGAGTTCCCCCACTTGGAATATTTTAATGAATCGTTGTGCTGCCGGCGCAAGTAACAAGCGGTCTAATTGGCCCAAATCTTTGCTATCCAACAAGCACGGAATCATATCATTGCCTAGCTTGAAGCTATCACGAATTAATGCCCATCTTTCGCCTTTGCCTGCTTCTGAATGGTTAGTCTCTTTATTCCATCGGTAATAGGCTTTATGTACGTCTCTTCCTGCTAGAATAATCCAATCGTTGAAAGCGTTCGTTTTTGCTAACTGGTCATCATAAAAGCGGATTTTGTTCATACTCCACCTCTTCGATCACTTCCTGTAAGTAAGTGTGCGCTTCATCTAAGTATTGGAAGGCTTCCGCCAGTATTTCATCTCTGCTCATCAGCGTACCGTTTTCACGTCGTACCGCACCGTTGCCGGTTAAAGCAATCTCAAGGAATATCTTCGCCATATCTAACGGCTGCTTGATTGAATGGAGGGTTTCTAGATTACTCATTCTCGCCTCCCTTAAAGTTTAAATTTTCCATTTCAGATAAGGCAGATATAAGAATGCCGTGAATTCCTTCGATTGCTATACTAATACTTACACCATCCATATCTTGAAGACGTGATTTTGACATAGCATCTAATAGGGTCGCCGCTTGCCAACATTTAGCCATTCCTTCGTTAAATTGTGCTTGTTGGTTACTCATCTTTCGCTACCTCCACCGCTTTTCGTTCACATTCCGCCAATTTGTAAGCGTTCAATGCTTCGGTCTGTGCTTCGTGAACTTTGATTAATTCATAAATCTGTTGATCACGTTGGCGGTGTG
Organism: Actinobacillus suis ATCC 33415; assembly: GCF_000739435.1. Lineage (NCBI taxonomy): Bacteria > Pseudomonadati > Pseudomonadota > Gammaproteobacteria > Pasteurellales > Pasteurellaceae > Actinobacillus > Actinobacillus suis. The sequence continues at coordinate 76,702 of NZ_CP009159.1, forward strand.
CCTGTTTAATCTGCCCAATAAGGTAATCATTAAGCGCAAGTAAGCCGTCGGCAATATCGCTGCTATAAGTAAATTCGCTTTCGCCATCTACACTGATGCACTCAGAATGATCGACGCTAATCGCACTTGATAAACTATTCGCATAGGTAAGGAGCATATCGAGGTTGTCGGTTTGCTCACGAATATCTTCAATCAATTTATTTGTGTTACGCATAAACCACCTCTTTAACGGCAAAGAAAGGGCAGACCTTAGCTTTAGCTTGTTCTAAGCTATTGGCTTTAATACGCACGGTATAGCAAGGGAATGATGAAATCGGTTTTGACGTGTTGCGTAAGTCTAAACGGCTTACGGCTTTGAATAGGTAGATCATGGCTGATAGCTCCACAAGTAAATTTTTAGAGTCTATCGCTTTGCTTTCCACGGCTTGGCGATAGCGTTTAGCGGGGTGGAAAACTGCGACTTGTGGAACACAGCCAACGATTAAACGTTGCCCACTAAACGCTACCATAGAGAGAAATGTAACGAATCCATTTTTGGATTGGTCATTTTCTTTAGGTGTGTTTAGTCCACGAACAAAAAAAGCACGGTCATTGAAAGGCGTGCTAGTGTTCGCCACAAGTAAATTATTCGAGTTTCCACGCTCGGCTTCCGATTTTGCGAAAGCGAGAGTAGCATAAACCTTATTCGCTAAACTTGTAAAGCAATTCTTTTTACAAGCGGTCGAATTTTCTTCATTTTTTGCAAATTCCGCCGATAGTACGGAATGAACCATATCTAAATAACCTTGCGGATTATTGTCGATTGTGTCGCTATTTGTTGTGATGTACTGTAAAATATTCATCGGTTAAATACCTTTTTTAAATTTTTGTTCTTGCCCTCTTGGTGTCGCTTTGAGGGCGTTTTTATTTGCTAATAAAGTCAAGTTTTACTAGTGGAACTTTTGAAAAAGTGTTCCATTGTCGTACCGTATTCGCACCGTATCTTTACCGTTCTGTTACCGTTTCCGTCTTCGTTTTGTTGCTCGTGCTAACTGTTTCAACATTGTTTTAAAACCTCTGATTTCTTGTAGAAAGACTGTCGATTGTGATGGTGTCCGCTTGCTGCATTCACTCATTTCACTTACTAAATCCGTGCGATAAGTTCGCTTTCTAAATCTTGGTAAGCGCTCCTCACGTTCCACCATTGCTTGCTTTTCTTGCTCGATTAGCTCCACGGTGCGATAGTCATTTAACAGTTCGCTTGCTCTTGCTCGTAGCGTTACCGCTTTCATTCGCTCGGCTCGTTCTGTACCTAATACGGCTTTTAAGGCGTGTGTTGCATTGCCCTTGTGGGCGTACTCAATAGCGAACCTTTGCCGGATTTGATGACCGTATCCCATTGCGCTAACCTCCGAACTTAACCGCTAACATTTTGATTCTTCCCTACTGCCAGTTTGCGCCAGTAATGTAATGCACTTGCTTGTAAATGATTTTTACGTACTGTGTACTCCAAACCTAACTTAATCATTGTGGCGTTTTCAGTAACCAGTAAATGGATTAAATCAAGTTGTTCAGGCGTCAGAAATTGGCGGATTTCAGCATCTGCCGGATAACCATTCTGTGATAACCATTTCTTTTTACTCATGCCCAACGCTACACAATAAACGAGGGTATTTTCGCGGCTGTACGCGTGCGGATCTTCTTTTTCAGAAGTCTGCTGCTTGAAATCAATCGCTTCATTAAGTAAGTGTTGCGTATCTCTTAAGCGGTCTTTGCTATCAAGTTGCTTTTTCATTCGGTTAAATTCGGCGATATACATCTCTTTAAATTGCATTGCTTTTTTGCCGGTAAATCCCATAACTAAAAGCGTAAAGCCGTCTTGGGTCATTAAGAACATCTTCCGGCTTTCTCCCTTTTGGTCGGTGTACTTAACGGGCTTAAAATTCAGCCGGTTAAATTCTTCTGAACACGCTAAATTTTCAAGACGTTGCAAAATATTTTTATGCTGTTTTCCGAAATATTCCGCTACTTTAAGGGTGTTTGTCATTGCAACGGTTTCTTTACGAAACACTTTAGGAAATACCGCTTCAATCGGTAATTGCTCATTTAATCCTTTCATCTCATTTTCCCCTTTCTAATCGTTTCCAATTGCTTAATTCTTTTCGCATATAGCCATATTGAAGTCTGCCGGCTCTCGTTCTGTCGTATTTGTTGCTTCGCTTCTAAAATCTGAATATGCGTAGCAAGGCAAGTAATAAGCTCCTCAAGCGGGTAGGGTTCTTCGTCGTTGTACAGGCTCTTAAACGTGAACACGTTCTTATTGCCGGCAGCGTAGTAATCAAATGCGTGCTGAATTAATACCGTATTCATCTTGGCTATTTCACACTTCATACTGAATCACTCCTGTTACACCCCTTTCACCGGTTTACGTACTTTGTGCTGTAATTGCGCCTGTGTTGGTGCTGCTAACTGATTAAGTACGGATTCCGCCACCGTTGGCGGATAGGGAATCGCTGCGTTACGACTTACCGCTTTTCCATTTAGGAAAGTGATTAATCTCTCCGCCTGTGTCTTATCTGCTAAGAAATAGCGAAAATGCGTACCTCCGTTTTGGTTATGTTCTTGAATACGAATAAATTCAGTCTGTGTAATAGCTTCTAGCTCGTTGATCTCGTTTCGACCGCTGGTGATGCCTAATTCCCTCATTCCGTCCAGTTCAGAAAAGCCGTTACGGCTTGTTAATAAATAACTTCCTAGCTTTTCCTTGCGTGTAGTATTTGCGTTCATAAGCTAGCCCCTTACACTTGATTACCGGCTAACTTATCAATAGCCTTGGTACTGTTTGCCGATAACGTGCTAAGCCCTCTTTCGTTGTTGATTAAATCATTAAGCCATTGTTCTACGTCCGATGATTTCCAACGTGAAGCACGCCCTATCTTGATAGGCGGGGAAAGTTTGCCCGCTTGAATTTGCTTGTAGATAAAAGCACGACTAAATCCGCTTACGGCTTGAATATGTTTGATGGTTTTGAGTTCCATTGAATATTCCTCCTATGCCGCTTCAATTCGGTTATTTGCTAATGCTTTGATAAATGTGTTTACTTCGCTTTCGAGATAACCGACTGAATTAGCCCCTAATTTGATTTTCTTCGGGCAATCAGGGCGATAACGTTTTGATTTAGGGTTTTCCCAGTCTGTCAGGGTAGATTTACTTACGCCTAAGCGTGATAGGTACTCCGGCTTGCGGATAATACGTTCAGAAATGTTTTTATCTTGGTGGGTCATTGATAATCCTCTCCATAAAGTTAAATAACTTGCCGTAAACCTTGGTAGGTCTTGGCGGTATGAAGTGGATTTTGGCTGAGTATTGATAAAGGTTAAATAACGCTAACAGCTAACTAGATTCCTTTACTGTTAATTCATTTCTTTAACTGTTAAGGAAACAAAAAAGCCGATCACTTTTCTGTAATCAACTTTTTAAATATTATTTATTTTTGCGGTTTGGGTTATATGGAGCTATCCATTTTTTTATTTGAGCATGAGACTTATCAGAAATCTTTATTTGGCGGATATGTTCAGCTATTTCATCTAGGGATAGTTTTGGAGTACGTTTCCACATCGTTTTAGCTTCATCTATTGCTTTTTGTTTATTTGGATCTGTTCTATTCTGTTTTCTTCTGTTTTGTTTAGCTGTAATCATTTTAAGATTGTTAGCTATTGCCTCACTAGCCAAGAGCATAAAGCCAATATGGTTTAAAGCTTTTTGTAAATGCGCAACAGCTTCAAGAGTTTCATTATAATTTAAAAATACATAACCCTTTTCTTCAACAAGAGTCTTTATTGTATTTATATTCTGTTTATGTTCATTCTCTATTATTTCTAGGCTTTCATATAACTTGTTCCATTTATTTTCGCCTATTGAACTTAACCAACTAATAGTACTATCTAAATTAGCTTCTAATTGATTAGCAAACTCTTTTAATAATTCCGCCCTATTTTCTTCACTAAACATCTTATGCTGATTGGAAATATATTTATTCTGCTTATGTATTTCCTCAAGACTTTCAAAATCATTTAATTTTACTTTCATGTCTTAGCCTTTCAAACGGTTAATTTTCACCAAAGTTTAATAATTCATTTTATTTGGAATTCGTAAGTTAATGATGGATAAATTAAAAATACTCATTCATAAACGTCCCTACACGCTGCCCTATTAAGAGAGTGAGCAACAGGAAACTAATAGGGGTAGTTTCTTTTCGGCTCGGGTAATTAGTCCGTTCCTAGTTGCTCAAATTGACTGCCGGTTAAATCGGCTTTGATTGGTCTGTATTGTATCAGATAGGTGGATAAAATAACAGATTATCCTGCTACTGTTTTTAACTTCCTTCGTTGGGGGGAAGTCTTGCCCTTTGTGCGAATAATTAGGCGATAGCAGGATTCCGCTATCGGATAATTCAGCCGGTAAACGGTTTTAATTCCTGTTCGTTTGTTTCGTTATTAATGTTTAGCTGTTTTAGTGTGCGGCGTGGGGATTTCCCCCATGCTGCCCTAATTTATGAGGCTTGTACCTAATTCGACATCAATCGTCATCTTTTAAGCCTTTGTGCTGAATGGAAGGTTTCTTATAAAATGAGGTAAAAGCCTTGTGCCGGCTTGTTCCTAGATCGTAGTAGCTTATTGATTCAATGAAAATATTTTTAAATGATGATGATGCCTAGAAATCGTAAAATCTGCCGAAGACCGCGCGGCCCCAACCCCGTGGAAAGGGTATCCCCTCCGGAGTACCTTTTTATATTCAGGTTTTACGACATTAAGGCGGTAGTTCTCCTCAAATTTGAGGCAACCGGCTCAATATTGAGCCGGTTAGTTATACCCCTACCATTAAATAGTCGCCACCATTGAACAACGCTCTACATAATCCCCCCACATTTGCATCACGCCTATACGTTGTTCTAAGTAGGTGGATTTGTTATAGGCTTGGCTAACCACATTCCCCACACTATGCGCTAGGCAAGCTTCTGCCACTTCGTGCGTTACGTCATTATCAGCTAGATAGGTTCTGGCTAAAGACCGCATACCGTGAGCGGTCAAAACATCTTTATAGCCCATTCGCTTAAGTGCCACATTTGCCGTGCTGCTATTCATATGTTCCGCCGGTTTACTGTAATGCGGGAAAACGTGTTTTAAATGCCCTGTAATCGGTTTAAGTCGTTCAAGTACTCGGATTGCTTGCGTTGATAGTGGCACAATATGCTGTAAACGTCCTTTCCTCGTTCCTTTCATTTTTTCCGGTGGGATTGTCCACAATCTTTTTTCTAAATCAATCTCTGCCCATTCAACACTAACCGCTTCACGGGGGCGAACCATCGTTAGTAGTTGCCATTGAATCAAGTAACGGGTTTGCGGTTCAATATGAGCATTTGCAATCTTTGCCATTAGTTCGGGCAATTTATCAGGCGGAATAGTAGGGTTGTTTTCCTTTTGCTTCTTCGCAAACATTTCTCCAATCGTCGAACAAGGATTGTATTTTACGAGTCCGCCATTTACCGCAAAATTCATGATTTCGTTGATCATACGAATTAAGCGATGCAAGGTATCATTCAGATTCTTTTTATAAAGTGGTTGTAATGCAGTAACCACAACAGGGGCGGAAATCTCATTAAGTGATAGGTGTCCTAAGTAAGGCAAGGCATAAAGCTCTAATCGACGATACTCTTTATTAATCGTACTTTCCTGTACCTCATCGCGCTTCTTTTCTCGCCATTTTTCAGAAAGGTTTTTAAAGGTGTTGGATTTCTCAAAGTTTTTTTGTTCTTCGAGTTGTTGGCGGTAGATTTTAGGATCAATACCTTTGGCTAATAGCTGATTGTATTCATTGCGGATTTCTCGAGCTTGCTTCAAGGAAATTTCCGGATACACGCCTAAACCTAAATTAGACCGATTTTTAGCATTAGGCTTAAAGTAGTTAAAAATCCAATTTTTCGCCCCGTTTGGTTTAATTCGTAAATATAATCCGTTGCCGTCAGATAGGTTGTACTCTTTATCTTGCGGTTTAGCTTTATCTACTTCGGTATTAGTAAGGGGCTTTGTAGTTCTTGCCATATGTAACACTCATTTTAGTAACACTAATTTTTGCTATTTGTGCCGATGTTACTTACAGTGTTACTAAAAATCAATGATTTCAGAAGACGTGAATTGACAATAAAAGACAATAAAAAAGCCTTAAAGCGTTGTGCTATAAGGCTTGCGTAGGCGTTTATTTACATCAGTTTATTTTGAATTGGTGGAGATAATCGGGATCGAACCGACGACCTCTTGAATGCCATTCAAGCGCTCTCCCAACTGAGCTATATCCCCAAAAAGTGGCAACATAATAAATGCCGCCACTTTAGCTGTCAATAGGAAATTATGCTTGTACTTGAATAAACTTAATTGCTTTTTGGATACGAGCTAAGGTACGATCACGACCGACTAATTTTGCGGTAATATCCATTGACGGTGATTGGCCTGAGCCGGTTACCGCTAAACGGAACGGCATCCCCACTTTACCCATACCGATTTCTAAATCAGCCGCAGTTGCGTTCATCGCATCGTGAATCGCTTCTACACTCCAATCAGTTAAAGCGGTTAATTTTTCCAATAATTTTGCAAGTGGTGCAACTGCTTCCGCTTTGAAGTTTTTCGCCGCAGCTTTTTCATCATAACCGTCAAATTCTTGATAGAAATAACGGCTTGCAGTCGCTAATTCTTTTAATGTTTTCGCACGTTCGCTTAATACCGGAATAATTTCTTCTAACGCCGGGCCGTTTGAAGTATCGATTGCTTGATCATTCATATGCCACGCTAAATATTTCGCCACGTGTTCAGCCGGTAAGCTACGCATATAGTGTTGGTTTAACCATTGTAATTTATCGGTATTGAACGCACTTGCCGATTTACTTACTGAGTGAATGTCGAATAATTCGATCATTTCTTCACGGCTGAAAATTTCTTGGTCACCGTGACCCCAGCCTAAACGTACTAAATAGTTTACTAAAGCTTCAGGTAAATAACCGTCGTCACGATATTGCATTACGCTTACAGCACCGTGGCGTTTTGATAATTTCTGGCCGTCATCACCGTTAATCATTGAAACGTGAGCATAGGTCGGAATCGGTGCGCCTAATGCTTTTAAAATATTAATTTGGCGAGGTGTGTTGTTGATATGGTCTTCGCCACGTACAACATGCGTAATACCCATATCCCAGTCATCTACCACCACGCAGAAGTTATAAGTCGGCGAACCGTCTGTACGGCGAATAATTAAGTCATCTAATTCACTGTTGCTGATTTCGATACGACCACGTACCGCATCGTCAAACACTACCGAACCTTCTTGCGGGTTTTTAAAGCGCACAACGTGCGGTTCATCTGCCGAATGTTCGTGATTACCTAAGCAATGGCGATCGTAACGAGGTTTTTCTTTATTTGCTTCTTGTTCGTTACGTAAGTTTTCTAAACGTTCTTTTGAACAGTAGCAACGGTACGCTAAACCTTGCTCGATCATTTGATCGATAACTTGGTTGTAACGGTCAAAACGTTTGGTTTGATAATATGGACCGTGTTCCCAAGCGAGATTTAACCATTCCATACCTTCAAGAATTGCTGCGGTTGCTTCCGGTGTTGAACGTTCCAGGTCGGTATCTTCGATACGTAATACAAATTCACCGTTGAAGTGTTTTGCATATAACCAAGAATATAAAGCGGTACGTGCGCCGCCAACGTGTAAATAGCCGGTTGGGCTAGGCGCAAAACGGGTGCGCACTTTTACATTCGGATCTAAAGGGAAAAGAGTTTCGATATTCATTATTGTCAGCCTATTAAGTAATTTGCCGAGAACGGCTTTTTTAAACAAAAGATTTATCTATTCTACTACGGTTAACCTAGCGGTTGAAGGTTAAAAAACGTAAAAAATGAAGGTTTTGGACGAAAAATTCAACAAACAAGCCGAAATGTTAAAAAAAGGGTTTGACGATAGGTGAAAAATCTCTATAATGCCACTCCACAACACGGGCGATTAGCTCAGTTGGGAGAGCACCTCCCTTACAAGGAGGGGGTCACTGGTTCGAGACCGGTATCGCCCACCACTTTCCAATAAGTGTTTCGTGTTGATTACAATCTAATAATTGAAAACGGGCGATTAGCTCAGTTGGGAGAGCACCTCCCTTACAAGGAGGGGGTCACTGGTTCGAGACCGGTATCGCCCACCACTTTTCAACAAGTGTTCCGTTTTTCAATTCCCTTTGATGAAATCTCAAGTGGGCGATTAGCTCAGTTGGGAGAGCACCTCCCTTACAAGGAGGGGGTCACTGGTTCGAGACCGGTATCGCCCACCACTTTAGATTTTCATCATAAACTTCAAGCTATAGCAAATGCTATATCATGAGGGCGATTAGCTCAGTTGGGAGAGCACCTCCCTTACAAGGAGGGGGTCACTGGTTCGAGACCGGTATCGCCCACCACTACTTCTTATCCTATTCTTTAATTCATCATCAAATAACATTTAAAATTTGCTATTTTACCCTCTATCTTTGCATTTCATCACTTTTTTGCGATCTTGATCGAAAATTTCAGATTAAAAACTTCCCATTTCGTTTAAAAATCACTAGCCTTAAACCTTATAGACGAGTAAAATTTGCGGTCTTTTTATTTTATCAACCTGCAAAACTAATCCTTTTGCCGTAAACCGTGTAACAACGAGGCTTTTACTCTCATGTCAGAACAAACCCAAACTTGTGCGAGCGAAATTCAAGCAATGAATGCCGCAGTACAACACCCTAAATCAGAAAAAATTAACCTCATGAACTTAACTCGCCAAGAGATGCGTGAGTTATTTGCCGAAATGGGCGAAAAACCGTTTCGTGCCGACCAATTAATGAAATGGATTTACCATTTTGGTGAAGATAATTTCGATAATATGAGCAATATCAATAAAGTATTGCGTGAAAAATTAAAACAAATTGCAGAAATCAAAGCACCGGAAGTATCTGTCGAGCAGCGTTCAAGTGACGGCACAATCAAATGGGCGATGCAAGTAGGCGATCAGCAAATTGAAACCGTGTATATTCCGGAAGCGGATCGTGCGACTTTATGTGTTTCTTCACAAGTAGGCTGTGCGTTAGCCTGTAAATTCTGTTCAACCGCTCAGCAAGGTTTTAACCGTAACTTAACCGTTTCTGAAATTATCGGTCAGGTATGGCGAGCTTCGAAAATCATTGGTAACTTCGGTGTAACCGGTGTACGTCCGATTACCAACGTGGTAATGATGGGGATGGGGGAACCGTTACTTAATTTAAATAACGTGATTCCGGCAATGGAAATTATGTTAGATGACTTTGCATACGGTTTATCAAAACGCCGTGTAACACTTTCAACGGCAGGTGTTGTGCCGGCGCTTGATATTATGCGTGAAAAAATTGACGTAGCATTAGCGATTTCATTGCATGCACCAAATGATGAATTGCGTGATGAAATTATGCCGATTAACAAAAAGTATAATATCAAAATGTTGATGGATTCTGTGCATAAATACCTTGAAGTATCGAATGCGAACCACGGTAAAGTGACGATTGAATACGTGTTATTAGATCACGTTAATGACGGCACGGAACACGCACATCAGTTAGCCGAAGTCTTAAAAAATACGCCGTGTAAGATCAATCTAATTCCATGGAACCCGTTCCCAGAAGCTCCTTACGGTAAGAGTTCAAATAGCCGTGTGGATCGTTTCCAAAAAACCTTAATGGAATACGGTTTTACGGTTATTGTACGTAAAACTCGTGGTGACGATATTGATGCCGCTTGCGGTCAGCTTGCCGGTGATGTCATCGACCGAACCAAACGTACCATGGAAAAACGTAAGTTTGGCAAAGGTATTGCGGTGCAAAACCATTAACCAATTTCTCCCTAAGCAACTCAAGCGAAGGGAGTATATCTTGAGGAGAACAATATGAACCTTGCAAAATTTTTGCGAAATTTGACCGCTTGTATGCTGTTACCTGTGTTGTTCGGTTGTTCTTCTCTGCTTCCTCCCCCCCAAACCACTTTTAATCGTTCAGAAGCAGTTAAAGCGCGTATCAATTTAGCCTTAGCGTATCTCGATCAACATGATTTACCCAAAGCGAAAGAGAATATTGATAAAGCGTTAAGCCACGATCAAAACGATTACCTACCTCACTCCGTTTTAGCTTATTATTATCAACAAATCGGTGATCAAGTTCACGCCGAGCAAGCTTATCAGCAAGCATTGAAGCTGAGTAATAACCGTCCGGATGTCTTAAATAATTACGGTACTTTTCTGTGTAAACAAGCCAAATTTGATCAGGCATACCAACAATTTGAGCAAGCGGTGCAAAGCGAACAACCTTATTATCATCAAGCCGATAGCCTAGAAAATATCGTGTTATGTGCCAAACAAGAGCCGAATTTAGCTAAAGTAAACGAAGCGTTAAGCCAATTAGAAAAGCTGGATAAAGCAAGAGCGGCGGCACTGCGTTAGCTCGAACTTTTATTTTTGGGCATTGTCTTTTTTTACTGTTAAAATAAAGCGAATTTTATTTGTTAGGGAAACGCAATGTCAGAGCTCAATACACAGATTAGCCAGATTATTGCCACAGAACTTTCTGTTGGCTCACATCAAATTCTCGCTGCAATCAAATTACTCGATGAGGGTAATACCATTCCATTTATCGCTCGTTATCGTAAAGAAGTCACCGGTGGCTTAGACGACACCCAATTACGTCATTTTGAAACACGTTTAATTTATTTGCGTGAGTTAGACGATCGCCGTCAAACGATCCTTAAATCGATTGAAGATCAAGGTAAATTGACGGCTGAATTACGTACCAAAATTGAAACGACCGAAAGTAAAACCGAATTAGAAGATCTTTATCTGCCTTATAAACCGAAACGCCGTACTCGTGGGCAAATTGCGATTGAGGCAGGGCTTGAGCCGTTGGCAGATAGTTTATGGAATGATCCGAGCCAATCACCGGAAGTGTTAGCGGAATCTTTTATTGATGCGGAAAAAGGTGTTGCGGATGTTAAATCTGCGTTAGACGGCGCACGTTATATTCTAATGGAGCGTTTTTCAGAAGATGCCGAATTACTTGCAAAATTACGCCAATATTTGACCGCTTACGCAACGCTAGAATCAAGAGTGATTGAAGGTAGGGAAGAAGAAGGCGAGAAATTCCGAGATTATTTTGCCCATAGTGAGCCGTTTAAAACCGTACCTTCGCACCGTGCGTTAGCAATGTTCCGAGGCAGAAACGAAGGCGTATTATCGCTTTCGTTAAATGCGGATCCTAAAGCGGAAGAAGGCGCTCGAACAAGTCATTGCGAAGAAATTATTCGCCAGCATTTAGGCGTGATATTCAATCAACAACCGGCAGACAAATGGCGTGAACAAGTGATTGCTTGGACTTGGAAAATTAAAGCTGCACTTCATTTGGAAACCGAATTAATGGGCGCATTGCGCGAGAAAGCGGAAGAAGAAGCGATTGACGTATTTGCTCGCAATCTGTCTGCGTTATTAATGGCGGCACCGGCAGGCGCAAAAAATACCATGGGCTTAGACCCGGGCTTACGAACCGGTGTGAAAGTGGCTGTGGTGGATAATACCGGTAAATTATTGGCGACCGACACCATTTATCCGCACACAACAGGCAAAGCAGCGGCGGAAGTTTCGCTGTATAAATTAATTAAGCAGCATAATGTTGAGCTGATTGCGATCGGTAATGGTACGGCTTCTCGTGAAACGGAACGTTTTGCCAAGGATGTGTTAAAACAGATCAAAGAAAGCAAACCGGATATGTTGATTCCACAAACCGTGGTGGTTAGTGAGGCGGGGGCTTCGGTTTATTCTGCTTCCGAATTAGCGGCAAATGAATTCCCTGAGTTAGATGTTTCATTACGTGGTGCGGTATCGATTGCTCGCCGTTTACAAGATCCTCTAGCGGAATTGGTAAAAATTGAGCCGAAAGCGATTGGCGTGGGGCAGTATCAGCACGATGTTAACCAGTCACAACTGGCTCGCAAACTGGATGCGGTGGTTGAAGACTGTGTAAATGCGGTTGGGGTGGATCTGAATACCGCTTCCGCACCGTTATTGGCTCGTGTTGCCGGTATGAGCAAAACACTAGCGCAAAATATCGTAGCGTTTCGTGATGAAAACGGACGTTTTAATGCACGTTCCGACCTGAAAAAAGTACCTCGTTTAGGGCCGAAAGCCTTTGAACAGTGTGCCGGTTTTATGCGAATTGTCGGCGGTAAAAATGCGTTAGATGCTTCGAGTGTGCATCCGGAGGCTTATCCGGTGGTGGAAAAAATTCTCCAAGCAACCGATTCGACTCTTGCTGAATTAATGGGCAATGCAACTCGTATTCACCAACTGAATGCAAAAGATTTTGTGGACGAACAATTCGGTTTACCGACTGTAAACGATATTTTCAAAGAGTTGGAAAAACCGGGGCGCGATCCTCGTGGTGAATTTAAAACGGCAACCTTTATGGACGGCGTAGAAGATATTAAGGATCTGAAAGTCGGTATGATCTTAGAGGGGACGGTAACCAATGTAGCGAATTTCGGTGCTTTTGTGGATATCGGTGTACATCAAGACGGTTTGGTACATATTTCAATGTTATCGAACAGCTTCGTGGAAGATCCGCATAAAGTAGTGAAAGTTGGCAATTTAGTGAAAGTGAAAGTGTTAGAAGTGGATGTACAGCGTAAACGTATTGCGTTAACTATGCGTTTAGAAGACAAGCCGACCGACAAACCGGCAAGCGGTCGAAATCCGCAAGAAAATCGCAAAAATACTGAAAAATCCGACCGCTTCTCTGGCAATAAACCGCAACGTAATCAGTTCGCCAACAATGCGTTTGCCGATGCGTTAAAAGGTTGGAAGAAGTAATTCTCCCCCTCTCTCTGCTTGTTTTCGCTAAACGCTTCAACAAGCTGTCTCTCTCCCACAAGGGGAGAGAGTAAAATATAGCTTAAATAAAACCACGGAACACACCGATTACACTGAATAAATTTCCGAGTGGTCTGTGTGTTCCGTGGTTAGTTTTTGCAAAATTTTGCGGAAATATAACCGCTTGTAAGAGGCGAAAGTAAGATATTGCTCAAATAAAACCACGGAATACACCGATTACACCGGATAAAATTTTCGAGTAATCTGTGTATTCTGTGGTTAATTTTTTGCAAACCTTTGCAGAAAAATGACTGCTTGTAATGAGATGTTATTGGTTTTGTACTTTTATTGAACAGAAAAAGGTAGTAATATAGTGACAATTTTGATATTAGGGAGGCGATATGGCGGTCATCAGTTCCAAAGAATTTAACCAACGTGCCAGTGCTGTATTAAAAATTGCAGAAACCGAGCCTGTGTATATTACTAAATGGGGTAAGGTGGTTAGTGTGTTGGCAAGCTACGCTCATTATCAAGCTCAAACGAAATCGCAAAGTTTGGCAGATGCTTTTAGCAGTACGGTACCAACTGCAATATTGAGTACCGAAGCCGAACAGCAATTTGAGCAAACTTTGCAGCAAATACGTCAACAAAGCAAAATGAACGTACCGGATTTATCGGAGTGGGAATAATGTATTTATTAGATACCAATATTGTTTCCGAACTACGTAAAATGGAAAGTGGAAAAGCTGATGTTAATGTGGTTGCCTGGTTTCAACAAGTCAATTTAACCGATGCTTATTTAAGTGTTATCACTCTCTTTGAAATTAAGTTAGGTATTTTGCAACTTAAACGCAAAGATATTCAACAAGCTAAACTTTTACAAAGTTGGTTTGAACAAAAACTTTTACATCATTTTGAAAATAGAATTTTACCGCTTGATACCAAAGTTATGATGATCTGTGCAGAGTTTCATATTCCGGATAAAAAGCCGTTAAATGACTCTTATATAGCCGCTACGGCTAAAGCACATAGATTTAAAATTGTGACGAGAAATGTGAAAAATTTTAAAGGATGTGGGGTAGAGGTACTGAATCCATTTATTGATGAATAAATTAAACCACGGAACACACTGATTACACTGAATAAATTTCCGAGAGATCAGTGTGTTCCGTGGTTAATTTTTTCTAAATACTTCAACAAACTGTTTATCTCCCATAAAGGGAGGGGTATTAAATATAGATTAAATCAAACTACTGAACACACTGATTACACCGAATAAAATTTCCGAGTAGTCCGTGTATTCCGTGGTTACTTTTTGCTAAATACTTCAATAAACTGTCTATCTCCTATAAAGGGATATAGTGAGATATAGATTGAATAAAGCCAGGGAATACACCGATTACACTGAATAAAATTCCGAGTAGTCTGCGTATTCCGTGGTTAATTTTTTGCAAAATTTTACGGAAATATAACCGCTTGTTTTGCTTAGTGTAACTTCATTGACGGTCTGAGGAAGCGGTTAATTTGACCGACTAATAAAATCAGACCGGTTTTTACCCAGCCGTGTAAAGCAACTTGGTGCATACGGTATAACGAGAGGTAAGCAAGGCGTGCGATTTTACCTTCGATAAACATATCACCGCTCATTAAGTTGCCCATCAAGTTACCGACCGTACCGAAGTGAGAGAACGAAAGTAGAGAGCCTTTATCATTGAATTTAAACGGTTTTTGTTCTTTGCCTTCAAGTGCCGCCACAATATTTTTACCGCATTGTGTTGCCATTTGGTGTGCAGCTTGCGCACGTGGTGGAATGGCTTTACCGTCTTGGATTAATGAGGCGCAGTCACCGATGACATATACTGAGTCATCTACCGTTGTTTGTAAGGTATCTTTGATTTCAATTTGGTTTAAACGATTAGTTTCAAAATCGAATTCTTTTACAAATTCAGGTGCTTTAACCCCTGCAGCCCAAACCATTAAGTTAGCTTCAATTTTGTCACCGTCTTTAGTAATTAAGCCGTCTTCTACCGCTTCGGTGATCATCGTATTTAAGCGAACGTCCACACCAGCTTTGCGCAATTCAGCAAGGGCAGAAGCCGATACTTTTTCGGTTAATGCAGGAATTAAGCGTGAACCAGCTTCAACTAAGGTGACTTTTAGGCTCGCTCGATTCAATTTACCAAAACCGTATGAGTTTAAGTGTTTTACCGCATTATAAAGTTCTGCGGAAAGCTCGATCCCAGTTGCTCCACCACCGACGATCGCAATTTTTACGTCTTGATTTTCACTGTGAGAGAACTGTAGGAATAATTCCATCATACGTTTTTGGAATTGTTTCGCCTGTTCTGAACCGTCTAAGAAAATACAGTGTTCCGCCACACCTTTAGTATTGAAATCGTTCGATTTACTGCCGATCGCAATCACTAATTTATCATAAGCGATATGACGTTCTTCTACTAACAGCTGATTTTGTTCGTTATAAATTGGCGCAAGTGTCACTTCTTTTTTATCACGACTTACTGCGGTGAGCGTGCCTTGTTGGAATTCAAAACCGTGATTTTTAGCATGTGCACGATAGCTGAGTGCATCGGTACCTTCATCTAAAGAACCGGTTGCAACTTCGTGTAAAAGAGGTTTCCAAAGGTGGGTTGCATTACGATCGATAAGAATGACTTTCGCTTTATTCTTACGCCCTAATTTATTGCCAAGGTAGGTAGCAAGCTCTAAACCGCCAGCTCCACCACCCACGACCACGATGGTTTCCATTGTCATAAAATACTCCAAATGATAATAAATTGATAAAAGTCAAAAAATTGCGTTAATTTTAGGCGCTTATAGAATAATGTCTAGTACCTTTTAACGTTATTTTAACGATTGTTACAAATTGTCTTTGGAAGTGAGGATTTGTTTACACTGCTTACAGAGATAGCGGCGACCATCTCGTACGATGGCATTATGACGACGTAAAGAGAGTAGATGCGTTTGACAACCGCACTGATAGGCAAATTGTTTGCCGACGACATTTTGCGTATCAAAGCAATGGTAGGTTTCCGCTGGTACGCCGAAAACTTGTTCCATCATCATTTTCCATTCTTTACCGTGTGGTTGGACTCGCCCGAATTGTTGATAAACCAAAGCGTGAGCAAGTTCATGCGGTACAACCTGCTGAATAAAGGATTGCCCGTTTTCCGCCAATAAAACAGGATTGAAGCGAATTTCATTACGTTGCAGATAAGCAACACCGGCTTTTACACCACGCACGGCATAACTGACCGTCGGTGGTGTAAAAGTTTTATTGAAGTGAGTATTGGCTTGCTCCAAATTGCGTTTTAGCTGACGCTGAACCTGCATTTTGAGCTGACGCATGAGAGCAGTATTTGAGACTGATTCCGTCATTTATTTCGGGCAGTCCACTGGTTGCCATTTTTTATCGTAGCAAACGTAGAGTTCGGTCTTGCTTGCGCCTAAATAAACACCGCGTAGCTGCGGATTATGTTTACGCATCCATTGGAATAAATCATTTCGGCGTAGATTTTTTGCCGGTAGTTTCAGGCTGTAAAACAACTCTTTTTGTTTTGCAAAATAGCTTTCCGCATTATCGAAAGCGCAGCTGCCGTGTTTTTCCCATTCGCCTTGTAATAATGCAGCACCTGGTGATTCCGGTAGATATTGCTCAATAATTTTCGCTGACACTTCCGGTAAATCGCCTTGGCAATAGCGAGGATGCTGATCAACCGAACGTGCTTTAGCATTTTGTGGCCATAAACCGTGAATAACCCAGCCGAAGTTTTGACTACCGGCGCATTGATAAGCTAAACGTTGCGGCACATCACCTTGGTTTTTATTGCGTTGTGATTCACAAAAAGCTGGTGACCAAGAAAGTGCCAACATATAGTAATCAACCGGTGCGTGCTTGTTTTGCCCGATTTTATCTTCATCCATTTTGGAATCATAATTCATCGAAAGTGCCGCTTGAGTCGCTGAAGCGGATTGTGCCTGCGGTGCTTTTGCAATCGGCGTATCGTTTTCCGTCGCATAGTCGTTTTGTTGCTGCTGCGGCAGTGGTTGTTTAACCGGTTCTGACTTATTACTTTGATTACCGAAAAAATAAGAGATTGCCGCAATAATCAGTAATACGGCTAATTTTATAAGTTGCTTTTGGTTCATATTTAATGGGGTTGGATCACTAGAAAGGGCGCTACTATAAACAAAAAAGAGAAGTGAGGGAAGAAAAAATAAGCGGTTAAATTTGTAAAAAAATTTGCAAATTTAACCGCTTGTAACAAGCTATTTTATCGTGCCACAGCTGAGGCAATATAAATAGGCATGTTTAGGATCGTTAAACTGTTGCAGTAATTCGAGCGATTGTTGGGCTTGAGTTGCAACTGGAAGCCCTAACCATGAACTCAATTGGAATTTGAGTTTAGAGCCTTTTAGGAATGAACCTAGTAGACTATCATCACTGTCAATAAACCATTGTGCTCTAAAGTGTTCAATTACGGCTTCGCCTTTTGCTTTGCGTTGTTGATTGACTAATTCGGTGATAACGTCATAAGCGGTGTCAAAATCACCTAATTCATCGACTAAACCGTGTTTTAATGCATCTTCACCTGACCAAACTTGTCCTTGTGCAATTTTATCTACTGCCTGTTTAGGGATATTTCGTCCGCGGCTGACCAATTCTAGGAATCGGTCGTAGCCATTTTCAATGCTGATTTGAATTACTTCCGCTTGTTCTTTCGGTAATGTTTTTAATGGACTGGAAGAAGCAAATGGTGAAAGTGAAATACCATCTTCCGTTACACCTAAATTTTTAGCGGTTTTTTCAAAGCTGGTTGCTAAGCCGAAAATCCCGATAGAACCGGTAATGGTAGTCGGGCTGGCGATAATTTTATCGCTGGTCGCCGAAATCCAATAGCCGCCTGACGCCGCCATACCGCCCATTGATGTCACAACCGGTTTACCGGAAAGTTGAATCGCTTCTAATTCTTGGCGAATAATTTCCGAAGCCATTGCGCTACCGCCGGGGCTATTTACTCGTAAAATAACGCCTCTCACATTTTTGTCTTCACGTGCTTTGCGTAATTGTTTGACAATAGTGTCGCTGCCCGCTGAATTTTGAGAGCTTTTGCCACTAACGATTTGACCTTCTACGTTAATAATTGCAATTTTGTGTTCGGCTTTAACATGAAAACGATCTGTAAGCCCGTGAGCATAATCAAAATAATCAATGTGATTATAGTTACCCTCTTTATCTGCTCCGAATTGTTGAATTAAAGCGGTTTGAATTTGACTTGGTGTGGTAACTTCCGTAATCAATTTTTGATTTAGTGCATATTGCGCATCATCGCCTTTTAATGCTTTATATTTTGCGATATAAGTTTGGCTATCCGGTAGAACTTGTTCCGGCTGAATTTGGCGATTGCGCGCAATGTCTTGGCGGACATTATTCCAGATTGATGTGAGCCATGTTTGTGCGTTTTGTTTTGCTTCTGGTGACATATCATCACGAATGAACGGCTCTACAGCCGATTTGTAAGTACCGACACGGAAAATATGTGGAACAGCTTCAATTTTATCGAGCAACGTTTTGAAATAGATATTGCTATAGCTGAGAGCGTGAATATCAACAAAACCGGCTTTATTCAAATAAATCTTATCGGCAAAGCTTGCCAAATAGTATTGCGATTGGCTGTATTGTTCACCAATAGCGATAACCGGTTTACCCGATTGCTTGAAGTATTCGATTTGAGCGCCAATAAATTGTAGTGAGGCAACATCCCCACATTGGAAATAACCTAAATCCAATACTAAACCGGTAATACGTTCATCTTTCATGGCTTTATTGATGCTACGAGCTACATCAAAGGTTGAGATTTTTATCGGTTCATTATTGCCTAACTCGTTTTGAATTAAGCGGTGTAAATCACCGTATTCGTCATGATTATCGGCTAAGTAACCGTCTAAATTGAGTTGTAATGCCCCTTTTTCGAAAAAAGGGTTGTTGATTTTGATGTTTTGATTCTTGTTGTAATAATGTGGTAAGTGCAAAACAAATCAGTACGAAAATAATAAAGAATAGGCTTAAGACAAATTCTCGAATACAGCGGAAAATCTGATAAAGCCCTTTCAACATTTTTAACATATTAGTCCTAATGAGTGTAAGTATTTTGTGGGATAAGCTACCATAAAAACGGCTTAGAATTAATAAAATATGTTATTCTTAATGCAATTTTTACATAAAGTACAGCAGACTATGGAAATTTTAGATTTATTACATCGCCGTCGTTCAAATAAAAAATTTGGTGAAATTGCGCCCTCTGCGGAGCAAATTGAAAATATGATTAAAGCGGCATTGCGTGCGCCGGATCACGGCAAAATGAAGCCTTATCACTTTGTGGTGATCGAAAAAAGCGGAATGTCGAAATTACGAGAATGTTTAGCTGCTGCCGCAGTTGAATTTAATATGGATGAGAAAAATGCGGCTAAGGCGGATAAACTTTCCAGCCAAGCACCAATGGTGATCGGCATTGTGGCAAAAATTGATCACGAATCACCGAAAGTACCGGCGTGGGAGCAAATTGTGACAGCCGGCTGTGCGACTTATGCGATGCAGCTAGCCGCTAATGCTCAAGGCTTTGAAACGGTTTGGATTAGCAAAAAATGGGTGGAAGGATCGCTATTGCGTGAAACATTCGGCTGCCGTGCCGGTGATAAAGTGATCGGTTTATTGTTAGTCGGATCACCGAAAGAAGATAATGGCATTTCGCTAGCCAGAGAAGCGGAAGAAACGGAAGGTTTTGTGAGCATAATTCGTTGATAATAGCGAGCTCGTATTGAGGAAGGTATGAAAACAATTTTAATCACTGGCTGTTCTTCCGGTATTGGTTATGCCACGGCTAAATTGTTGAAAGACAGCGGCTGGCGAGTGATTGCCAGTTGTAGAAAACCGGCGGATATTGACCGCTTGCGAGCGGAAGGTTTCGAATGTATTCAGCTTGATGTGCAAGATTCGGCACAGATTGCCCAAGCTTTTGAATATATTAAAGCGAACGGCGGCTTAGATGCGGTCTTTTGCAATGCAGGACAAGGGCAACCGGGCTGTGTGGAAGATTTGCCGCGTGAAGCATTACGTGAGTTATTTGAAATCAATGTGTTTGGCGTGTGGGAAGTGATGAATCATGCACTTAAAATTTTCCGCGCGCAGAACCACGGGCGTATTTTGCTTACTAGCAGTATTTTAGGCTTTGCTGCAATGCACTTTCGAGGTGCTTATAATGCGACTAAATTTGCGGTGGAAGGTATGGCGGATACGCTACGTCACGAATTATACGGCTCGAATATTTATGTCAGCTTGATTGAACCGGGCCCGATTTTAAGCGATTTTCGCTCAAATTCTTTGGATAAACTCACCAAATATATTGATGTGGAACATACCGCTAAAACGGCATTTAACCAAAAACAATATCAGCGATTGGCAACTAAAAAGAATGATAACCCGTTTGCCAAACCGGCATCAGCCGTGGCGGAAGCCTGTTTGAAAGCCTTAACCGATAGTAAACCGAAAGCTCGTTATCAAGTCACTTTCCCAACTAAACTGTTCTGGTGGCTAAGACGTATTTTACCGACTACATGGTTTGATTTTGTGTGCCGTAAGTCTGGTGGCTAGTGGAGCAATAAAACCACGGAATACACGGATTACACTGAAAAGCCTAGCACGGCAGAACCGTACTAGGTTAAGTATAATTCAGCCCTGTTAGGGCTGGAAGTTAGAGAAAATATAGAGCCACAGAGTGGCTCACTCAGCCGAAGGTTGATTGTAACCACGTACGGCTTCGTGCGTGGGGGAAACTAGCTACTTCAACAATCTCTGACTATTCAGCACTACGGTGATAGAAGACATTGTCATCGCAACGGCGGCGATCATCGGGTTGAGCAGCCAGCCGGTAAACGGGTAAAGTACACCTGCAGCAATCGGAATGGCAATCACGTTATACATAAATGCACCGAGCAAACTTTGCTTCATATTGCGTAATACCCGTTTGGCAAACGGCAGAATTTGTACCACCGGTGTTAAACCGTGTTGCATCAGCGAGAGATCGGCAGTTTCAACCGCAATATCCGAACCGTTGTGCATCGCAATCCCCACATTTGCTTGAGCGAGAGCCGGTGCGTCATTAATCCCATCGCCAATCATCGCCACTTTTTTACCTTGAGCTTGTAATTCACGAATTTTATCCGCTTTTTGCTCCGGTAAAACTTCGGCGATCACTCCGTCTAAACCGAGTTGTTGTGCAAAATATTCAGCAGTTGATTGGCGGTCACCGGTTAGCATTAAGCATTGATAACCTTCCGCTTTAAATTTTTCGATCATCGCTTTGGATTCATTACGTAATTGATCTTCCACCGATAAAATACCAGCTAATTGACCATTTACTGCCACAAAAATTTGCGTGGATCGAGAAGCGGTTAAATTCCCGGAAAAATTGACAAACTTCGCATTACCCACCTTGATTTGATCTTCGCCTAAGTTGGCAACAATCCCTGCCCCTTTGACTACTTGCACGTTTGTCACTTCACAAGCGGTCTGATTTTCAGCAAATTTTACAATCGCTTTGGCAATCGGGTGAGAAGCGTGGACTTCTAAACTTTTTGCCAGTTGCAACACTCGATTCGGCTCGAAACCGTTAAAGGTTTGGATATCCGAAACCGTCATTTCGCCGGTGGTGAGTGTGCCGGTTTTATCGAATACTAGCGTATCGATTTCGGAGCCGGCTTGCAGAGCTTCGATATTGCGTACTAACACGCCGAATTCAGCAGCTCGAGCCACGCCGGCAATAGTGGAAAGCGGAATTGCTAAACCGAGTGCACAAGGGCAAGCGATAATTAACACCGTAGTAAAAATTGAGAGGGCAAACGAAAAGTCTTTGCCTAAAAATAACCAAATCAGACCGCTTATTAACGCAATCGAAACTACAACTGGTACAAAAACACTTGCCACTTTATCGACAAATTGTGCGAGTGGTGGCTTACTTGATTGTGCATGACGTACAGCATTGATCACTCGGGCAAGAGCGGTTTGGCTGCCGACTTGTTCGGCAATATAGATACCCGCTCCGTCTTGAATCAGCGTTCCGGCGCGTACTTTATCTCCGACTTTTTTCTCAATCGGTAACGCTTCGCCGGTGAGCATTGATTCATCCACCCAAATAGAACCGCTTTCCAATCTGCCGTCCACTGCAAGGCGGTCACCGGTGAGTGCTTGCACACGCATTCCCGGCTTGATGCCTTTTACCGGAATGGTTTGTGTTGCATTATTTTGATCAAAAACGACCGCTTGTTGCGGGGCGAGATCGAGTAATTTTTCTAAAGCAAGCGAAGAACGTTGTTTGGCTTTTAGTTCAAGAAATTTACCGAGATTGATAAAGCCGATAATCATCACGCTGGCTTCATAGTAAACGTGCGCTTGCGGTTGGGGGAAAAGTGTTAGCCAAAATGAGTAGAGCCAAGCGACACCGGTACTGAGAGCGACTAAAGTGTCCATGGTGGAGGCTTTATTTTTTAAGCTGACCCATGCCCCGACAAAGAAATCTTTACCGGCAAAATACATGGTAAATAAACTGATCGCAGCGGCAATAAACCAATAAATTAAATTAGTTGAATTTGGGATCATTCCGATAACCAAACCCAATGCCACCAAACCGAAACCGACAATTAAGGCGACTACAAATTGCCATTTTTTATGGCTTAAAGCACGTTGGGTTTGCGCTTGTTGTTTGGCTCGACGTTCTTGTTCGCTTTCTAAAATTTCCGCACCGAAACCGATTTTTTCGACCGCTTGTACCATCGCTTGCGGATCTGCTTCGCCCTGTACAAATGCAGTTTGATCGGCAAGATTGACCGAAGCAAAACTCACTCCTTCCACTTTCATCAAAATTTTTTCAACCCGACGCACGCAAGCGGCACAGTGCATACCGTCAATTAAAAGTTGTTGTTCTTTAGCCATATCTTTTCTTTCCGGTAAGTTTAACCACGGAATACACGGATTTCACGGAAATATTCAGTGTTTTCTGTGTATCCCGTGGTAATGGTTAGATTACTTCCGCTTCAAAACCAATATCATCAACCGCTGCAATAAGAGCTTCTGCATTAGCAGAACCTTCTACAATCGCTTGTTGCGGATCTAAAGTCACTGCCGCTTTAGTTACGCCTTCTACTGCATTCAGTGCTTTTTCCACGCTTTTTACACAGTTACCGCAATGTAAGCCGTCAAGTTTGAGTGTAATTGACATTTTGTTTCTCCTAATGATTAGTTGTATGAATTGAAAATTGTAGTTGTGCCGTCTTTTTTAAGTAACAGCACATCATATTTATCTTTATGCCCCATATGTTTCGGCTGATCCATTCCCGGCGAGCCAAGCGGCATTTCCGGTACGATTAAGCCTACTGCATCAGCCGGTTTTTCTTTGAGTAAACGCTCAATATCTTGTGCCGGCACATGACCTTCAATCAGATAACCGTCTACCATTGCACTATGACAGGCTTGTAATTTCGGTTGTAATTGTAGTTTGCTATGTACATGGCGATTACCTGTATCATTTGCGGTGACATTAAAACCATGCTGTTTTAAATGATCAATCCAAAAATTACAGCAACCGCAAGTTGGACTTTTCCATACTTCAATATTATTGACTGCATAAACAAAAGAAGGAGTCGCAAGCATTGCACAAAATGAAATGACTTTTAACAGACGAAATTTCATAGCTACCTCATAAAAAAGAATGACGAATACTGAATTTCTTTATATGCTAATCCTTAACCCTAGGTTAAGGTCAAGAGGTAATAGAATGAATATTAGTCAAGCTGCGGAACATTCCGGATTATCAGCTAAGCAAATTCGCGATTATGAAAAAGCCGGTTTACTGCCGCAGGCAGTCCGTTCAAGTAGTGGTTATCGAGTTTATTCGATTTCGGATTTGGAACGTTTACACTTTATCAGTAATGCACGTAAGGTTGGATTTTCTTTAGTGCAGATCAGCGAATTATTAAAACTAAATGATGATCCGCATCGCACCAGCCGTGAAGTGAAGAAACTTACCGAGCAACATATTGAAGAACTTCAGCAAAAAATTGCTGATTTACAACAAATGCTTTCTTTACTGAAAAGTTGGAGTAAGTCTTGTTGCGGTAATGACAGTCCGGAATGTTCGATATTAAGCGGTCTAAAACGCTAAATTTTTTGCAAATGATTTTGCTGTCATCAAATCGTCATATTGTTTTTTTAGAATACGCTTAAACCAAATAATTTATTCCAAACAGCTAGTTCAAACATCCATGAGGAGAACAATATGTTATTGGTCAAAGCAGCAAGAAAATGTGTAGTGATCGGGCTTTCATTAGGTGTGATGGCATCAAGTTATGCGGAAACGATTACGGGTGCTGGTGCTTCGTTTCCCTATCCGATTTATGCGAAATGGGCTTCACTTTATGAAAAAGAAACAGGCAATAAAGTGAATTATCAATCTATCGGTTCCGGTGGCGGTCAGCAGCAAATTATTGCTAACACGATTGATTTCGGTGCGTCAGATGACCCGATGAAAGCGGAATTATTGGCTCAACACAAATTATTACAATTTCCGGCAATTATCGGCGGTACGGTTCCGGTGGTGAACTTACCGGAATTTAAAGCCGGCGAGTTAAAATTATCCGGTACGGTATTAGCGGATATTTTCCTCGGTAAAATTACCAAATGGAATGATCCGGCGATTAAAGCATTAAATGAATCATTAAATTTACCGGAGAAAAACATTATTGTGGTACGCCGTTCGGACGGTTCTGGTACAACATTCGGTTGGACGAACTATTTATCTAAGGTTTCGCCGGAATGGAAAGAAAAAGTCGGAGAGGGGAAATCAGTTAAATGGCCGACCGGTCACGGCGGTAAAGGCAATGAAGGCGTTGCCGCTTATGTGAAACAGTTGAAGTATTCTATCGGTTATGTCGAATATGCTTATGCGAAACAAAATAATTTAGCCTGGGCTTCTTTACAGAACCAAGCGGGTAAATTTGTCCAACCGTCCCGTGACAGCTTTATGGCGGCGGCTGCAAATGCACAATGGGATAAAGCGAAAGGTATGGGCATTATGCTGACTAATGAAAGTGGTGAACATTCATGGCCAGTGACGGCGGCAAGTTTTATCTTGATTCATCAACAAGCGGAGAACCCAAAGGCAACCAAAGCAGTGTTTGATTTCTTTGACTGGGCATTTGAGAAGGGTAAAAATGCGGCATTAGAATTGGATTATGTGCCGTTGCCAAAGAATGTGGTAGAAAAAATTCAGCAAAAATGGCATGATCAAGTTAAAGATAAAGATGGTAAAGCGATTCGCTAATCATTAAATTGGAAAACAAGCGGTCGAATTTTAGGTTTATATTACAACCTTGAATTCGACCGCTTTCAATTTTATTAGCAAGAAATCAACATAAACTATCATCAATAATAAAAAATATTAGAGATTTTATGCATATTATGAAAAAGAATCTTTGGCTTATTGGTCTTGCAAGTGTGTATAGCTTAGAAAGCTATGCGCTTACAATTTATGAAAGGAATGGTACAACGCTCCGTTTTAGTGGTGAGATGAATATGGTATTGGAAAAACAATATTACCGCACACATCGTTATCCGCTAAATGAAACGCTAAATGAATCAATGAATACCAATTTAGCGAATAATGGCTCAGAAATCAGATTTAAGGCTAAGCATAAGTTATCTGATGAATTAAGTTTATTTGCTAGAGTCGGTTGGAATTTAAATAACTATGAAAAAAATGCTACTCGGGATAGATTCGGTGAGTTAAGTGTGCGTCGTGCTTATCTCGGTATTGAGCATCAAAAGTATGGGCAGTTAAGAATTGGGCGCCAATCTTTGTTTGCTAATGAGATTTCCGTCAGCGATTTTGATTATTCTGTAGGAAATAGTGAACGCCTTTTAGCTTATAGCGGTAAATCTGTTATTCGCTATGATTATACAGGCATAGAGAATCTACAATTAAGTAGTCATTATCATTTTTCAGAAAAGACCGATAGTTTTCCTAGACAATCGAATCGTAAGTTAAAAGACGGTGTCGGGATTGCCGGTTTATATGATATTTCATTAAATGACAGACAAGCATTTTCTATTGGCGCCGCTTATAGTTATGTAAATTACCTTGACCGAACTAATCAGCGTGCTTCTCAGGAAGGCGCTCAATTAAGTTTACTTTTGTTTTCGAAAAATTGGCTGTTCGGACTGGATACCGGTTTACGATATCGAAAACAACCGAATTTGTTTGAGGATGAAAAGTTATTTCTGATTAAATCAGGTATTAGATATGCTTATTCTGATCAAGGAAGTGTTTATACTAATTGTGCTTATAGTGTTGCTAAACGGCAAAACTTGAACTTAGAAGAAGAAATAGATCGGATTGTCAGAAGAAGTGCTGTATTTGGAACGGATTATAGTGTGCATCAAAATGTCAGTGCCTATTTAGAAGCGGGTTATGCGTATGATCTCGCTTACTCCGGCGGCAATAAATTAGAACAGGGTATAGAGAAAATTATTGCTTCTGGTTTAGAGATTTATTGGTAAACAGCAGGTTCTTTCCAGTCTTATTTTGTCATAAAACTGTCATATTCTTTTTTTAAAATAAACTCCAAAATAAACATTGGAGTTTTTTATGTCTAATAAACCAAGCTGTTTAAATCATCCTTTAGCAGAAGGCTTGTTTAAGCATACAACGCAATTTTTTGCTTGGCTTGTCTTTGCTATGTTGGCAGCTATTTTAATTTCATTAGTTATCGGTAGCTGGGAATCATTAACTCGATTTGGGCTTAGCTTTTTGTGGACAAGCGATTGGGATCCGAATAATGACAACTATGGTGCGGTTGTGCCAGTGATCGGTACTTTAATTTCTGCATTAATTGCTTTATTGATTGCGGTACCAATTTCTTTTGGTATTGCAGTTTTTTTAACCGAACTTGCACCTGAATGGTTAAAACGTCCGATTAGTGTTGCGGTTGAAATGCTAGCTGCAATTCCTTCCATTATTTACGGTATGTGGGGCTTATTTGTCTTCGTACCGCTTTTCCAAGAACATATCCAACCCACCTTAATTGAATTACTCGGCGATCTGCCACTTATCGGCGTACTGTTTTCCGGCGCACCTTTTGGTATCGGTCTGTTTACCGCAGGGCTTGTATTGGCAATTATGATTATTCCTTATATTGCTTCCATGATGCGAGAAGTATTCGGCGTTGTCCCGCCAATGTTGAAAGAGAGTGCTTACGGCTTAGGTTCAACCACTTGGGAAGTGGTTTGGAAAATCATTTTACCTTACACCAAAGCCGGTGTGGTCGGCAGTATGATGTTAGGACTCGGACGTGCATTGGGTGAAACGATGGCGGTCACTTTTGTTATCGGTAACGCATTTAATTTACCGGATTCACTCTTTTCACCGTCTGCTTCGATTGCATCCGCGATAGCGAATGAATTTAACGAAGCGACAGGCTTACAAAAATCGGCATTAATGGAATTAGGTTTAATCTTATTCTTAATAACTACGGTGGTACTCAGTATTTCTCGTTTAATGATTTTAAGAATGAGCAAAAAAGAGGGAAATAAATAATGCATCGTAATAAAAATGGGCGTTTTTACCGCCGTAAATGCATTAATAAAATTATGCTTTCAGTATCTTTCTTTGCGGTTGGATTCGGGCTGTTTTGGTTAGGCTGGATTTTATTTACCTTAATTCAAAAAGGGATTCCGGAGCTTTCATTAACGCTATTTACCTTACCGACACCGGCACCGAATGAAGCGGGCGGTTTGAGTAATGCGATTATCGGATCATTAATGATGTTGTTATTCGGAACTCTAATCGGCACGCCAATCGGCATTTTAGCCGGGACTTACTTAGCCGAATACGGACGCTATAGCAAATTAGCGAAAGTCACTCGCTTTCTGAATGATATTTTACTTTCAGCACCGTCAATTATTATCGGTTTGTTTATCTATGCGATTTATGTATCGCACGTCAAGCACTATTCAGGCTGGGCGGGCTCTTTCGCTTTGGCGTTGTTAGTGATTCCGGTGGTGGTACGTACCACCGACAGTATGCTGAATCTGATTCCGAATAATTTACGGGAAGCTGCAGTGGCGTTAGGTTGTCCGCAATGGCGAATGATTACCATGGTTTGTTATAAAGCGGCTCGTTCGGGAATTATTACCGGTGTGTTACTCGCAGTGGCACGTATCTCGGGAGAAACAGCGCCACTTCTGTTTACTGCGCTTTCAAACCAATTCAGTTCGTGGGATATGAATGGACCAATGGCAAACTTACCGGTCGTGATTTATCAATATGCGGCGAGTCCGTTCCAAGATTGGAATAATCTAGCATGGGCGGGAGCAACATTAATTACCGGGTTTGTGTTATGCCTCAATATTCTTACCCGTATCTTTTTTAACCAAAAACAACGATAAGGAAATGCAATGAGTAACGAATTAATTTCACTACAAGATACCAAAATTGCAATTAATCATTTAGATTTTTTCTATGGCGATTTCCATGCTTTAAAAAATATTAATTTACGTATTGCCAAAAATAAAGTTACTGCATTTATAGGTCCTTCCGGCTGTGGAAAATCGACTTTATTACGAACTTTAAACCGAATGTTCGAACAATACCCGAATCAAAAAGCGCAAGGGGAAATCTTGTTTGAAGGTGAAAATTTGCTAACCACTGAAACCGACATTGCCTTAATCCGTGCCAGAATCGGTATGGTGTTCCAAAAACCGACACCGTTCCCAATGTCGATTTATGACAATGTGGCATTTGGTATTCGTTTGTTTGAAAAATTGCCGAAATCAGAATTAAATGACCGTGTAGAATGGGCATTAACCAAAGCGGCATTATGGAACGAAGTCAAAAACAAATTACATCAGAGTGGCGACAGTTTATCCGGAGGTCAGCAACAACGTTTGTGCATTGCGCGTGGTATTGCGGTTAAACCGGAAGTCTTGCTGTTAGATGAGCCTTGTTCTGCGCTCGACCCGATTTCTACCATGAAAATTGAAGAATTGATTTGTGAATTAAAACACGATTACACGGTAGCGATTGTGACCCACAATATGCAACAGGCGGCACGCTGTTCGGATTATACCGCTTATATGTATTTAGGTGAGTTAGTCGAGTTTGGTGAAACCAAGCAAATCTTTGATAAGCCGAGATTCCAACGTACTGAAGATTATATTCGAGGTCGAATGGGTTAAATTTGTCTTGAATCGATTTAAACAAGCGGTTAAATTTTACTGAAATTTTGCCAATTTTTTGTCAAATTTGACCGCTTATTCATAGCAAAAGGGTAGGAGCAGAAGATGAATGAGAAAATTCTGATTGTCGAAGATGAAAAAGCGATTAGAGAGATGATTGCTTTGTTTTTATTACAGCAAAATTATCAGGTTATTGAAGCGGAAGACTATCAGAGCGCAGTGAAAAAATTGGATGAAAAACCTAAACTGATTTTGCTGGATTGGATGTTGCCGGGGCGTTCCGGTATCCAGTTTATTCAATATTTAAAAAAGTCGGAAGACACCACACAAATTCCTATCTTAATGCTCACAGCACGCAGCTCAGAAGACGATTGCATTACTTGCCTTAATACTGGTGCGGATGATTATGTCACCAAGCCGTTTTCTCCTAAAGTCCTTATCGCTCGTATTGAGGCGTTGCTGAGACGAACCTATCAAAATAACGATATGATTAATATTGATGATCTGATTTTAGATCAAAATGCCAAACGGGTAACTTTTCAGAAAAAAGAAATTAGTTTAAGCAGTACTGAATATAAATTACTACACTTCTTTATGACTCATCCGGAAAAAGTTTATAGTCGAGAACAATTGTTGGATTTCGTGTGGGGTAATGATATTTATGTGGAAGACAGAACGGTCGATTCGTATATCCGCCGTTTAAGAAAAAGTTTAGAACCATGCGGTTTTGAACGTTATGTGCAAACGGTGCGAGGCTCCGGCTACCGCTTTTCCAACCACTTTCGGGATAATTAATGAAAAAGGTCAAACTCTCTTTTAAGCACTTCTTTATTGAAACAGCGCTAGCGGCGGCAATTGCGTTTTTATTCGGATTGTTTGCGTGGCATTTCTTAACGTGGTTTGCTCTGATTTTAGTCTTATTGCTCATTTGGCATCACTATAATGAACAGCGATTATTGCATTTAATCGACCCGAATCGTAAAAGTAGCCGAAAGGTTTTAACTACATGGGAACATATTTCACAAACGGTCGCTTTTTATCAAAAACGTAACCGTCGAGAAAAAATTAAAACGCTGCGATTACTCTCCAAATTAAACAAGAACATTCAATATTTACCGGATGCTATCATTATTTGTCATCATGACGGTACCATTTTGTGGTGCAATAACGTTTCGCAAGAAATGCTAAATTTCTATTGGGATAAAAAACTCGAAAAGAGCGTGTTTAGCGTGATTTTTTATGAAGAGTTTAAAAAGTATTTTCATCAAAATAAGAAAAATCGACCGCTTGTATTAATGGATCGAGACGAGCGATATATCGAATTTCATTTAAATGATTACGATAGCGAAAGTTATTTAATTATTGCTCGTGACGTGACGCAAATGATTCGTTTACTACACTCCCGACAAACCTTTCTAACTAATATGAATCACGAACTGCGTACGCCGCTGACCGTATTGCGAGGTTATTTAGAATTGTTAGAAGGGCAAGCGGAAACCGAATTACAGCAAAAAAGTATTCAGGCAATGCAGTCACAGGCTAAGCGGATGGGAAATTTATTGGATCAGCTAAATTTATTGGCAAAAATCGAAACGTCTTCCAGTAAGGAACATTATGTGGTTGAAATGTCGGCAATGATTTTGGCATTACAAAAAAATGCGGATTTTTTAAAGCACAGTAAACAACAAATCATTTTTAATATCACCCCGAATATTACCGTACTAGGCGATGAAAATCAGCTGCAAAGTGCAGTGTCCAATTTGATTTATAATGCGGTCAAACACGCTGGTGACGGTGCGACTATTGAAGTAGATTGGCATTGGTGTAGTGAAGGTGCGGAGTTTAGCGTACGTGATAACGGGGTTGGGATTGAAGAAACGCACTTACCGCATTTAACCGAGCGTTTTTATCGAGTGGACGAATCACGCAGTAACCAAACCGGTGGCAGCGGCTTAGGGCTGGCGATTGTGAAGTATGCGTTGGAGCAACACGGTTCTCAATTACAAATCAAAAGCGAAGTAGGCAAGGGAAGCCAGTTTAGTTTTATCATCAAAAAATCTCTGCTTGGCGAAACAAAAAATCATTAAAACAGTATTTTTTACTCAACAAATGGGGAATTTGCCAGTAAAATGCCTGTTTTTCTGTCCATTAAGAGAGCTTAGTCATGTCTGATAAACGCTACGGTGCTGATGAAATTACCGTTTTAAAAGATCTTGAACCCGTCCAACTTCGTCCCGGAATGTACACCGATACCACTCGTCCGAACCATTTAGGGCAAGAAGTCATCGATAACAGTGTCGATGAAGCGTTATCCGGCTACGCCTCTCAAATTGACGTGATTCTCCATGCGGATAATTCATTAGAAGTGATTGATAACGGCCGAGGAATGCCGGTTGATATTCACTCTACCGAAAAAATTTCCGGTGTGGAGTTAATTCTCACTAAGCTACACGCAGGCGGTAAGTTTTCTAATAAAAACTACACATTCTCAGGCGGTTTACACGGGGTAGGGATCTCGGTAGTAAACGCTCTCTCGCAACGTGTAGAAATCAAAATTAAGCGTAACGGTGAAATCTATACGATTGCCTTTGAAAACGGGGTAAAAGTAGAAGAGTTAACTGTAATTGGCAGTTGTCCGAAAAAACAAACCGGTACTACCGTTCGTTTCTATCCGAACCCAAAATACTTTGATTCGCCGAGATTTTCGGTCAGTCGTTTACGTCACCTATTACGTGCCAAAGCGGTACTTTGCCCGAAATTAACCATTAATTTCGTTGATCATATCAATAACAATAGCGAAACTTGGTATTACGAAGACGGTTTATCCGATTATTTAAGCGAAGCGTTAAAAGAATTCGAATGTTTGCCGAATCCACCGTTTATTGGCGATGTTTCCTCTGAAACCGAAGCGGTAAGTTGGGCATTAACTTGGCTACCGGAAGGTGGCGAGCTATTGGCTGAGAGTTATGTGAACCTGATTCCGACTGCACAAGGTGGTACGCACGTAAACGGTTTACGTAACGGCTTATTAAAAGCAATGGTGGAATTCTGCGAAATTCATAATTTACTGCCGAAGAGCGTTAAATTAACCGCTGATGACGTGTGGAATCGCTGCGCTTATGTACTTTCGTTAAAAATTCAAGAACCGCAATTTGCAGGACAAACTAAAGAACGTCTTTCCTCTCGTCAGGCTTCCAGTTATGTGGATAGCACAATCAAAGATGCGTTCAGTTTATGGTTAAATCAAAACGTACAAACCGGTAAATTGATTGCTGAAATGGCGATTTCATCGGCGCAAAGCCGTTTGCGTGCGGCGAAAAAAGTGGTACGTAAAAAGTTAGTGAGCGGCCCTGCATTACCGGGGAAATTGGCAGATTGTACTTCGCAAGATTTAAGTCGTACCGAGTTGTTCTTAGTGGAAGGGGATTCTGCGGGCGGTTCGGCAAAACAGGCGCGAGATAAAGATTATCAAGCGATTTTGCCGTTACGAGGTAAAATTCTGAATACGTGGGAAGTGTCTTCCGATCAAGTGCTTGCCTCTCAAGAAGTTCACGATATTGCGGTAGCGCTTGGGATTGATCCGGATAACGATAATTTAGATGAACTGCGTTACGGTAAGGTATGTATTCTTGCCGATGCGGATTCGGACGGTTTACATATTGCGACTTTATTATGTGCATTGTTTTTGCGCCATTTCCCGAATTTAGTCAAAAACGGGCACGTTTATGTGGCAATGCCACCACTTTATCGGATTGATATTGGTAAAGACGAAGTACATTACGCCCTTGATGAAGCGGAAAAAGAAGCGATTTTAGCTCGTCTCGCCAAGAAAAAAGGTAAACCAAACGTACAGCGTTTTAAAGGTTTAGGTGAGATGAATCCAAGCCAATTACGTGAAACCACAATGGATCCGAGTACGCGTCGGTTAGTACAGCTTACACTTGATGAGTTGGATACAACCGAAGAAAACGAGCCGAATACCTTTGAAATTATGGATATGTTGCTGGCGAAGAAACGAGCGGAAGATCGTAAGCAATGGCTACAAAATCGCGGTGATGAAGCGGAGCTTAGTGTGTAGCTCTTGATAAAACAAGCGGTCGATTTTTACTGAATCTTTGCAATTTGGCAGGCTGAAATGTGAGAACTTTCCATTTGCAAAATATTAGCGAAAATCGACCGCTTGTATTGTTAGTGTGGTGTTAATAAAAAGCTAAAAATATTTTTGAAAAGGTTCACATTTTTCTTACATTTCTATTTCTTTCCTTAAAATTTTGTGTATAGTGCCTTTGCATTTTAATTGTCCTATTGTGGGGGCGCTATGGACGCAACTTCTTTATCTATCAAGAAAACCAACATGCGTAATAATGTCATTTTTATTGCGAATGTTGCATTGTTTTTCATTCTTCTCAATACATTACCTTTTGCGCCTGAAGCGAATAAAGGCTTAGCGTTATTAGTATTTGTTGCTGTATTGTGGCTCACTGAAGCTTTACATGTCACTGTAACAGCTTTACTCGTTCCAATTCTTTCGATTGCATTAGGATTGGTTAAATCTAAAGATGCATTAGTGGCATTTGCTGATCCGACAATTTTCCTTTTCTTTGGTGGTTTTGCCTTAGCGACCGCATTACATATTCAGCAATTAGATCGTCTCATTGCGAATAAAATTATGGCAATGGCAAAGGGTAAACTTTCTGTTGCGGTGATTTATTTGTTTGCGGTGACAGCATTCCTTTCAATGTGGATGAGTAATACTGCAACCGCTGCGATGATGTTACCGTTGGCGATGGGAATTTTAAGCAAATTGGATCGCTCTCAACATCATAATACTTATGTATTCGTATTACTGGGTATTGCTTATAGTGCAAGTATTGGTGGAATGGGAACCTTGGTTGGCAGTCCGCCGAATGCGATCGTGGCGTCACAATTGCATCTGTCATTTGCAGACTGGATGAAATATGGTTTACCGATTATGTTTATCTTGCTGCCGGTAATGGTTGGCGTGCTGTATGTCGTGTTTAAGCCTAAATTTAATGTGAAGTTTGAACAAACTTTTGAAAAAATTGAGCTTAATCGTGATCGTATTCTAACCTTGGTTATTTTCGTTTTCATTGCTTTAAGCTGGGTGTTTAGCTCTCAATTGAATCCGATCATTTCAGGTTTATTAGGGTTAAAAGGCAATATCGGTAGCTTTGATAGTATTATGGCAATGGTTGCTGCCGCACTAATTTGTATTACCCGTGTGGCAACTTGGCAACAGGTTCAAGAGAATACCGAATGGGGCGTATTATTCCTATTTGGTGGTGGTTTAACCTTGAGTGCGGTACTTGGTCAAACCGGTGCAAGTAAAATTATGGCGGATGGAATTGTTGCTTTAATTGACGGTAGCCACTTTTATGTAATTGGGTTAATTGTTGCTGCCTTTATTATTTTCTTAACCGAATTTACTTCAAATACGGCAAGTGCGGCGTTATTAGTGCCGATCTTTATCTCGATTGCACAAGCGCTTAATATGCCACCGCTTGGTTTAGCGTTAATCATTGGTTTAGGCGCAAGCTGTGCCTTTATGTTGCCGGTGGCAACGCCGCCGAATGCGATTGTATTCGGAACGGGACAAATTAAACAAAATGAAATGGTTAAAGCCGGTTTCTGGTTAAATATCATTTGTGTTGTGGTAATTGCTACTATCGGCTATGTATTTTGGTTATGATAGCGTAGTAAAAAAATAGCGAAAATTAACCGCTTGCGCCTTATTCTTCTGGTTTATATCTAACCTAGAATAGGGCGTTTTTTATATCTATTGGTTGTACCTGTTTAAATTTCTAACTAAAAATTATGATATATCTCATGTTTTTTTATTTTGGTTATTTTTTTGAAATGATTTTTTGATATAGTCACTTTGTTTTAAATAAATCGTAACATTCTAATCAAATTCGAAACATGAGGGTCATTGAATGTCTGAAGCTAAGCAATTTAAAGAAGATGTGGCTAAAAATCGTCGAAATACCATCATTTATATTCTTGATGTGATTTTATTTTTAGCATTACTTACCTTTTTACCTTTTGATCCTGCTCCGACTAAAGCGCTTGCTTTGCTTGCTTTTGTTGCAGTGTTATGGTTGACAGAAGCTATGCATGTAACAATTACGGCATTATTTATTCCGGTACTTTCCGTTTTGTTAGGATTGGTTGAATCTAAGCAAGCATTAGTGGCATTTGCTGATCCGACAATCTTCTTATTTTTTGGTGGCTTTGCATTAGCTACAGCATTACATATTCAAAAAATTGATAAACTAATTGCCAACAAAATTATGGCGCTTGCCAAAGGCAATTTATTTGTTGCTGTGCTCTATCTTTTCCTTGTGACAGCCGTGCTTTCAATGTGGATGAGTAATACCGCAACCGCCGCAATGATGTTACCGCTAGCCTTAGGTTTATTAAGCAATATGGATAAAGAACGAGATCACAACACATTTGCTTTTGTCATTTTAGGTATTGCGTATAGTGCAGGTCTTGGCGGTATGGGGACTTTAGTAGGTAGCCCTCCGAATGCGATTGCGGCATCACAATTAGGTATCGGTTTTGCCGAGTGGCTCATGTATGGCTTACCAATGGTAGCGATTTTATTACCGATGGCATTAGTGGTGCTATATTTTAACTTCCGTCCGAAGTTTTCCGGTAGTTTTGAATATCATGCGGAAGATATTCCGATGAACCGTAAACGTCTTATTACGCTCAGTATTTTTGTTGTGATTGCACTTTGTTGGGTTTTCGGTCAACAAGTAAATAGTTTTATTTCGCCTCTTTTAGGTTTATCAAAAAATATTGGTAGTTTTGATAGTATTGTTGCGATGATTGCAGCTCTTGCTTTATGTGCTTCACGTGTCACCACTTGGAATCAATTACAAGAAGGAACTGAGTGGGGCGTGTTGTTCTTATTCGGTGGCGGTTTAACCCTAAGTTATGTGTTAAGTCACACTGGCGCGAGTAAAATCATGGCAGAAGGTATCGTTTCATTAATTGAGGGGAAACACTATTACATTATTTGCTTAATTATTGCGGCGTTTATTGTGTGTTTAACCGAATTTACGTCAAATACGGCAAGTGCGGCATTGCTTGTACCAATTTTTATCTCCATTGCAGAGTCATTAAACCTTGATCCTCGTGCATTTGCTTTAATTATCGGTTTTGGTGCTTCATGTGCCTTTATGATGCCGGTGGGTACGCCGCCGAATGCGATTGCATTTAGTACGGGTATTGTAAAACAAAGCGATATGTTACGTTCGTATAAACTTAGTATCGTTTGTATTCTAGCCATCTCTCTTATCGGTTATTTCTTTTGGTTGAAATAAATTGATTGAATTCTGAAAAGCGTAGCGTATCGGCTACGCTTTTTTGTTTTACCTCTTTACTTTTGATAAAAATACGCTATTGTCGAATTTAGCGTCTATAAAAGACCAATATGCAAACAATAAGAGGTATAACTATGTCAAAAACAACTAAAAGCCCAATAAGGGGCATGATAATTTTATTGCTGGATCTGATACTGTTTTTTGCGTTGATTAAATTACTACCGTTTAATCCGCAAGAGAATCGAGGACTGGCATTGCTTATTTTTGTCGGCATTTTATGGCTAACCGAAGCTTTCAATATTACTGTTACCTCTTTAATGGTGCCTATTTTTGCCATTTTCTTGAATGTCTTATCGACTAAAGCGGCTTTCGCTCCTTTCTCTGAGCCTATTATCTTTATGTTTTTTGGTGGTTTTGTTATTGCCGCCGTACTTAATTTACAGAAAATTGATTTATGGATTGCTAATCATGTGATTCGTTTAGCTAAAGGTAATTTAAAACTTACCATTATCTATTTATTCGGCGTAACGGCTGGGCTTTCATTATTTATTAATAATACGGCAGTTGCGGCGTTAATGTTGCCTTTAACACTTGGGATTTTGCATCAGTTAGATTTCCAACAACATCGCAGATTATATGTATTTGTACTACTTGGCATTGCGTTTAGTTCAAGTATCGGGGGGATGGGAACATTAGTAGGCTCTGCTCCAAATGCGATTTTAGCCTCTTATATTAAGGTGTCATTTTCTGAATGGCTCGCTTATGGAATGCCTGTTGCCGTGTTATTAATGATTGCGATGGTGTTTTCGTTATTAGTGGTGTTACGACCGAACTTTAACGTACCGTTTGAAGTAAAAGTTGAACAAATTCCATTAACAGTACAACGTTTGACGACATTAGTTGTTTTTTGTATAACGGCAATCTTATTAACCTTCAGTAGTATGATTGAGCCATTATTACGTCAGGCATTGGAATTAAAGGAGTCAATTAAAAGTTTTGATGCAGTGATCGCAATGATTGCTGTTGTCGTGCTTTGTATTACGAATACGGCTACTTGGGCACAGATTCAAGAACGTGCCGAGTGGGGCGTATTAATGTTATTCGGTGGCGGGTTAACCCTTGGTATCGTGTTGAAAGATACCGGTGCAAGTAAAATTCTGGCTGACGGTATCGTAAACTATATCGGTAATAAACATTGGCTGATTATGACGCTTTCTATGGCGGCGTTTATTGTGTTTTTAACCGAATTTACTTCAAATACCGCAAGTGCTGCGTTAATGATGCCGATTTTTATTTCGGTCGCAAATTCTTTAGGCTTACCGCCGATTTCACTGGCTGCAATTATTGCTTGCGGTGCTTCGGCAGCATTTATGTTGCCGATCGCAACTCCGCCAAATGCGATTGTTTTTGCTACCGGTTATATTAAACAAAGTGAGATGGTTAAAGTCGGATTACTTATGAATCTTGCTTGTGTATTAATTATTGGCTGCTTGTCGTATTTCTTCTGGACCACTTGGTGGTAGCACTCCATTTGGAGTCTGGCAGGTCAAATAAGCGGTCAAAAATTGGCTGTTTTTTGCAAAATTATGCAAGAATTTGATCTACATTCGCCCAAAATGGGTAGAAAATGATATAATCATGCTGTTTTATTTTTGAAACTTAAAAAAGAGGAACTTACTATGTCAGTTATTAAAATGGCAGACCTTGATCTTGCTGGCAAACGTTTATTTATCCGTGCTGATTTAAACGTACCGGTAAAAGATGGCAAAGTGACATCTGATGCACGTATTCGTGCAACCATTCCTACCTTAAAATTAGCATTACAAAAAGGTGCTAAAGTAATGGTAACTTCTCACTTAGGCCGTCCAACTGAAGGTGTATTCGAAGAAGCAAACTCTTTACAACCTGTAGTTGATTATTTAAATGCATCAGATTTAGGTGTGCCGGTGCGCTTAGTACGTGACTACTTAGACGGTGTTGATGTTGCGGAAAACGAAATCGTAGTGCTTGAAAACGTACGTATTAATAAAGGTGAGAAGAAAAACGATCCTGAACTTGCGAAAAAATATGCAGCGCTTTGTGATGTATTCGTAATGGACGCATTTGGTACGGCACACCGTGCGGAAGGTTCTACTTACGGTGTTGCACAATTTGCACCGGTTGCATGTGCTGGCCCGTTATTAGCGGCAGAATTAGATGCATTAGGTAAAGCATTAAAAGAGCC
This sequence comes from Actinobacillus suis ATCC 33415, assembly GCF_000739435.1. Classification (NCBI taxonomy): domain Bacteria; kingdom Pseudomonadati; phylum Pseudomonadota; class Gammaproteobacteria; order Pasteurellales; family Pasteurellaceae; genus Actinobacillus; species Actinobacillus suis. Next base: position 115,511 of record NZ_CP009159.1, read on the forward strand.
ACAACGTCCGATGTTAGCAATCGTAGGTGGTTCAAAAGTTTCTACTAAATTAACTGTTTTAGACAGCCTTTCAAAAATCGCAGACCAATTAATCGTTGGTGGCGGTATCGCAAATACTTTCATCGCAGCAGAAGGTCACGCTGTAGGTAAATCTTTATATGAAGAAGATTTAATCCCTGAAGCAAAACGTTTAGCTGCAGCAACCAATATCCCCGTTCCAGTTGATGTACGTGTAGGTACAGAATTCTCTGAAACCGCTCCGGCAACAGAAAAAGCGGTATCTGAAGTTCAAGCAGATGAATCAATTTTCGATATTGGTGACAAATCAGCAGAAGAATTAGCAAATATCATCAAATCTGCAAAAACTATTCTTTGGAATGGTCCAGTTGGCGTGTTTGAATTCCCTAACTTCCGTAAAGGTACTGAAGTGATTTCAAACGCAATTGCAGAAGCAACGGCAAACGGTGCATTCTCTATTGCGGGCGGTGGTGATACATTAGCGGCAATCGATTTATTCGGTATTGCAGATAAAATCTCTTATATTTCAACAGGTGGCGGCGCGTTCTTAGAATTCGTAGAAGGCAAAGTATTACCGGCAGTTGAAATCTTAGAGAAACGTGCAAACGGCTAATTCTTTACTCCCCCTCTTTGAAAAAGAGGGGGCTGGGGGGAGATTTTACAAGCGGTGATTTTTCTCTGATTTTTTACAAATCTCCCCTAACCCCTCTTTACTAAAGAGGGGAATAATTTTGAATTTATTAACACTATAGGAAACTCAAAAATGGCATTATTAGACATCGTAAAACCGGGTGTAGTAACAGGCGACGACGTTCAAAAAGTATTCGCTTATGCTAAAGCAAACAATTTTGCAATTCCGGCGGTAAACTGTGTAGGTTCTGACTCTGTAAATGCAGTATTAGAAACAGCAGCGCGTGTAAAAGCACCCGTTATCGTTCAGTTCTCTAACGGTGGTGCACAATTCTATGCAGGTAAAGGTATCAAACCAGCATCAGGTGCTCGTGCAGATGTTTTAGGTGCAATCGCAGGTGCGAAACACGTTCACGCGTTAGCAGAAGAGTACGGTGTACCGGTAATTCTTCATACTGACCACGCTGCGAAAAAATTACTTCCATGGATTGACGGTTTATTAGATGCGGGTGAAAAACACTTTGCGGAAACAGGTAAACCTTTATTCTCTTCTCACATGATCGACCTTTCAGAAGAGCCAATGGAAGAAAACATGGCAATCTGCCGTGAGTACTTAGCTCGTATGGATAAAATGGGTATGACACTTGAAATTGAAATCGGTATTACCGGTGGTGAAGAAGATGGTGTTGACAACTCAGATGTTGAAGAGTCTAAATTATATACTCAACCGGAAGATGTTTTATACGTTTACGACCAATTAAACCCAGTAAGCCCACGTTTCACTGTTGCCGCTGCATTCGGTAACGTACACGGTGTTTACAAACCGGGTAACGTAAAATTAAAACCTTCAATCTTAGGTGCATCACAAGAGTTCGTTTCTAAAGAGCGTAACCTTCCTGCGAAATCAATCGACTTCGTATTCCACGGTGGTTCTGGTTCATCACGTGAAGAAATCCGTGAAGCGATCAGCTACGGTGCGATCAAAATGAACATCGATACAGATACGCAATGGGCGTCTTGGGATGGTATTCTTCAATTCTACAAAGCGAACGAAGCATACTTACAAGGTCAATTAGGTAACCCTGAAGGTCCAGATTCTCCAAACAAAAAATACTACGATCCACGTGTTTGGTTACGTAAAATGGAAGAATCTATGTCTAAACGCTTAGAACAATCTTTCGAAGATTTAAACTGTGTAAACGTTTTATAATTTCAGATTGTAAAAAGTTAACCAAAAAAGACCGCTTATCGGCGGTCTTTTTCATTGATAATTGAAAAAGGATAATCAATAATTATTCGTTCAAATTATCTTTTTTCTATTATCTATTACTGTTATGGCATTATTAGAAATTCAAAATCTCAGTAAACGTTTTACTGACCGAATAAGTTTATTTCGCAAGCAAGATTTTTATGCGGTAAAAGAGGTCTCTTTTAGCTTGAATAAACGTGAGACGCTGGCGATTATTGGTGAAAACGGTGCGGGAAAATCGACTTTATCAAAAATGATTGTCGGTTTAACGAAACCGACTTCCGGAAGTATGCTATTTCGTGGCAAAAAATTAAAATTTGGCGATTATCAATTCCGTACCCGTCATATTCGAATGATGTTCCAAGACCCGAATTATGCTTTTGATCCTAACTATAACATCGGGCAAATCTTAGATGCACCGCTACGTTTGGCAACAGATCTCAGTGAAGCCGAACGTAATGAACGTATCTTTCATATCTTAAAATTAGTCGGAATGTATCCGGAACACGCCTTAATTCATATTAAAGACACCTCAAGCAGCCAGAAACAACGTATTGCTTTGGCTCGGGCGCTGATTTTAGAGCCTGAAATCCTGATTGCGGACGATACGTTAAGTACGCTGGATTTCTCGGTGAGAACACAATTAACCAATTTAATGCTTACTCTTCAAGAGCGTCTTGGTATTTCTATTATCTATGTCGGACAGAATTTAGGTTTAATTAAGCATATCGCTGATAAATTAATGGTTATGCATGAAGGGGAAGTGGTAGAGTATGGTAAAACCAAAGACCTCCTGCTAAACCCACAAAGTGCGATTACCGCCCGTTTAATTGAAAGCCATTTTGGCAAGCAACTTACACCGGAAGCTTGGGCTGAATAGCCTTCTTTCATACATTAATAAAATAAAAAATTACTTATGCAACATCATGAATTTTTCCGTGGCGTAAAGGAAGTCTCTCCGATGACACTTGGCTTTATTCCATTAGGGCTTGTGCTTGGCGCTCAAGCTTCACAAAAAGGTATGCCGTTTTACGAAATCGGCTTGTTAACGGGTTTGAATTTTGCCGGCGGTTCGGAATTTGCTGCCGTGAATCTTTGGGCTCATCCGCTTGCCATCAGCGTTATTGTTGCCGTTTCAATGTTGATTAATAGCCGTCATATTATTATGGGGGCGGCGTTATCTCTTTATATGAAAAATATCGGTCGTTTGAAATCGCTTGGCTTACTCTTTTTTATGACGGACGAAGTATGGGCGATGAATTTAGCCGATGCGCAGAAACGCCCGCAAAAAGCAATTAGTATTCCCTATTATATGGGAACGGCAATCAGCCTTTATATTATGTGGGTGAGTTCCAGTATGTTAGGTGCTTATATCGGGCCTTTTGTTGGTGATCTGGAAAAATACGGTTTCGATATGTCTTTTACCGCCATCTTTTTAGTAATGTTAAAAGGAATGTGGAAGTCGTTTTCATTTGCTCGACCATGGTTTGTTAGTCTGTTGGTAGCGGGATTGGTTTTCCATACGGTTGAGGGCGCTTGGTATGTGCTGGCAGGCGCATTGTCGGGGATTTTATCTGCCTATTTCTTTGCCTCAAGGGAGGATAAAGAATGACCTCGAGCGTTTTTCTTACGATTATTTTAATGGCATTCTCAACCTATCTTACCCGTATCCTTGGTTTTCTAGTGCTGCGAAATCGAAAATTAAGCCATACGACAGAGAAAGTGATGGAGGCGGTTCCCGGCTGTGTTTTAATTTCTGTTATTGCCCCGACCATCATGTCCGGTGATATTGCCAATACGATAGCGGTAATCCTGACTTGCTTGGCAATGATGAAATTTTCCTTATTTCCAACGGTGATTATTTCGATTGTTGCAACCGGCTTCTTACGCGCAATCTTCTAGCTGAACAAGCGGTTAAATTTGCGAAAAAATTTGCAAATTTAACCGCTTGTTTGGTTTTTGATCTAGTTCATAAAAAGTTTTAAATACCTCATTTAGACTATTTCTCTTTATTTTAGCTAAACGTACACTGATAAAAATAATTTGTAGAAGGAATGAAAAATGGAACTCAAGAATGTTATTGAACAGCGCAAAACCATCAAAGTTTTTAACCCTAACGTAAGCATTGAGCGCCAAGATCTAGAAGAAATGTTAGCGCTGGCACAGCTTGCGCCCTCTAAAGCGAATTTACAACCATGGCGTTTTGTAGTGGTGGACGATGTGGTACAAAAAAGTAAATTACTGGGTTCTGTTGCATTTAACGCACCACCGTGTGAAACGGCTTCGGCAGTGATTTTAGTGCTAGCGGATTTACAATATCAGCTATTACTGAATGATATTTTAGAACGTTCGATTGAAACCGGTTGTTTACATGTTCAATTTAAGCAACGTTCATTGGATTTTCTGCTCGGGGTACATAATGCCTCAAGCGAACAAGATATCCGTGACCAAGTGGTGACAGATACCAGTTTAGCGGCCATGCAGTTTATGCTGATTGCCAAAGATAAAGGCTATGATACTCATGCGATTGGGGTATTTGATCGCCCTGCCGTATTGGATGTACTTGAGGTAGATGCCGAGCGCTATTTGCCGGTGATGTTATTAGCGATTGGTAAGGCGGCAACGGCGGCACTACCGAGTAGCCGTTTACCTTTGGAATATACGGTTTCTTGGAATAATGGGAAAGGCTTTAAAAAGTAATTGTAATATTTGTTAAACAAGCGGTCTGATTTATTAAAACTTTTGCAAAAAGTTGTTAAAATTAGCCCGCTTTTTTATTGATTGCTTATATTGAGGAAGTATGCAACCTGTGAATAATTCAATTTTGAATAAAATTATTTTTGCAAGCCGTTGGCTACAATTACCGATTTATTTAGGCTTAATTGTTGTGCAAGGTATTTACGCTTATAAGTTTATGAAATCACTTTATAACTTAATCGTAAACCTTGGTGTCATGGACGAAAATACGATCATGTTAACGGTATTAAATCTCATTGACGTGGTGATGATTGCTAACTTATTAATTATGGTAATTGTCGGCGGTTATGAAACATTCGTGTCAAAACTTCATGTGGATGATCATCCGGATCAACCTGAATGGCTTCATCATGTGAATGCTTCGGTATTAAAAGTGAAATTGGGGATGTCGATTATTAGTATTTCTTCTATTCATTTACTGCAAACCTTTATCAATGCGGCAAATTTAGATGAAAAAACCATGCAATGGCAGGTGATTATTCATGTGACGTTCTTGATTTCAGCAGTAGCAATGGCTTATACGGATAAGATTTCGCATTCGTCAGCAGTTAGCTCAAAACAGCATTAAACCTATCACAATAATTTAATGCATTTTTACAAAAAGCGGTTAGAATTAAACCGCTTTTATTTTATTTATAGTAGGGAAGATTATGACAAAACATTATGACTATTTAGCCATTGGTGGCGGCAGCGGTGGTATTGCTTCAATCAATCGTGCGGCAAGTTATGGTAAAAAATGTGCGATCATTGAAGCGAAATATCTCGGCGGTACTTGTGTGAACGTGGGCTGTGTGCCTAAAAAAGTGATGTTTTACGGTGCGCATATTGCAGAGGCGATTAATAGCTATGCGCCGGATTACGGTTTTGATGTGACAGTAAATAATTTTGATTTTGCGAAATTAATCGAAAGTCGTGAAGCCTATATTTCTCGTATTCATACTTCATACAACAATGTCTTAGCTAAAAATAATGTTGATGTGTTTAACGGTTTTGCTAAATTTGTTGATAGCAAAACGGTTGAGGTGACGTATGCAGATGGCACTACCGAACAAATTACTGCAGATCATATTTTAATTGCAACCGGTGGTCGCCCGTCTATTCCGGCGGTTAAAGGGGCTGAATTCGGTATTGATTCGGATGGTTTCTTTGCATTACGTGAGTTACCGAAACGTGTTGCGGTAGTCGGTGCCGGTTATATTGCGGTTGAAATTGCCGGTGTATTAAACAGCTTAGGTTCTGAAACGCATTTATTTGTGCGTCAACATGCACCGTTACGTAATCAAGATCCGCTTATCGTTGAAACGTTAGTGGAAGTATTAGCGCAAGACGGTATTACGCTACATACTCAAGCGATTCCGCAAGAAGTTAGTAAAAATGCTGACGGTTCATTAGTATTAAAATTAGCGGATGGTAGAGAAACAACAGTTGATTGCTTAATTTGGGCGATTGGTCGTGAACCGGCGTGCGATAAAATCAATCTTGATGTAGTAGGTGTGAAAACCAACGCTAAAGGTCAGATTATCGTAGATAAATTCCAAAATACCAATGTGCCGAATATTTATGCGGTCGGCGATATTATTGAAGGCGGTATTGAATTAACACCGGTAGCTGTAGCAGCGGGGCGCCGTTTATCTGAACGTTTATTTAACAATAAACCGAATGAACATTTAGATTACAATTTAGTGCCTACGGTGGTATTTAGCCACCCACCTATCGGCACGGTCGGCTTAACCGAGCCACAAGCAATAGAGCAGTATGGTGCTGAAAATGTAAAAGTGTATAAATCTTCATTTACGGCAATGTATACTGCTGTAACACAACACCGTCAGCCTTGTCGAATGAAGTTAGTCTGTGTTGGTAAAGACGAAAAAATCGTTGGCTTACACGGTATCGGTTTCGGCGTTGATGAAATGATCCAAGGATTTGCAGTCGCGATTAAAATGGGAGCAACAAAAGCTGATTTTGATAACACTGTGGCTATTCATCCAACAGGATCAGAAGAATTTGTAACTATGCGCTAATTATAATAATATATGAGGTAAGTAAACCTTTTGTTTACTTACCTTTTTTTGTCTTATTAGGAATGAAATTTAAAATGAAAAACTTATTAGCCGTTTTAGGGGTAAGTTTTCTCTTAGCTGGATGTTTTGATGATCCGAAAAAGCAGGATGCTGATTCTAGTCAAACGCCCGTAGAGCAAAAACAGCCTCAAACAGGAGAAAAATCTTCAGAGCAGAGGAGCGAAGAAAGTAAAACATCTTCGGAAAAAGTTGATAAATCTGAGAAAACTGCCGACGCAGATCACAAGAAAGATAAATCAGCAACTCATCTTGAAAAAGAAGAGAAAGCAGAATTAGTAAAAACCAATAAAACTGCTGGCTCAAGTAAAATTATTGAAAAACGCCATAAGCCGGAAAAGAGCGTTACGAAAAAATCATTTGTTGCAGTATCTCATGACGCGAAGCTTGAGAATAAAACAAAGCATTCAGTAGCAAAATCTAAATCAGCTAAGCGTCGCCAAGATGTTAACGGTACTTATGAGAATGGTAAATTGGTAAGTAACTTCTCTCCGGAAGAGTTACGAGTTGGTGCGCAAGTGCCAATGTCGGATAATGAAATTCGCCAACAAAAAATGCAATGTCGTTATCCATTTATGTCTCAGCAAGAGATCGCAGAGAATAATTGTGGTGTAAAAACCGTGACGATTTCCTATTAATTGGTCTGTTATCGAATAAAAAAGAGGGCAAATTTTTGCCCTCTTTTTTATTTATAGCTAGACAACGTCTAGCTATAAAAACCATACGCTATGCGTATGGAATCAAAGAGCTTAAGCGGCGAGCAGAATAAAAAATCCTCCTATAATGAATCAGGCTGGCAACCAAAATTCAACATATAGGAGGAGAAGTCATGGCAAGTAAATCCAATGACGATTCAAGTCTATCACACACAAAGTGGAACTGTAAGTATCATATTGTTTTTATCCCGAAATACAGGAGAAAGACAATTTATGGAAAGTTACGTATAGATATAGGCGGCATATTAAGGCAATTATGTAACTACAAAAATGTAGAAATCCTCGAAGCTCACGCGATGAAAGATCATATTCATATGCTAGTAAAAATACCGCCCAAATTAGCCGTATCAAGTTTTATGGGCTATCTGAAAGGAAAATCTTCACTGATGATATTTGAAAGGCATGCGAATTTGAAATATAAGTATGGGAACAGAAACTTTTGGGCGAAAGGATACTATGTCAGTACGGTAGGTTTAAATACAAAAGTTGTTGAAGAATATATCAGGAATCAAGAGAAGGAGGATATGGTTTCGGATAGTTTATCGAAGAAAGAATATATAGACCCCTTTAAGGGGTAAGCTATAGTGTCATTGTGCTGTTGTCAGTCTTTCACATGCCCCTTGAGGGGCTTGTGAAGTCCTAGGCCCTTATAGGGGAGCCTAAAAACCGCCCGTTTTACGGGCGGATTGTTATTTATACCAAAATAATTTCTCACTGGTTTGCCAGATGGACTCGGCAATTTCTTGTGGTGATTCATCGCGTAATTCACAAAGAGATTGGAAAGTCACAGCCAATCGCTCTGGACGGTTTGGTTTTCCTTGAAAGCCAAATACAGGCATATCGGGCGAGTCAGTTTCCAGTAATAAACTTTCTAAAGGCAGCTTACGAATAGCCTCTCTGGTTTTATTGGCTCTTGCGTAGGTGATTGTACCACCCACCCCAATTTTATAACCTAAATCAACAAAGCGCTTTGCTTGGTCATAACTTCCAGCAAATCCGTGAATTACTCCCGTATGCGATAATTGGGCTTTTTTCAGAAAGACCGAAAGTTGGTCATGGCTTTTCCGAGAATGTAAATTTACCGGTAAATTAAACCGCTTGGCAAAACCAAGTTGTGCTTCTAAATATTCACACTGCTTATACCAAAGTTCGGGGGTACAAAGTGTTTCTACCGCTCTTTCTAAACCAATTTCCGCAATTGCAGTACATTGTGGATCTTGTTGTGCTAATAACGATTCTAAATAATCTAAATGAACCGTTTGGTGTTGTTGAATATAAAGCGGGTGTAATCCTAAGCCGTAAACCAAATGTTTCGGTGCTTGCTTAGCACAAGCGGTCACTTTTACAAAATTTTTTGCAAATACCGACACAATTAAAATACGAGTGACATTTGAATGTTTGGCATTTTCAACAAGTTGAGTAATGGAAAGGTTGACGCTTTCTGCTACATAATCCAGATGAGTATGGGTATCGAAGAATTGCATATAAGAGAATGGTTGAAATAAAAAAGCGAGGAAATTATCCTCGCTTTTAAAATATCAATCAATAGATTAATTTGCTACATAAGCATCTTCATCACGTTCACCTAATGGTTTAAGCATAGTGAAGAATAGTACGATACAAATAATTGTTGCTGCTATACCTAAGTAAACTGAAAGTTGATAATCTAAACCGAAGCCGATTTTATTATAGAACAAGTAGGTTGCGCATACGGTTGTAATAAACCACGCTGGGATTGAACATACCCAGTGGAATTTTTTATAACGATATAAATATGCTGCGGCAGTCCAAAGCATTACCATTGCTGTCATTTGGTTTGCCCAAGTGAAGTAACGCCATAAGATACTGAAGTCAATTTTTGATACCACGAAACCTAATGCGAATAACGGTACAGCAATCATTAAGCGTTTAGTTAATGAACGTTGATCAATTTTAAAGAGTTCAGCCAATTGTAAACGTGCGGCACGGAATGCCGTATCACCTGAAGTAATTGGTAATACTACTACGCCTAATACGGCGAAAATACCACCGATAAAGCCTAAGAAGTGTAATGAGCTGTCATAAACTACTTTAGACGGTGAACCTGCAGAAATCGCATCTTGTAACGCTTGTGGGTTTTCATAGAATGCAAGACCCACCATACACCATACTAATGCGATAACACCTTCAGTAATCATTGCTCCATAGAAAATAAAGCGACCTTCGCTTTCATTTTCCGCACAACGTGCCATTAACGGGGTTTGCGTTGCGTGGAAACCTGATAGTGCACCACAAGAAATAGTTAAGAATAATAAAGGCCAAATCGGAACATCGCCCTTCACTTGGAAGTTTTGCGTGAATTTTTCCCATGTTAAACCTTGACCGTCCGCATTAATCGTACGGAAGAATTCAATTGGATCAGTTGCACTGAAGTGTGCAGTGATTAAACCATATACCATTCCGAGCGACATAAACAGTAATAATGCCCCGAAGAATGGATAGATGCGACCGATAATTTTATCAATTGGAAGTAAGGTTGCTAAGATATAGTAAGCAAAGATGAGTAGCGTCCATACCGAAATAACGGTTGCTTTATCCATACCCCAAACCGTTAAGCCGCCAGCTTCAACCGCATGGTGAAGTGCTTCCGCATCGTTTAGTTGTAATGTACCACCTGTCGCACCGAAGACGTCCATCGTAATGGTTGCCATTAATTGTGCTGGGCTTGCTACGAATACCACACCAACAAGTAAGAGAAGAACAAGCGCCATCACATTAATAAATACTTTAACTGGACGACCTAAGAATTTACCCGCTAAAGCCGGCATTGTTGCGCCACCGTTACGAATGCTCAACATACCGCAGAAGTAATCGTGTACCGCACCGGCAAAAATACAACCGATTACGATCCAAAGCATCGCCACCGGTCCGTATAACGCACCAAGGATTGGACCAAAAATAGGGCCTGTACCGGCAATATTTAATAATTGAATGAGCCAAATTTTTGTTTTTGACATTGGCATATAGTCAACACCATCATTCATCGCATAAGCCGGTGTTGTTTTTTTCGGGTTGATCACAAAGATTTTCTCAATGATCTTCCCATAGACAAAGTAGCCTAGTACGAGAACTGCTACACAAAAGAAAAACCACAACATAGTAAAGGTAACCTTATAAAGTTTGAATAATTTGGAAATCACAAATCGCCAAAAGGCGTTGTATTTTAGTAATATACGTGAATAAAGTAAATTAAGTTCGTTACTATAAATAGGTGTTTATGTAATAAATGTGAATAACTTCAAAGTTTTATTCTAATCCTCCTGTTTTGAATAAGTTACAGTTTATAAAAATAGCCACAGTCATTTGTGGCTATTTTCTTTATTTATTTCGTTTATATTTGAAAGATTCAAGCAATTGATTGATTTGCTCGTGGCTGAAAATTTCGCCGATAGTACGACTTAATTTTCTACGCCAATTCGGATATTCATTACTTGTTCCGGGAATATTTACCGGCTCGAGCATATTTAGCCAATCTTCCGGCTGAGTGCCAAATAAAGCAGAATTGGTATCCGCTACATACATTTGTAATTGATGTACAAATTTTAAGTTTACGCCTTCGCTATCTTTTGCAAGATCTTGGACTTTTTCGACCGCTTGTCTAATCGCTTCTTTATTGAAATGGCGACTTTGTTTCAGAATATTAAGCACTTTCTCACTTGGGTAAACACCAAATTTCTTGCCTAAATCAAAGTCGTAGCCTTTCCAGTAGCCTTGTAGGGTTGGTAAATCATGCGTACTGAGTGTCGTCATCGCTTGATATGGATAATTAGCTAATGGCTTACTGCCGTGTTGATCCCATTCAAAATAGAAAATGTTATAAGCGAGAATACCTTTGTCTTCTAATTTCTGTAGCATACCTTTCGGTACTGTACCAAGTGCTTCAGCAATGATTAAACACTGATTTCGCTGACTTTCTAACGCAAGAATTGCTAACAAATCTTCTAGCGGATAACGTACATAAGCGCCGTTTTTAGCCGAATCGCCTTTTGCCACCCACCACATACGTGCAAAACCAAGAATGTGGTCGATACGTAATGCACCGCAATCTTTCATATTGGCACGTAATAAATCAATAAATGGCTGGTATCCTCTAGCTTGTAGCACTTCCGGATGCATCGGTGATAAGCCCCAGTTTTGTCCGTTTGGTGCCATAATATCCGGTGGTGCACCGACAGAGGCATCTAGCACAAATAACTCTTTATCCGCCCAAGTTTCCGCACCGTTATCGGCAACGCCTACCGCTAAATCACGGTAAAAGCCGATAGGCATATTGAGTGCTTTTGCCAATTGATTACACGCTCTTAATTGCTGTTGAGCCACAAATTGCAACCACATATAGAAACGAACTAATTGGCTATGTTCCGTTTGGAATGTCTGTACTGCATTTGATGCGTAGTCTTGATATTCTTGCGCCCAGAAATTCCAACCCCATTGCTCGCTAAATTGGCTGGATAACCAATAATGTAGTGCGTCGAATGTACCTTGCACTTTTAGGCTTTCGCCGTATTCATTGATAAATTGTTCGAAAGCTTGTTGATCTTGCTGAACGAAAGTGGCATAGGCTAAACGTAATCCTTCGAGTTTTAAGCCCATCACTTGCGAATAATCTACGTAGTCTTTTGCTCTTGCCTCAATAAGCTGTTGTTGAACTTCTGCGGAATGAAACCAGGCTTGCGCTTCGCTAGATTGTTGGAAGGCATCAATCGCTGCTACATCGATATAAATAATGTTTTGCCATAAACGAGATGAGGGGCTATAAGGGCTGGCACTTTCCGGATTGGCTGGGAAAATCGCATGAATTGGATTTAGCCCAACAAAATCACCACCTTTTTCAGCAAGTCGACTTAAGAAGGTTTTCAAATCGCTAAAATCGCCGATGCCCCAATTATGTTCGGAACGAAGCGTATAGAGTTGTAAAATTGCGCCCCATAATTTTTGTTTTTGTTGTAATTCTTTTGGCTGGAAAGCAGTTTTCGGCGTAATAATCAGGCGGCAGTTCAGTGAATAATGCTCACTTTTAAGCTGTAAATGATGATAGCCGAGAGGCAGATCTTTCGGTAAATTGATCGCATTACGTTTTACTTTACCGCAACGTATTTCACCGTTTTCTAAGTGAAGTTGCCAGCGAGCTTGTAATGCTTTATTGCTATTTGCAAGATTTAGTCGAATATAGACCGCTTGTCCTTCTGTTGCTACCTTTACAGGAGGAATAATAGGTTTGCTTTTAGGAGAACCTAAGCGTTTTGCAATTTTGTGACAGACCGCTTGGCTGGCATAACGGCGTCTGCCATATTCATCAAAGAAATAAGGATTAAGGTATGGGTGAAGCGATTTCATTGTGATTTTCCTTTTTTGCTTAGTGAGCATAGCCTCATAAGCGGTTATTTTTTATTTATTTTTTGCAAATCGGAGGAGGCTCCTCCAATGTTATCCTTTTACGCCACCGGCAGTTAAACCACCGACTAACCAGCGTTGTGCTAATAAGAATACAAGTGTGATTGGGATAGCAGACAAGATGGCTGCTGCGGCAAAGTCGCCCCAGAGGTAGTTTTGCGGGTGTAAATACTGTTGCATTCCTACTGCAAGCGTGTAGTTATCAACATCTCGTAACAATAGGGAAGCAACCGGTACTTCGATAATGCTTGAGATAAACGAGAGGATAAATACAACTGCTAAAATTGGTACGGAAAGCGGTAGTAAAATTAAGCGGAAAGTTTGCCACGGGCTTGCTCCGTCGAGGGCAGCGGCTTCCTCAAGCGATTTATCAATAGTTTCAAAATAGCCTTTGATTGTCCAAACATGCATTGCGATACCGCCTAAGTAAGCAAAGATTACTCCGCCGTGCGTATTTAAACCTAAGAACGGAATGTAATCGCTTAGACGATCAAATAAGGCATATAACGCGACTAATGAAAGTACCGCCGGAAACATTTGGAAAATTAACATCGATTTCAGTAATAAACTTTTACCGGCAAAACGTAAGCGTGCAAAAGCATACGCAGCAGTGGTTGAAAGTGCGAGGGTAATTAGAGCGGTAATACCCGCGACTTTGACGGAATTCCATAGCCAAAGTAAAACAGGGAATGGCGGTGGGGTTATACTTCCGTCCGCATGAGTAACACTAATGCCTAAGGCGAGTTTCCAGTGTTCAAGTGAAATTTCACTTGGGATCAATTCACCGATTGCTAGGTTTCCGGGACGTAATGAAATACCGATAATCATCAGCATCGGGAATAAGATAATCGCACAAAAACAGATTAGAAAAAGATGCGTGGAAAATAAACGCAATTTCATTGATTTAGGTTGAACAATAGCCATAGTTGATATCCTCTTTGCTCCTTCTTCGTATGTAGAAGGAACAATGTCAATTAATCTTGTGATAATTTCGTCATTCTGATTTGGAATAATGCTAATCCGCTTACTAGCAAGAAGATGATGACGGCGATTGCAGCCGCTAAACCAAAGTCTTGTGTACCGCTACCTTCAAAGGCAATACGATAAGTGTAACTGACCAGTAAATCGGTATGACCAGCCGGTGTTGTTGTGCCTACCATATTTGGGCCACCGTTAGTTAATAACTGAATTAATACAAAGTTATTAAAGTTAAAAGCGAAGCTGGCAATCATTAACGGCATAAGTGGTTTAACTAGCAATGGCATGGTAATTTTCGTGAAATTTTGCCATACGCTTGCGCCATCAATCGCAGAAGCTTCATATAACTCGTGCGGAATCGCTTTTAGCAAGCCCATGCAAACAATCATCATATACGGGTAGCCTAACCAAGTATTCACAATCAGTAACATTGCTTTGGCTAAGAACGGATCATTAAACCATTCCGGACGGATACCGAATAATTGGTTCAGAATGAGGTTGATTTCACCGAAACTTTGGTTAAATAAACCTTTGAAGACTAAAATCGAAATAAAGCCGGGTACGGCGTAAGGTAAAATTAATAACAGACGATAGACCGCTTTACCTTTTAATGCTTCCCATTGTACGAGCGAAGCAAAAATCATACCGAGTAAAGTTGTAAAAATCACAGTTAAAAGGGCAAATACGACAGTCCAAATAAAGATTTTAATGAATGGTTCTTGAACACCATCATCAGTTAAGATTTTGACGAAATTTTGCCAACCTACTGAAACGGTATAACCTGGTTCTAGTCGATTGCCTGTAAAATTACCTTGTTCGTCAATAGGTTGGAAAAAGCCGATATCATCATTCGGTTTATAGCGTTCACCACTCTCATTATTCGTTAAGATCTGATTTTGTTCATCAAATGTATAGCGTGTTTTTTGTTCAGCAAATTGGCGGAGAGAACTCATCGTAACGATTTGTTCGCTTGGTAATAATACTTTTATTGCTTGTAATTTAGTTCGGTTTTGCGTAATTGTTTTTAAAGGGGCAACCGAGATGTTAGGGAGCTGCTCTACTTCAGTTACAGCTAATTCAGCAGGGAGGGCATCCAATACAAGCGGTTCAGAAAGATAATTTTTTTGCGAATTAGGGTTACTTAATGCAAGTTGATACTGATTTTCATTAGTTTGCAGCAATTTAAAATTCAGATGATCGCCTGCTGCGTAAGTCTGATTTTGTAATTGGCGGACGACTTGTTTAAAGTTAAGTTGATTGGATCCGCTATAATTTGTAAAGGCGATAACGACAGTACAGATTAACGGGAATAACACAAAAATCCCCATAGCAGAAACGCCAGGGTAAACATAGCGCCAACGATAAGTTGATTGATTTGAAAAAATATAGATCCCTGTGGTCACAACAACTAAAACAAGTAAGGCAAAGAGAATTTCGCCTTGTAGATAAATGGTGAACACGAGGTAGAAAGAAAGCAGATAGAGTAATCCGATAAATAGACGTTTAGCCCAAAGTTGAGAAGGGGGCATTGTATTTGATGTTGGCATAGTGTTTCCCCTGTAAATTGATAAGCTGGAGGTATAGGACGCCTCCAGTAGGCGTCCTAACAGTGAGGTTAGCAAAAGTTATTCTTTTTCAATTTTTGCCTGTGCTTCATCAAGTGCTGCTTTTACAGATTGACGACCGCTTGTCGCATTGCCAATAGCTGCTTTTTCTGAATACCAGAAACGGCTCATTTGTGGAATATTTGGCATAATTTCGCCGTTTTCCGCATTCGCCATAGTTGCTGCGATACGAGGATCTTTGGCAAGTTTTTCTTGGAAAGATTTTAATGCAACGGCACCTAATGGCGCGTCTTTGTTGACGGTTGTGAGTCCTTCATCGGTTAATAAATGATTTTCTAAGAACTCTTTGGCTAAGTCTTGGTTCGGACTAGAAGCATTTACCGCTGCACTTAATACACCAACGAATGGTTTTGATGCTTTACCATTTAATGTCGGAAGTACTGCGACACCATAGTTGATACCACTTTTCTCAATATTTGCCCAAGACCATGGTCCGTTAATGGTTAAAGCAGTATTGCCTTTATTGAAAGCCGCTTCTGAAACTGCATAGTCCATGTCGGCATTAATCACTTTTTTATTCACTAAATCCACAACAAATTGTAAGCCTTTTTGTGCACCTTCATTGTTGACACCAATATTTTTTACGTCATAACCATTTGGTGTAACTTTGAATGCATAAGCGCCTTGAGACGAAATAACCGGCCATGTGAAATAGGGTTCTTGTAAGTTCCACATAATGGCACTTTTACCTTTAGCTTTTAATTCTTTATCAAGTTTCTCTACTTCTTCCCATGTTTTTGGTGGTGTCGCAACTAAATCTTTATTATAGATTAATGAAATCGCTTCAATCGCAATTGGGTAAGCAATTTGTTTACCGTTATATTTATTCGCATCCCAACCGATGTCAGATAATTTTGCTTTAAATTCAGCACTTGGTTTTACTTCGGCTAATAAACCGGCTTGAGCATAGCCACCGAAACGGTCATGGGCGAAGATAATCACATCAGGACCGTCACCGGTTGAAGCGACTTGAGGGAAAAGTTCTTCTAATTTTCCCGGATGTTCTACAATGACTTTTACCCCAGTTTCTGCTTCAAATTTTTTACCTACTTCAGCTAAACCGTTATAGCCTTTATCAGCACTAATCCAGATATTGAGTTGACCTTCTACAATTTTTGCATTTGCACCTTGAGCAATACAAAGTCCTGTTAATACAGCTAATGCAGTTTTAGTAAGTTTTTTCATAGGATTTTCCTCATTTGATTTTGGAGATAGACCGATTTCCAGTCTTTTACGTAGAGCATAATAAAAAATTTACTCATCATTTCATCATCCCCCATCCTCCTCCCCATAACCGAATTTATTGATGTAGTTCACAGATTTTGGGGAAATCTCAGTTTTTTGTGAAACAGATCACAAAATTTCAGGTGTTTTTTGTGATCAGATTCACAAAAAAACAAGAAAAAATGTAATAAAAACATTGAGTTGCGGAAAGAAAAAATTTACTAAAAGTATGATGTGGAAAAAAGAGAAATGCGTAAACTACATAACAAATTTAAAGCAAGAGGACAAAAACATGACAGATGTTCGATTAGTAAACGTATGCAAATCGTATGGCAATGTACACATTTCTAAGGATGTTAATTTAGAAATTAAAGACGGCGAATTTGTTGTTTTTGTCGGTCCGTCAGGCTGTGGTAAATCAACCGTATTACGTATGATTGCCGGCTTGGAAGAAATTACCTCCGGTGATTTATTTATCGGGGATAAACGAATGAATGACGTACCGCCGGCGAATCGAAATATCGGTATGGTATTCCAATCTTATGCATTATATCCACACCTTTCAGTCGCAGAAAATATGTCATTCGGCTTAAAACTTGCCGGTGCTAAAAAAGAAGAAATCGATCAGCGAGTTAATCAAGTCGCGGAAATTTTACAGCTTGCTCATTTACTTAATCGAAAACCGAAAGAATTGTCGGGTGGTCAACGCCAGCGTGTTGCGATTGGGCGTACCTTAGTTTCACAGCCCGAAGTGTTTTTATTGGATGAACCGCTTTCAAATTTAGATGCGGCATTACGTGTGCAAATGCGCGTAGAGATCTCAAAATTGCATAAAAAACTTGGCAGAACAATGATTTATGTCACACATGACCAAATCGAGGCGATGACACTCGCCGATAAAATTGTTGTTTTACAAGCGCTTTCTGCAGGTAGCAATCTAACAACCAACGTTGCTCAAGTGGGTAAACCATTAGAGCTTTATCACTATCCGGCAAATCGTTTTGTGGCAGGTTTTATCGGATCGCCTAAGATGAATTTCTTGCCGGTACGAGTGATTGATGTGCGTGAAGGTGGAGTGAAAATTGAATTACCGGACTCAACCCATTTAAATTTCTGGGTTCCGGTTGAAAGTGGTGGCGTGAAAGTCGGAGACAACCTTTCATTGGGTATTCGTCCGGAACATTTATTACCGTGTGAACAAAGCGAAGTTTGTATTTCCGGCACGGTAAAAGTGGTGGAACAATTAGGTAACGAAACGCAAGTTCATATTGAAATGCCACCGATTAAACAGAGCTTAGTTTATCGCCAAAATGACATTGTATTAGTGAAAGAAGGCGATTCAATGTCGATTGGTATTAATCCGAATCGTTGCCATCTTTTCCGAGAAGATGGCACGGCATGTAAACGTTTATTTGTCGAACAAGGCGTATAAATGTTCTTAAGGGTTTCCCTTAAATTTTAATAATGAAAAAAACTGTCTGAAAAGAGAAAGGAGTTTCCTATGAACCTCAATAAAACGATGTTAGCAACTTTAGTTTCAAGTGCTTTACTTTCAACCAGTGCATTAGCGGTTGATTTCCACGGTTATGCACGTTCCGGTATCGGCTGGACTTCAGGTGGTGGCGAGCAATCGGCATTTACTGTGAATGGTGGCGGTTCTAAATACCGTTTAGGTAATGAAGCAGAAACTTATGCGGAATTAAAATTGGGTCAAGAACTTTATAAAAATGGTGAGAAATCTATTTATTTAGATACCAATGTAGCTTATTCGGTAAATCAACAAGTTGACTGGGAAGCGACGGATCCGGCACTTCGTGAAGTGAATGTTCAGTTCAAAAATTTTGCAGACAGCTTACCGGGCGCTACTTTATGGGCAGGTAAACGTTTCTACCAACGTCATGATGTACATATGAATGACTTCTACTACTGGGATATTTCAGGTCCGGGTGCAGGGGTTGAAAATATTGACCTTGGTTTTGGTAAACTCTCTTTAGCAGTAACACGTAATACTGAAAAAGATGGGGCATATAGCTGGAACTATAATCCTATTACTAAAAAATGGGAAAGCAGCCAAGATAAAAATAAAGACGTTTATAACGATGTATTCGATGTTCGTTTAGCAGGTATTGAAACTAATAAAGACGGATCTTTAGAAATCGGTTTCGACTTTGGTAATGCACATACTAAAGATGGTGCAATCTATGAAAAAGATGCAACTAAACGTGGCTATATGGCAACTATTGAGCACACTCAAGGTAACTTTTTCGGCGGTTTTAATAAATTTACCGCACAGTATGCCAAGGATGCAATGACATCATGGAGTACCGGTCATTCACAAGGTGGGTTAGCGAATAATAAAGGCGATATGCTTCGTTTAATCAACCAAGGTGTTGTACAAGCAAGCGATAAAGTAGAAGTAATGTATGCGTTAATCTATGAAAAAACAGACTTAGATAACAAACAAGGTAAAACTTGGTACTCTGCCGGTATTCGCCCGATGTATAAATGGAACGATACAATGAGTACCTTATTAGAAGTGGGTTATGACCGTATTAAAGATCAAGCAAGCGGTAAGAAAAATGATCTAGTGAAATACACCGTTGCACAACAATGGCAAGCGGGTAGCAGCATTTGGGCGCGTCCGGCAATCCGTGTATTCGGTACTTACGCACACTGGAATGACAAATTTAACACGGCAAACCGTACAAACGCTGGCTATAAAGCGAAAGACGGCGAATTTATCGGTGGTGTTCAATTTGAAGCATGGTGGTAATTAAACCATTTGGGGGCGTATGCATTACGCCCCTTTATATGATGTAACAGATAATTTCTAGAGAGGCATTTATGAAAACCAAAATTGCAGCATTTTTATCAAGTGTTTTATTTGCATCGGTTGCTATGGCAGCTACGCCATCAAAAACAGAGCTAAGCCGTTTTGGTTGGCAAGATGTTACTTTCTCGCAAAAGATTGTTAATGAACTTTCAGAAAAACAAATTCGTACATTTAGCCAAACACTAGCAGGTACAAATAGCGCTGTAGTCGGTTATAAAATTCCGGCAAATCAAGGCACGGTGAAGATCAAAATCAGCAGCTTAGTGGTAGATAATAAACATATTTTTGTACCGAATGTTTTAGTTCTGGATGCGAATTTTAATGAATCGCTCATATACCCCGCTTCGCAATTTAAAGTTGTGGAAGAACGAGGCTTTGAAGGCGGGCAAATTCAAGCGGAATTAAGTTTAACGCCGGCAACCGGACAAGATTTTATTTATGTACTAATCTACACCACTGAAAAAGAGCTTGCAGGGCAAACGACATTTACCCATCCGGTAAAATTATATGAAAAGGCAAAAGGTAACCAGCCGCCTGCAATTGCAGATTTACAAGTAAAACACACTAATTCAGGGCAAATTCAAATTAGTGTGGATGGTGTTCAGAGTACTCAATTTGTCGGTCTAGGTAATGTAGCTAATGGCGGAGCGTTATTTGAAGCGAAACCGACTGTTAGTCAAACGGTAGGAGCGGAAGTACAAGCGGTTAAAAATCCGCAAAAAAATGCAAAACCGAAAGCTGTAGAGAAAACTACAGAACAATACTTTAATGAAGCGGTTACACAAGCATTAAAAAATAATGATATTAGTAAAGCAATGAATTTAGTAAACGAAGCGGAGCAACTAGGGCTTTCTTCACCGCGTCAAATCTTCTTAAAACAAGTTTCTGCTAAAAAATAGATGTTTTTTATCTTTATCCTTTTGCCACTGAATTTTCAGTGGTTTTTTTATTTCCACTAACTAAATAAGGAGAAAATTGTTAGAATCTCCATATCGTATGTAATGGAGGAAAAATGCAAGCAACATTTTCAAGATTGATTCCAACTAAGCTAATTTCTAGTAAAGTCAATCGAACCGTCAAAGAGACAGAAACCGTTGAACGAACATTACTCTTAAATGAATTAAATCGGGCGGAATTTTACCCGATGACGCTGGTTATTGCACCGGCAGGTTATGGCAAAACAACGCTGGTTTGCCAATGGAAGGAAAAACAATTAGCGAAAAACCAGCGTATCGGTTGGTACTCACTTGATGAAAGTGACAACAAAACAGAACAATTCTCCGCATATTTTACCGCTGCACTTTCGCAAGCGACCGACCTCTCTTTTTCCGGAATTGTTTACCAAAATAATTTGGTAGATTATTTCTCTCAGTTATTGATTCAGCTTTCTCAAGTGCGTAGCCATTTTTACTTAGTGATAGACGATTATCACCATATTGAAAATAGCGAAATTCACGATGCACTTCGTTTTTGGTTAAAGCATCAACCACAGACGATGAGCCTGATTGTCTTATCACGTTTAACTCCTCCACTAAGTATTACCAATTTACGTATTCATGAGCAATTATTGGAAATTGATGTGCATCAGTTGGCATTCACACCGACCGAAACTCGCCAATTTTTAGCGTTAAAATTTAACGAGTCGCTGACAGATGATGAGGTTTTCTCACTTTGCGATCGGGTTGAAGGCTGGGCAACAGCATTGCAATTAGTTAGTTTTGCTGTGAAGCAAAATCCTGAATTGTTACGTTCTCCGGAAAAATTATTTGCCAAGCTCAATCAACAACATATTGCCGATTATCTGAATGAAGAAGTATTCCATTACGTTGAGCCGGAAATTAAGTTATTTATGCAACGCTGTGCGATTTTACGTTCGATGAATGAAAAATTGATACTCGCTTTAACCAAAGATGAAAACGGTGTGAAAAAGCTCGATGAATTAGAAAAAATGGGGCTTTTTATTCAAAGGATATTGCACGACGATGGTGAAATTTGGTGGAAATTTCATCCGATTTTAGCATCTTATCTTGCGCAAAGTTGTCGTTTAGAACTGCCTTGTGAATGGCAAGAGCTACATAAAATTGCAGCGATGATGTGGCTGAAATTAGGCTATGGATCCGAGGCGCTTTATCATGCGCAGATGTTGGAAGATTCTCAAACGCTTTATACCATTTTACAAGAACATGGTTGGTCGTTATTTCATCAAGGTCAGCTTAAGTTATTGGAAGACTGTTTGGCATTACTTTCAGCGCAGCAACTTTGGCAAGACTCAAACTTAGTGCTGTTAAAAGCGTGGCTTGCACAGAGCCAACATCGTCATCAAGAAGTGTCGGGCATTTTGCAAAAGTTTCAACCAAATCAACCGCTTGTTGCCGATTTACAAGCTCGTTTTGATGCACTAAAAGCACAGGTTGCGATTAATGAGGGCAATGATGAGCAAGCCTATAATTTAGCAAAACAGGCGCTGGTTCATTTGTCGTCTGATTTTGGTTATGCACAAATTGTTGCAAATTCGATTATCGGAGAAGCGCAACATTGCCGGGGTTATTTGAAAGAAGGGTTGGCTCAAATGCAGAAAGTAGAAAAAATGGCATTGGAGCAAAGGGCCTATCATCAGTGGTTATGGTCGAAGCTGCAACAAGCGGAAATTTTATCGGCACAGGGCTTTTGGCAGTCTGCCTATGATTTGCTAAAAGATACCACTTTACAAGCGCAGCATTTACACCAAATTCCGATGCATGAATTTCTATTGCGTTTAAAAGGACAAATCTTGTGGGAATGGCATCATTTAGATCAAGCGGAAGCGATGGCGAATGCCGGTATTGAAGTCTTAGAAAAAGAGGGCGAGCAAGCGCATTGTTTGGCATTGTTGGCAAAGGTTTCGCTGACTAAAGGCGATTTAAATAATGCCGGACGTTTGATAGAACAATGTCGCAATTTAATTATTGCTCAGGCGGTGCATTGGGATTGGCGTTCAACTTTTGACGAAGTGCAAATGCTGTATTGGCAAATCAGTGATGATAAGTCGCATTTAGAAAGCTGGTTGACGCAAGTTAGTTTTCCGGAACAAGACAATAATCACTTTTTGCAACGTCAATGGCGTAATATCGCTCGTTGTTATTTGCTACAAGATAACTTTGAACAAGCGTTGAATATTTTGAATAGTCTGTTACAAACTTCTGCAACCTTTAATTTAATTAGCGATACGCAACGAGCGCTGATTTTGCGTAACCGAGTGTTTTATCGCCAAGGTAGAATGGATCTTGCACAAAAAGATTTGATTCGAGCGTTAAATCTAACCCAACAAACCAATTTTATCAGTGCTTTTGTGATTGAAGGCGATTTGATGGCACAGCAAATTCGCCAATTGCTACAAATCAATGTGTTGGATGAGCTTTCGACCCACAAAGCACAATTTATTTTACGGAGTATTAATCAGCACAATCGCCATAAATTTGCGCATTTTGATGAGGAATTTGTCACTAACTTGTTGAGGAATCCACAAGTACCGGAGTTACTTAAAATTAGCCCGCTTACCGCGAGAGAATGGCAGGTGCTCGGTTTAATTTATTCAGGTTACAGTAACGAACAAATTTCACAGGAATTGGTGGTAGCGATAACTACGATTAAAACGCATATTCGTAATCTATATCAAAAAATCGGTGTGGCGAATCGTAGTGAAGCGATTGAATATACACGCAGTTTATTGAGAATGATGGGGTATAGCTAATTTAAAAAAATACTCCCACTAGTGATACCCCTCGCCCACAAGGGGCGAGGGGTATTTCTTTCGTTATTTTTTCCAAATTCTGGTTTGGTAATCACGAATTGAGCGATCTGAGCTAAAGCTGCCGAGACGAGCGGTATTCAGAATCGTAGATTTTAACCAAGCGGTCTGATTTTGGTAACGTTTTGCAACTTCTTGTTGTGCTTCACGGTAGCTGGCAAAATCGGCTAATACGCAGAAATAGTCTTTGTTTAGCAAATCATAAACCAATGGTTCGAAGATTTCTTGATTACCGCCGGCAAATGAGCCGTCCGCTAATGCATCAATCGCTTTACGTAATACTTCGTCTTGTTCGTAGTATTCACGCGATACATAACCTTTCTCTCGTAATTCACGTACTGATTCAACTGTATGACCGAAAATCACGACATTTTCCTCGCCGGCAAATTCGGCAATTTCCACATTCGCACCGTCAAGCGTACCTAAGGTAATCGCACCATTTAGAGCTAATTTCATATTACCGGTACCGGATGCTTCTTTACCTGCAAGGGAAATTTGTTCGGAAACATCTGCCGCCGGAATGATTTTTTCCGCCAGACTTACACTGTAATTAGGTAAAAATGCCACTTGTAATTTACCTTGCATTTCCGGATCGTGATTGATGACGTGCGCCACATTATTAATCGCTTGAATAATTTGCTTCGCCATAAAATAACCCGGTGCGGCTTTGCCGGCAAAAATAAAGACGCGCGGCACAAATGGCATATCCGGATTGGCTTTCAGCTCTTGATAAGTGGCGATAATATTCAATAAATTGAGGTGCTGACGTTTATATTCATGGAAGCGTTTAATTTGTACGTCAAAGATCGCATTTTGATTCACTTGGATACCCAGTGTTTCCTCAATCACTTGTGCCAGCGCCTGTTTATTTTGTTGCTTAATCTCAGCGTAAGCGGTCTGAAATGCCGAATTTTCTGCAAGCGGTTCGATTTGACGTAACAGCTCTAAATTTTGTGTCCAGTCGCCTTCGATGTGTTGATCGAGTAATGCGCTTAATAACGGGTTAGCTTGACGGATCCAACGGCGTGGGGTGATACCGTTCGTCACATTGTGGAATCTGCCGTTAAATAATTTAGCATAAGCAGGAAATAAATCGCTAATCACTAAATCCGAGTGAATTTGTGCCACACCGTTAACCGCAAATGAACCGACCACGCAAAGGTTAGCCATACGCACACGATTATTGGCGATGATTGCCGTTTCGTCCCATACGTTGGCTAATTCATCTTCTGTAAAGCAAGCTTTGACTTGTTGGTAAAGCTCAAGATTAATGCGTTCAATGATGATCAAATGACGAGGCAATAATTTAGCAACAAGGTTTTGCTCCCATTGTTCTAGCGCTTCCGGTAACAGGGTGTGGTTGGTATAAGCGAATACTTTTGAACAGATTGCCCACGCTTTTTCCCAACTGTAACCGTATTGGTCGAGTAATAAACGCATTAACTCAGGAATCGCAATTGCGGGGTGGGTGTCATTTAATTGAATCACTTCAAATTCCGCTAATTGGTCGAGAGTTCTGCCTTTAGCTAAGTGATTTTTGATAATATCCGCTACCGAACAAGCACAATGGAAATATTGTTGCATTAAGCGTAATTCTTTACCGTTTTGATGGTTATCGTTCGGGTAAAGCACTTTGGTAATTTTTGACGCATCAATTACCATTGATTCCGAATCTAAATAATCGCCGTCATTGAATTTGGCTAAATCAAAAGCGGTTTCACTACAGCCTTGCCATAAGCGTAACGGTTGTTGTACGCCTTTATAACCGACTACCGGTAAATCAAACGCTTCACCGTAAATTGTCCATGCCGGTTGCCATTCGTATTTATCGCCGGCAATATGACGAACTTCACCGGCAAAGCCGACTGGTTGGCGGAAATCCGCACGATGTGACTGTAAAGGGAAGAAATCACGTCCCCACGCATCGCCTTCTTCATGTTGTCTACCCGCCCAATCAAAGCTTTGTTTGAATAAGCCGTATTGATAATGTAAACCGTAGCCTACTGCCGGTTGAGCAAGGCTTGCCATTGAGTCTAAATAGCAGGCGGCTAAGCGTCCTAAGCCGCCGTTACCAAATGCAGGATCGGTTTCTTGTTCTAAAATATCGACTAACGTTTTGCCGTATTTCGCCACTTCATCTACCACATATTGATATACGCCGAGATTCTGTAAGTTATTACCGAGTAAACGCCCAACTAAGAATTCCATTGAAAGGTAATTGACTTTGCGAGTATCAACAAGCGGTGCGTTTTTCGGGAAAAATTGCAAAGCGGCTTGGTGCGCGACTTGTGCCACCAGCTGATACCATTGTTGATCGGATAATTGAGTTGGATTTAAAGAACGTTCTTCGCAGTAAGCTTGTAAACTACGTTCGAATAATGCTGAAAATTGTGCCGTGAGCGCCATACATTTTCTCCAGAATGAAAGTAAGAAATTTTTCGCTATTATCAAAAAGCCACTAAATAAAAAAATCCTCCCCGCTAAAATTAGTCAGGGAGGATTTAGTAGTAGGACTAGCTTGAGTGCTGTTCTGTCGCGTTTTTATCTTGTGATTTTGTTGATTTCGGTTCTTTTTCCGGATCGAATTTCACCACCGGCACGCAGCCACGGCAAGCACCTTGGTTTACACCGAGTTCTTCACAAAATTTATCGTATTTCGCCAGCATTTTTTTGAACCAGCTTTGTGATGTATCTGACGATTTACCAGACATAGTTCACCTCATCAAATTTGCAAAAAAATTGCAAAATTTAACCGCTTGTTAGTCGCGGAAGTTATTAAATTGGAACGGCTGACCAAGTTCTGCGCCTTTTACCAGCTGGATTGCCGCTTGTAAATCATCACGAGATTTGCCAGTTACACGTACTTGCTCACCTTGAATTTGGGTCTGAACTTTAATTTTTGAATCTTTGATCAATTTTGTGATCTTCTTCGCCATTTCTGTTTCGATACCTTGTTTAAGTTTAATCTCTTTTGAGTAGAGTTTACCGTGGTGTTCCGCTTCACTTGGAATATCAAGTGAGTTGTGTTCGATACCACGTTTTACACAAGAACCGATTAAAATCTCGATTAATTGCTCTAATTGGAAATCAGATTCGGTGGTTAATTTAATGCTTTCGTTTTTTTCGTTAAGCTCAATAATTGCTTCAACACCACGGAAGTCATAACGTGTGCTTAAAACACGGTTAGCATTTTCAACGGCGTTACGCACTTCGTGCATGGTAATTTCAGAAACGATATCAAAAGATGGCATTTTTTATTCCTCATTATTGAAAACTACGGCTAACACAGCTTGCATTAGCTTAGTTGGATGATACATAGAGATTTTTCGCATTAAGCAGCACGCACAATGCGCTCAAGTCGCCAAAGTTTATCACAAATTTCGCCTGTTCTTGAACTTTTGGTTTAGCGTGCAGCGCAACCCCGAGGGTAGCGGTTTTGATCATCGGTAAATCATTGGCGCCATCACCAATCGCTACCCACTGAGTTTGTGGAATATTAAATTGTTCGCCCAACTTGGTTAAAGTTTCCGCTTTATATTGTGCATCCACCACTTTACCCAGCACGACACCGGTTAACTCGCCGTCAATAATTTCTAACTGATTCGAAACTGCATAATCCAACTGATATTTCTCTTTTAAATAATCAGCGAAATAGTCAAAACCGCCCGAGGCAATTGCAAGTTTCCAGCCGTATGCTTTTAGCTCGCTGACCATTTGTTCAAAGCCGTCCATCAGCGGTAGCTTTTCTCGTACGGTTTGCAAAATACTTTCCGGTGCATTTTCCAGCGTACCAACTCGTTTACGTAAACTTTGCTCAAAATCCAGTTCTCCACGCATCGCACTTGCGGTAATTGCTGAGACGATTTCACCGGAACCCGCGAGCTTGGCAATCTCATCAATACATTCGATTTTAATTGCGGTGGAATCCATATCCATAACCAATAAGCCGGCTTCCGCAAGATTCGGCACAATCGCTAAATCCGCCACATCTGCTGCTACTTGGCTTGCCGCTTCACGTAACTCGCAAGCGGTCAAATTTGTTTCAAAAAATGCAAGGCTATAGCCTAAATAGACCGCTTGTTTTAACAATTTTGCATCGGTTTGTAGTGAGAATTGCTGAATTTGCTGTTCGCTTAGTTGCTTGGCAAAGATAAAAATGGTGTTTGGCATAGTGTTCTCTTTTTAATAGACATTTTGGAATTGTGCATAGATAATGCGTATTTGAATTATCTATTATCGACTATTTATTAGCAATTAATCTATGTATTTACCCCGTGAAAAACTCGTGAAAATCGGTTTACTTGCCGGAATTAGCGCATTATGTGTAATGGTTGTGAGTGTGATTTTAAGCGGCGTTAACCAGTTTAAATTAGGTTCACAACTGGCGAGTGTTAATCAAGTTTCCAACCTTTCGCATTTATTAGTGCGTCAACAAGCGAATTTGTTTTCGTTGATGTTAGTGAAAAATGTAAAAAACGAAGATTTGATCGAAGCATTAGACACGTTTTCGAAAGAAGATTTTGTAATTGATGCCAGTTTGTATTCACCGTCAGGCACTTTGATTGCCCAAAGCCATAATGCTTTAGAATTTAAATCGTTACTTAAGCAAGACAAGACGGAAGAGAATGCTCAGCAACTAGCAACCCAACAAATCGTAGAGCCGATTTTTTCTCAGCAAGATTTAGTCGGTTTTTTGCGTGTGACATTTGATGCGGAATATGGGCAAACGACCAAAAGTAAAGTGGAGCGCATTTTCCATCAGCTATATGGCCAACTGATTATTTTAGTCTTGGCAGGCATCTTGCTTGCAAGTAGTTACCATTATTTCTTCCGTCGTAAAAGCGTGGTGATTCATTCATCGGTTAAGCTGCCGACAACCACGACTAAGACTCAAACCCAACGTTTTCATTCACGTCGCCGTACATTTAGACGTAAGTAATCGCTTGGAAATGATTGTAATTTAGGCTGATGAGAGTATAATAAACCCCGTTTTTTTATTTATATCCAAACCCTAATTTAAAGAGGAATCAATGGCTAAAGAAGATTGCATTGAGATGCAAGGTACAATTTTAGAAACCTTACCAAATACAATGTTTCGTGTGGAATTAGAAAACGGTCACGTTGTTACCGCACATATTTCAGGTAAAATGCGTAAAAACTATATCCGTATTTTAACCGGTGATAAAGTAACGGTAGAAATGACGCCATACGATTTAAGCAAAGCACGTATTATTTTCCGTGCACGTTAATTGAAAGCTTAAAACAAAAAACGGAAGTTGAGAAATCAGCTTCCGTTTTTTGTTTTATCCCGTTTGGCTTGAGGTTGTTTTATTGACTTTGAGTAATATTATTCTTCCAAGCCAAATATCCGTGTTCTCAGTGCATTCCGTGGTTTATAAATACTATTTTTCAATAATCGCTTCCGCACAAGCAAAAGCGGACGACCACGCCCATTGGAAATTATAGCCGCCGAGCCAGCCGGTCACATCCAACACTTCACCGATAAAATAAAGACCTTCGGTATGTTTCGCTTGCATTGTTTTTGACGAAATAAAATCAGTATCTACGCCACCCATTGTGACCTCGGCGGTGCGATAACCTTCCGTTCCGTTGGGTAAAAATTGCCAATGGTGAATCAGTTGATCTAACTGAGCTAATTCCGTTTTGCTTAACTGAGCAATCACATTATCTTTGAAATCACCTTGTTCCAGCCAAAGCTCGACTAATTTTTTCGGTAAGTAACGACTTAATACGGTTTTTAGCTGTAATTTCGGCGAAGATTGACGCAATTCGGTTAAGATTGTTGAAATGTCATCAGAGGGTAACAAATCAATTTCCACCGTTTCACCCAAGTCCCAATAATTAGAAATTTGCAAAATTGCCGGGCCGGATAAACCTCGATGAGTAAACAACATTTGATTACTAAAACTTTGCTGCCCACAAGTGGCGCGAATCGGTAACGCAATGCCGGAAAGTGTCGCAAAATGTTTGTCCGAGTCTTTCCAAGTAAAAGGCACAAGGCTTGCTCGTGGCGGAATCACCGGAATATTGAATTGCTCGGCAATTTTATAACCGAATGGGCTAGCGCCTAACGCTGGCATAGATAAGCCGCCGGTGGCGATGACTAAATGCTCGGTTTCAAAGGTTTCACTAGCGGTCTGAATTTGGAAATTTTTTGCAAATTTTTCGACAGAAATGACCGCTTGTCGTAAAAAGATTTCCACTTTGCCTTTGTCACATTCCGCTTGCAGTAAATCGACAATTTGCTGCGAGCTTTCGTCACAGAATAATTGTCCTAATTCTTTTTCGTGGTAGCCGATTCCGTATTGTGCGACTAAAGCGATAAAGTCCCAATTGGTATAACGAGCCAGCGCCGATTTTACAAAGTGTTTATTTTGGCTGAGGTAATGATTCGCCGTAACCTCTAAATTAGTAAAGTTACAAAAACCACCGCCGGACATTAAAATTTTACGTCCGATCTTTTTACCCGGGTCTAAAACGGCGACTCGTTTGCCGGCTTGTCCAAGTTGTGCGGCGCAAAATAAACCGGATGCGCCGGCGCCAATGATAACGACATCAAAATGTTGCATTAGAAATTTAATACCTTGTCTGCTTCGATTGTCCAATCCGCCAGTTCAATTAACGTACCGATTTCTACACCGTCTGCCAGTGGTAATTCAGTAATGCCACGTGCATTGGTACAGGTTTTGCAAAGTTTAACGGTTGCGCCCTGTGCGGTGAGAATTTCCAGCATTTGTTGTAGGTTGTAGCCTTCCGCCGGATTTTGTTTTTTCAAACCTGCCGTGACGGAATCGGACATTAAGAATAATTTGATTTGAGCTTTATGCTGTTCTTGAATTTGTAGCGCTAAACGTAAACCGCTAAATAAAGATTCATTGCCGTAAGGCGCTGAGTTGAAGATAAAGAGGAGTTTTTGCATAAGTGTTCCCTTAAAAAGACGGAATACACAAAACAAGCGGTCTAATTTTGCATATTTTTTACCAAAGTTGCTGTTTGTGTATTCCGTGGTTAAGCGTTATTAGCCAACCCAAACAAATTTTGCGATAAATAATAATGATACTACCGCAACAGATGGATTGATTTCTTTCCAACGACCGGTACAAGCTTTCATCACACAATATGAAATAAAGCCGAATGCAATACCTTCGGTAATTGAATAAGTAAACGGCATCATTGCTGTCGTGATAAACGCCGGAGTCGCTTCGGTTAAGTCATCCCATTTCACTTCAATTAAACTTGAAGCCATTAAAATGCCCACGAAAACTAATGCACCGGCAGTTGCATAAGCCGGAACGACACCAGCAAGCGGCGAGAAGAAAATGGTTAATAAGAATAAGATACCTACGGTTACCGCAGTTAAACCGGTACGACCGCCAACGGATACACCTGAGCCGCTTTCGATATAAGTACTGATTGCCGATGTTCCCATAAATGAACCTGCCATTGCTGCAGTACTGTCCACTAATAACGCTTGTTTCATACGTGGGAAGCGACCTTGTTCATCGGCAAAACCGGCTTTGGTGGTTACCGCAATTAATGTACCTGATGAGTCGAATAAGTTTACTAACATAAAAGAGAAAATAATGCCGAGTAAACCGACATCTAACGCACCGGCAATATCCACCTGACCGACTACCGCATCTAAACTTGGCGGCATAGACATTACACCGTTAAAACTTACCGCAGGGTCAAAGATCAACGCTAATGCAGTGACTACAGCGATAGAAATAAGTACGCCTGAGTGAATGCCTTTTGCGGCTAACACCACAATAATAAAGAAGCCTAAGATGCCCATTAATACTTTTGGATCGTGCAGATCGCCCAGCGCAACAAGTGTTGCCGGGTTTGCTACTACTAAGCCCATATTTTTAAAACCGATAAGGGCGATAAATAAACCGATACCCGCACCGATACCGACACGTAAACCGAGCGGAATGGCGGACATAAACCAATAACGAATTTGTAAAACAGTTAATAAGAATAAGCCGACTGAGCCTAAGAAAATTGCGCCCATACCCACTTGCCATGAGTAACCTAATTTTTGTACTACCACAAAAGCGAAAAACGCATTTAAGCCCATTGCCGGTGCAAGTGCGATAGGAAGATTACTGAATAAGCCCATCGCAATCGTACCGAATGCAGCGATTAAACAGGTGGTGACGAAAACCACTTGGGTATCCATACCTGCTACACCAAGAATAGACGGGTTAACGAACACGATGTAAACCATGGTGAAGAAGGTAGTAATACCTGCCACGATTTCTGTTTTGGCATTAGAGCCTTTTGCGGATAATTGGAACAAACGTTCTAACATAAAAACCTCAAATAAAAAGAAAGAAACCATGGAACAGAAAGCGATACAAGGCGCAAACACAACCTTTTATCGTTTTGTTCCATGGCGGATAAAATTAGTATTCCAACACTAAGTTGAGAAGTTGAACGGCTAAGAATGCCAAGCTGAATTTTTGCTCGTCAGCAACCGACCAGAATTGCACCTCGTTTTCTGATTTTGTGAGTAATTGGCTGATTTGAAGTAAGTTTTCTTCTTCATTTTCACCGTTTTTAACAGGTGTCATCACGCTTTCTTCGTGGAAGCGTAACCAATTTTGTTGTTGCCATTCTGCGCTAACACTCTCAACGTCTAATTGATATTCCGAATGTAAGGTGACCATTTGTGAAATACCGTAAAAGACCGGTGTTTGCACCGAATGGAAAGTGGTAGAAGCGGTTAAATTTGGTAAAACTTTTGCAAGTTGTAATTCAAAGACACGAGAGAACGGTAAGTTTTTCTCTTCGCCTTGCACATTTGCCGGCACGGTATCAAATGCGATACGTTCTGCATTTTCATCAAACGGAATACCGTTTAACAACCGAGCGGTTTGACCGGCAAGTTCTTTAACTTTTTCATCACCGAAATATGCTGCCGGTAGCAATGAGGTTACAAAAATATGGCTTAACGGCTGAGCTAAGAATGGTTTGAGGGTTAACGCTAATTGTGAAATTTGCGGGTTAGCCAGTGCCACGATATTACGTTCACGTAAGTTTGCGATCGCTTCGTCATTTACGCTTGGCACGACCACTGGCACATTGGCAATTAATGCAGTGATGCCGTAAAGATCGAGTACGATACAACCGGCTTGCACTGCTTGTGCCAAAATTTCGGCTTGCGCCATTTTTCCGGCAAAGAAAACGTGGCTGAAATCCGCCCAATTTACTTCATCAATCGCAATTTGCTCGATCGCTTTGCTGCCCATATAAAGTGATTGTTCTTCACCAAACGGTTCGATTTCGATCGCAGAAATATTGTCTAAACGCAAATCACTCTCTGCTAGTGCTTCAAGTAACTTTGATGACAAGGTAAAATCAGCGGCAATAGCTAAACGGATATCGGATGTAATTGAATTAGACATAGGTGAGTTGCTCCTTTTTTATACGCTTGATTTAGCGTAACGCACACACAAAGGGAGTAATTGTACAATATTTTTAAGAGGAAAAACTAATGACCCCAGCAATAAATTTATTAAAAAACAAAAAATTGCACATACGCTTCATCCTTATGAACATGATCCGAATAACACTAATTTCGGCCAAGAAGCGGTGGAAAAATTAGGCATTGATGCTAAGCAGACATTTAAGACATTATTAGTGGCGGAAAACGGTGATCAGAAAAAATTAGCGGTGATGGTTGTGCCGGTTTCGCATACGCTAAATTTAAAACGTGCGGCGAGTGCGCTCGGTGTGAAAAAAGTGGAAATGGCGGATAAAGATATCGCCCAAAAAACGACCGGTTATTTGCTGGGAGGAATTAGCCCTCTAGGTCAGAAAAAACGCTTAACTACCGTGATTGATAGCTCCGCACAACAATTTGTCACGATGTTTGTATCAGGCGGTAAACGAGGCTTAGATGTGGAACTTGCACCACAAGATTTGGCAAGTTTGCTCAATGCAACTTTTGCCGATATTAAAGAGTAACAAGCGGTTGATTTTGGGTGGAATTTTGCAAAGCAAACACAAATCTACGCTTTCTGAAAAGTTCCGCAAATCCAATGTAAATTTAGGGCGTGCAATTTCCAAGACTAAATTAGTATGGTATAGTTCACACCTCATTAGTTAGTAGCGTCTCATTCTCAATTAGAATGATCTATTGGAATGATAGGCAAATATCTCTCGTGTGGAACAAATGGCAAAACAGGATGCAGATTGTATAACGCTAGATCTG
This sequence comes from Actinobacillus suis ATCC 33415, assembly GCF_000739435.1. Taxonomy (NCBI): domain Bacteria; kingdom Pseudomonadati; phylum Pseudomonadota; class Gammaproteobacteria; order Pasteurellales; family Pasteurellaceae; genus Actinobacillus; species Actinobacillus suis. Next base: position 149,079 of record NZ_CP009159.1, read on the forward strand.
TTCGCAACCGTGCCAAAAGTTGGGCGACCACGCACTAATCCTTTAAGTCGGGAACAACAAGTTCGAATTAATAAACGAAATCAGCTTAAACGAGATCGCTCGTCCGGGCTTAAACGTGTTGAATTAAAACTACATTCGGACTTAGTGCAGACTTTGGAAGAGGAAGCTTCCCAACGTGGAGTGACACGCGGACAGTTAATCGAAATTATTTTAAATGATTATATCGGCAACAATTTCGCCGACTTAGAAAAATAGGTAAATTCAAATGGCAGTGGTAGGTTTATTCTACGGTAGCGATACTGGTAACACAGAAAATATTTCAAAAATGATTCAGAAAGAACTTGGTGCGAATTTAGTGGATATTCGTGATATCGCGAAAAGTACCAAGGAAGATATTGAGGCTTACGATTTCTTATTATTAGGTATTCCGACTTGGTATTACGGCGAATCTCAAGCAGACTGGGATGACTTTATGCCGACTTTAAAAGAGATTGATTTTAGCGGTAAAGTTATCGGTATTTTTGGTTGTGGTGACCAAGAAGATTATGCGGAATATTTCTGCGATGCAATGGGAACTATTCGTGACGTAGTAGAACAAAATGGTGGAGTGATTGTTGGTCATTGGTCAACAGAAGGCTATAGTTTTGAAGTTTCACAAGCGTTAGTTGATGAAAATACATTCGTTGGTTTATGTATCGATGAAGATCGCCAACCGGAATTAACCAGTGAGCGCGTAAGCCGTTGGTGTAAACAACTTACTGAAGAAATGTGCTTAGATCAATTAGCATAGTAATTGGATAGACAAAGGGTGACAGTTATGTCTGAAGAGAATACAAAACTTCTTAAAAGTGTTGGCTTAAAAGTAACCGAGCCTCGCTTAACCATTCTTGCGTTAATGCAACAACATCGCGATCAAATGCAGCACTTTTCTGCAGAAGATATTTACAAACTCTTATTAGAACAAGGTTCTGATATTGGTTTAGCAACGGTTTACCGTGTATTAAACCAATTTGAAGAGGTTGGTATTTTACTTCGCCATAACTTTGATGCGAACAAAGCGGTATTCGAGCTTAACGTAGAGCAAGAACACGATCATATTATCTGTATGGATTGCGGTAAGGTATTTGAATTTAAAGATCCGGATATCGAACGCCGTCAGCGCGAAATCAGTCAACAACATGGTATGGAATTAGCGACTCACAGCTTATATCTCTATGCTAAATGTAATGACATTGCGCATTGTGATTCATCAAAAGATAAAAAATAATTGATTTTGAATCCGTGAAATCGGTAGATTTGTATGGATCTCTAGCAAAATATACCGAAGGTTTTTGAAACCTTCGGTTTTATGCTATCTAAAGGATGCTAAAAATCGCTTACAAGCGGTCATTTTTAGTTTGTTTTTTACGAAAGTAAACCACTAAAGTTGTCGAGATAAACGATAGATATGACAGATGAAAATGCTTTAAGCTCCGTACCGGCAAAGGTGCGTCAGCCTCGTAAAATTTCGCCATTTTGGTTGTTACCGATTGTTGCGTTTGCTATCGGTTGTTTGCTCTTTTTTCAGATTTTGAAAGAAAGAGGTGAAACAATTACGATTCGTTTTAACGAAGGGGATGGCATTACTGCCGGTAAAACGGTGATCCGTTACCAAGGCTTACAAATCGGTCAGGTAAAAAAAGTATATTTCGTAGATGATCTGAAAAAAGTAGAGGTTCAAGCTGAGATCAATCCGGAAGCTAAGAGTGTATTACGGGACGATACAAAATTCTGGCTAGTTAAACCGAGCGCCTCAATTGCTGGTGTTTCCGGATTAGATGCTTTAGTTTCCGGTAACTACATCACGCTTTTACCGGGTGAAGGTAAAAGCGCGAATGAATTTATTGCAGAAGAAGAGCCGCCTGCGGTGGCGGTAACCGACGGTGATTTATTGGTTCGTTTGATCTCGAATGATTTGGGATCGATTACCGTTGGGGCGAGCGTTTACTTCCGTAAAGTGCCGGTCGGGAGCATTGCTGATTACCGTTTTACCAATGATCAGAAAAAAGTTGAAATTGATGTCGTGATTGATAAAAAGTATGCCAATCTTGTAAAACAAAATTCGCATTTCTGGAATATAAGCGGTATTACTGCCAATGTCGGTCTTGGCGGTGTATCGGTGAACGTAGATAGCCTTGCCTCAGTTGTACAAGGGGCAGTTGCATTTGATTCACCGGATGATTCGTTACAAGCGGACCAAGGACAAAAGTTTCAGCTGTACGAAAATTTAAGTTCGGCAAAACGAGGTACGGAAGTAAAAGTAACTTTACCGATTATGCCGAATCTTAAAGTGAATGAAACGCCGGTATTTTTCCAGAATATGCAAGTCGGTGTGCTATCGAACTTAGAGCTTTCAGTCCCTGTTGATAACGAAAATACACAAACAAAAGCTGAAAATTCGCAAGATAAAGGCGTGATGAAAGGTACATTATTGATCGATCCTAACCACGTCGATTTATTGCGCCAAGGCAGTAAAATTTTACTAAAAGAGCCTAAATTTAATTTAAATAAAGAGCAAATTAGTAAAATTAATGAGCTTTTCCGTGGTCTGTATTTTGATATAGAAGCTGGCAAAGGTGAGCCCAAACTTGAATTTGAAGTGCAGAAAGAAGCGGATTATTTACTTTCTCGCCCGAATTTACTGGCGTTAACCTTTACTGCACCGCAATCATATAGCGTTGATCAAGGGCAGGGAATTTACTATAACGATGTACAAATCGGTGAATTGCTGAAACGTAAGTTAACTTTGGACGGAGTAACTTTCCAAGGTATTATTTATCCGCCATATCGCCATTTAGTTGCCGGTAACAGTAAATTTGTTGCGATTTCAAACTTAGATGTATCGGTTGGTTTAGATGGAATGCGAGTACAAGCCGGTTCACCGACGGATTGGTTAAAAGGCGGTATTCGACTATTAACGGACAAAGCGCAAGGCGAGGCCAAAAAGCAGTATCCGCTTTATAAAGATGTTGAAAGTGCCGAAGCCGGTATCGTTGATGATCATAAAAAGACAACTTTAACCTTATCGGCTGATGATTTATCCGGTATTGATAAAGGCTCTGTGGTGCTTTATCGAAATTTCCAAATCGGTGAAGTACTGAAAGTGCGTCCTCAAAAAAGTAAATTTGAAGTCGATTTATTTATTGAACCGGCGTATCGCCATTTACTCAGTGATAAGAGCCGTTTCTGGATTGAGCCGGCCGTTTCTGCCGAGCTTTCTATGAAAGGTTTGAATGTACAAGCCGCACCACTTATGCGCACTTTGAAAGGCGCAATCAGCTTTGATAACGGCGGTACTAAAGGTGATAAAACCTTATATGCCAGCCAAGCAAAAGCGACTTCGGGCAATACGCGTATTACCTTAATTGCCAAAGATGCTTCCAAACTTTCAAAAGGTATGGACATCAAATATATGGGGTTAACTATCGGTCAGATTGAATCGCTTGAGTTACAAAATGTAAAGAAACAGATAAAAGCGACCGCTTACATTGATAGCCAGTATTATGCTTTAGTGGCGAAGGAAGGCAGTCGATTTAGTGCGATTTCACCGGAAATCACCACCAGCGGCGTTAAAAATATTGATGCGGCGTTACAAAATTACATTAATGTCGATGTTGGGAACGGCAATCGCAAAACGCAATTTAATTTAAGCGATACCGATACCAATAAAACTATTTATGCGAACGGTTTCCCAGTGATTGTTGAAACTAGTGATGCACGTGGAATTGAGGTAGATGCGCCGGTGCTTTACCGAGGTATGCAAGTGGGGATCGTCAAACGTCTAAATCTAAGTGAATTAGGTGACAGAGTGATGATTCACTTGAGTATCGAAAGTAGATACCAACATTTGGTGCGTAATAATACTGAATTCTGGGCGGCTTCCGGTTATACCATGGATGTCAGCTTACAAGGAGTGAGTATGAATTCGGGCACCATGTCGCAGTTATTAAAAGGCGGTATTGAATTCTCAACCCCATCGGGCAGAGTGGTACAGCCGCAAGCGAAACCGAATCGTCATTTCTTATTACAACGTAAGATTCCGCAAGAAGCGCCTGAATGGGATCAAGGAATCGCAGAATAATTTCAGAATATGGGGTAATTATCGTTACCCCCTTTAAATTTTAAATTGGAGTAAAAAATGCCTTTATTAGATAGCTTTAAAGTTGATCACACTCGTATGAACGCACCGGCTGTACGTGTTGCAAAAATGATGACCACCCCAAAAGGTGATACGATTACCGTATTCGATTTACGTTTTTGCCGTCCGAATATTGATATTTTACCGGTGCGTGGTATCCATACGATGGAACACTTATTTGCCGGCTTTATGCGTGATCATTTAAATAGCGAAAATGTGGAAATCATTGATATTTCACCGATGGGCTGCCGTACCGGTTTCTATATGTCGTTAATCGGTACGCCAAGCGAAGCGGATGTGGTTTCGGCATGGACTAAATCAATGGAAGATGCTTTACATAAAGTGCCGGATGTGTCAAAAATTCCGGAATTAAACGAATATCAATGCGGTTCTTATAAAGAACATTCGCTGGAAGAAGCGCATCAAATTGCTCGTGATGTGTTAGCCAAAGGTATTGGCGTAAACCGTAACGAAGATTTAGCGCTTGATGAGAAATTATTAAATCCATAGTCATTCAAAAAGGCGTAATTTTTATTACGTCTTTTTCTTCTGCAAAATATATTCTAATTTTGACAGACGCACCTTGCGTCTTTTAGTTTTTTCAGGAAAGTAAGATGTTAAACAAAATTTTCAGCTGGTTTGAGGCGAGAATCGAAACCTATCCGGAAGATGCGCCCAGCACGCCAAAAGCCGGAATTATTCCGTTTATCTTTGAAGCGACCAAAGGTATGCGAGGTTATTTAGTCATGCTAACCGTGTTAGTTGCGGCGGTCGGGATTATCGAAGCGGTGCTGTTTCAATTTATGGGTGAATTGGTTGACTGGGTAGCAAAATATTCTCCGGTGCAACTTTGGGCGGAGAAAAGCGGTAGTATTATTGCAATGTTTTGCATCGCTTTGTTAGGGATTTTATTTGTTTTTTTAGCGAGTAGCATCCGCTTTCAATCGTTACAAGGCGTATTTCCAATGCGCTTGCGCTGGAATTTCCACCGTTTAATGCTCGGTCAGAGTATGGGCTTTTATCAAGACGAATTTGCCGGACGAGTTTCAGCAAAAGTGATGCAAACCGCTTTAGCCGTACGTGATGTGATTATGACCTGTGCGGATATGTTGGTTTACGTTGCGGTTTATTTAACGACTTCCAGTGTGATCTTATTGCAGTTTGACGGTTGGTTGTTTTTGCCATTTATTCTATGGGTTATTGCATTGGCGGTGACGATCCGCATTTTCGTCCCGAAATTGGCGGAAGCGGCACAGGAACAGTCGGACGCTCGTAGCTTGATGACCGGTCGTATTACCGATGCTTATTCAAATATTGCCACGGTAAAATTGTTCTCACACGGCAACCGTGAGTCGGCGTATGCGAAAGAATCAATGCAAGAATTTATGGTCACCGTGCATAAACAAATGCGTCTGGTAACAGTCATCGAAACCCTTACCAATGCGATGAGTATCGGTTTAATCGTTGCAACTGCCGGTATTGGTTTATGGTTATGGGGTGCAGAATTAGTTACTGCCGGTGCGATTGCCACTTCAACTGCTTTAGCTTTACGTATTAAAGGCTTATCGCAATGGATCATGTGGGAGTTTGCTCGTTTATTTGAAAACTTGGGCACGGTACAAGACGGTATGCAAACGCTATCAAAACCGCATACGGTAGTAGATAAAGCGGATGCAAAACCGTTGGAAGTCAGCAAAGGTGAAATTAAATTCGAGCACGTCAATTTTGCGTATGATCCGAAAAAGCCGTTGCTTAAAGATTTTGAATTAACCATTAAAGCCGGTGAAAAAGTCGGTTTAGTCGGACGCAGCGGTGCCGGTAAATCGACACTCACTAACTTGTTGCTACGTTTTTACGATATTCAAGACGGCTCAATTACGATTGATGGTCAAAATGTACGTGATATTACCCAAGAGAGCCTTCGCTCACAAATCGGTTTAGTGACGCAAGATACTTCGCTATTACATCGTTCAGTGCGTGAAAACTTACTTTACGGTCGTCCGAATGCGACCGAGGAAGAAATGCTTAAAGCGGTAGAAAAAGCGGCAGCGGCGGAATTTATCCCGAATCTACAAGATGCAAAAGGCAGAACCGGTTTTGATGCGCACGTAGGCGAACGAGGGGTAAAACTCTCAGGTGGTCAGCGTCAACGTATTGCGATTGCGCGTGTGATGTTAAAAGATGCGCCGATTCTGTTATTGGATGAAGCAACCAGTGCGTTGGATTCGGAAGTGGAAGCTGCGATTCAAGAAAACCTAACCGAGCTAATGGATGGCAAAACGGTAGTGGCAATTGCTCACCGTCTTTCAACCATTATGGCGATGGATAGACTGATTGTGTTAGATAAAGGTGAAATTGTGGAACAAGGCAGCCACGAAGAATTACTGGCACAAAATGGGGTTTACGCTAAACTTTGGGCACACCAAAGCGGTGGGTTCTTAGCTGAAGATATTCACTAATTCTTCATACATAACAAGCGGTCGAATTTGCAGAAAATTTTGCAAATTCGACCGCTTGTCATTTATGCGCCAGTCATTAAAGCTGTGCTAAAAACGGCTGATTAATCGCATTCATTTGTGCCAATTTAAAATCTGCTAATGCCCAGTAATTTTCATGAAATTCTAGTGGATTTGGGATCACAATACAGCTCATCGAAGCGGCTTTAACTGAGATCATACCCGTTTTAGAATCTTCAATCCCGACGCATTCGGCAGGGGCGATTCCTAAGCCTTGTGCCGCTTGTAAATATACTGCCGGATGTGGCTTGCTATAAGGCAGCTCTGCGCCGGAAGCGATATAACTGAAATAATCGGCAATACCACAACTTTTGACAATGTTTTCTAACATATAGCGTGGTGACGCAGAAGCAATTGCGATTTTTATGTCATTTTGTGCAAGTAATTCCAAGGTTTCCGGTACGCCATTCATCAGCGGTTTCGCTTTTAAAATATTACTGATTGCCGCATCTAATAGTTCTTGAGCGACTTTTTCGATATCCAAAGGCTTTTGGTACAATTCACTGGCATATCGTAATACTGGTACGGACGGCATTCCTCGAGTACAGGCAAGTTCTTGTTCGGTAATCGGAATACCATAGTGATGTAAAAGATCTAACTCTGTCTGTTGCCATAAGGGTTCTGAGTCAATCAGCACGCCGTCCATATCAAAGATAAATGCTTTTTTCATAATTTTTCCTTACTTGTAAACATAGTGCTAAATATTGTACAAGATTTAATCTTTTCGATTGAAATAATTATTTCATTTCACTTGGCAATGATCAAAAAGCGGTGAGATTTACCTGATTTTTTACGATACTAAAATTAGTATGTTTTATGCTGAAACCGTGTGTACAATATAGCTTACGTTTTATTAATTAGCTTATTTACTAGGAGAAAAAATGGCGATTGTTTCTGTTCCGGTTGAAAAATCATACCGTTTACTCAATATTGGCCCGACAACGTTAGTTTCGGCAAAAGCGGATAACATTGAAAATGTCATGGCGGTGGCTTGGTCTTGTGCCTTGGATTACGGCCCGCTTTCTAAGGTTACAACCGTATTAGATAAGCAAGCTTTTACACGAGGTTTGGTTGAGAAAAGCGGTTTATTTGCGATTCAAATTCCGGTAGCAAACCAAGCGGAATTAGTGCTGAAGCTCGGTTCGACTTCACGTCATAGCGATCCTCATAAATTGGATAATGTTGAGATTTTTTATCAAGACGGTTTTGATATTCCGTTGGTAAAAGGTTGCGCTGGGTGGATTTTATGTGAATTGATCCGAAATCAAGAGAACCAGCAAGATCATGATCTTTTTATCGGAAAAGTGTTAGCGGCTTATGCCGATGATCGCGTGTTTAAAGATAACCACTGGATTTTTGACCAAGCTGAAAATGACCTACGTACGCTACATTATGTTGCCGGAGGACAGTTTTATTTGATTGGCGAAAGTTTGGAAGTGAAATAGCGCTTTCATGCTAGCGGCTAATGACTAGCTCGCCAAAAAGTAGCATAATACGCCCCTTAAATTTTATCAGTAGGAGAGACAATGAGCGATAAATTAGCCGCACCTTTAACCAGTGAAGAATTTGAGTTACTTGATGAGCTATTATTTTCGTATGCCAATAAAGGCGATGAAGATGCGATTTTATTAAACGTTTCGGAATTAGATGGTTTTTTAACCGCAATTTTATCATCCGTAAATGTACCGGCAATGACGGATTGGTTACCGATTTTGTTTAATAATGACGTGCCTAATTTAGAAGACAAACGTTCGAAGCAATTTATTGAGTTGGTTTCTCGTCATTACAATTCATTGGCCCAAACACTTCTCAACGACAAAAAAGAATATCACCCGATTTTTTGGGAAGAGCGTGTCGGTCGCCGTAAATTAGTGGTCGTTTCTCCTTGGTGTGGTGGCTATATTGTTGGCACAATGGCGGCAAATTGGCAAAATCTCTCAGCAGAAATTCAGCCATATTTTGATTTAATCGAACAGCACGCCAAATCAAGCTATGCGGAGCAAATGCCACCGTTGGAAGAGCAGCGCAAAATTGAAAAAGCGCTTCGTAATGCGGCATTAGCTATTTTTGAACAGGTTAATGAAGCTGCACCATTACTTGAAAAGCCACAACCTTACGTAAATCAAAATAAAGTGGGCGTAAATGAGCCTTGTCCGTGTGGAAGCGGTAAAAAATACAAAAAATGTTGTATGAATAAATAATCACTAAGCCGTATCTTGTTGTGCAAGATACGGCTTTTTTTGCAAAAAAAGCGGTAAATTTAACCGCTTTCTTTTAGAATAGATTAAAGATTATATTTAGGAGAAAATAATGAAAGTGATAAATGTAGCGATTGCCGGTGTCGGCTATTCCAGCCGAGTTTTTCATGTGCCTTTTTTTAAACAAGATGCTCGCTTTCAAATTATGAAAGTTTTTGAACGTACTACAAATAATGCACAGCTTTGGTTACCAGAAGTCGAAACCGTACGTAGCTTTGATGCCTTATTGAGTGATGAAGTGGATTTAGTGGTGATCACCACACCAAATCAAACGCACTATGAGATGGTGAAAAGTGCGTTATTAGCTGGTAAACACGTTTTAGTTGAGAAGCCGCTTGTAGCGAGTGCCGCAGAAGCATTAGAACTAGAACAGTTAGCTAAACAGCAAAATGTGGTGCTATATGTTTACCAAAATCGCCGTTGGGATAGCCATATTGCCACTGCAAAAGAAGTCTTGGCTAAAAATTTAGTGGGCGAGGTAGTGGATTGTGAAATTCGCTTTGATCGTTATGCCAAAGGTAAAAATGCCAAAGTATGGAAAGAAGCGGGCGATCGTGGCACTGGGTTAGTTTATGACTTAGGTGTACATTTGATTGACCAAGCGGTTTATCTGTTTGGCAAGCCGCAAGCGGTATTCGCCGATATTCGTTATCAGCATGATAAAGCGTTGGTGGACGATAATTTTGATTTACATCTCTACTACGAAAACGGTTTAAAAGTTGCCTTACAAGCGTCTAAATATGCACGAGAACCAAGCCCTGCATTCGTATTGCATGGCAAAAACGGCTCTTATATGAAACAAGCGACAGACAGCCAAGAAGCGCATTTAAGCAAAGGTGTGCAGCCAATTGGCAACTGGAATGCAGAGCCGGAAACTGAATGGGGCATATTACATACGGAAATTGACGGTGAAGTAATTCGTAAGCCTTACCCGAATGCTCAAGCCAGTTATCAAAATTTAGTGGATGATTTATACCAAGTACTCACAACAAGTGCAGAGCCAATCGTAAAATTAGCAGAAGTCACTTTAGTTTTACGTATTATCGAAGCGGCATTTGAAAGTGCGCATAAAGGTCAGAAGATTACGTTATAAGTAAAACGGAAGGTTTACAAGCGGTTGGATTTGCAAAAAATTTTGCAGATTCGACCGCTTTTTTTTGTAAGGTTTCAATTATATATCATGACTTATAACAACTTCGTTTAATGATAGATTTAAGGATATTGTATGGAACAGCTCTCAGTAGAGAATTTAGTGATTGGTTTTGGTAAAGCTGGAAAAACCTTAGCGACGGATTTAGCTAAAGCAGGACAATCAGTGATTTTGGTGGAACAAAGTGAAGCAATGTACGGCGGCACTTGTATCAATATTGGTTGTATCCCTTCTAAAAAATTATTGGTAGAAGGACAGAAAGGGCAAAATGTGGCGGATAAAGTCACTGTATTTAATCAGTCAATGACGGCAAAAAACGGCTTAATCGGTAAATTGCGTACCGCAAATTTTGCTAAGTTAGATAGCCTTGAAAATGTGCGTATTATTACCGCCAAAGCGAGTTTTAAAGACGAACATACTGTGTTATTAAACGGTCGTGACGGCGAATTTGAAGTAGGTGCCGATAAAATTTTTATCAATACCGGTGCGAGTTCAAATCGTTTAGCGATTGAAGGAGCGGATAGCGCGAGAATTTATGACAGTACGGGAATTCTATCTTTAACTGAGCGCCCGGATCGCCTTGTGATCGTTGGCGGCGGTTATATTTCATTAGAATTTGCCTTTATGTATCAAGCATTTGGTAGCCAAGTTACTATTTTAGAGAATGGCGATACTTTCTTGGCACGTGAAGATCGTGATATGGCGGAAGCGATGCTTGATGTATTGAATCGTAAAGGTATCCAAGTGCATTTAGGTGTGCAAACGGAACGTTTCATTGAAAATGCAGATTCGACTACCGTAGCCACCAATCAAGGTGAATTTGTTGCCGACGCGGTATTAGTTGCGATCGGTCGCCGTGCGAATACAGAAGGTTTAGCGCTTGAAAATGCCGGTATTAAGCTAAATGAGCGAGGTGCAATCATTACCGATGAACAATTACGTGTTGCAGGTAAATCACATATTTGGGCGATGGGTGATGTTGCCGGTTCTGCGCAGTTTACCTACATTTCATTAGATGATTACCGCATTGTGCGAGACCAATTATTTGCAGAAGGTAAACGTAGCCGTGATGATCGTGCGGTATTCCCGACAGCGGTATTTACCGAGCCACCGTTTGCGCATATCGGTTTAACCGAAAGTGCGGCACAAAAATCGGGACGCAATGTAATTGTGAAGAAAATGAAAGCCGAAATGATTCCAAAAGCCAAAGTATTGGGTCAAACAGACGGATTGTTGAAAGCCATTATTGATGCAGATACGGATGAAATTTTGGGTGTAACGTTATTCTGTGCAGAAGCACATGAAATTATCAATCTGTTTAAAATGGCGATGGACTACAAAATTCCGGCAAGCTATGTCAAAAATCAGATCTTTACTCACCCGACAATTATTGAAGGCTTAAACGATTTATTTGCTTAGTTGGTGAAGAAAGTAATGCCTCATTTGTAAAATGATTTATATGTTGTTATAAAAAACCTGCACTTTAATTTGTTTGCTTATTAAGCTTAACCATTAAAGTGCAGTTTGTTTTTTTATTCAGTTGCGGTAAAAAACTCAATCACCGCTTTAATTCGCCCTACTTTTTGGCTGTGTTGCATAAAGTAAAGATATAACGCTCCAAAACTTTGCCAATGTTTTTCTAATACTGGTACAAATTCCGTTTTATCAGGCTGAATTGCCATTAATGGTTCAAAAAAACGCCCGATTCCCACCCCTTGCAAAATAGCAGATTTTGCCACCACCAAGCTATTAACGATCATCGGCATTGGCATTTCTATACGAATATTTTCCCCTTTATCTTGCAATGTTAATGGCATAACACGGTTACTGGTTGCAAAGCGAAAGCCGATCAGTTTATGTTGTTGTAATGCATTGAGTGTTTTAGGTAATCCATATTTCTGCTGATACGTTTTTGAAGCGTAAATGCCTAACCGAAATGGTTCAGTCAGCTTTTTAGCAACCATTTGTTCTTCAACCTGATTACCAAAACGAAATCCTAAATCAAATCCTTGTTTCAGAATATCTACCGTGCCGTCATTGATTGAAATTTCTAACTGAATATCTGGAAATTGCTCGGCAAATTCTCCTAATCTCGGTTCAATGAACAGCCAATAAGCAATATGTGGCACGGTCATACGAACCAACCCTTTTGGTTTCTCACTCAAATCTTGCACGGTTTCCACCGCCGTAGAAAGCGATTGCAAGGCATTTTTGGTACTGTCAATTAAGCGGTGTCCTGCTTCGGTTAATTCCATTTTTCGAGTGGTACGATTAAGCAAAGGTAAACCAACATGGTTTTCCAGTAACTTTAATGACTGACTTACTGAAGGTGATGCTATTTGTAGTCTTCGTGCAGCACCAGCAATTGAGCCTTCAGCGACAATAGTGTGGAAAACAGTTAGTGCATTGTAGATTGAACTATTCATTGTGTGATTTTACCTAAGAATGAATTAAGTATTTGCTATCTTATCATTAAAAATGATTGATTTAAAATAACCACACTTTCAACGAATAGAGGAACTCAAAATGTATATCATCAACATTGCTGTAAATAACAATGTAACTGCAGAACAACAAGAAAAACTTTTTGCTGAACACGTAGAATGGTTTAAAAAATACTTCCAAGCAGGCAGATTTTTAATGCTTGGGCCATTCAAAGATCAAGCCAACGCTGGCGTGATTTTTGCTCACACTGATAGCCGTGCGGAATTGGATCAAATTTTAGCGGAAGATTGTTACTACCCAAACTTAGCCGACTATGAAATCCGTGAATTTGAGCCAAAACTCATTGCAGCAAACATCACTGAATTTGCAGGAAAATAAGGATCTCAACATGAAAAGTGTGCTTATTGTTTCAGGACACCCGGATTTAACAACCTCTATCGCTAACCAAGTGATTTTAGATGAAACGGCAAAATTATTGCCGAATGCGGAAATCCGAAAATTAGATCAACTCTTTAAAAATGGTACGTTTGATATTGCTGCTGAGCAAGCCGCAGTACTCAATGCCGATATTATCGTATTCCAATTCCCATTCTCGTGGTTTAGTTTTTCTGGCGTAATGAAATTATGGTTAGACGAGGTGTTTGAACACGGTTTCGCTCATGGTTCAACCGCCAAATTAGCGGGCAAAAAATTGATTATCTCTACCACCACTGGTGCACCATTAGCGCTTTATCAAAAAGAGGGCTTTTTTGAGCATACAATGGAAGATTTTGCCCCGCAGTTTGAAATGATGGCAAAACTCTGCAACCTTGATTATGCAGGCTATATCTACACTAACGGTATCGGCTACACCAGCCGTGAAAACCAAGAAAAAATTGATGCCCAAAAACAAGAAGCAAAAAAACACGCAGAGCGTTTGAACAGCTTAATTAGGAGTTTGCAATAATGAAAAGATTGCTTACCACTTTTTTATTGGGAGTATCGACAATGAGTAATGCTGAGCAAAAAATGAGTCTATTTGAACTCACGGTCAAACCAGAACAACAGCAAGCGATTGATACGGTGGGTAAAACGAATCTTGGCACGTCAATTCAAACCGAAGCTGGTACGTTAGCAATGTTCCATACCGTGAAAAAAGATGAGCCAAGCAAAAATGTGATTTTGGAAATTTACCAAGATGAAGCTGCTTATCAAACACATATCAATGCGCCACATTTTAAACAGTTTGTTGAAGTTGCTAAAACTGCAGTAACTGGTCGTAAAGTCGAGCCACTAGATTCGCAAATTTTATTGGAAAAACAACCGCTTGCAATATTTGAAAACGGTGATTATCTCATTAATTTAGCTGAAGTGAGCGTGAACCCCGCACAAAATGAAGACTTTAAAGCAATTGTGTTAGATGAGATGAAACAATCAATGGCAAAAGAAAACGGCGTGATTTTAATGTACGCCGCTACACGCAAAGACCAACCGAATGAGTGGCGCTTTTTTGAAATCTATGCGAATGAAACAGCTTACCAACAGCACCGTAACACACCGCACTTTCAGGCCTATTTAAACCGCACTCAGCTAATGTTGGAACGTAAAAATATTACGGCTTTAGTGGGTAAAACATTAGTTAGTAAAGGTCTGTTTAAGTAAAAATTGACAATTTTTGGCTTTCGAAAATAGTCGTTAAAGTGCTTGATCTACGTATCTAACTCGCCTACATTTATATATTCCTGTGTGTAAATTATACAAATGGCAAAAAAATGAGGAAATTTAACCGCTTGTTATAAATAATTATTGAATAATTTTGCATATTTATGCAAAATATTCCTATTCAGATGTACAGGACATCTTTTAATAAGATTAAAGAAGCGAAAAGGAACACAATATGGCACTTTGGGGTGGACGTTTTAAACAAGAAGCTGATGCAAAATTTAAATTTTTCAATGACTCATTACGTTTTGACTATCGTTTAGCATTACAAGATATCGACGGCTCAATCGGTTGGGCGAAAGCGATTACTTCGGTTGGTATTTTAACCGAGCAGGAACACCAACAATTAGTGGTGGCGTTAAAAGAGCTACGTGCGGAAATTGAGCCGAATATTGCGATTATTTTACGTGATGATGCGGAAGATATTCATAGCTGGGTTGAATCAAAACTGATCGAAAAAGTCGGTGATTTAGGTAAAAAGCTCCACACCGGTCGTAGCCGTAACGACCAAGTTGCGGTGGATATGAAAATGTGGTGTAAAGTACAAGCGATCGTATTACAAGAGCGTATCCGCAACTTGCAACACAAATTGGTTGAAACCGCTGAAGCAAATCAAAATGCGGTAATGCCAGGTTATACCCATTTACAACGTGCGCAGCCGATTACTTTTGCGCACTGGTGTATGGCGTATTACGAAATGTTGGAGCGTGATTTCAGCCGTTTAAGCGATGCTTATAAACGCATGCACACTTGCCCGTTAGGCTCTGGTGCATTAGCCGGTACGGCGTATTCAATCGATCGTGATGCACTGGCACAGGATCTCGGTTTTGCGATTGGCACACGTAATAGCTTGGATTCGGTTTCGGATCGTGACCACGTGTTGGAACTGCTCTCAACCGCTTCAATCAGTATGGTACATTTATCACGTTTTGCTGAAGATCTTATTTTCTTCAATAGCGGTGAATCGGCATTCTTGGAATTATCGGATCGTGTCACCTCTGGTTCTTCATTAATGCCGCAAAAGAAAAACCCGGATGCGTGCGAGTTAATTCGTGGTAAATCAGGTCGTGTTTTTGGGGCATTATCAGGCTTGCTCACCACCTTAAAAGGCTTACCGCTTGCATATAATAAAGATATGCAAGAAGACAAAGAAGGCATCTTTGATGCGATGGAAACCTGGCAGGCTTGCTTAGAGATTGGGGCGTTAGTGCTGGAAGATATCAATGTGAACGTGGAGCGTACTCGTGAAGCGGCACAACAAGGTTATTCAAATGCAACTGAACTTGCGGACTACTTAGTGGCGAAAGGTATTCCATTCCGTGAAGCGCATCATATCGTGGGTGAAGCGGTAGTTTATGCCATCAGCAAACGTGAGCCGTTGGAAGCGTTAAGCGTAGCGGAATTTAAACAGTTCCACCCGGTGATTGATGAAGATGTTTACCCAATTCTTTCGTTAGAATCTTGTTTAGAAAAACGTAGCGCGAAAGGCGGGGTAAATCCGGAACGTGTCCGTGAAGCGATTGAAGCGGCTAAAGTAAATTTAGGTGCTTAGTTTTACCACGCACGGCAAGTCGTACGTGGTTACGATCAGCCTACAGCTGAGTGAGCCACTCTGTGGCTCTAGAACACTTTGTGATGGCACTCGTCTTTGAACATAACTGTTTGAGATATCATAACTTGCTAATATATAAAGGAAATCCCCCCTCTTTAGTAAAGAGGGGGGATTTCCTTTATAAGCTCCATTTATTCTGTGTATTCGGTGTTTTTCGTGGTTCAGAATAATATCTAAATTCGGCTACCGTGTTCTACTTTGACGTGGCTGGCGTGGTCGATTTCTTGGTTATTGTAATCGGATTTAAAGCCTTTTAAATAAACACGAATATGATTTTCTCGTGCGGTAATATTGGCGAAATCTTCAATTAATTCTAATACGTCCGAAGCAATGTAAGAGGTGCGAGAGGCATCAATAATCACTTTAGAGTTCGGTCGAATATTTTTTAAGGTCTTTTTAATTGCCGCTTTATTTAAAAACGAGACTTCTTCGGCAAGTTGCATTTTTATGTAACTTGCGTCTTCCAATTCTTCACGGCTTAAATAATAAGCGCGTTTCATGTTGCCTTGAAGTAAGAAGATAATACTAATTACTAAGCCCAATCCAACCCCTTTGAGTAAATCAAACGCCACCACTGCCGCTGCCGTCGCCACAAACGGAATAAATTGATAAATCCCTTTATGCCAAAAGTGTTTAAAGATCGTTGGGCGAGCTAATTTATAGCCGACCAAAATTAAGACAGCAGATAAAGTGGCTAAGGGAATTTGATTTAAAATTGTTGGAATTGCCAAGACACAAACAAACAGTAAAATGCCGTGAATAATACTTGAGAGTTTATGAGTTGCACCGGCATTGGCATTTGCAGAAGAACGTACAATTACTGCGGTAATTGGCAAGCCGCCTAATACGGAAGAGACAATATTTCCTACACCTTGTGCGCGTAATTCTTGATTAGTATCGGTAATACGGCGTTTGCTGTCTAAACGGTCGGCGGCTTCAATTGAGAGTAAAGTTTCGATTGAGGCTACGATCGCCATGGTTGCACCGGTTACCCATACAATAGATGAACCAAAACCGCTAAAATCCGGTAGGCGGACTAAATGGCGCATTTCTTGCCAATTTTGAGCAATCGGTAATTGCACGAGCTGATTAGCCGGAATAACTAAATGGCTACTGGTTGCGATAAATAGTTGGTTAATGCCGATACTGACGATAACGGCAACAAGTGCGGAAGGTAACATTTTCAATTGTTTCAAACGAGGGGAACTATCCCAAGCTAGCATAATAAACAGCGAAATAAACGCAATCAGTAATGAGCCTAAATGAATATTTAAATGGTGTTGTGTTAGTTCTGCGAAAACTTGTTTATTGCCTAACGCATAGGGCAGTTGCGAGAAAATAATCAGAATACCGATCCCTGCTAACATCCCTTCGATAACCGCTACCGGTATATAGTTAGTAATGCTACCGGCACGCAAAAAACCGAGCGAGAGCTGAATAGCGCCTGCTACAATACCGGCACACAAGAACAGTTCAAAACTACCGAGTTGATTAATGGCAGCGAGAACTATCGCCACTAATCCGGCTGCTGGGCCTGCGACACTAATATGTGACGTGCTTAGAAAACCAATGACGATACCGCCGATAATTCCCGAAATAATTCCCGATAATGGCGGAGCACCCGATGCAAGCGCAATACCTAAACATAAGGGTAAAGCGACTAAAAATACGACTAAACCGGAGGCAAAATTTTGCTTAAACAATCGTTCTTTATTTCTTTCGGAAATCATTGCGAATACCATATGTAAATCTATTTTGAGAAAAGCCGTTGTTTTGCTAAAACAACTCAAATGTTATTTTACGCTGGATTGTTTCGATAAACTTTGGTTTATGTCAGAGAAGTTGAAATTTATTTTAAAATTTGCAAAGAAATGACTGAATTTAACCGCTTGTTAAAAAAATTTGCTTGAATTTGCTTGTTAAGATTGCAAAACAAGCATTACATCTTTAAACTTCCGAATAATTTTCTGTAATTTTTAACCAAGAGCTTAGTTATGACTGAATCAATTAATCCGACACAAGAAAATCAAGATGTTCGTTCACTAGGACAAAAAATAAAACAAGCACGTGAGGCCTTAAATTTAAGTGTTGAAGATGTTGCTAAAAAAACAAATTTAAAGAAATCACATATCGAAGCATTAGAAAATGATATTTTCATTTTACAAAATGTAGCGCCGACTTTTGTTCGTGGCTATGTGCGTAACTATTTACGTTTTCTTCGTTTACCGGAAGAGTTAGTTTCAAGTGTTAATTATGGTGAAGTAACTATTCCAAAAGAAGCAGTTAAAACCCCTTCGGCAAAAGCTGTACAAAAATCACAAACACAATGGATGAAATATTTAACCGTATTGGTGTTATTAGCTGCAGCGGGGATGACATTATTGTGGTGGTGGCAAGATTACCAAAAAGAGCAAGAAAATCGCGACCAATTTGTGATTAGTTCTACTCCTGCAGAAGTCGCACCGAGCGTGCCTGTTACTCCTGCTCCGGTAACCGTAGCGCCACAGCCGGTACAACCGGTTGCGCCAGCCGTTGTTGAAGAAGTGAAAGTACCGGAAGTTACTGGGCCTGTCGTAAATACACCGGCAGTGGAAAGTGCGCCAGTAACCGTTCAATCGGAAGTTGTTGCTGCAGAACAACCGGCAGAAGCAGTGAATGTGTTACAACAAACAGTGGAAACGGGTACTACTGAAGAAACTAGCGAGCCGGCAGCGATTGGTAATGATGAATTACGTATTGAAGTCATTGGTAAAGAAAGCTGGATTACCGTAAAAAATACCAAAAGTAAAAGAAGCTTAGCAGAAAAATTATATAGCAACGGCGAAGTGTTAACCTTTAACGGTAACGAACAATATCGTTTAACGATTGGCGCACCGGCAAATGTAAAACTTTACTATAAAGGCCAAGAAGTACCGTTAAAAATTGATGGTCGTGTAGCTCGAATTCGTTTACCTTTAGCACAATAAGGATTGGACATGTCAATTCATCAATCGCCAATTAAACGTCGTGAATCGAAGAAAATTTGGGTGGGTAACGTCGCAGTCGGTGGTGATGCACCGATTTCGGTACAATCCATGACGAATACCCGTACAACTGACGTAGAAGCAACGGTTGCGCAAATTAAATCATTGGAACGTGTTGGGGCGGATATTGTACGAGTTTCCGTGCCGACCATGGATGCCGCAGAGGCATTTAAAGTGATTAAACAACAAGTGAATGTGCCGCTTGTGGCGGATATTCACTTCGATTATCGTATCGCTTTGAAAGTGGCGGAATACGGTGTTGACTGTTTACGTATCAATCCGGGTAATATCGGTAATGAAGATCGTATTCGTGCGGTAGTGGATTGTGCAAAAGATAAAAATATTCCGATTCGAATTGGAGTAAATGCAGGATCGCTTGAACGTGATTTGCAAGAGAAATACGGTGAGCCGACTCCGCAAGCGTTATTAGAATCGGCATTACGTCACGTAGATATTTTAGATCGCTTTAATTTTGAGAACTTTAAAGTGAGTGTGAAAGCATCTGATGTATTTCTAGCGGTCGAATCTTACCGCCTTTTAGCAAAACAAATCGTACAGCCGTTGCATTTAGGCATTACTGAAGCAGGTGGTGCGCGTGCTGGCTCGGTTAAATCAGCAATTGGTCTAGGTTTATTACTGTCGGAAGGTATCGGTGATACATTACGTGTGTCTCTTGCCGCCGATCCGGTAGAAGAAGTTAAAGTCGGTTTCGATATTTTAAAATCGTTACGTATTCGTTCTCGTGGTATTAACTTTATTGCTTGCCCGACTTGCTCACGTCAAGAAATTGATGTAATTGCAACGGTGAATGCGTTAGAACAACGCTTAGAAGATATCTTAACCCCGATGGATGTTTCTATTATCGGTTGTGTGGTAAACGGTCCGGGTGAAGCGCTTGTATCGGATCTCGGTGTCACCGGTTCCAATAAAATGAGTGGTTTTTATCTTGATGGCGTGCGCCAAAAAGAGCGTTTTGATAACGAAAAACTCATCGACCAATTAGAAGCAAAAATTCGTGCACGCGTTGCAGAGCAACACAATCGAATTCAAATCGAACAAATTTAATTTTAGTAACCACGGGTTACACAGGTTTTACGGATATTGTGGAAAACAAGCGGTCAATTTTCTTCAAAATTTACCTGCCGTATTGATTTGTGTTGTCCGTGGTTTTAGCGTAATAAAAGGAAAATAAAGTGGCTAAAAATATTCAAGCAATTCGTGGGATGAACGATTGCTCTCCAACAGAATCACCATTATGGCAATGGATCGAAAATAAAGTACGTAATGTATTAGCCGGTTATGGCTATTCTGAAGTGCGTATGCCAATTGTAGAAAGTACGCCGCTTTTCGCACGTGCGATTGGCGAAGTAACGGATGTGGTTTCAAAAGAAATGTACACATTCTGGGATAATAACGAGCAATTAACTCTTCGTCCGGAAGGTACTGCCGGTTGTGTACGTGCAGCGATTGAACGTGGCTGGATCTATAATAATGAACAACGCTTATGGTATATGGGACCAATGTTCCGTCACGAGCGTCCGCAAAAAGGCCGTTATCGTCAATTCCACCAAGCTGGTGTAGAAATTTTTGGTATTCCAAATCCGGAAATTGATGCGGAACTCATTATGTTAACTGCGCGTTTATGGAAAGAATTAGGTATCGAACAACACGTTTCTTTACAACTGAACTCAATCGGTTCGCTTGAAGCACGCGCGAATTATCGTTCGGCATTGGTAAAATTCTTAGAAAATCATACCGCTTTAATGAGCGATGAAGAAAAAGAGCGTTTAGTTAAAAATCCGTTACGTATTCTTGATACCAAAAACCAAGCGTTACAAGAAGTGCTGAATGACGCACCGAAATTATTAGATTATTTAGATGATGACAGTCGTGAACATTTTGCGCAGCTTTGTAGTCTATTAGACGCAATGGGTATTGCTTATGAGGTGAATCCAAAACTGGTACGTGGTTTAGATTACTATAATAAAACCGTGTTTGAGTGGGTAACTTCAGCATTAGGTTCTCAAGGTACTGTATGTGGTGGCGGTCGTTATGACGGCTTGGTTGAACAGCTTGGCGGTCATGCAACGCAAGGCGTTGGTTTTGCAATGGGTTTAGAGCGCTTAGTTTTACTTGTTCAAGAAGTGAATAAAGAGATCAGCTTACCGAAAGCTGTTGATGTCTATGTAGTTTATTCAGGCGAAGGCGCAACTTTAAATGCATTCCAAATTGCAGAACAAATCCGTACTGAATTACCGCAATTACGTGTGATGACACATTGTTCCGGCGGTAATTTCAAAAAGCAATTCAAGCGTGCAGATAAAGTAGAAGCGCAAATTGCATTAGTTATCGGTGAAAGCGAAGTCGCTGAGCAAAAAGTGGTTGTAAAAGATCTACAAAGCGGTGCAGAACAAATTACTATTGCACAAGCAGATCTTATTTCAGAACTTACTAAACGTTTTTAAGTTATTACCCGTTTAGGGTAAATGGAGAAATCATTATTATGAGCGATTATTTAAATAAAACGGAAGAGCAGCAGTTTGAAGAGGCAAAAGGCTGGTTTAAAGAAAACGGTACACCAATTTTGGTTGCGATCATTATTGCCTGTGCTGCAACTTTCGGTTGGAATTTTTGGAAAAATCACCAAATTGAAACGGCACAACAAACTTCTGCAACTTACCAAAATATTATGGAAAGCTATTTACAAGATCCAAGCAAAAATGCACCGCTTGTAGAAAAGTTTATTGCGGATCATAAAGATTCAAGTTATGCCGTTTTTGCACAGTTAGAAGAAGCAAAACAAGCCGTTGATAAAGCGGATTTTGCTCGTGCGAAAAGTGTATTAGAGAATGCATTGACGGCTGCAAGCGACTCGACTTTACAAACAGTAATTCGTTTCCGTTTAGCTGCGGTGGATTACCAACTAAAACACTACGATCAGGCGTTAGCAATGCTCGCCCAGATCCAAGATCAAGTGTGGGAACAACGTAAGCTTGTGTTAAGCGGTGATATTCTTGTTGCTAAAGGCGATAAAGATGTTGCAAAGAGCGCTTATGAAAAAGCAAAAGAGATTGCACCGGCACAAGATAAAGTGTTAATTGATGTACGTTTAAATAATCTGTAATCGAAATAGGACTGTTGTCTAGACAGTCCTATTTTTTTATCTGACGCATGAGAATGTAATTTATATTTTACATTCTATGCTAATTTAACTTACACTTTCCTCAGTATCATTACATTGGAGGTTATATGAATACACAAACCGTTTCGAATTTTGTTAAACAAGAGCTTTCCGGCTGGAGACCCTTTGAAGTGATTTGGCTTGTTGCCTTTATTGCCGCCCAAGTTTGGGCTTACGTACAAGCACCGGATTCTATTTTGGCGATGATTTCTGGCATCGCCGGTATTATCTGTGTTGTTTTAGTGAGTAAAGGCAAAGTAAGTAATTACTTGTTCGGTTTAATTTTTGCTTACACCTATTTTTATGTAGCATGGGGCAATAATTTTATCGGTGAAATGAACAGTGTGCTTTATGTGTATTTACCGGCGCAGTTTATCGGTTACTTCGTTTGGCAAGCGAATATGCAAAAAGACAGCCAAGGCGGTGGTGCGGTGATTGCTAAATCGTTAACTGTCAAAGGTTGGATCGTATTATTAGCAACGATTAGTATCGGTACTTTACTTTTTATTCAAGCACTTAAAGCAGCGGGCGGTAGTTCAACCGGCTTAGATGGAGTGACAACTATCACCACGGTGGCGGCACAATTACTGATGATTTTACGTTATCGTGAACAATGGTTATTGTGGATTGTACTTAATGTGTTATCGATTGCTTTATGGGCGGAAACACCGGCAATGTATTTAATGTACGGAGCATATCTGCTTAACTCGCTTTATGGTTTCTATAACTGGACGCAATTAGAGAAAAACGCTCAGCGTTAATATTCTTCGCTAGCTAATAACAAGCGGTCTAATTTGCAAAATATTTTACAAATTAGACCGCTTGATTTTTTGCTATGAGCCTAAAAGCAAATTATGCTTTTTCTCTTGCTACTGCACGGTAACCAATATCACGGCGATAGAAACGTCCTTGCCATTGAATTTGTTCGGCAAGTTTTAAAGCTTGCTGCTGTGCATCAAACACCGAATTACCTAATGCGGTTGCACATAAAACACGGCCACCGTTTGTCACTAATTTACCGTCTTTTTGCTCAACACCGGCAAGGAATACTTTCTGTGATTTTTGTGCTTGAGTTGGAATACCGCTGATTTCATCGCCTTTACGATAATCGCCCGGATAACCTTCCGCTGCAAGTACGATGCCTAATGCTGCTTGTTCACACCATTTT
The DNA here is from genome assembly GCF_000739435.1 of Actinobacillus suis ATCC 33415. Lineage (NCBI taxonomy): Bacteria > Pseudomonadati > Pseudomonadota > Gammaproteobacteria > Pasteurellales > Pasteurellaceae > Actinobacillus > Actinobacillus suis. The sequence goes on from NZ_CP009159.1 coordinate 172,310, forward strand.
GATTTAACCGTATCAAGTTTTTCATCACAAGCGGCTAAACAAAGTTGTACAAGATCTGATTCTAAACGCATCATAATCGGTTGCGTTTCCGGATCACCGAAACGGCAGTTAAACTCGATCACTTTTGGCTGTCCGTTCGGCATAATCATTAAACCGGCATAGAGGAAACCAGTATACGGATTACCTTCCGCCGCCATACCTTTCACGGTTGGGTAAATCACTTCTTCCATTACACGGTTATGAATTTCTGGAGTGACAACCGGAGCCGGTGAGTATGCGCCCATACCGCCGGTATTTAAACCTTTATCACCTTCGCCAACACGTTTGTGATCTTGACTGGTCGCCATCGGTTCAACATTTTTACCGTCTACCATCACGATAAAGCTTGCTTCTTCACCGTCTAAAAATTCTTCGATAACCACACGACTACCGGCTTCGCCGAATGCATTGCCTGACAGCATATCTTTTACTGCTTCTTCCGCTTCTTCAAGCGTCATCGCAACAATTACACCTTTACCGGCAGCTAAACCGTCTGCTTTGATCACAATTGGCGCTCCTTTTTGCTTTAAATAAGCAATAGCCGGCTCAACTTCTGTAAAGTTTTGATATTCAGCAGTTGGAATTTGATGACGAGCTAAGAAATCCTTAGTAAACGCTTTTGAACCTTCTAATTGTGCGGCAGCTTGAGTCGGACCAAAAATTTTTAAGCCGTTTGCACGGAATGCATCAACTACACCGATAACGAGCGGTGCCTCCGGTCCAACAATCGTTAAGCCAATTTGGTTTTCTTTCGCAAAAGCTACTAATGCCGGAAGGTCTGTTGCTGAAATTGCAACATTTTCGATACCTTCTTCCAGTGCGGTACCTGCATTACCCGGTGCGACAAAAACTTTTTTGACTAAAGGCGATTGACGAACTTTCCAAGCTAAAGCGTGTTCACGACCACCGTTACCAATAATTAATACATTCATTTGGATTCCTTATAAATTAACAAAAGCAAACGTTTGCGCAATTGTACTAGAAGATCACAAAATACTGAACTATTATTCGTATTTTCATCTGATAAAACCTATTTTCATATTTAAGTGATAAATCACATTATTAAATTATGCTTAAAAGACAGCATTAACAATAAATTTTGCTTGCAAAACCAACAAGTTTACGTATAATTCCGCCGTTCAGTCACATTTGTTTTTTAATCCTTGCTTCCACAAGTTGGTGACTGGCTAAAGTTGGAGGCTGCTAACCCGTAAGGATAGTCAATGCGTCACTACGAAATCGTTTTTATGGTTCACCCGGACCAAAGCGAACAAGTACCAGCAATGATTGAGCGTTACACAGCATCTGTAAAAGAAGCTGGCGGTCAAGTTCATCGCTTAGAAGATTGGGGTCGTCGTCAATTAGCATACCCAATCAACAAACTTCACAAAGCACACTACGTGTTAATGAATGTAGAAGCACCTCAAAGTGTAATCGACGAGTTAGAAACTAACTTCCGTTATAACGATGCAGTTCTTCGTAACTTAATCGTTCACACTAAAGCGGCAGTAACTGAAGCTTCACCAATGGTGAAAGCGAAAGAAAGCAAAGTTGCTGAAGCGGTAGCTGAAGTTGAATCAGAGGAAGCTGGCGAGTAATTCGCCAATTGATAATTGCTTAATTCTGAGCGGCTCGGTCGCTTCAATGGTTAAGCAAAGCCAAAACCCGTTAGGGGTTCCGAATTATCGTTTTTGGCTTGAACATCGTTCAATCCAAACCGAAGTGAATTTAGAACGTCAGGCGTGGTGTAAAATCCAAGTGATTTTAAATGGCAGTCAATTTAGTTTAATAACCCAACAAATAAAGCTCGGCGATAAAATTAGAGTTCATGGATTTATTCATACTCACAAAGACTATAATGGTTTAAACCAATTAGTCGTTCACGCCGAACATATTGAATTTATAGATCAGGAGAAGCCAAATGGCACGTTATTTCCGTCGTCGTAAGTTCTGCCGTTTCACAGCGGAAAATGTTGTTGAGATCGATTACAAAGATATCGCTACATTAAAGAACTACATTTCTGAAAGCGGCAAGATTGTTCCTAGCCGTATCACTGGTACTCGTGCGAAGTATCAACGTCAATTAGCTCGCGCAATCAAACGCGCTCGTTACTTAGCGTTACTTCCATACACTGACAACCATCAGTAATAGAGAGGTCGAGTACAATGCAAGTTATTTTATTAGATAAAGTTGCTCACTTAGGTTCTGTGGGCGACCAAGTAACTGTTAAATCAGGTTTTGCACGTAACTTCTTAATCCCACAAGGTAAAGCAGTTATGGCAACAGCAGCAAACATTGCTCACTTCGAAGCACGTCGTGCTGAATTAGAAGCAAAAGCGGCGGCAGCATTATCAGCAGCACAAGCTCGTGCAGCTAAAATTGCTGAAATCGCAGCAGTATCAGTATCTGCAACTGCAGGTGACGATGGCCGTTTATTCGGTTCTATCTCTGCAAAAGATATCGCTGATGCATTAACAGCGGCAGGCGTTGAAGTAGCTAAATCAGAAGTTCGTTTAGGTGAAGGTCCACTTCGCACAACTGGCGAACACGAAGTTAAAGTTCACTTACACGCTGAAGTGAATGCAACTGTAACTGTTAACGTAGTTGCTGAATAATCTTTAGATTATTAGAAAACCCAGCTTAGGCTGGGTTTTTTGTTTTTGATAACTATCGAAATTTAATGGCTATTAAAATGCCCACCTTCAAAAAGTGGGCATTGTCGTTAATTCATTAAGCTGATTTTTTCTTTAGAATTGCGTATAGCTCATCTTTTATATGTAATTTCTCTTTTTTGAGAAGCTCTACTTCATCATTGGTTGCAAGCTCTATATTTGACTCCATGTTTTTAATGCGTTGGTCTAGCTCATTATGTCTCTCAAATAGGCGAGTAAAATGCGCATCACTATTTTTTAATTTGGTGATTAGCTCACGAAATTCTGGGAACATATACAACTCCTATAATGTCTTAATTGAACCTTTGGTTTAATTTGATACTACTCTTTTTTAGCTAGGTTGGGATAACTTTATTTTAAATCTTTGAAGTCGATCACAAAATTTTCGTGAAACAAGGATTGATGAATTTACTCTATACTCGGCTCAGGTATAATACAGCCTCTTTTGTTTACTGGGGACAATAATAATGCGTTACAAAGCTCTCTTATCTTTTCTCTTTGCAGTATTGAGCAGCACTGCGGTTGCTAAGTGGGAAAAAATCAATGATGTGGATTACACTTGGGGACCGTTCAAAATTTATAATATTTCCCTATTTACAGAAACGGGCGAATATAAGAATACGGAACGCCCAGTAATGTTGACATTGAAATACAGTAAACCGGTTGATGGTCGAGATTTCGCGATTTCAGTAGCGAAATCATGGGCGAATTTGGGGATTACACTTCCTGCACAAGATGAAGTGATCGATCGACTTCGTAAAATCTTACCGGATTTAAAACCGGATGATTCATTAAGCTATATTGCGTTAGCTGATCGTGGTTATTTTGTGTTAAATGATAAAGTGATTGAGCAAGATTTTAATGCTGAATTTAATGATGCAATGCTGGCTATTTGGTTAGATCCGAAAGTTGAGTTCAGCTATAAATTAATCGCTAAGAAAGTAGAAGGTGCAGAGCAAGAAGTACACCAGTCAGCAGAATATCGCCAAAGTCTGGAAGAAATTTCAATTGAACCGAAACAACAGAAGTTATCGACTAAAGCTGAATTAACGGATCAGCCGGCATCAACCGAACAAGCGGTGGATTCTGAGTCACAATCGACAAAATTAGAATCGCCGAAACCGACTAAAAAAGTGGATATTGCAAAAGTTGCAGAAGTTAAACCGGCAAAGAGTGATGTTGAAAAAACACAAAATAAAACGGCTGTATCGGCTTCTGAAGCCGTGGTAGAACCGGCTGAAGAAAAAACTGAAACACCAGCTGTAGCACCAGAAGCTGAGACTAAGCCGGTAGAGCAGAAACCAGAACCAACGAAGGAAGAATTAGAAAATCCGGAGAAGGAAATCTTGCCGGAATCTGACCCTACTCCTGCTTACCAACTACCTGTATCCTAATGAAATTAACGATTAAAGATATTGCCGCACGTTGTAATGTTGGTAAATCCACAGTGTCTCGAGTGTTGAATAATGATCCTAAGGTGAGTGTTCAGACTCGAGAACGAGTGCAAGCAGTCATTGATGAGTTAGGATTCCAGCCGAATCAAAGTGCCAGAGCAATGAGAGGGGCTTCTTCTCCTGTTGTTGGAATTATTGTTACACGTCTTAACTCCACCGCTGAATCTCAAACTTTAAGCACGATTTTACAGCAGCTATACGCTAAAAATATTACCCCTCTGATTGTTGAGAGCCAATTTCAACCTGAATTAGTGACTCGCCATTTTGAATTATTCCGCCAACGTCAGGTGGATGGCGTTATTCTATTTGGTTTTTCACAACTTTCACTTGAAATTATTCAGCAATGGCGAGGCTCATTGGTGACTGTTGCTCGTGCTTACCCCAATATTCCTGCGGTATATTATGATGATGAGAATGCGATTAGTATATTAATGACGAAATTGTATCAGCAGGGGCATCGTAACATTGCCTACTTAGGCGTAAATGATCAAGATGAAACAACTGGTCATGATCGCAATCGCAGCTATTTGGCTTTTTGTAATTCTCATCAGATTCCCGCTAATTTAGTGGAAGCGGAATTGACGATTGAAAGCGGCTATTTACAGATGCCGAAGTTAATGTGTAAACCGGTATCGGCGATATTGTGTGCCAGCAGCTCGCTAGCGATTAGTGCATTAAAATATTTGCAAGAAAATCAGCAAAATCTACCGCTTGCTTGTATCGGGCAAAATACATTATTGCAGTGTTTTGCAACCAATTTGCTTACGCTGGATTTTGGTTATCCTCAGGCGGGAAAATGGGCGGTAGAATTGTTATTAACACAGCTCGGCGGCAAAACAACCACCGAGCAACGCAAAGTACCGGTTAACTTTTCTTAACTGCTTTGATAAACAGTAATGGCGGGCGATGTTGTAGATCTTTAAACTCGTTATGCCATTGCGGTTGTTCCGCCAGCATTGGCTCTTCCACTTGCACGATTTCAAAACCGGCTTGAATCAGCTGATTGCAGATTGTTGCCATGGTGCGATGATAGGTTTTGAATGCTTGTTGGAACCAACTTCTGTCTCGCTCACCCTCATCTCGATAATAATTTAAACGATAAGCAACTTGTTGTTTTTGCTCATTTTTCTCCCAACGATAGCCGTCTTTATAGCAAGTGACGATCGGATGTTCTTGGGAAAAAATCAGCGTACCGCAAGCGGTCATTTTTGCGGAAATTTTTGCAAGTAAATCGGCAAAGTCCTCAATATAATGGAACGCAAACGAGCTGGTGACCACATCAAAATGATCTTCCGGAATTTTATCTAATTGTTCCATTGGCAAGCAGTGCAGTGAGAAAGCGGTCGATTTTTGCCAGTTTTTTGCTAAATCACTTTCCGCCTGTTTTAGCATGAGTTCCGATAAATCCAGACCGACAACTTTACTTGCTCCCAATTCCAAATAATGTGCTAGATGTACGCCGGTACCACAACCTAAATCTAACACTTTTTTCTTGGTAAGATCCGGTAAAAGTGAAAACATGGTAGGCTTTTCCACCACTTCATTCATACTGATTGGGTTTTCACGTAATTGTTGATAACGTTCAAAGAAAATCGGGGTATCGTAAATACTTTTTTTCAACTGTTTATTCCTATAAAAAAGCCCACAAATGTGGGCAATATGTTACTGGTATCGGGCGAGCTTTTGCAAGGTTTGGTAGGCTTTATCTGTTCTCAGCAAATCTTTGACACGCTGTACGTTGGTTTTTAAATCTCGTTCTCCGAATGTGCGCATGAGCATAGCAGTATTTACTGCAACCGCATCAATATGTGCCGCTTCGCCTTTGCCTTTTAATAAAGCGGTAATTTTTTCCGCATTTTCTGTAGGCTCACCACCTTTTAACGCCTCAATTGAATGGCGTTGGATACCGAAATCTTCCGGTGTCAGTGTGAAATAATGGATTTCGCCTTGTTCAATTTCAGCGACTAAAGTTTCGCCGTGTACCGCCACTTCATCTAAACCGGAACCGTACACCACAATCGAATGTTGATGATTTAAGGTGCGTACCGTTTCTGCATAAATTTTCAAAACTTCCGGTGAATAAACGCCGAGTAATTGGCGTTTCGCGTGTGCCGGATTGACTAACGGCCCCAGAATATTAAATAGCGTGCGAGTTTTCAATGCTTGGCGTACCGGTACGGCGTGTTTAAAACCGGCGTGGTAAAGCGGTGCAAATAAGAAACAGAGATTATTTTCATCTAACGCTTGGCGTGCGGTTTGGGGTGAAATCGCCACATTAATCCCTAATGCGGATAGTACATCACTTGCGCCGGTTTTACTGGAGACGCTGCGGCTGCCATGTTTTGCTACTTTATAGCCTAAGGTTGCGGCTACAATCGCACTGGCGGTAGAGATATTGATTGTATTTTGCCCGTCGCCACCGGTTCCGACAATATCGGCAAAATCGTAATCGGGAGTTGGGAATACGGTTGCATTTGCAAATGCAGCTTCAACCGCTCCGGCAATTTCCTCAATTGTCTCGCCCCGTACTTTTAACGCAATTAATGCGCCGGCGAGTTGTTCGTTAGAAACATTACCTTGAATTACTTGTTCAAAAAAGTATTGCGATTCTGCTTTTGTGAGTGCTTGGTTCTCAAATAATTGGCTAAGAATGTTGTCGAGTTGCATAGTGTTATCCTGTTTTCGTTATACTGATAAGCGGTTATTTTTCTAAATTTTTTTGCTTAATGTTGTGTGGAAAGCAGCCATTCGACCGATTGTTTTAATAATTTAGTGCCTTCTACGGTTAGGATTGATTCTGGGTGAAATTGAAAGCCGCAAATCGGTAATTGTTTGTGGCGAATCGCCATCACGATATTATCGAAGCGAGCATTGATTTCTAACTCCTCCGGTAGGTTATCACCCATTAATGAATGGTAACGGGCAACCGGCATCGGGTTATTAATACCGTGGAACATTGCTTGGTTATCGTGTTCAATTTTAGACACTTTGCCGTGTAAAACAGTACCGGTATGCACGATACGTCCGCCTAACGCTTCGATAATCGCTTGATGACCCAAACAAATACCAATCATCGGTACAACGCCTTTGAGCTGTTTAATAATTGCTAACATATTGCCGGCTTCTGCCGGTGTGCCGGGGCCGGGCGAAAGCGCTACAATACAATTTTCGGTAGTTTGTGCTTTGTTTAGAAAGTCTTCTAATGGGTAATCGTTACGAAAAATAGTTACTTGATGACCTAATTCACGAAATTGATCGACAAGGTTGTAGGTAAACGAATCAAAATTATCAACAAAAAGAATATGTGCCATAGCTTATCCGTCCTTATTTGGTATTAACTTGTGCGATTGCTTTTAATACGGCTTTCGCTTTATGACGTGTTTCATCCGCTTCTGATTGCGGATCCGAATCCAATACTTCGCCGCAACCGGCTTGTACGTAAGCGATGCCGTTTTGTACGAATGCAGAACGAATCACAATGCAAGTATCTAAATCACCTTGTGAGGTTAAGTAACCGACTGCACCGCCGTAACTGTGGCGTTTTTGTTGCTCTACTTGGTAGATTAATTGCATCGCTTTAATTTTTGGCGCACCGGTTAATGTACCCATATTCATACATGCTTGATAAGCGTGTAACGCATCTAAATCGCTACGCAATGTGCCGACTACACGAGAGACAAGGTGCATAATTTGTGAGTAGCGATCGATTTGCATCAGATCCACCACTTTACGTGTACCGGCTTGGCAGACTCGTGCGACATCATTACGAGCCAGATCGACTAACATTAAATGTTCTGCCAATTCTTTTTGATCTAAACGCAATTCCAATTCTAAGCGTGAATCCAATTCCGGATCGATATTGCCATTAGCATCAAAGCCACGCGGACGAGAGCCGGCAATCGGATAGATTTCTAATTGACGAGTAGCTTGCGAATATTTCAAGGCACTTTCGGGCGATGCACCGAATAAAGTAAAGTTTTCGCCTTGCATAAAGAACATATACGGGCTTGGATTATTAATTTTAAGCTGACGATAAGCGGCTAAAATATTCGGGCAAGGCAAACTAAAACGGCGTGACGGTACAATTTGGAACACATCACCGATATGAATATGATGTTTGAGTTTTTGAACGATCTGTTTAAAGTCTTCATCTTCAATATTGGTTTTCACTTCACCACTCGCCGTTTGAATCGGTAGGCGTAATTCGCAAGGCTGATATTTTGCAAGAATTTGGCTAAATTCGACCGCTTGTTGCTGTAAGCGGCTTTGCTGTGTTTCATCAAAACAGAAAGTGTGCAATACCGATTCCTGTTTTTGGTGGTCAATAAACACTAATTGTTCGGCAAGATAGAAGCTGTAATCATGGCAACTTAAGCCGTCATCTTGTAGTTGAATACCATCCATCGGAATAAAATGGGCGACCAAATCGTAGCTAAATAAACCGCCTAAATAGATTGGATCTGCTTTATCAGCAAAAAGTTGGCTCACACAACGTAAACCGTCAAACACGGTGCTGGTTTTAAGTTTACTATCTTCATCTAAATTTTGGGCAATGGGTGGAAAGGTTGCCGACAAGCGGTTAAATTCCGTTGAAACTTTGCAATTTGGAGTCGGAGATAACTGAGCAAGCGCTGCTTGAATATGGGGAAGTACGGCTTTACCGTTTTCAGTTAACGCCTCAAAAGTGACGGTTTGAGCATCGCAATAAATATGTAATGCGGATTGGGCGAATAATAGACTTTTTAGGCTGTTTTTACTGTGAATTTCTGCTGAGTCTAATAAAAGTGTATGTGGTTTATTATCACATAGGTGATAAAACGCTACGGTTGTATCTTCATAATAGGGAAGTTGTGTTTGCTGAGTATTTAGATTCATTTCACGATTCCTTGTTTTATTTTTTAATTTTGTACTATTAAACTAGTATAAAAATGATAAGTCAAGTGATTTTTTTAATACTGGGAATTTGACTAAAACGGCTGATTTTATTTACTCGCTTTTGTACAATAACGATTGTTTCTTATCTATTTTCTTACTTATGGGATACATTATGGCAACTCCACAATCCGGCATTACACTAACGCATCGTAAATCGGGCATTTTTATTGAAGCGAATATTTTAAATATTGAAATGTTTCGTTCTAAAGTTCATACCATTCAGCATCAATTTCAGGAACTTCAACAGCAATTTTCTACGGAAGCATTAGGGCTTACCTTGGCTTTTGGTAAAGCGCTTTGGAACCAGCTAAAGACTAATTCCGCTGCCGAATTGAAGGATTTTATTGCATTAGGCAAAGCCGAACGAGAGTATGCGCCGGCAACCCAATGTGATTTTTTAGTGCATATCCAATCTAATCGTCCGGATATTAATTTTTCTATCGCTTTGATGGTGGTGGAACAATTAAAAGAGGTGGCGGAAATTGTGGAAGAAACCCATGGTTTTCGTTGGGTGGAAGAGCGTGATTTAACCGGCTTTATTGACGGTACTGAGAATCCGCAAACCGATGAAAAACTGCGTGAAGTCGCTTTAATTGAAGACGGTGAGGATGCCGGTGGTAGTTATGTGTTGAGTCAACGTTATGTTCATCAATTGGCAAAATGGCATAAGATGAACACGGAGCGTCAAGAACAAGTGATCGGCAGAACAAAAGCGGACAGTGTTGAGCTTGAGGATGTACCGGAAAATTCTCACGTAGGTCGTGTGGATTTAAAAGAAAATGGTAAAGGTTTAAAAATTTTACGCCACAGTTTGCCGTACGGTTTAGCGAGCGGCGAGCATGGTCTATATTTTATTGCTTTTGCGAAACGTTTACACAATATCGACCAACAGCTTAAAAGTATGTTTGGTGAATTAGACGGCAAAACTGACCGCTTGTTAGGCTTTACTAAGCCGGTTTCTGGTAGTTATTATTTTGCGCCGTCGCTAGAGCAATTAGCGGCACTCTAAGAACGGTATAATTCTTTAGAGAATATAAGAATGTTGGTGTATAATGCACCAACATTTTTTTCGAAGGATATTACGCTATGAGCCAATTTTTTTATATTCATCCTGATAACCCTCAGGCACGTTTGATTAATCAAGCGGTAGAAATTATTAAAAATGGTGGCGTTATTATTTATCCGACAGATTCAGGTTATGCTTTAGGCTGTGCAATCGGTGAAAAACACGCAATGGATCGCATTGTTGCGATTCGTAAATTGCCTGAAAATCACAATTTTACCTTGGTATGTAGTGATTTGTCAGAGCTTTCCACTTACGCATTAGTCACTAATCAATCTTATCGCTTAATCAAAAATAACACCCCAAATCCTTACACCTTTATTTTACCGGCAACCAAAGACGTACCGCGTAGATTAATGACTAAGCGTAAGACGATAGGGATTCGTGTACCGGATAATGCGATCGCTTTGGCATTAATTGCAGCGCTAGGCGAGCCGATTTTATCTTGCTCGTTAATGTTACCTGATACGGAAATTACCGAATCGGATCCGGATGAAATTCGAGAACATTTAGAGCATCGTGTGGATTTAATTATCCACGGCGGTTATTTAGGTCAAGAGCCGACAACTGTGATTGATTTAACCGAAGATAGTCCTCGAATTATTCGTGAAGGATCGGGCGATATTACGCCTTTTAACTAATCATGTTTTCTCCTATCGTGTATAGGAAAATTGGAGAAATCCATATTTCAGACGCTCGTGAGAGCGACAATTTAAGGAATTTTAATGACAACATTTCAAAAAAAACCAACTGATAAACGTTCACCGTCTTTTAAACATTCGCAAGGCGAAAAGCGTTTTGATAAACGTAGCGGAGACAAGCGTTCATCATCTAGAAAATTTGATGAACAATCTGAAAGACGTGCCCGTCCAACGTCTAAGCCATTAGTAAAAAAATCAGTAAAACCGACCGCTTCTGTTACTGAAACAGTAGAAAAAAAAGCGAAAATAGTCGGCGAAAAATTACAGAAAATTTTAGCACGTGCCGGTCAAGGATCTCGCCGTGAATTGGAAGAGATTATTGCAGCAGGACGTGTGAGCGTTGACGGTAAAATCGCAAGCTTAGGCGATCGTGTACAGGTAAGCAGTGCCACTAAAATTCGTATTGACGGTAATTTAATCAGCTTAATTCCGGCACAAAAAGAAATTTGTCGCGTATTGATGTATTACAAACCGGAAGGTGAATTATGTACTCGTTCAGATCCGGAAGGTCGTGCAACGGTATTTGATCGCTTACCTCGTTTAACCGGTGCACGTTGGATTGCGGTCGGTCGCTTAGATATTAATACTTCAGGTTTATTACTGTTTACTACAGACGGTGAGTTAGCGAATCGTTTAATGCACCCGAGCCGTGAAGTAGAGCGTGAATATTCCGTGCGTGTGTTTGGTAATATTGATGAAGCAATGTTACAACGTTTACGCAAAGGTGTTCAGTTAGAAGACGGTCCGGCAAACTTTAAACAGATTAAAACCGTTGGTGGCACAGGTTTAAACCAATGGTTTGATGTCACTTTAACTGAAGGACGTAACCGTGAAGTACGTCGTTTATGGGAATCGCAAGGTGTTGAGGTTAGTCGTTTGATTCGTATTCGTTACGGTAATATCAAATTAGAAAAAGGTTTACCTCGTGGTGGATGGGAAGAAATGGGCTTAGAGCAAGTAAACTATTTGCGTGAGCTTGTTGGTCTACCGGCAGAAACTGAAACCAAAGTGGATGTGACAAAAAATCGTCGTCGCACCAATATTCGCCAAATTCGTAAAGCGGTAAAACAGCATTCTAAATATCGCGCGAAAGTATAATAAATTAGTAATAAAAGAAACGGCCAGATTGATAAGAATCAGGCCGTTTTCATATTCAGTGCAATTAACGTTTAATCTTCTAAAACCATTAACCCCGGTAATGTTGCAAAACTTTGCGATTTTACGGTATTGTGGAAATCGTTCAGATAAGCATAGTTTTGATCCGTTTCTCGGTATGCGCCATAAAGATTGCTGTACAGTCCTTGTTGCGTAATCTTTTTTGCAACTACATAGCCTCTATCTAAATAAGGTTTTACCGCCCAATAAGGTAAGGTCGCAATTCCTCGTTTACTTGCCACTAATTGAATAATCGCAATAGTCAATTCGCTAGTTCTACGTGTTGGGCTGATACCCGCTGGGCGTAATACTTTACGTAATAAATCTAACATATCGTCAGGAACCGGATAAGTTATCCACGTCTCATCAATAAAGTCTTCTGCTTCCCAAATATCTTTTTGAGCTAAAGGATGATCTTTAGCACAAATGCCAACCATTTCATACGAAAAGAGCGGGCGGTAAATGATCCCTTCCGTTTGTTCTGCCTCTGCAACGACTGCCCAATCTGCACGATGTGTTAATAATAAGCCTACGGTATCCGTGTGGAAACCGGATACGATATCTAATTCGACTAATGGCCAGCTTTGACGGAAAGTATCCATTGCTGGCATTAACCAGTCAAAACAAGTATGGCATTCGACTGCAATTCTTAATTCCCCAACTTCGCCTTGCTTTACTCGTGCAAGATCGAGCTCAGCTTCTGCAACTTTAGGTAAAATTTCATGGGCTAATTTTACTAAACGATCTCCAGCTGGAGTAAAACGTAAAGGTTGTGTTTTACGTTCAAATAATGTGAGCTCATATTGATCTTCTAATAATTTTATTTGATGAGAAAGGGCTGATTGTGTCAAGTGGACACGTTTTGCAGCAAGAGAAACACTGCCGCTTTCTTTTAAAGCGAGTAATGTTTTGAGATGGCGAAGTTCAAGAAAGATGGGTTTCATTTACAATTAATAAAGTCTTCAGAAAATTAAGTAGTAGGATGAGTATAATATAAATTATTGTTTTAAATAAGTAAATTTTTTTCATTATAATTGAAAGATAAATGATTTAATTTATGGAACTAAATAAATTTATATTTGTCTATATAAAGTTTTTTATTATTTGGATGGTGTTTTTTATTATTTTTTTTAGTGGGGAGTTATATTGAATAAATTAAAATAATAATTTACATAACTCTAGATTATTTATTTTAACTTATATATACTTTAATAAATTTCTTTATAAGGATATATTAGGAGTGTATATATGCAAAAAATTTCAAAACTAAGTTTAACTGTATTAACTGGGCTTGTATTAAGCGCTTGTGGAAGTAGTGGCGGCGGTGACAATAATGATTCATCAAATACTGCTGTAAATGTACCGGTAGCTGATAATATGCCTCAGCCAACTACTCCTTCTCAGCCAAACAATCCTTCTAATGATAATAATCGAGGCTATACACCGGTAGTAGGAAATATGCCTTCAAATTCATCAACAGGAACTGTTCTTGTGATATCGAATCAAGACGATGATGTTTTGGAAAAGCGAGTTGAATTACATAATTCAAATACTGAACTCTTAAATGTTGAAGGTACAGAAATTCGCGTTGGCTATAAAAGTTCGGGTATTTATTCGGGTACTTGGTTAAATATGGGACTTTTAAGTGCCTGCTGTGATAAATATAGCGCAGTACGTTTTGGGGTTCTCGATAGGAATGGTCCGGAAGTAGACAGTTATATGTTCTATAATGGTTCTCCAACAGCGTCAATGCCAACTAGCGGCACAGCGACTTATAATGGTCATGCAATTATTGCCGGTAATACAGTGCAATTTGATGAACATGATTGGTTAAAAGGAACGTCACAATTTAACGTTGATTTCGGTGCGAAAAAACTGAATGGTTCTTTAAATATTGATACGCTTGAAGCAGTGAATATTACGGCAGATATTTCTGGTAATAGCTTTGCCGGTGCGGCAAATTCAAATAGTTTCCCAACGAAAGCGAATGTAGAAGGCAAATTCTACGGTGAAAATGCTAAAGAGCTTGGCGGTATGATTAGAGATGTATCTAACATTGGCAGTGATACTTCTTGGGGCGCGGTATTTGGTGCTAGCCAATAATAGCTAATTAAATGTATAAGCGGTCTAATTTTATTCTTTTTTTGCAACAAAAATGCTTTGCAAATAATGAAATAAATTAGGCCGCTTTATTTTTACTGAGTAGTTTTTGCGCAAACCGTTTCTTTGCCGATTTCTTTTTGCCAACAACTCCAATAACTGTAATGATCCGCCCATTGCATATTTTCATCTAAAGAAAAGAAGACGGTTTTCGTTTTATCCGGCTCAGGTATTTTGTCCGGCATTTTTTTACTAATTAGCCCGTATTCCGCACCAGTAATTTCGTATGTTAACTCATAGGCGGAAACATAGAATCGATTATGATTGATGGTAATTTGATCGGTGAAATATTGATTACCATGTACGATTCCTTGTTCAAGCCGTTCCACATCACATTGTACGCTTTTTAATTTCTTCCCTGTTAATGAATATAAGCATTCATCGGCATAAGCGGTATTAAGTGCTAAAAGAGCGCAAAGTCCTAGCCATTTTTTCATTTTTCCTCCCTAAAAAATGTCTTGAGATATGATTAAGCATAACATAAAGGGCATACTTTATGCGTAATCTATAACTTAATTGATTATTAAAAATATTCATAATTAAATTGAAGATTATGAAGTTGCATAATGTTTAAGGTTCTTGCATTATTTTTGACACAGCTTAGCGGATTAATCGCTAAGTTAGCTGAATAACAAACAGATCGCAGGAGTGCAGTATGACAACATTACATATCTTAGGTTTCCCACGTGTAGGGGCAAAACGTGAATTAAAATTTGCGCAGGAACGCTACTGGCGTAAAGAATTAGCCGAACAAGATTTATTAGATCTGGCAAAAGCGTTACGTGAAAAAAATTGGCAGCATCAAGCGCAAGCCGATGCGGATTTTGTCACGGTCGGCGATTTTACGTTTTACGATCACATTTTAGATCTACAAGTAGCAACCGGCGCGATACCGGCTCGTTTTGGTTTTGACAGCCAAACTCTGAGTCTCGATCAATATTTCCAATTAGCACGTGGTAATAAAGAGCAGTTTGCGATTGAAATGACCAAATGGTTTGATACTAATTACCACTATCTTGTACCGGAATTTCAGAAAAATACCACGTTTAAGGCGAATCCTACGCATTATGTGAATCAAATTCGTGAAGCGAAAACTGCCGGACATCAGGTTAAACCGGTGATCGTCGGCCCGCTAACATTTTTATGGCTAGGTAAAGAAAAAGGTGAAGCCTTTAACCGCTTTGATTTGCTCAAGCAACTTGTGCCGGTTTATTTTGAGATTTTAACCGCACTAGCCGCTGAAGGTGTGGAATGGATTCAAATTGATGAACCTGCATTGGCATTAGATTTACCTCAAGAATGGCTTGCGGCTTATCAAGATGTTTACGCTCAGTTAGCTAAAGTGAATGCGAAGCTATTATTGGCAACTTATTTCGGCTCGGTGGCAGAACACGCTGCTTTATTAAAAGCGTTGCCGGTAGACGGTTTACACCTTGATCTCGTGCGTGCGCCGGAACAACTCAGTGCATTTGAAGATTATCCGAAAGTGCTTTCTGCCGGTGTGATTGACGGGCGTAATATTTGGCGAGCGAATTTAAATCGTGTATTGGATGTGTTGGAACCATTAAAAGCGAAATTTAATCAGCGTTTATGGATTGCACCGAGCTGTTCGTTATTGCATACACCTTATGATTTAGCGGTAGAAACGCAATTACAGCAAACTAACCCTGAATTGTATCGCTGGTTAGCTTTTACCTTACAAAAAGTGGCAGAGCTGCAGGTTTTAAAACAGGCATTAAATGCGGGGCGGTCAGCGGTCGCAGAACAATTAAATGACAGCCAAACCGCGGCAGATGCTCGAGAAAACAGTAAAGTGATTCATAAAGCGGAAGTGGCACAACGTTTAGCGAATTTACCGGCAAATGCGGACAAACGTCAGTCACCTTTTGCCGAGCGAATTAAATTGCAAAATAAATGGCTAAATTTACCGCTTCTTCCGACTACCAATATCGGTTCTTTTCCGCAAACATTGGAAATTCGCCATGCCCGTGCTGCATTTAAAAAAGGGGAACTATCGCTTGCCGATTATGAAGCGGCAATGAAAAAAGAAATTGAATTTGTAGTTCGTAAACAAGAAGAGCTGGACTTAGACGTATTAGTTCACGGCGAAGCGGAACGTAACGATATGGTGGAATATTTCGGTGAGTTGCTGGACGGCTTTGCTTTCACTAAATTTGGTTGGGTACAAAGCTACGGTTCTCGTTGTGTAAAACCGCCGGTGATTTATGGTGACGTCACTCGTCCTGAACCGATGACGGTGCGTTGGTCGCAATATGCTCAAAACCTGACGGATAAAGTGATGAAAGGCATGCTAACCGGTCCGGTGACGATTTTACAATGGTCGTTTGTGCGTAACGATATTCCTCGTTCTACCGTATGTAAGCAAATTGGCGTGGCACTTTCTGACGAAGTATTGGATCTGGAAAAAGCCGGAATTAAAGTGATTCAGATTGACGAACCGGCAATTCGAGAAGGCTTACCGCTTAAACGAGCGGATTGGGATGCTTATTTACAATGGGCGGGAGAAGCGTTCCGTTTAAGTTATATGGGCGTAAAAGACGATACCCAAATCCACACTCATATGTGCTATTCGGAATTTAACGATATTTTACCGGCGATTGCAGGGCTTGATGCGGATGTGATCACGATTGAAACTTCACGCTCTGATATGGAATTACTCACAGCGTTTGCCGATTTCAAATATCCGAATGATATCGGCCCAGGTGTTTATGATATTCATAGTCCTCGTGTACCGACAGCCGGTGAAATCGAGCATTTATTACGTAAAGCATTGAAGGTAATCCCGAAAGAACGTTTATGGGTGAATCCGGATTGCGGCTTAAAAACGCGAGGTTGGAAAGAAACTATAGAGCAATTACAAGTCATGGTGGATGTAACGAAGAAACTGCGTACTGAATTAACACAATAGTTTGGTTGAGATAGCTTTCAATCTATTGATAAAACAAGCGGTCTAATTTGTAAAAAAATTTGCAAATTAGACCGCTTTTTTATTTATATCCAAGATGAGATGAATAGTCTTTAATCAATAAAAAATAATAAGCCTTTTATTTTTTATGTGTATATTTTGGTTGTGAATTATACCGATTGTATAATAGGATCAAATTTAAATGCATTTAATAATAATTCTTATTGAATAGATATGGCAAAATTGCTAGTATCAAAAAATTGTAAGGTTTCCATTGTAATGTAAATTTAAACGCAGAATGATGCGTTTAATGATTTTAATCTATGTTTAAAAAATTAGCGTTTTTATGTGCTGGCTTATTCTATTTGCTTCAATTTAATATCGCTTATGCGGAGCAACAAATTAATACACCTGAAAAGAATGTGGAAATTGCTAAGTTACTTAAGGAAACCCCAAAATTACCTGAATTAACCATAAATTCGATTGAAAATATTCAACAATCTGAACAAGATTTATTAAATAATAAATTGTTTGTTGAGCAATTTCTGAATAATGCAATCGAAACAGGTCACCTTTCTTCAATTAAATATTTATTGGCGATTTATCGTCAATTCCAGAATTCTGATCCTATTTTAATTCTTTTTGCACAAGCTCAGATTGCTAAAATCCAGCAACAATATGCCGAGGCGGCTAAATTATATCGTGAAATATTAGCGATTAAACCAAGGCTTACTCCTGTCCGCATACAACTTGCAATTGTATTGTTCCTGTCTCAACAGGATAAGGCAGCTAAAGAGCAGTTTGAAAAATCATTGAGTGAACCACAGCTCCCTGCTGATATTGAACAATTAATTCATCTTTATTTGCAGGCATTGGAACAGCGCAATGTATGGCAAGTTTCGTTGAGTGCTAATTATTTACGTGAAGACAATGTAAATCATGTTTCAAGCGAACGATATATTGAAAATACCGCTTTTATAAAAGGCGAAAGTATGTTGCCACAAAAAGCACAAGGCATCAGCTATTACTTTGGTTTAGAGCGCGATATCAATTTATGGAATGCTCATTATTTACGTATCGATAATAGTTTATACGGTAAAAATTACTGGGATCAGCATGATTATGACGATATTACCAATCGCCTATCGTTAGGCTATGTACATAAAGGCTCACAGCAACGCTTTGCGATTTTGCCGTTTTATGAACAGCAATGGTATGGCGGTCATCGATACAAGCGCAGTAATGGTGGCAGAATAGAATTTAATCGTTGGTTAAATTCAAATTGGCAATTTTCAACGGCCGCAGAGTATGCTCGGAATTTCTATTCAAATAGCTTAAGTTTAAACGGTAAGAGTAAGTTAGCTTCATTAACGATGTTATGGCGTGCTAGTCCTCGTACTTATTTTTATTTAGGAGCGGATTACGCTCAAGAACGCACTAAAGTTCGTCATTACAGCTATGACTTAAAAACAGCCCGTATTGGTTGGGGGCAAGAATGGTATGGGGGAATTTCTTCTCGTTTAAGTTTTTCTGCTTCTAAGCGAGAGTATAAGGATAATCTTTCGCTCGGTTCGGCTTTTCATTTCGATAAACAGCGTGAAGACCGAATCTATCATATCAATGCAACCGTTTGGAAACGAGATTGGCACTTATGGGGGATTACTCCAAAGCTTAATTATCACTGGAAAAAACAACGTAGCAATTTTGTAAGCCTTTATTCTTACTCGGATAAAAGTATCAACATAATACTGGAAAAAACTTTTTAATTAACAACTTTGTTTTATATAAGGACTTTCAATGAAAAATATTTTAAATAAACAAGTATTAAATACGGCAGCAACAATTTTATTGTCTATCGGGGTAACAGCGTGTTCATCTGGGGGAAGTGATCAGCCCGGAATTGATCAAAGCACTCGCTTAAGCCAAGTCGCGGTACAACATTTATTAGAAGATAAATTACAAGCTCAAGAACACCTTGACGAGGTAAAACAAGCATTGGATGCTCTGCAATTAGCTTTAGTTAAAGCACAAGCGGCTAATTCGACATCAGATGTACAACAAACATTAAAAGATGCTAGTAGCTTATTAGAAAAAGCGAAATTGGCAGCCGAAAATGCTAAAGATGAAGCGAAAAATGCTGCTTCACGAGTATCAAGTGCAAGTGCACAATTATCTACCGCTGTAGATGAAGCGAATAATGTAATGAACATTGCGAATCAAGCAAATAGCGTGTTATTAGAGGCAACTAACACCTTTAATCAAATTCAATCAGTGCTTGCTGATTTAACTCAAAAAGAGGTGGCAAAAGCTGAAGAGCAGACGAAAAAAATAGCACAAGAAAAGCAAATAGCGACAAATAAAGCGATTACCACTGCAATATCTTATAACAACCTCGATTCGATTGTGCATGATTATGGTAATAGCGAGGCACGAGAAGCATTATTAGCAAAATTACAAAAACAAGGCTCAAATGCGCCAGCCTCTTGTAGTAATGCAAAAACCTCAACTTGCCATAAAGAGGTAGCAAGAGGCAGTGTCGTAGTTAATTACAATCAAGCTTATTCAAGTTATGCGGTTATTCGTGAAACCTATAATAATGAAAATCCACAGCCGAGTAATGCTTTTATTGTATTAGCGAAGGAGAGCGATTTAACCACAGATCGTGCTGCAGTCGTAAATGCAACTTATACGGGTAAAGCGTCTTATAGTGCAAAAAATGTGCCGGCGGTAATGACGCGAGATTTCACCTTAAAAGTGGAAAATGACAAAGTAAGTGGTTCGGTTTTCCAAAAAACGATTAATTCGAAGGGGATAGAAAAAGTAACAGAAAATGTAGCGTTAAATGAAGGAAAGATCAGTGTTGATAATGGAGTAGTGGGCTTTAGTGGCTCAGCAAAATTCGGTGCGATCGCAAGCAATGCCGAAGGTACTTATAAAGGCGTATTCGTAGGTAAAAATGCAGAGGAAGTGATCGGTACTTTTGAAACAAATAGCACAGAAAAAGCTTCTTCAGCACAAGGTGCTTTTGCAGGAAAAAAATAATCACGAATTTTGGCTTTTTTTAGAGAACACATGATGAAACATTTTTCACATTCCTTATTGTATTCCAGTATCTTGCTGGCATTAACTAATGCAGCCTATGCTGAAGAAACCGCTGAGTTAGAAGAGGTGGTTGTCGTTGGGCAATCATTCAGTCAGCAAGTCGGTACACAAAAAATTACCGCTGAACAAATTAAACGCCAAGTCTCAAAAAACGGTGGGATTACCGATTTACTTAAATCGAACCCGAATGTCCGCTTTTCAAATGAGGCAGACTTATCTACCAACGCTGGTGAGATCCGCCCGAATGAAGTTTCTTTCCACGGCGAAAAATATTACAACAATAACTTCATTTTGGACGGAATGTCGAACAACGATAATATGAACCCAATCGGCAACCAAATGCGTAACGGCGAAGCGGTCGGCGCAAATCCTTACGATTTACCGAATGGTTCTTCTCAATCAATGTGGATTGATTCGAGTTTATTAGAATCGCTTGAAGTTTTTGACAGCAACGTTTCAGCGAAATACGGTAATTTTACTGGTGGTGTGATTGACGCTAAGTTAAAAGATCCGAATTTTGAAAGACGCTCGGGTAAAATTTATTACCGTACTACTCGTGATGATTGGACTAAATTTTATATTCAAGAAGGTCAGGAAGATGCCTTTGAACGAGCAGCTCGTTTAGATTATCAGCCACGTTTTGTTAAGCATCAATTTGGTTTAAATGCTAGTGAAAAGCTAAGCGATAATTTTTCCATTATGTTCTCTTATGATCGTTTGCAATCCATAATGAAAAATGCGCATGCGAATATGCGTTATCTAGCAAGCCCGAATACGCCGATTGAGAAAAAACAATCCCGTATTAATGAAAACTATATTTTGCGTGCGGTTTATTTGCCTGAAAATGGCGATTTATGGCGTGCAACTGTGATGTATTCGCCGAATTATGCGAAGCAGTTTAAATCTAACACGGAAAATGGCGCATTTGAAAATATCGGTGGCGGTGTACAAGCTAACCTCGAATGGGAAAAAACGTTAGATTGGGCGAAAGTGAAATCCTATATCGGCTATAAGAAGACGGGTAATCGCACAGAATATGATGTGAATGATTACCACCGTTATATGTCATCCGATAATTTCTACTGGACAAGTAATGGTACCTATTCACAATACGGTGGCTATGGTGAACGGTCATTAGAAAAAGAAATTTATACGTTCAAGCAAGATTATGAAGGTAATGCGTTCGATTTTGCAGGAATGGAACATAAATTAAGTTTTGGTTGGATTACTGAAATCGCTAAAGCCAAATCAGGTCGGGATACTAGCTACCATTCTTACTATTATCGCAAAGCTCCGAATGTGATTTGTAATGGTGCTGAGGCTTGTCTTGAGGGTGATCAGTTTGCATACCAACGTTTAAATTATAATCAGCATACGGTAAAGGTAAGAGATGATGATTTCGCACTTTATCTGCAAGATCAGCTCAAATGGAAGCAATTAGAGCTCTCTCTGGGTTCTCGCTTAAGTTATAACCGCTTTTTAGATAATACCAATATCGATTATCGTTTATCGGGTTCTTATGATCTATTTGCCGATCAAAACACGATCATTTTTGCTGGGGCAAACCGTTATTATAACGGCTCATTGCTTTCATCTCGTTTAAGACAGGGCTTGGAAACCGCCGAGAAAGAAGTAAGAGAGTTTAACGATGACGGTTCGGTGAACGACTGGACGTTGGATAGCCAAAGCACAGCGCCAAACCGCTATTTACAACCACGCAAACTCAAAACACCTTACAGTGATGAAAAAGTGTTAGGTTTAGCGCAACGAGTTTGGGATACTCGTTGGACATTCAAATGGGTTAATCGCCAAAGTAAAAACCAATTTGCTAGTGCAAATCGTTATTTCTCAGGTGCGATGTATCGTGTAATGAATAATAACGGCAGAAGTGAAAATGATACTTTCACATTAAGCGTTGCCCCAGTTAAAGGCTATGAATGGCGATATGCAAAACTTCATTGGGATCTAGGTGTTCGAGTTAGCCGTAGTAAATCAAGTAATAAAACTTACAATAATGATGTGAGCTTAAAAACGAAAGCCATTTACAATGGCAAATTGATTGATGCAGATGATTTACCACCAAATGACTTTAATACACCGTGGAGTGCGTTCCTGAATGTTAATACCGAATTTCCAACACTTAATCTGAATTGGAATCAACGTTTTAGCTTTACTAAAGGGCGTAAAACACGCACGGTAGATACAACTTTCCTCTGTAATGGACAATATACAGAAGGCGAAAATCGAGCTATTTGTGGTGATTATGTCGGTAATGCAGACATTTATGAAGATCTAGAAATGGGAAATGAATTTAATGTTGATTGGCGTTTTATCTATAAACAGCCACTCACACAAACGCAATTCCTTGAATTTACTCTTGATGTAAATAATGTGCTAAATCGTAAATCTTTATCGAAATCGAGTAAGAAAAGCGCAGTTTATAAGCAAGGCCGTAACTTCTGGGCTGGGGTAAGCTACAATTGGTAGTAGAGTAAGCGGTTAAATTTTCAGAAAATTTTGCAAATTTTTGTTAAAATTTGACCGCTTGAAACCTATTCTCTCTCTTGCTTTCTAAGCGAGAGGATTTTTCATTTTTAAAAGGCTAAAAAAATGCGTGTAATTTTAACAGCGCTCACCCTCTTGATGGTATCGAGCGCAAGCTATGCAGAAAAAAGTGAACCAATTCAAGGTCAATTAGAAAACGGTTTGAAATATACAATTCTCCCTTTGCATGACGAAAAAGGGCATTTGGAAATTCGCTTACGTGTCAATGCGGGCGGCGTGGATGAAAATGATGATCAAGCCGGTGTGGCGCATATGGTGGAACATTTAGTGTTTAGAGGAACCCATGCACATCCAAACGGCTTAATGCCTTATTTACATGAGCAAAAATGGGTACGTGCCAAAAACTATAATGCGGTGACAACCACTGACAGTACAACCTATTTATTAACGCCTCCTGCAACTTCAGGATTAGATCAAAGTTTTGATGCGTTATCCCAAATGGTGTTTCACGCCAATTTAACCCAAGAAGATCTGGATGATGAGCGCAAAATCATTATGGAAGAATGGCGCCAAGGTTTAGGTGTTGGCGCAACAATGAATGAACAACGCACTGCTGCGGTGAGAGTGGATTCTCGCTATGCTCGTCATCGCGTGATTGGTACACAAAAAAGTATTCAATCAATGCCGGCAACGCAGTTACAGCGGTTCTACCAAACCTGGTATGTGCCAAATAATATGAACTTATTGGTGGTAGGCGATGTTGAGCCGGAAAAAGCCAAAGCGGAGATTCAGCGTTATTTTGGCGAGGTAAAAGCGAAAGCGTTACCTAAGCGTGATTACCTTGAGCCGACTTTAAAAGAGCGTTTATTAATTAACAAAATTCAAGACCCTCGTAGTGGGGTAAGCCAAATTGCGTATATTTTCCGTTTTGACGAAAGTAAGAGCCGAGCTCAGACGGAAGACGGCCGTTATCAACGCCTATTAGATCGCCTTGCGCTTTCTTCGTTAATTCAACGTTTACGTAATCAAGCGGATGTATTGCCGAAAGGGGTATCAGCAGTGGTTCCTCGTAAATCGGATATTGGTAGAAACAGTGTTGCACTTGCGATTTTTGCTAGCGTTGAGCCGACCGCACATCAGCTTGGTTTAAAACAAATTTTCGAAGAGATTGAGCGTATTAAGCGTTTCCCACTTTCTCAGGAAGAATTGGATAAGCAAAAAGCACCGATCTTTGCGCAAATTGAAAATGCGAAAAAACATGACGGCAATCGTGATTTCCAAAAATGGATGCAAGTGATGGTTGATACGGTACTGGTAGATAAACCGTTTTTGACTCAACCCGAAATTGCTAATTTAACCGAACCGATGTTGAAAAAAATCTCGGTAGAAGAAGTAAACCAACGCATTCAAGATTGGTTTAGTGCGAAAGATCGCTTGGTGAATTATCAACCGCCTCGTAAAACACAAATTGCCCCGATTACGGAAGCAATCGTGAATGAATTACAAGCACAAGTAGAGAAGTCAGAAATTCCCGCTCCGCAAAAAGAGAAAGAAATTGTGCCAATGTCATTAGAGACTATTGTTGGTAAAGGCACAATCATCAGTGAGCAAAGCTTTGATGCGCAACAAGTAAAATATTGGACGCTTTCAAATGGTGATAAGGTGGTGTGGCTCAAATCACCTCTCGCTAAAGATCGCACCTTATTTATGGCGCAAAGTTCAGCCGGTTTTAAAGCGCAAGGTTTAGGTATTTGGCAAAGCCAAATCGCTTCGCAATTAATTGAGCAAAATGCACCGCTTGATTGGGAGATTGAGCAACTGGTACGTTGGAAAGAGCTCAATAAAATTAATCTGTCGATTAAACAAACCGCAACGAAATTAAGTTTTGACGGTTCGGCAGAAAATAGCAAATTAGCGGAACTACTTCGTCTCTATTATGCTTACCAAAAGGAAACTAAGGTTAAAGACGGTTTAGATGAAACCAAAGAATCTATTGCCAGAACGATTGATTTACAGAATGAGAAAAGCGATGAAACCGAACGTTTAAAAGCGATCTCAAAACTACGCTTTAATCTTGAAAAAGTGGACGATACCTTGCCGAATAAGGCTTCATTAGCGCAACTAACCGAAAAAGAGTTGAATGAGCAATGGGCGAAAATGGTGAGTGCGCCGACAACATTCTATTTAATGAATGATATGAATGAAGTGGACGTGAAGAAATTAGTCGCTGAATTGTTGGCGGATCTCCCTCGTGACAAGCGGTTGAATTCGACCCAAACTTTACCGGTTGACGGCAAAGCACAAGCAGAATTTGCGATGAATCTAGAGCCGAAAGACGATGTCCGTTTATGGAGTTTTACCCCGCATCAATGGCAGGGTAAAGATGCAATGTTAGTTTCGCTGGTACGCAATATTGCAACCACTAAGTTGAAGAATACGCTACGAGATCAACAACTTGGCGTGTATAGCTTACGCTTCGACAGTACGCTCAACCCGGAAACGCAGCGAGTTGAATCGGAATTAAGTTTTGTGGCAAACCCTGAAATAACGGATAAATTGGTGGAACAAGCTCGCTTAGTATTAAGCGATCTAGCAAACCAAATTACGGAAGAGGATGTACAACAAGCTAAAGCAATGTTCGTACAAGCGGAAAAAGGTCGCTTGAATGAACCAAGAACATGGCTTTCACGTTTAATATTAAGCGATGAGCAGTTCGGTAATCCGCAATATCTCTCGGATATGCAACAACTTACCGATGAAATCAGCTTAGAAAAAGTGAAAGCAATGGCGGGAAATATTTATAACCCGAATAGTGAAAAGCTGTTTGTAACGACGCCGAAAAAATAGTGTGAAGAAATGATAGGCGGAGCATAGTTTCCGCCTATTTTTTAGTTTTTCTCGGAATTTTCAGGAATTTTCATGACACAATTTTTTAAAAATTTATACGCATTATGTCAGCCGTATTGGGTCAACAGATCGAATTGGCAAGCATGGTTGATGGCGATAGTTATTATCGGTATCGGTTCTGGTTTTACTTATATCAACGTTAAAATCACCGAGTGGTCAAAAGTGTTCTATGATACGCTTGCCGGGCTTGAAGTGGAAAAGGCTTATTCACTGTTAGGTGAATATTTTATTTATGTTGCCGTTTTTGTCTTGGCGAATGTTTACCGTACTTGGCTACGTAAATTGCTGATTATTCGTTGGCGTCAGGCAATGACGGAACAGTTTTTAAATCAGTGGTTTTCTAAGCAGATTTATTATCGTTTAGCACACCGTAAAAAAATGGATAATCCGGATCAACGGATTGCGGAAGATATTCGTCTGTTTATCGAGTTAACCATTGAATTAACGATTTCTTTTATCTTCAACATCATTCAGCTGTATGCTTTCTTTATGGTGTTATGGAATTTATCCGGCAGTCCTGAATTTACCTTATTTGGGCATACTTTTGTGGTGAAAGGTTATTTGGTCTGGGTAGCGGTAGTGTATTCAATATTCGGTACGCTGTTTACCCATTTAATCGGACGTAAGTTACATGGCTTAAATTATCAACAACAAATGTTTGAAGCGAATTTCCGTACCAGTTTAATTCGCAAGCAAGATAATGCAGAGCAGATTGCACTTTACCAAGGGGAAGAGGCTGAAAAAATCACGCTTGCCAATGAGTTTAAAGCTATCGTCACCAACTGGCGTAGCCTGATGACTAAAGAGTTACAGTTAGGGTTATTCACGGTGGGCTACGATCGTGTTTCGAACTTATTACCGGTGGTATTCTCTATTCCATTGTTGGTGATGAAAGTGATTACTTTTGGTGGCATTATGCAAATCCGCAGTGCTTTTAGTGTCGTAATTAATGCGTTTAGCTGGTTTATTTTCGCTTATTCACGCTTACCTGAGTGGAGTTCGGCGATTAAACGTTTAACCCAATTAAAGCACGAAATGGATGAATTGGAAAAACGTGTTAAAGCGGAAATCGCTATCAGTGATAAAGCCTTGGATACGCAAAAACTTGCCATCTACACACCGGAAAATAACCGCTTGTTTAGTGATTTATCTCTGGCAATTGATCATAACCAATGGATTCGCTTAAAGGGTAAAAGCGGTTTAGGTAAATCGACTTTATTGCGAGTATTAAGCGGTATTTGGGATTATTATGAGGGCGAGTATAAGCAACCGAATAAACCAAGTTTGCTTGTGCCACAACGCAGTTATTTAAACGAAGGCACTTTGGCGGACGTATTAAGTTATCCGAACAAAAATTGTTATAGCGATATTGAAATTAATACGGTCTTAGAGCTGGTAGGGTTAAGTGCATGGCAGAATCGTCTAACGGAAGTTCATGCTTGGCATAATGTTTTTTCAGGCGGGGAACAGCAACGTATTGCTTTTGCTCGTATCTTACTGAATAAGCCGGCAGTGATTTATTTAGATGAGGCTACCAGCAGTTTAGATGCGGAATCTGCAGCTCAGATGTTTAAATTAATGAAGCAACAGCTTCCAAATGCTTCTGTGATCTTTATTACTCATCAACCTGAGTTAAGCCATTTTGCCGATCAAGAAATTGATTTAACTTTATATAAAGATTAATGTAATGAATACAAAGCCTCTCTTTCATTGAAAAGAGAGGCTTTTGTTTTTATTGGGGTTAACAAGCGGTCAAAAATAGCAAAAATTTTGCAAATTAGCCTTTTAGACGGAATCGTCCACGACTATAACGGGTTTTCATTAAGGCGAGAATTTGTTCTTTATCACTACTGACTTTCTGATTACTTTGCTTTGCGACCACTAACGAATGTTGAATCGAGTGAGCGTGCGTAATCGCAATCGCAAGGGCATCGGCAGCATCGGCTTGCGGTTTGGACGAAAGTTGAAGCATGCGAGTGACCATATCTTGTACTTGGATTTTATCCGCCGAGCCAATGCCGGTGACGGTTTGTTTGACTAAACGGGCGGCATATTCAAACACAGGTAAATCGTGATTTACCGCTGCAACAATCGCCGTACCACGAGCTTGCCCGAGTTTGAGTGCCGAATCGGCATTTTTTGCCATAAACACTTGTTCAATCGCAAACATATCTGGCTGGAATTGGGTGATGATTTCTGTCACGCCGGCATAGATACGTTTTAAGCGAGTCGGTAAATCATCAACGGAAGTGCGAATTGCGCCGCTTCCTAAATATTCTAAATGGCGTCCGGTTTGACGAATCACACCATAACCGGTAACCCGCGAACCGGGGTCAATTCCTAAAATAATCGGCATAGTTTATCCAATGAATGAAAACAAGCGGGCAGATTTGCAAAAAATTTTACAAATCCGCCCGCTTATCTAAACGAATCAATCTGTTATTTATTTAATTTTGCGGTTGCAGTTTGATTAACTTCGCAGTTTTTTGCAAGGATTTCATCTGCATTTTTACCTTTTTTGAATAACATTCCCGCTTCGGTTTTATTAAATGTCGAAAGTGCGAACGTTTCATCTAGGTTCCATACATGTGTTTTTGATACGAATGATGCGAAGTCTTTATTTTTCTCATCACGCATTAACTCTTTTACTGCCACATCATTTACAGTTAAAGTTAAGCCGGTAGCTTTTTCACCTTCAAAATCATAGGTTGCTACTACAGTTTTGCTGTTTTGGCATTGATAAACTACGGTTTTAGAAGACGCAGTTAATTTATTTTTTACCGTATTTACTGTGTTTGAAACGCCGTTAGATACGGCTGTTGCACCTTCTTTTACTGCATTTGTTGTCGCTGAAGCCGCATTTGATACGCCTTCGCTTACAGTTGAAGCCACATCGCTTGCTGTTGAGCAAGCCGCTAAAAGAGTCGCTAAAGATAACGCTGAAATAAATTTTATTGATTTCATTTTATATTCCTTATGTTAGGGATAAATACACGTCTTAAACGCATCCATTAGATGCCAACTTATTGAAGTTAGTTCCATTTAAGTAAAAAAGAAGCCAACCTAAATGGTTGGCTTATGTATTATGATTTATAGTAATGCAGCAACTTCGTCACTGATTTCACCGTTGTGATATACGTTTTGTACATCATCACAATCTTCGAGACGGTTAATCAAATCAAGTAATTTCGGTGCAGTTTCTGCATCTAGTTCAACGGTGGTTGATGGAATCATCGTAACTTCTGCATTTTCAATTTTGAAACCGGCTTTTTCGATACCATCACGTACATCACCTAAATCTTCCCAAGCGGTATAGATTTCGAATGAACCGTCTTCTTGCGGTTGAATATCGTCTGCACCCGCTTCGATAGCTGCTTCAGTTAAAGAGTCTTCATCGCCTGAAGCAATTAAAATTAAACCTTTTTTGCTGAATAAGTAACCAACAGAACCTTCTGTGCCTAAGTTACCGCCACATTTAGTGAAGCTTGGACGAACTTGTGAAATGGTACGGTTAGCGTTATCACTTAAACATTCAACCATCACCGCGGTACCGCCCGGGCCGTAACCTTCATAGATTTTTGTTTCCATATTGGTGTCATCGCCACCGCCTACACCACGCTCGATTGCACGGTTGATCGTGTCACGAGTCATATTGTTTGATAACGCTTTATCTACTGCAGAACGTAAACGAGGGTTTGCAGAAACATCACCGCCACCTAATTTTGCAGCTGTTACCAATTCACGAATTAATTTAGTAAAGATCTTACCGCGTTGCGCATCTTGTGCCGCTTTACGGTGTTTAATGTTAGCCCACTTACTATGACCTGCCATTCTGTTGTTTCCTTTATATTTGATTTGTGAAAATTTGCCCTCACCCCTTGTGGGAGAGGGACAGATTGAAGCCTCGTTTAGAGGCGGAAATCAGGGAGAGGGGAAGCGGTTAGTTTTTGTAAGAAATTTACGAATTTAGACCGCTAGTTTTCCCCTCTCTCTGTCTGCTCGCTATACGCTTCACAGACTGTCTCTCTCCCACAAGAGGAGAGAGAGTGGTTATTTCTTTAAATATTTTGCAATCGCCGCCGCATTATTCGGTGATTTTGTTAGCCGGATGGCTTCTTCGACGCTCACCCATTTAAACGCTAAATGTTCACTTAATATCGGTTGTCGTTCTTGCGTTAAGGCAAGTAAAAACCAATGTTCCGAGCAATGCGTAACATCAGGCGCGTATTTATACCGAAAATGCGGAAAAATCTCAAATTCTACCGACTCGTTGCAATCCGTTAGCGTAAGTTTTTCCGCTAAAATATCAATGCCAACTTCTTCTTTCACTTCACGAATTGCCGTTTCAAACGGCTGTTCGTTCGGTTCAAGCGAACCTGTTACCGACTGCCAAAATTCGGAATCGTCTTGGCGTTGCAGCATCAAGACTCTACCCGAATTTTCTGCATAAATCACAACTAAAACGGAGTTAGGATTTTTGTAATTCATTTAGATAATTATTCACACTAGGTCGGAATAATAAAAAAATAACGAAGCTGAATAATGCAAATACTGAAAAATGGATAATAAGCTCAGGAGTCATGCCTAAGTGATGGATTCCTGCAATTACGCCTACACCATTTTTTAGAGCCATTGGAATGAGATAAGCCAATAACAGTATTTTTCCCCAATATTTCTTTTTTAACAAAGCGATACTTCCTAGTAAAAGGAAGAATGCATTACTGATATTAAACAGTACATCTGAAAGAGTATAGAAGATGTTGTCTTGTAAAATAGGGATTGTAAATGAGCCATATAAACTAGATAAGTGGTTTACTATCAATAAGACAGCTGTACCCATCATTAGCCATGACGTAAGCATTATTGTTAATGGCTTTTTCATTTATTTAGCTACTTCCTTTACTGCAATTCCCAACTCTTCCAACGCTTGCGGATTTGCAAAACTTGGTGCTTCGGTCATTAAACATGCTGCTGCGGTGGTTTTCGGGAATGCGATGACATCACGAATATTTTCCGTACCGGTGATAAGCATGGTTAAACGGTCTAAACCAAATGCAAGACCTGCGTGCGGTGGTGTACCGAATTTTAATGCGTCTAATAAGAAGCCGAATTTTTCTTGTTGCTCTTCTTCGTTGATACCTAAAATGCTGAACACGGTTTGTTGCATTTTCGGATCGTAAATACGTACTGAACCGCCGCCTACTTCGTAGCCGTTGATAACCATATCGTAAGCATTCGCAACTGCATTCACCGGATTTGCCGCTAATTCTTCCGGCGTTAAATCTTTCGGAGATGTGAACGGGTGGTGCATTGCAGAAAGGTTGCCTTCATCGTCTTTTTCAAACATTGGGAAGTCAATTACCCAAAGCGGTTTCCACGCTGAAAGATCGGTTAATGCTAAATCACGACCAACTTTCAGACGTAAAGCGCCCATTGAGTCGGTAACCACTTGCCATTTATCCGCACCGAAGAATAGGATATCGCCGCTAGTTGCGTTAGTACGCTCAATTAATGCTTTGAAAACCTCTTCGTTTAAGAATTTGGCTACCGGGCTTTGGATGCCTTCCATACCGGCATTCACATCATTGATTTTCGCCCATGCTAAGCCTTTTGCACCGTAAATACCGACAAATTGAGTATATTCATCAATTTGTTTACGAGTAAGCGTTGCACCGTTTGGTACACGAAGCACGGTTACACGACCGTCTGCTGAATTTGCCGGCTCGTTAAATACTTTAAACTCAACGTCTTTTAAAATGTCTGCCACGTCCACTAATTCTAATGGGTTACGTAAATCCGGTTTGTCTGAACCGAAACGTTGCATTGCTTCCTGCCATGTCATGATTGGGAATTTGCCTAAATCTACGTTTAAGCGATCCAACCATAAGCCGTGAATCATATTTTCCATTAATTCACGCACTTCTTCAGCGGTTAAAAATGAGGTCTCCACATCGATTTGGGTAAATTCTGGCTGACGATCAGCACGTAAATCTTCATCACGGAAACATTTTACGATTTGGTAATAACGGTCAAAACCTGACATCATTAGCAACTGTTTGAAAAGCTGCGGTGATTGCGGTAGAGCGTAGAATTTACCGTTGTGTACACGGCTTGGCACTAAATAGTCACGTGCGCCTTCTGGTGTCGCTTTGGTTAACATTGGCGTTTCGATATCAAGGAAGCCGTTGTCGTCCATATAGCGGCGTACAAAACTGGTGATTTTCGCACGTGTTTTGAGTTTTTCTGCCATTTCCGGACGACGTAAATCAAGATAGCGATATTTTAAACGTTGTTCTTCTGTGTTGTTTTGGTTGAAATCGAGCGGTAAAACTTCCGAGTTGTTATACACAATCACATTTTTCACTAACACTTCGATTTCGCCGGTCGCCATCTCTTTGTTGATTTGCGATTCGTCACGGGCAATTACTTCACCTTGAATTTGTACGCACGCTTCTGAACGTAGGCTTGAAGCAATTTTGAAAATCGCTTCGTCTTTCTCGTCAAAGAAAACTTGCACGATACCTTCACGGTCTCGAATTTGCATAAAAATAAAACGACCTAGGTTACGCACACGGTGAACCCAACCGCTTAATGTTACGGTTTGACCAACGTGCGAGCGGTTTAAAACACCACAATAATGAGAACGCATCATAAAAATATCCTTAAGATTTATAAAATAGGTTTTCCGCTGTGATAAATTGCGGAGACAAAATCTTTGAAATTATAGCGGAAAATTGCTGAAAATTGGAGAGAGGAAAAGAAACAAGCGGTCGAATTTACAGATTTTTTTGCAAATTTGACCGCTTGTTCTGATTAAAGAAGATTAAAAATCAGCGATTAATTAGAAATTAAAGTAAACCTAACACTTTTCTACCGTTGATTGAGGCAATATTCGCCATTTCTTCTAAATTGGTAAAGCGACAGCCGGCAGAGAGTAGGCTAAGTTCTTGCCACATATCACCTTCACATAACGGCACCATATAGTCGCAAATATTATCTGTACCGATTGCAACGGTAATGCCTTCCGGAATTAATTCATCCGCCGGTGTTAGTGCATTATGGAATGGCTGTAAATCTTCTTTACGACCGCTATCAATCCACGCCATTGGGCAAGCGATCACCATCATTTGCGAGTCACGCATTTTTTGGTAGAGCATTTTACGATATTCTTTCGGATGTGCACCGATTGAAATACCATGGATTGCCACCACTCGACCTTGCATACCGTGTTCGATTGCTTTATCGCATAATTGTTCGGTTTCTTTTTCTTTCGGGGTATTAAATTGGTCCACGTGTACATGCAACATCTTGCCGAGTGATTTGGCTTTATCCAGCAAAATATCCATTGCTTCTAAGCCTTTGCCGAAATCTAATTCGTCACGGTATGGCAAGCCACCAATCATATCTACCATTTCAGAGCCTATATCAAACCATTTTTTTGCAGTTGGCTCAATTACGCCTTTTAAGGTTTGGTTGGCAAATTTTAAGGTAATATCGCTTTTATACACTTCACGTGCTTTGTGAGCGGCAATAATTGCACGATCTTCACATACGCCGTCAATATCCACAAAAGTTCCGAATGCGGTAACCCCTTGTGAAATCATTAATTCAATCGCTTGTGAAAAACGGCGGTAGTAATCATCAACCGTTGAATTGCGTTTTACTTCATCAACTAAATCCCATTTTTGTTGTAGATTGGCATTTTGGTAAATGGCAATTTTTTCCGGCGTCATCGTAAATGCTCGGTCTGCATGGGCGTGAGCATTCACCCAACCGCCTTTTTTAATAATTTCGTCACGAATATGGCTTTTGAGCGTACGAATTAATTGGCTCATGTTAATCTTTTCCTCTCTACTTATTTTGCTGAATTTTAGGTAAAAAAAAGATCTCTAAAAAAGAGATCTATAAATGAGTTGAAATGCCAAAAAAAGAGCCAAGCACCATAATGAAATGATGTTTGGCTAAATGAGTGTTTAAGTATGTTGTAAGGTTTTGCATATGAATCTATCTAGTTCCTTTCTTGGCACTAGGACTGTAGTATATCTTTTAAAAAATCAAAAAGCAAACGTTTGCTTTTTGGATTTGCATTATATTTACGCATGCCTTACAATTTGCCGCGTTCTCATTGGGGTGCTTTACAAAGCTGAGAAATTACCCATAGAACCTGATCTGATTAGTATCAGCGTAGGGATTTGAGACATTTGCTATACTTACCAAATTAGGCTTATAAAAGCATTTAATCAGCGTATGGAAGGCAGCTGGTTCTACTCAAATCCTTCTAGTTTATTTTTAGAAGGAATAGATGACAATGAAAAAACTTTTGGCATTATCTGCTTGGTGTTTTGCAGCACATGCTATGGCGCAAACACCTGTATTGACGGTTTATACTTATGATTCTTTCACTTCAAAGTGGGGGCCAGCGCCAAAACTTGAAGCATTATTTGAAAAACAATGTCAGTGTGACGTGAGATTTTTACCCTTTGAAGACGGTATTACGATGTTTAATCGAATTCGTTTAGAGGGCAAAAAAACTAAAGCGGATGTGATGCTCGGACTGGATAATTTTACGATGGAAGAAGCGCAAAAGTCAGGTTTCTTCACTGAGCATGAATTAACGGTTAACGATTTCCCTTGGCAAAATAAAGTGTTTTTCCCGTATGATTACAGTGAATATGCTTTTATCTATGATAAAGAGAAATTAGCGCAGCCGCCGAAATCATTAAAAGAATTAGTCGAACGCCAAGATTTAAAAGTGATTTATCAAGACCCTCGTACCAGTACGGTCGGTCGAGGTTTATTATTTTGGCTAAACAGCGTATACGGTGATAAAGCGGAAGAAGCTTGGCAAACGTTAGCTAAACATACGGTAACTGTAGGCAAAGGTTGGTCTGAAACTTACGGTGCTTTTTTGAAAGGCGAGTCCGATTTGGTACTAAGTTATGCGACTTCACCGCTTTATCATCAATGGCATGAAAAAACTGACAAGTATGTCGCTGCGCAATTTGAAGAAGGCCATTTGGTTCAAACGGAAGTTGCTGCGATTACCAAAGTGAGTAAGCAAAAAGCATTAGCCAAACAATTTTTGCAATTTTTACATCAAGCTCAAGCGCAAAATGTGATTTCTTATCATAATGTGATGAAACCGGTGATAAGTACAGAAGCAGATCCCGCATTTAAAGCGTTACCTGAATATAAACAACTAGCTTTTATACAGCCGTCTCCTGAGACAGTGAGACAATGGATCGCAAGCTGGCAACAGAGCTGGTAATTGAAATAATTAGGTTATTTTAACGGCTAATGGAATCTTTAGCCGTTTTTATTGTCTGCTAAGCGGTAAAAATTACAAAAATTTTTGCAAAATCTGATTGCCAAAAGGGATTACATTTGTTATTTATACGCCCTTTTGAATTATCCCCTAAAATTTTTTATATCAATTTATTCTAAACAGGGGCAACACTATCCAACAAGGAGTGAAATTATGGCTCAAGTGGCAGGTACCACTTCATTAGGTTTATTAGCTCTAGCAGGCGTTACACCTTACCAACCTAAAAAAGACGAAGAATACATGAGCGATGCGCAAAAAGAGCATTTTCGTAAAATTCTTCGTGCGTGGCATGTTCAAATTATGGAAGAAGCTGAGCGCACCAAAAGCCAAATGCAAGAAGAAGTTGCAAATTTTGCCGATCCAGCAGACCGCGCAACACAGGAAGAAGAATTCAGTCTTGAATTAAGAAATCGTGACCGTGAGCGTAAATTGCTTAAAAAAATTGAGCAAACGCTAAATAGCATTGCCGAAGATGAATACGGCTATTGCGAAACTTGTGGGGTAGAAATTGGTCTACGTCGTTTAGAAGCTCGCCCGACGGCAGATATGTGTATTGACTGTAAAACGCTTGCAGAAATCCGTGAAAAGCAAATGGGCTTATAAGCTTAATTAGAAATGGATAATTGAAATTGATAATGGACAATCTCATATTGTCCATTATTTTTATTATGATTTAATTATCTATTATCGATTGTTAATTTCAGAGGTGTATTATTTTTAACTATATCAAATCGTTGTTTACTCGTCGAAAAAACGTTAAAAAGCAACCGCTTGTAGAGTTTGAATCGGAAGGACGTAAGCAAGGCAAGAACGCTAAAGCAGCAGAATCACGTACTAAACGCTCTGCTTCGAAAGCGATTGAAAACAAAACGCACTCGTCTAAAAAAGCCAAGAAGGCAAATAATACAAATATGCCTTCTCATCTGTTACACAAAAAATTTACAGTAAATGCCGGCCATTATGATATTACGCCGAAAGACTTTCCGAAAAATGCGTTAGTAATCGTTGAAAAATTACAGCGTGCCGGTTTTGAGGCCTACGTGGTCGGTGGTTGTATTCGAGATTTATTGTTAGGACATAAACCAAAAGATTTTGACGTTGCAACTAATGCAAAACCGGAAGAAATTCAAAAAATCTTTGGTCGTCAATGTCGTTTAATCGGGCGCCGTTTCCGTTTGGCACATATTGTATTCGGGCGTGATATTTATGAAGTGGCGACTTTCCGAGCGGATCACAGCAATCATAGCAGCGATAAAATCTCAAAAGTCAGCGAGGAAGGTATGCTGTTACGTGACAATGTGTACGGCACGCTACGTGAAGACGCACAGCGTCGCGATTTCACGGTTAACTCGCTCTATTATGATCCGAAACATAACCTGATTTTTGATTTCTTTGACGGTATTGCGGATCTGAAAGCCGGTAAATTACGTTTAATCGGTGATCCGGTTGTGCGCTATCAAGAAGATCCTGTGCGTATGTTACGTGCGGTTCGCTTTATGGCGAAATTGGATATGTTCTTGGATAAACCGACCGATGCGCCGATTCGTGAATTAGCCCATTTATTGAAGAATATCCCGGCGGCACGTTTATTTGATGAGTCATTGAAATTATTGCAATCAGGGCAAGGCTTTAAAACTTATCAATTAATGCGTCAATATGGACTATTTGAGCAGTTATTCCCAGTACTTGTGCCGTTTTTTACCGAACGTAATGATTCGAATGCGGAGCGAATGTTAAGTAAAGCACTTAATTCAACCGATGATCGTATTCGTGATAATTTACGTGTGAATCCGGCATTTTTATTTGCAGCCCTTCTTTGGTATCCATTACGTGAGAAAATGGAAGTGCTGAAAAATGAAGGTGGCTTAAATAGTCATGATGCGATGATGCTGGCGGCTAATGATATATTGGCCGAAAGCTGTAAAGCAATTGCATTACATCGCCGTCATACATCTGTGATTCGTGATATTTGGGCGTTACAATTCCAGATGACTAAGCGTTCGGGCAAACGTCCGCAGCAGACGCTAGAACACGTAAAATTCCGTGCGGGTTTTGATTTATTAGTGATGCGTGCTGAGATTGAAGGCGGTGATTTAGTTGAGCTTTCAGCGTGGTGGCATGAATACCAATTTAGCAATGACGCACAACGTGCGGAAATGCTTAAAGCGGTCAGAAATTTGCCGAATTTTGCAGGCGAAGAAAAGAAAAAACGCCGTCGTAAGACATTTAGAAAGAAAAAGCCGGCGAAGAAAGCCTTAGCTGAATAAATTGAAGTATGGCGCAAGTGAGAGCTTGTGCCTTTTATTTTAGCAAGTATTGACAGAAACGGACATTATGATGAAAACGGTTTATATCGCATTAGGTTCCAATTTAGATAATCCGCTTGCGCAAGTTAAACAAGCGGTCGAATCTTTAAAAACATTTGCAATTAATTTTGAAATTAGTCCGTTCTACGGCAGTAAGCCGGTTGGGCCACAAGATCAGCCGGATTATGTGAATGCGGTGGCAAAATTCGATACCGATTTAACGGCGCTTGAATTGTTGGATAAATTACAAAGTATTGAAAACGCTCAAGGACGAGTGCGAATTCGCCGCTGGGGAGAGCGTACGCTGGATTTGGATATTATCTTATACGGTGATGAACAGATTCAAAACGAACGTTTAACCGTACCGCATATCGAAATGAAAAATCGAGAATTTGTAATTGTACCGATGTATGATCTTAACCCTGATTTGGTACTACCAAGCGGTGAAAAATTAGCGGAAATTTACCAACAATTTAAATATCATCAAATGGTGACGTTCTAATTATAAATGCACGGAATGTTCCGTGCATTTTTTTATGGGAGCTATTCTGCCGGTGTTGCTACCACCGCTTCTGATTTAGCCGCTTTGTTATCTGAGGTTTGCAATACGGCACGAGACTTTTCATCAAATTTCACATCAATACGGTGATCAACCACCACATTCATATTAATCGTGATCCCTTCCGCCGGCGTTTCAAGCTGTACTTTTGGCGTACAAGCGGTCAAATTTAGGCAAAAAATTGCAAAAAGTAGGCTTTTTCTCATTTTCTTTTATCTAGTTGCTGGTAAATAGAATTTTCAAGATTCTGTTCGACATAAGAACCTGAATTGATCATATGCCAAAGGCTAAAGATATTCTCTTTATGATGATAATTAAAGTTAATTTTGGCTTTTTCTTGCTGATTAAGCTGCATTTTTAATTTGGCATCTAACGTCATTTCACCATTCGGCCCAACATTAATCAAGCTACGTAAATCGGTAATTTTCGTATCATTGAGTAAATAGAGTAATAGTCGTTCGGAATAGCCGCTGGTTTGTGAAATTGCTTTCATTAATTCGGGCTGAATTTTTAAATTCGATTCCACAGCTTGGGTCAGTAAGCCGTCACATACATAACAAGGTTTACCTTCCAACCAAAACGGCAAGGTAGCATTGGCTTTGCCTTTGAGCTCAATTTGCTGATATTGCACCAATTCGAGGATACGTTCGAAATTGATATTTGCCAGCTTTAAATAAGCAATTTGAGTTTGTGGCAAGGCAAATTGCTCAACACTCAACGCACCATCTAATAAATTCATTGAAAGTTGTTTAAGCATTAACGGTTTTTTACGGCTATAAGGATAATGCCCAAACACTTTTACATGAATATTCTCAATCGGTAAACCAATATTCAATTGCCCGATTTTTAAGTCGATAGGCTGCTTCAAACCAAAGTCAAACTCGTTGTCCTGTAAGCGGTAGGGCAGGTTAAATTCAATTGCTTTTGCTTCACCGTTCGGCATGGAAAGCGCTGCGTTACGAATGGCAAAATGCCCGCCGGCAATAATGCCTTTTTCCGCACTGGCACTAAAAGCGGTTTCGCCTCGAACAGTGCCATTGGTGATTAGCCAATGTTGACGAAACGGAATTAACGGTTGGAACACTTTTGCCGATTGTTCTTTCCAATATAATCGCCCAATCAGTTCGCTTGCGGTTTTGGTCAGTTT
This sequence comes from Actinobacillus suis ATCC 33415, assembly GCF_000739435.1. Lineage (NCBI taxonomy): Bacteria > Pseudomonadati > Pseudomonadota > Gammaproteobacteria > Pasteurellales > Pasteurellaceae > Actinobacillus > Actinobacillus suis. Next base: position 211,267 of record NZ_CP009159.1, read on the forward strand.
ACGGCGGGCGAATAATTGAAGCGGTTTGATTTGTTCTGCTTGCAGTTCGCCTTTTAGGTTCAAGTTTTCAATTTCACCGTTCACTTGTAATTTTGCGGACGGCGATGGAATTTTCCCGCCGTAATCAAAACTAATTTCAGGCGATTGGATTTGAAGTCCGCCGTTAAGTTGCCATTTTTCATAAGCAAATTTAATTGGTTCCAGTAAACGTAATTCAGTTTTAGGAATATACACGCCTTTCTGGTGAATTTTGCCTAATTCACCACTTAATTTGTTGAGTTGTACCAAATTTTGGTGCCAATTTCCTTGCCCGCTAACGTTAAGTTTACTGGCTATTGTGTGGATATTGGTATCGCCCCAAACTCGCCATTGCCACAAATCTTGTACCGCATTTTTATCCGCAACGTCTTCAAAAAAGTCTAATTGTCCCATTTTGAAGTTTTTGGCAAAACCGTCTAAATGCAGATTGATATTTTTAAAATCGGGGCTTTCACCTTTGAATACTGCATGTAAGCGACCATTTACACCATGCTTATTAATCTGAATACCGGCAAGCGGAAAACGTAATTCATGAATTGCCAGTAATCGTTGTTTCCCGACCAAACGTAAGAGCGATTTTGGCTGAAATTTAAAACTCAGATGATCAAATTTACCGCTAAATGCTACCGGTAAAGAACTGTACAGAATGAAATCGTCATATTTCACATTACCGGTGATTTGAAACGGCATATTTAAACCGTCAGTTTGTAATTCACCGTCACGGCTTTCCAATACAATATTTCCTTTACCGGCATTTTTACTTTGCGATAGCAAGTTAAAACGTAAGTAGGTTTTAATCGGATAATAATCGCCATTTGCAAAACTGTTCGGCGTGAGTTTGGCATTAATAAAGCCTTGCAGCGGAAAATCTTCCAGCCAATCCCAATAGAATTTGCCCTGTTTAATTTCAAGGGTTTGTGAATCAAAACGGAATGGGAAGTTTAAGCGGTTTTTCGGGGCAGTTTCAGAAGCGAAAGCCCAATCGCCGACTAACTGATTTTGTTCATCGGTTTGCCAACTGAGTAGAGAGCTGCCTTCTCGAATTACTTCATTTGCGACGATTTCTTTCGGTAGAATCCAGTGATAATCACCTTCAAATTGTGATGGAATGGCGAACAAATCTTTCGGATTCACGTGGGCGGAAAACAGTAAATTATGTTTTTCCTGTTCGCTCGGTTGATAGCTTAAATTGCCGGAAAGCGTTTGATTGGTAAATTCTGCAGTTAATTCGACCGCTTGTTGGCGGATTAAAGCGGTCAATTTTTGCTGAAAAAATGCAAATTTGCTGTAACTCGGCGTGGTTAGTAATTGCGCTAAACGTGGATGCAAATCATCAGGCAAATTTCTCCAATATAACGCTTTAATTTCCGCTTCACCTTCGGGTAACAAAGCTAGAATTGGCGTAAGAGAGAACGTAGATGATGAATCATCCGAGGTTGGTAATTGAGTTAAACATTGATAATCAAGAATCGCTTTATCGATTGAGATACTATGCTGGTTGTGCCAATGTACAGCAAGGTTATCGACTGTAATTAAAGGACAATTTTGATAGGTGAGAGAAAATTTCGCTAAATTTGCATTTTCTAAATTAGCTTGAATACCGCCGGCGGGCGTTTGAATTTGCCAGCCGTCCGGTAGTAACCAATTGGTTACCGTAGCAAGTTGCTTACCTGAAAGCAGTGTCGCACCGCCGACAATCAGCAGTGCAACAAAAGTACCGATAACAAGTAAGCTACGTTTTAGCATTAGATCATATTGGTAAATGGATAGAACATCGCTAATAAGGTAGCTAATGTCCATCCGAATGGGTTTTTAATTTGTTTTTCGCCTTTGCCGAGTAATAACCAAGCGAGTAAAGCGAAAATCACAAATTGCACGAGAAAATAAACTACATAGGGCAATAACGACATATCCGGCATAATTTGCAATTGTTGGTACAGTACGAATGCACTCCATAAATAATTTAGTACTAAAACGATTAGCGCAAGCTGTACTAATAATTTAAAGAAAACATCAAGACGGCTTTTTGCCAACATCAAATACCAACCGGCAAGTAAAATACCGAATAACAGTTGGGCAAAATTATTGGCGCGCACACCGTTAAATAAAGAGGGAAGTTCAACCCAATAAATCGCTAAATACTGAATCATTCCCACCGCAAGAATACCGAAAGCGCAGTAAATTAAGGTGTTCATCGGTTTTTCATGTGCGTTAAATAACCAATAAAAAATACCGAGCATCAATGATGCCACCCCGGCAAGAGCCATCGGATTATGTTTTGGTGTGAAGCCGATTGAATAAACGAAATTGCCAAGTGCAAATACGATGAAGAATTTTAGTACGAATAACAATCTACCCGTTTGCCCCGGGCAAATTTCTCCTTTCCATAACACAAAAAATGCAATGAGATTTGCAACGAAAAAGGCGAGTAAATACGGCGAGATAAAAATCGCATTTTGTGGTGCAAAATAGTGATTAAGTAACATTTGTACAAACAGCATTAGTACCATTGGTAGTAGTGCGTGTGTGGCAATATCATATTTTTTTTCAGAATCGTGATTGTGCGACATAACTTAAAATTGATAGATAAGTAAAATTGAAAAATGATTTTAGCGTGAAATTATGCCATAATATATGTAGTTTTTTAACTTAAATAAGGAATGAACTATGCGAATTTTACATACCATGTTACGCGTAGGCGATTTGGAGCGTTCGATTAAATTCTATACCGAAGTATTAGGTATGCGCTTACTTCGTACTAGCGAAAACCCTGAATATAAATATTCATTAGCATTTTTAGGCTATGCGGACGAAAGCGAAAGTGCGGTTATTGAATTAACTTATAACTGGGGCGTAGAAAGCTATGAATTAGGTACGGCGTACGGTCATATTGCATTAGGTGTTGACGATATTTATGCAACGATTGAAAGCGTGCGTGCGGCAGGCGGTAAAATTACGCGTGAGCCGGGCCCGGTATTAGGTGGTAAAACAGTAATTGCTTTTGCCGAAGATCCGGATGGTTATAAAATTGAGTTTATTGAAAATAAAAATGCACAGGCTGCATTAGGTAATTAATTTTATTTGCTATAAATAGCCTCCGGCTATTCGTAGTGCAAGCGGTCAAATTTTGAGAGATATTTGCAAATTCTCTTTAAAATCCGACCGCTTTTTCTTTAAGTAGGTGTAAAACCACCTGTAATGAATAGACAATGACAGAACAAGTAACAGACTATAATTTATTAAAAAATCGTTTTCGTGGTTATTTACCGGTAATTATTGATGTGGAAACCGCCGGATTGAATGCACAAACAGACGCTTTGTTGGAACTGGCAGCCATCACGGTAAAAATGGATGAGAACGGCTATTTAGTGCCGGATCAAAAATGCCATTTTCATATTCAGCCGTTTGAAGGGGCGAATATCAATCCCGATTCGCTTAAATTTAACGGCATTGATATTGATAACCCATTGCGTGGAGCAGTACCGGAAAATATTGCGATTCCTGAAATGTTTAAAATGGTACGCCGTGCAATGAAAGATCAGGGGTGTCAGCGAGCAGTGATTGTGGCGCATAACGCCACCTTTGATCAGGCATTTGTGCAAGCGGCGGTTAAACGTATCAATGCGAAGCGTGATCCGTTTCATCCATTTGCAATGTTTGATACCGCAACACTTGCCGGTTTTATGTATGGGCAAACCGTATTAGTAAAGGCTTGCCAAATGGCAAAAATTTCGTTTGATGGTAAACAGGCGCATTCAGCCTTGTATGATACGGAAAAAACTACAGAGTTATTCTGCGCAATGGTGAATCGTTTAAAAGATCTTGGCGGCTTTCCGCTCGTGAGTGATAGCGAATCAGACGTATAATACGAGTAAAAATAAGCGGTCTATTTTCCTTATTTCTTTGCAAAAAAGTTGGGAAAATAGACCGCTTGTGTATTTCCAGCGCTTAGAATTTAAGCCAACATACCCAATTCATAAGCGATAAAGAGTAGGGTGAATGCTGAAAGATAGATTAAGCCTGCAATGGATAACCAAAATAATCCGCCTTTCACTTTATTTTCTCCTTTTAATACAAGTGATAGATTTAATGCAGCAAAGATTGGCGTTGAAACGAATGAACAAATCATTGCGAAAGAAAGCATTTTTGCCACATCACTCATAAATACCGAAATAATCAGAACTCCGATAGCAGCGGTGATTGTCATCCAAATACTTAAACTTGCCGCAGAGCTTTCTTTTTTGTTTAGCAATAAACGTAACGCTTCATTATTAGCTCGTGAATAACCGTCAATTACGGTAATGGTTGTGCCAAACATACACATAAAAGCAATGAAAGCGATCAATAATTTAGACCAATCACCGATAGCGAATGCATACATTTTAATTAATTGTGCAATATATTTTACACCCGCTTGTTCAACCGTTTCGCCCGAACCATATTGGACTAATGCGCCTAACGCTAAGAATACTAAGGCGAGAATTGCAGTACCGATAAAACCGACATTGAAATCAAAAATACCGTCTTCATAGTTCACTTTATTTAAACGGCGTTTTGCCACGACCCACATTGAGTTGATCGCAGAAATCTCAATCGGTGCCGGCATCCAGCCCATTAATGCCACAATAAAACCGAGTGAAGCTAGATTCCAAGGGCTAGGCTCAATAAAATCAGGTGCGATTTGTACACCACCTTTTGATGCCGCCACAATTACCGCCGTCACCGTGGAAACGGTTAGTGCAATCATAATCCATTTAGACAGTGAATCTAGAAAACGATATTTACCTAATAATAAAATGCCCCAAGTGATAGCAATAATAATTGTACTGGCAAGCGGAATACTCAGATCGAACTGTACACCAATGGCAGAGAATAAGAATTTTAAAATTGCTGCAGTAACGATACCTACTGCTGCCGTATTGATCATTGCTGCAATCACATTCAAGACAAAGAAAATCCATAAATAGATTTTGCCTTTTTCTTGATAGCCTTCTAATAAAGTTTTATTCGTGCTTAGCGTATATTGCACGCCAAAGCGGAAGAACGGATATTTAAATAAATTCGCTAAAATAATAATTAACGCTAATTGCCAACCATAAATCGCACCTGCTTGGGTTGAAGCAACAATATGCGAACCGCCTACTGCAGCAGATGCCATTAAAATCCCCGGTCCTATTGCTTTTAGTTTTGATTGCCAGTTTGAAACAGGTTCTAGTTGTTGTGTTTGTGTCATGTTTTCTTTCCCTTTATTGTAAAAAATTTAATACGGTTTAAGCCATTGTATGCCTAAATTCTTAAGAGAAACAATCGCTTTTTTGTGATTGTTTAATTTTGTAAAAAAAATGATAAAAATTTTGTAAGCTGAAATGCTTTAGCTAAAGCATAATTATATAAGCTTTATATGGAATTGGTTTATTATGCTAAATTTTGTTGATTTACTAGTTTTTTATAAATTTAAGTTAATTTTGATTGATTGCTGAGTTATTGCTCTAGCTTATTGAAACTGCTAGGATTCTTGCCGTTTTATAACAATTAAATGAGATTTATATTTATGTCTAACACAGCACAAAATTTAAGGAATGATCCTAAAAAAGTTGCGATTGCTTCAATGGTGGGAACAGCAATCGAATTCTTTGATTACTATATTTATGCCGCTGCTGCGGTATTAGTTTTTAATACGCAATTTTTCAAAAGCGGTGATCCGGTTTCGGATGAGTTACTTTCTCTTTCCACTTTAGCACTCGCTTTTTTTGCTCGTCCTATCGGCTCGGCGCTTTTTGGTCACTTTGGTGACAAAATCGGTCGTAAGAAGACGTTAGTCGCTTCATTGCTATTAATGGGCGGTTCAACCGTTTGTATCGGCTTATTACCGACTTATGCGGATATTGGTATTTGGGCAACCGTGTTACTTTGTTTATGTCGTGTCGGACAAGGTTTAGGTCTTGGCGGCGAATGGGGGGGGGCGGCATTAGTAGCAACCGAAAATGCGCCGGACGGCAAACGTGCTTGGTACGGTACTTTCCCACAATTAGGTGCACCAATCGGTTTATTTCTAGCAAATGGTGCATTCTTCCTTGTCAGTTATATCTGGGGTAAAGAAGGGCTCGTTGAATGGGCGTGGCGTATTCCGTTTATTTCATCAGTCGTGTTAGTTATGGTGGGATTATGGGTGCGTTTAACCTTACACGAAAGCCACGTATTCCGTGAAGCGGAAGAAAAAGGTAAAACCCAAAAAGCGCCGGTAAGCGCCGTGTTTAAACACCATATGAAACCGCTTATTTTAGGGACTTTTATTATGACGGCAACTTATGTGTTGTTCTACATTATGACCGCCTTTGCGCAAGTTTATTCAAGAACGCCGGCAAAACTTTCTGAAGCCGGTCACCCGATGGGACTCGGTATTGAGCCAAATACCTTTACCGGTTTATTACTATTAAGTGCGATCGTTTTTGGTGCGTTTACTAGTATTTCAGGTCTTTTAGCTGATAAAGTCGGTCGCCGTAAGTTTCTGTTATGGGTAACCTTTGCGATGGGTATTTTCGGTTTAGCAATGCCGTTATTCCTTTCAAATGGCACTCCGTATTCTGTATTTGCTTTCCTTGTCGTGGGTATGGCGTTAATGGGCTTTACTTTCGGCCCAATGGCGGCATTATTGCCGGAGCTGTTCCCAACCGAAGTTCGTTATTCAGGTGCATCACTCGCTTACAACTTCGCCTCAATTGTTGGTGCAACCGTCGCAGCGACATTTGCCATTAAAATCAACGCAGCCTACGGCATTTTAGGCGTAGGGATCTACCTTGCGGCAAATGCAGTCTTAACCTTAATTGCATTATTTATGTCAAAAGAAACCAAAGACCTAGATTTAACCAAAGCGTAAATTGATTTAAGGTGGTAAAAAAGGCTCCGATATGGAGCCTTTTTTGTTTTACATATAAATAACAAGCGGTCAAATTCCCTAAAATTTTGCAAAAAATCTGAAGAATTTGACCGCTTGTAATAAGAAAAAAGTGCGTATTAAACGCACTTTTTTACTTTATATGGGTTGGTGATTAGCCGTTGTATTTTTGGAATACTAAGCAAGCATTCGTACCACCAAAACCGAAGCTGTTAGACATTACCGTTGTTAATGCTTTGTCTTGACGCTCTGTTACGATATTTAAGCCTTCTGCTTGTTCGTCTAATGTTTCGATGTTAATGCTTGGTGCGATAAAGCCGTTATCTAACATTAATAATGAGTAGATTGCTTCGTGTGCGCCAGCTGCACCTAAAGAGTGACCGGTCATTGATTTTGTTGATGAAATCGCCGGGCTCTTATCTCCGAATACATTTTTGATTGCGCCTAATTCTTTCACATCACCAACTGGTGTAGAAGTACCGTGTACGTTAATGTATTCCACTTCACTGTTTACTGTTGCTAACGCTTGTTTCATACAACGTTCCGCGCCTTCACCGCTTGGCGCAACCATATCATAACCGTCTGAAGTTGCACCGTAGCCTACGATTTCAGCGTAGATTTTTGCACCACGAGCAAGTGCGTGTTCTAATTCTTCAACCACAACAACCGCACCGCCGCCTGCGATAACGAAACCATCACGGTTTGCGTCATAAGCACGACTTGCTTTAGTCGGGTTATCGTTATATTTGGTTGAAACTGCACCCATCGCATCGAATTCGGTTGCACATTCCCAAGAAAGTTCTTCCGCACCGCCGGCAAACACAACATCTTGTTTACCTAATTGGATTAATTCCATTGCGTGACCGATACAGTGAGCTGAAGTTGCACATGCAGAACTGATTGAGTAGTTAACACCACGGATTTTGTATGGTGTTGCTAAACACGCAGATACACTTGATGCCATTGTTTTAGTTACCGCATAAGGACCAACTGCTTTCACACCACGTGGGCCACGTACTGCATCACAAGCCACTAATTGGCTGTGTGCTGAACCAGTACCCGCACCGATTACTAAACCGGTACGATCGTTTGATACTTGATCTTCAGTTAAACCTGAATCTTCGATCGCTTCTTTCATTGAAAGATAAGCATAAGCAGCTGCATCACCCATAAAACGGTAAATTTTACGGTCAATTAACTCTGCTGGATTTAATTTGATTGTTCCGGCAACTTGGCTACGCATACCTACTTCAGCAAATTCAGGAACGAATTCAATGCCGGATTTACCTTCTTTTAATGAGGCTAAAACTTCTTCTTTATTGTTACCGATACTAGAAATAACGCCTAAACCAGTGATAACGACTCTTTTCATTTTGTTTCCTTCATCATAATTGATTTCGTAAGATATTAGATTGAGCTTACACTTGTTCGCTAAAGTAAGCTACTAAAACTTGTCTATTTTACATGATTTTAGGACTGGTCTGAACTCTTTTCGCGAAAGATAGCGGTCTGATCCGAGCTGTTTTTTGCAAATTTTTGCGAGATGTCAAAAGTAACAAGGCAACTGACTTTACTTTTTTGAGCAAAATGTTAAATTGATCACATTTTTTATAACAAGGGATTTAACGTGGAAGAGTTGGAGCTATCAGCAGCTTACTTACATCAGCCATTGTCTGGTGTGTCGGATGCTTTGTCTTCAATAACTCACCAGTTGGAATATGCTATTCCTCGTATTGATGCCTTAAATGATTTTAGAATTAAACGTGCTTTAGCTGCGAATAACCCGCAGTTTCAGTACGTTTTTTCTTTATTACCCCTCTTAATTCATACCAACAGCCCTGAATTGCCCGCTTATGTAAAAAATGCGCCGAGCGGCATTGTCCAATTTCAGCTTTCGGATTTTCAAAATCGTTATTTAACAACTATTGATTTAAGTGTAGAGGAAGTCGAAAGCTTTTCTCAAAATCCGGCGTTTGATGCATTGTATTCGATGGGGAGTACCGGCAGTATTACCCAAACCAGCTTATCTGATTTGGACTTGTGGCTTTGTTATTCTGATCGCTTGAGTGCGGTTGAATATCAATTAATCGAACAAAAACTCACTAAAATCAAACATTGGGCAAAGCATTTTGATGTGGAACTCAATTTTTATTTAATGAATCCGAGCCATTTTAAAGCGAATTTAGCTAGCAATGATATAAATGCGGAACATAGTGGATCTGCGCAACATTTTTTCTTGCTGGATGAGTTCTATCGTTCGGCAATTCGTTTATCCGGTAAGCGTTTATTATGGCTTCATCTAAGTGACAAACAATATCAAAAATGTATGGAGTTGGCGGACTTTGATCAAAGTGAATGGATTGATTTTGGTGATTTTTCTTCACTTTCAACTGCAGAATTTTTCGGTGCAAGTTTATGGCAATTATATAAAGGGATTGATTGCCCGTATAAATCAGCACTTAAAATTTTATTATTGGAAAGCTATGCCGAGACTTATCCGGAAACAGCGTTAATTTCAAAAGTATTTAAGCAAAAATTGCTCAATCAAGCGCCGGAAAAATATCATTTTGACCCTTATTTAGCGATGTTGGAGCAAGTTACGGTTTATTTGACCAACCGTAAAGAATTTGTCCGCTTAGGTCACGTTAGAATGTGCTTTTATATGAAAGCCAATGAGGGCGACAAATCCGATTCTTGGCGTAAGCAGGCGTTATTAGAATTAGTGAATGGCTGGCAATGGAATGTGAACGAAATTAAATTGCTGGATAACCGTGAGAGTTGGAAGATTAAACAAGCGATTAGCCATCAACAAATTATTGTTGATTTGTTGTTGCAGAGTTATCGTAATTTAATTCATTTTGCCCGCAAGTTTCATATTGATCCGAGCATTTTAACTAATGATATCGACACCTTAATGCGTAAATTGTATTCGGTGTTTGAAGTCTTACCGGGTAAAGTGCCGTTGATTAATCCGCATATTGCCAAAAATTTATCGGAAAGTGCCGTAACCTTTATTGAGGCGAGAGATGGCTCTACGCTGCAGTCCGGTTGGTATTTAATTAATCAAGCGCCAAGAAGCCCGTACAATTCGGAATTACGTTATGTGCGCCATGCAAAGAACCTGACCAAAGTAGTGGCATGGGGCTATTTTAATGGGGTGATTACCTCAAGTACTCAGCTACACTTAATTAGTCGTAGCCTAGATTTACCGAAATTACGCCAATTTATTACGGATTTAAGGCTCTCTTTTCCAGTGACGGCACCGGTGATCAGCGAACAGGATATGTTACATCCAAATGAGATTCGCAGCTTAATTTTGGCGGTGAATTTAGTGAATGATCCGACCCAAAAACTGGCGGATATGCGCCGTAGCGTACAGCCGAGCGATTTATTCAACTTTGGTTCTTCACAAGAAAACTTGGTGGGGAGCGTCAGTATTATTTACCGTAATATGTGGAACGAAATTCGCACACTCCAATTTGAAGGGGATGATGCGATCTTAAAGGCGTTAAAACTGATTTCGAATAAGATCTATCGAGGTTCAGCACCACCGCAGTCGGTCAATGTATTTTGTTATAGTCGTCGTTTTAGAAGTGAGTTGCGTGAGTTTATCGCTGATCTTGTACACCGTTGTATTACGATTCAAACCGGCACGATTTCACATCGGCACTCGTTGAATACGTTGAAGGTTGCAGGTAAAACGTGGCAATTTATTTTTGAAAAACAAAAAGTTGCGATTCAGCAAATAGAGGATCAAGCGGTCGATTTTACTGAAAATTTTGCAAATAGCGCATTAAATTCGGAGAGTAATGGGCTGACGTTCCCACGTGAAATTGATGAATTTGCGAGTGAAGGGTTCTTACAATTCTTTTTTGAAGACAATCCGGACGAGAGCTTCAACGTTTATATTTTAGATGAAAAGAATATGTTAGAAGCTTATTACTACTGTTTTGGTTCAAAAGAAGAAAAAGTGAAAGAAATCAATCGACTGCATTCGGTGGAAGAAACTGCCACATTAGCGACCAGCAGTTTTAATTTTCCTCAGTTTTATCAACTTATTCGGGTTAACGGTGAAATGCAAATTGTGCCGTTCCAAAGCAAACAACATAGAGACTATTTAGCGCAGTTACAAGCGGTCTAAATTGGCTAATTTTTACATTATAATTTTAAATTTATACACAACATCATTATGTCCGAAGGTATTTCTCATCTTGCCAATCCTGAATTGGCGAAAATCGTTGTTTTACTGGCAACCAGTATTACGATTGTTCCATTATTTAAACGTATCGGTTTAGGCAGCGTATTAGGTTATTTAGTCGCCGGCTGTCTTATTGGCCCGTCCGTACTCGGTTTATTCCAAGATCCTCAAGCAATTGTGCATTTAGCCGAACTTGGTGTGGTCATGTTCTTATTCATTATCGGTTTGGAAATGCATCCGGAGTTGCTGTGGAGTATGCGCAAAGCTATTTTTGGACGAGGCTTTTTGCAGGTTGCAACTTGTGGGACGTTACTTACTTTCGCCGGTATTCATATTCTGGGGCTTAAACCGGAGGTGGCATTTATTGCCGGTGCCGGTTTTGCGTTGTCTTCTACTGCTATTGTGATGCAAGTGTTAGAAGATAAAGGGATTGCCAGCACCTTAAAAGGGCAGCGCATTGTTTCAACACTATTATTTGAAGACTTAGCAATTGTGCCGTTGCTGGCTTCGATTGCTTTTCTTTCACCGGAAGCGGAGGCAGAACCGACATTTAATTTCACTTCGATTGGGATCGCAATTGTCGGTATTATCATTTTGGTCGTGGGCAGTAAATGGGTGATGAATCCGCTGTTTCGAATGATTTCGAAAGCTAAAGTACGTGAGATGATGACGGCAGCCGCCTTGCTGGTGGTATTAGGTGCGGCTTGGTTAATGGAAGCGAGTGGGCTTTCCATGGCAATGGGAGCATTTGTTGCCGGCGTAATTTTATCGGAATCGGCGTTTCGCCACCAATTAGAAGCGGATATTGAACCGTTTCGTGGCTTATTACTCGGCTTATTCTTTATGGGCGTAGGGATGTCGCTCGATTTAAATTTTGTCTTTAATGATTTGCTATGGTTATTAAGTATTGTGGCGATATGTGTGCTGGGTAAAGCGTTGGTAGTGTATGTGATCGCCCGCTTAACACGTTTAAGCCATAGAGAATCAATGATGCGAATGTCGATTATGGCGCACGGGGGGGAATTTGCATTCGTATTATTCTCAGCGGCGGCGGCAATCGGTTTATTTAATCAAGATCAGCAAGCAACGTTTACGGCGGCAGTGATTGTTTCAATGCTGATTTCTCCGTTGGTTGTGTTGTTTGTACAACGTGCAATGATGCGAAAATCCGCCCAAGAAGCGCCGAATATGACGGATATTGAGATTGCCGAAGATTTGGAAAATAACGTATTAGTCATTGGTTTTGGTCGATTTAGCCAAATCGTATGTCAAACGTTATTAGCGAGAGGCATTACGGTAACGGTGATTGATTCCAGCACTGATCGTATTCGTGCAGCGGCAAGTTTCGGTTTTAAAGTGTATTATGGGGACGGCACTCGCTTAGATGTGTTACGCGCCAGCGGCTTGGCGAAAGTAGACTGTGTGGTATTAGGTATTAATAATCCGGAACGCAGCGCACTCATTGTTGAACAGATTAAACAAGAGTTTCCGTTAACGCCGATTTTGGCTCGAACCTATGATCGTCATAGTGCGATTGAATTAACCAAGCGACATGTTGATTTCCAAATTCGTGAGACGTTTGAATCGGCTTTAGTGTTAAGTAAAGCGGCAATGATGAAATTAGGTATTGATGATATTGAAGCGGAAAGTGTGATAGAAAGCGTGAGGGCTTTGGATAAGGAACGTTTTAAAGAAGAGCTGATTTACGGTTCTTCGGTTGAAATTGTACGTAAATATTTTACGCCGAAACCGTTTGTGAAACCGCAACAAGAAGCGGAAGCGCTGAATGAATCTGCTGCAGAAATTTTAGCAGAGGACGAGAGCGATCAGACGGCGAACAGTAAAAATAAATAATGGCTAATTTATCGAAGCGATAAAATTCGGATTAGATCAAATCTTTTTACAACAAAGGGCGAGTTATCGCCCTTTTCATTTACATCATGCTAACAACTCTTTATGATGGCATGGCTATGAAAAACACGTATTTCGGTTAGCATTCGTTTGTCTTTATAGAGTTAGATAAGGTTTATTTATGCTCCCTGAGTTGGGTTATTTTGCATTGATTTTGGCTACAGTTGTAGCTGTGTTTCAAGTGGGCTTATCGCTGTGGGGCGAACCATTTAAACGCCCACAATTACTGAGCTTTAATCCGCTATTTAGCGGAGTACAAGCGTTATGTTGTACTATCTCGTTCGGAACATTGGCGCACGCTTTTTTGCGTGATGATTTTTCGGTCATTTATGTTGCGCAGCATTCCAATAGTCAATTACCGGACTTCTTTAAATTTGCAGCGACTTGGGGCGGACATGAAGGCTCAATGTTATTTTGGCTCACCGCATTAACCCTTTGGACCGGCGTGTTTTGCATTTTTTCCGATAAATCCGACCGCTTGTTTAACTATCGTACCCAAGCAATGTTAGGGCTGATAAGCCTTGGCTTTATGCTATTTATCTTATTAGTTTCCAATCCGTTTGAACGTAGCTTTCCACCGCCGCCGGAAGGACGAGATTTAAACCCGATGTTACAAGATGTCGGGTTAATCTTTCATCCGCCGTTACTTTATTTAGGCTATGTCGGTTTTGCGGTAAGTTTTGCGATGATTGTGGCGAGCTTACTTTCCGGTGTATTAGATGCGGCAACTGCACGTTGGATTCGCCCATGGGCGATGATTTCATGGGGATTTTTAACCGCTGGTATTATTTTAGGCGCTTGGTGGGCGTACTATGAGTTGGGTTGGGGCGGCTGGTGGTTCTGGGATCCAGTCGAAAACGCTTCATTAATGCCATGGCTATTAGGTACGGCATTAATTCATTCCTTAATTGTGAGCGAGCAAAGAGGCATTTTTAGCTATTGGACGATTTTATTGGCCATTTTTGCTTTCGCATTGAGTCTACTTGGGACTTTTATTGTTCGTTCAGGCGTCTTAACCTCAGTACACGCTTTTGCAGTTGACCCGGATCGAGGGATGGCATTACTGATTCTATTTTTCAGTTTAAGTTTTATTGCATTAGCGCTATTCGCTTTCCGCGTAAATTTATGGCAAGGCGAGGTACGTTTCCGCTTGTTCTCAAAAGAAACCGGCTTTCTGTTATTGAACGGATTGTTGACGATCGCTACTTGCGCCGTGGTACTCGGTACGTTTTATCCGATGATTTTTACCGCAATGAATTGGGGTTCAATTTCAGTCGGTGCGCCTTATTTCAATAGCATATTTGCGCCGTTAGCCGTGTTTCTTATGTTAGCGATGGGGCTGGCGGTGATATTACGTTGGAAGCAGATTCCGCTAAAAACGATTTTAGTAAAATTAGCGTTCTTACCGGTTGCGTTGGGATTGGCGCTAGCCTTGATTCAACATACGATTGCACAAACGCAGTTATATCAATTCGAGCTATTACCTTTATTATTTGTGACGTTAGCTATGTGGATCATTCTGACCCATATTCCGTATTTGCAATATATGTGGCAAATTCGACCGCTTGCAATGCGTTTAGCACATATCGGTTTTGCCATTTGTGTGATTGGCGCGATGATGAATAGTTATTATGGCGATGAGATTGGCGTGCGTCTCAAGCCGGATCAACAAGCGAATTTAGCCGGTTTTACTTTCCGATACGAAGGCTATCGTGATGTTATTGGAGCGAACTATACAGCGGAACAAGCGATTTTTAGTATTGCGAAAGCGGGAGAAGAATTGGCGGTAGTCGTACCGGAGCGCCGTTATTATGATGTAAGAACTATGACGATGGCGGAAGTCGGTTTGTATCATCATGGCTTAGATGATGTGTATATCGTAATGGGCGATAAATTCGGTAACTTAGAATATGCGTTCCGCTTACATTATAAACCTTATGTCAGAGCATTATGGCTTGGCGGTATTATGATGGTTATCGCCTCAATTTTGGCGCTGTTTGGTTATCGCCGTAAATAAATTTTGTAATGGATGAATAAGATGAAAAAAGCCTTTTTGTTTTTGCCTTTATTATTATTGATTGCTTTAGTGGCGTTTCTTACCGTGCCATTAATGAATAAAGACGCATTAGCGCCGACCGAGGATTGGCGAGATAAACCGTTTCCTGAATTTGTCGGTAAGAATTTATTAGATCCGCACGCACGTTTAAATAATAACAGCTTACCGAAAGAACCTTATATTCTGAATGTGTGGGCGAGCTGGTGTACTTGGTGTATTAAAGAATTTCCGATTTTATTAAAGCTTAAAGAGCAAGGTGTTCCGATTGTCGGCTTAACTTACACCGATGAACCGAATGCGGCGAGAGCGGCATTAAATCGTTGGGGAAATCCGTTTAGCCTGATTATTGATGATTATGAACGTAGCTTTTTAATTCAAACGCTAAAAGTCTCTTCTGCGCCTTCCAGTTATTTAATTGATAAGCATGGGATCGTGCGTTATCAGCAAAAAGGCTATAACCCGGATTTCGAAAAAGATTTTCTTCCTCGTTTAGAAGCATTACGTAAGGAACCTTAATGAAATTTTTGCAAAAAATTTGGCTTTTTTTACCGCTTGTATTAAGTGGTATTGCACAAGCGGAAATGGTTGATACCTTTCAATTTCAGCAAGAGTCAGACCGAGTAAGAGCGGTGGCATTAGCAAAATCGCTGCGCTGCCCGCAATGTCAAAATCAAAACCTGGTGGAATCAAATGCCACTACCGCTTATAAACTACGTTTGGAAGTTTATGAAATGGTCAATCAAGGTAAAAGCGATGAAGAAATTATTCAAATTATGACCAATCGCTTCGGGCATTTTGTGAATTACGATCCGCCGGTTAATGCTCAAACTTGGGTGTTATGGGGAATGCCGTTCGGATTATGTTTAATTTTATTAAGCTTAATTGTTTGGCGCACGAAAAAGAAATAGTAACTCGTATTTATTGAAGCGAATTTGATGACGATAAGATGAAAACAAGAGCAGAAATTAATCACGAAAATTATCAGCAAGCGGTTAAATTTGCCGAAAATTTTGCCGATGAGCTGAAAGCGGAGTATCTCAATGAAGCGGAACAACGCTATCATTTTGAGCAGCAAACTAGCCAATCTTTGCAAAATTTTGCTAAAAACAGACCGCTTGTCGGGCTATTTCTATTAGCGTTAAGCTTTATAGCGGCTGCTATTTTTTATTGGCAAACGGAACGTTATCAGATAGTGAACCAAGGCGAGCAGTTGCATCAAGCTTTTCAAATCCAAACAGGGCTAGAAGATAAAGAACAAAAAAATAATCGTTATGTTTTAAGCTTACAAGAGCGCTTACGAGAAAACCCGAATAACGGGGAATTGTGGTATGAGTTGGGGCAAGCTTACGCTTTAAATAATGATTTTGGTTCTGCTTTAATTTGTTATGATAATGCACAAAAAGTGTTGGGTGAGAAGGCAGCGATTTTCGGTGCAATGGCAACAGCCAAATATTATCAAGAAGGAAAAACGATCTCGGCTCAGACCCAACGATGGCTTGATAAAGCGTTGAGCTTAGATAAAAAAGAGAGTACCAGTTTACTGCTACTTGCATCGCATGCTTATGCGAATAAACAGTATCAACAAGCGATTGATTTTTGGCGTCAGGTATTAGACGGAGAGAATGAATCTATTGATCGCCGAGCAATTATTCAGAGTATTGATATGGCACGCCAATCTTTAAAATAAAAAGCGACAGCCCCTGAAAGGTCAGGCCTTAAAACCGACTTCTCGGGGCTGTTTTATTTCATTTTGCTTTCTTAAGCTAGCTGGATAGTTTGGAAATCGTCTCTCACTTCCGGATCACCTTTTTTCCATTCCATTTTACCGAATTTGCCGAGTGAATTATCAATAAGGCGAACTTGTTCTAATTTTACTTCCCAAACGGATAACGCATCATCAACATATGGCTTGAATTCTGCTTTATATAAGTCTTTTGCGGCTTGTGCATCTTCACCGCTTAAGCAGTGCGTTGTACCAAGAAATTGAATACCTTGAATGGAGGAATGAAAACGCGTCGGTGAGAAAATCGTTCCGGCGACTTTAGGATTTGTATGTGCGATTTTGGAATGGGTGGTTTGCTCTGAGCTCATATAGATTAAGCGATAATTAGCTTCATCAAATTTATAAAAACAAGCAAAGGACCAAGGTTGGTTATTTTCTGTCACAGACAAAGTACAGAGATATTTTTTATTAAGGAAATTAGCTATGCGTTTCTGCATATGGACCCCTATTTATTAATAATTGTAAGATATGTCAATTTTTAATGTTTTGACATACTGTTTAATAAGCAAAATCCTTTTTGGCGAAGTAAATATTCAAGAATGAACAGATTCATTTTGACACAAAATTGTAAGTTTAGTAAAGTGAAAAGCCCTTTTTATGGCTATTAATAGGCCTTAATTTCAAAGAGATACAACCACTCGCTGATTATTTGTTCGTCAAAAGTAAAAATTTACATTTTTAACATTGCGAAAAAAAACAGTATAAATATAATTAAAAATAATTTGTATTAACAATACCTGTTGATAAAATTTACATAAATTTTAGTTGAGGAGAACTTATGACTGTGACTAATCGTCAAGAAGTCTTACAAAATCGTTTAGGACCTGAAATTCAAGAATTAAAAGAAAATATTCAGACAATTGTGCTTTCAACAGTAGATAAAGACGGTAATCCGAATGTGAGTTATGCGCCTTTTGTGATTAATAATGGCGAATACCAAGTACTGATTTCAACGATTGCTCGTCATGCTCGTAATTTAATTGATGTACCGAAAGTATCATTAATGTTGATTGATGATGAAACGAAAAGCCGTCAAATTTTTGCTCGCCGCCGTTTAACGTTTGATGCGACTTCACGTTTAATTGAACGTGAAGGTGAAGAGTGGGAAAGTGGTTTAAAAGCATTAAAAGCACGCCATGGTGATCTTATTGATGAGCTTTCAAAAATGAAAGATTTCAACTTATTCAGTTTTAAACCGACACAAGGCCTTTTCGTAAAAGGCTTTGGTAAAGCTTTCGAAGTAAGTTCGGATGATCTAGTGAATATCGTTCACCTAGATGAAGGTCATAAAACAGAATAACTATATAATTAAACATTTACTGTGCTAGTTTTGGCTAGCACAGTTTTTTTATCTTGTCTAAAGGAGAATGATTGTGATTAAGCTTCGTTTTAATCTATCTATTGCAGCACTTTGTGTTTTGCAATACAACAGTGCATTGGCACAAGAGCAAATGCAACTCGACACCGTGATTGTAAAGGATGGTATTCAGCAACAAAAAATTTCTGAAATCAAAAAATCTGCAAAACAACTGGCAAAACAGCAAGTACAAGACTCACGAGATCTCGTACGTTATGAAACCGGTGTGACGGTAGTTGAGACCGGACGTATGGGGAGTAGCGGTTATGCGGTGCGAGGGGTAGATGAGAACCGTGTTGCAATTACAGTAGATGGTTTACATCAAGCGGAAACACTTTCATCTCAGGGTTTTAAAGAATTATTTGAAGGGTATGGCAATTTTAATAATACCCGTAACTCGGTAGAAATTGAAACACTTAAACAAGCGACGATTCGTAAAGGTGCGGATTCCGTTCGTGTCGGTAGCGGTGCTTTAGGCGGCGCAGTAATGTTTGAAACCAAAGATGCTCGTGATTTTTTAACGGAAAAAGATTACCACTTTGGTTATAAAACCGGTTATTCAAGTGCAGATAATCAAAAAGCCAACTCACTGACCTTTGCCGGTCGTTATAAAAATTTTGATATTTTAGCGTTAAAAACTTGGCGTGACGGTCATGAATTGGAAAACTATGATTACAAGACGGCTGACGGTAGTGTACAAGGGAAAGAACGAGAAAAAGCCGACCCTTATTCAATTAAGAAAGACAGTACTTTAATTAAATTCGGTTATTCACCTTCGGATAATCACCGTTTTAGTGTTGTTGCGGATTTGTATGAGAAGAAAAATAGAGGTCATGACTTTTCTTACAACTTAAAACCGACAACTTATATTAACGTTGACGAATATGAGTTACGTCATACGAATGATAAAAGTAAACGCCAGAATTATGCTTTTGTGTATGAGAATTTTAGTGCGAATCCATTATGGGATACATTAAAGCTTACCTATTCAACACAAAAAATTAAAAATCGTGCTAGGACAGATGATTATTGTGATGGTTCGCATTGTAAGGAAACCGAGAATTTAGCCGGTTTACAGCTAAAAGATGGTAAAGTGGTTGATAGAGACGGTAATCAACCGAACTTAGGCGTGGATGAATTAGGTTTAACCACAATTACCGATTCAAAAGGCACTTATACTGAGGGAGTAAATCTCGTTAGAGCTTATTGGTTTGATTGTAGTGTTTTTGATTGTAATAAATCTGTCACAGCATATTATAAAGATTATTCAAATAATATAACCTCGGAAGAGGTTGCACTTACAAAAACGTATACGGACGAAAAAGGACGTAAGTTTGCAACTTTAGATCCAAAGAGTAAATTTAAAAGCATCCTATTACCAGGAAGTAAAGGCTATACGGAAAATATTTATACTGAACGAGATTTAGATACGGATACAAAGCAACTGAATCTTGATTTAACTAAATCCTTCTCTTTACTCGGTCAAGAACATTCATTGGAATATGGTGGTAGCTATAGCCGTACAGAGAAAAAAATGGTTAACCGTGGCGGTTTCGGTGCAACGAGTAATACTCAATGGTGGACAAAGCGTTTCCTTGGTATGCGGAATAACTTCTTTAAAGGAACGGAAGAAGTCATTACTTGTAAAAATGCGACCGGTAGCGATCAATGGAATGGCTTAATTTGCCCGAATGAAGATACGTTTTCGTTCTTAATTCCGGTTGAAGCGAAAAATGGTTCATTATATTTTGCGGATAATTTGAAAGCGAATGACTATTTAAGTTTTGATATCGGCTACCGCTATGATGATATTAGCTATAAGCCTAAATATGTTGCGGGACAAACGGCGAAGATTCCGGATGATATGCTGCAAGGGTTATTTGTACCGTTACCAGATCGACCAACAAAAGAGCAAATTCGCCAAAATGCGGAAGAAAATATTAAATATTTATCACGTAATGTTAAATATCAAAAACATTCTTATTCATTAGCGGCAACTGCGGATCCGTTTAGCTTCTTGCGCGTACAAGTTAAATACGCAAATGGATTTAGAGCACCGACTTCTGATGAGCTTTATTTTACCTTTAAGCACCCGGATTTTACCGTATTGCCTAATGTGGATCTTAAATCTGAGCGTGCAAAGACGAAAGAAGCCGCATTAACTTTACATGGTGATTTAGGCTTTATTACAACCAGTTACTTTAAAACGGATTATGATAATTTTATTGATTTGAAGTATCTTGGTCCTAAAAATCTAATGAATGCTTTCGGCGGCAGTGCAACGGCAAGACCTTATCAAATTTATCAAAATGTAAACCGTCAAGAGGCTAGAGTTAACGGCTTAGAAATTAGTTCTAAATTGAATTTCGGGCAATTATGGCAAGCTTTAGAAGGGTTCAACGCAAGTTATAAATACACTTATCAAAAAGGTAAGATGGAGGGGAATTTACCGCTTAATGCGATTCAGCCGAGAACTTCTGTGTTTGGTTTAGGCTATGAACATCCGGAAGAGAAATTTGGCGTAGATGTGTATGTTACCCGTGTAAGCGCGAAAAAAGCGGAAGATACTTACAATATGTATCATAGTGAAGAAAAGGCAAAAGACAGCTACTTAAAATGGCGCAGCGGTGCTTATACTTTATTAGATATGATTGCTTATGTTAAACCGTGGAAAAACGTCACCTTACAAGCAGGTGTTTATAATTTACAGAATCGCAAATATCTGACTTGGGAATCGGTTCGTTCAATTCGTCCATTTGGTACGAGTAACTTGATCAACCAAACGACAGGTAAAGGATTAAATCGTTTCACTGCTCCTGGAAGAAACTTTAAGTTAACCGCAGAGGTAACTTTCTAAGTAAAATGCCCGATAAGTCATTGCTTATCGGGCATTTTTTGCAAAAAAATCTTAAAATTTAACCGCTTGTTAGAGTTTTACCGGCTCGATAATTTCACTAGGGTAGCAACCTAATACTTTGATATAGCTTGTAACATCTTCTAAAGCTTTTAGTGCTTGTTGGGTATTTTCAGCATGCGTATTCGCCTCTAGTTCCACATAAAACATTTCTTCCCAAGGTTTACCGTAAATCGGGCGAGATTCCAATTTGGTCATACGAATCTGATACTGTTTGAATACCATCAACGCATCCACTAATGCACCGGCTTGCTGAGAAGTGGTCATTAGCAATAATGTTTTTGTTTGTACTTGCGGTGAAACGTTTATCGCTTGTTTCGCTACTACGATAAAGCGAGTGATATTATTCTGTTGGTTAGCAATATCGGTTTTGATATTGGTTAAACCGTAGAGCTTTCCACCATCCTCATTACCTAATGCGACAATGTTCGGCTTATTTAAGCGTGCGACCATCTGCATTGCGTGTGAGCTACTTTCGCAATACTTGATATGGACTTTATTCAGGCTTTGAATAAATTGACTGCATTGTTGGATCACTTGCGGATGACTGTACAAGGTATCAATTTCAGCAAGATCAATATTGCCGTTTGCTAGTACGCAGTGTTTGATCGGGTAAGCCAGTTCACCAACCACCGCTAAATCAGTATGTTGTAGTAAATCATATACGTCATTGATTGACCCTGACGTGGTATTTTCAAGCGGAAGCACACCAAATTCGGCTTCACCTTCACTTACCTTATCAAACACTTGTTGGAACGAATCACAACTCAATTCAATTAAAGAACCTTGATATTTTTTCGCAAATTGACGAGACGCCATATTGGAATAGGAACCACGCATACCTAAAAAGGCAATCGATACATTCTGTTCTTTCTGCTCGTTTAATTTATTTTGCAGATAATTTTGCTGAGTCAACACGGAATCTTCAATAATACGTTGGAAAATTTGTGTGACATATTGCGGATCTAATTGGTAATTTTCCGCTTCGGCATGGCTCACTAGTGCTTGTAATAGCGCTTTTTCTCGTTCGATATCACGTAGCGGCTTTTGTGTGATTTCTTTGCTACGAACAACATCAAAAGCGAGACGATGACGTTCGGCAAGTAATTTCAGTAAATGGCGATCAAGTTGGGTAATTTGCTGGCGGATATTGGATAAATCTAATGACATCGTGTTTTCTCTTAATTATTTGATTTATCAAGATTATAGCGATTTAGTTGATAAAAAAAAGATAAGCGGTCAAATTTGCAAGATTTTTTGCAAATTTGACCGCTTGTAAGAATAGAGCGAGGTTAGTTCGCAATACCCTTATGACGTAATAGTGCATCTAAGGTTGGTTTACGACCACGGAAGCGTTCAAACAATACCATCGGTTCTTCCGAACCGCCACGAGTCAGAATATTATCTAAATAAGATTGACCGGTAGCTCGGTTGAAAATACCGTCCTCCTCAAATTTCGCAAAGGCATCCGCCGATAATACTTCTGCCCATAAGTAGCTGTAATAACCAGCTGCATAACCTCCGGCAAAGATATGGCTAAAGCTATGTGGGGTACGCACCCATTCAGGTGTGCGAACCACCGCAACATCCGCTTTTACCGCTTTTAACGTATCTAATACCAAGCCTTCACGAGGTTGAGCCAAATGTAAACGGAAATCGAATAAACCGAATTCTAATTGTCTTAATACAAACATTGCCGCTTGGAAATTTTTCGCCTTGAGTAACTGGGTTAATTTATCCTTCGGTAACGGTTCGCCGGTTTGATAATGCCCTGAAATAAATTCAAGCGCTTCCGCTTCCCAACACCAGTTCTCTAAGAATTGGCTCGGTAGTTCTACCGCATCCCACGGCACACCGTTAATACCGGCAACATCGCCGACATCAATTTGGGTGAGCATATGGTGGATACCGTGACCGAACTCATGGAATAACGTGGTAACTTCGTCATGCGTAAACAGAGCCGGTTTGTCGCCAATCGGTTTATTAAAGTTACAAGTTAAGTATGCCACCGGTTTTTGTAACGAACCATCCGCTAAACGTTTTTGGTTGATACAATCGTCCATCCACGCACCGCCACGTTTATTTTCACGTGCGTATAAATCTAAATAGAATGAACCACGTTCTTCGTTTTGCTCATCGTAAATTTGGAAAAAACGTACGTCTTCGTGCCAAGTATCAATGCCGAATTTTTCTTCAATACGTAAACCGAAAATACGTTTCATTAATTCAAATAAGCCTGAAAGTACACGATCTTCCGGGAAATAAGGGCGAAGTTCTTCATCATTGATCGCATATAACGCTTGCTTTTGCTTTTCGCTATAGAATGCAATATCCCACGGCTGAAGTTCGGTTACACCGTATTCTTGTTCCACAAAAGCATGTAATTCAGTTAATTCTTTTTCACCTTGTGCTTTTGAACGTTTGGCTAAGTCTTCTAAGAAATCGACAACTTGTTGCGGGTTCTCCGCCATTTTGGTAGCAAGAGAAAGATCCGCATAGGTTTCAAAGCCTAGTAACTGTGCCATTTCTAAGCGTAATTTAAGTTTCTCATCAATATTTGCCGAGTTATCCCATTTGCCTGCATTTGAACCTTGATCAGAAGCACGGGTTGCATACTCTTTATAAATTGCTGCACGTAATTCCCGGTTTTCGCAGTAAGTCAATACCGGATAGTAACTAGGGAATTCTAAAGTAAAACGGTAACCTTTTTTACCTTTGCTTTCTGCAGAAAGTTTTGCTGCTTCTAAGGCAGATTCAGGTAAGCCTTTAAGCTGTGCTTCGTCTGTGATCACGATATCCCAACCCATGGTCGCATCCAATACATTGTTACTGAATTGAGAGCTGAGTTCAGATAAACGAGCAGACACTTCGCCATAACGTTTTTGTTTATCTGCTGGTAACGAGATACCTGAAAGTTCGAAATCGCGTAGGCTGTTTTCAATCGCTTTTTTCTGTGCAAGCGAATAGCTCTCAAATTCCGGTGAGTTTTTAAGTTTTACATAGCCTTGATATAAGCCTTGGTGTTGTCCCGCCCAAGTACTGTATTCAGAAAGTAGCGGTAAGCAAGCCTGATAAGCTTCACGTAATTCCGGCGAGTTTTTTACCCCGTTTAAATGACCGATAGGCGACCACGCACGCGCAAATTTATCGCCGGCGATGGCTTGTGGCATATAGAAATTTTCCCAGGTTGGGTTTTCGATTTGGGCAACTTGTTCAATGGTATCACGACATTCTTTAATCACTGCTTCTACTGCAGGTTGGATATGCTCCGGTTTGATTTGTGAAAAGGCAGGCAAACCGGTGTAATTTAAAAGAGGATTAGACATTGTTTATTTCCTTTTTATTGGTCGAAATGAGTAATTAGTCTTAGCATCATACACCAAAGTTTCATAGAAACCGAAATCACGAGGAATTTTTTAGTTATTTTATATGTAACTTGTTTGGTGAGGATAAATCATATTCAATAATTATATATAATTTTTTTAAGGTTATTATTGCAAATTAGTGTGTTTTAAAGTAAATTTGCATCCTTAATTTTTTTATGGTTTTAGGTTGAATAAAATGAAAAAAAATAGTTTGGCGTTGAGTTTATTGCTTTTAATCTCAAATACGCTATCTGCGTCAGAAGAAACTCTAGATATGATTACCGTTGAAGGTAGTACGCCGGATACAAAAGGTAATTTGTTAGGAGATGGTCTAAATATCAATGAAAAAGTGGTAGATAGCCAAATACTAAAACAACGAGGAGCGACATTAGGTAATGCATTATCAGGTGAGTTGGGGATTCATTCCAGCCAATTCGGTGGTGGCGCAAGTGCACCTGTTATTCGAGGTCAAGAACGCAAGCGTGCAAAAATTTTGCAAAATAACGGAGAAATCTTCGATATGTCAGAGCTATCTCCCGATCATGCGGTTACCGTAGATTCTTTGCTTGCAAAACGTATTGAAATTTTACGAGGACCTACAACCTTACTTTACAGCGCGGGAAATAATGCCGGGCTGATTAATGTGGTTGATGAGAAAATTCCAAGTGCTGTACCGGAAAAAGGATATGAAGGGCAGGCTGGTGTACGTTTTAGTTCTGCGAATAAAGAACGTTTAACTTATGTCGGTTCTACTTTTGCATTAGGTAATAATTTCGCCTTACGTTTACAAGGGTTATATAACAAAGCTTCCGAATATTATGCGCCGAAATTCACCATTGAAGGTAAACCTTATCATCGGGTACCGGATAGTGATCTTCAGTCTCAATCGGGAACAGTTGGACTTTCTTGGATTGGTGAGAAAGGGCATTTAGGTGTGGCTTACACGGATCAACGTAATAAATATGGTTTAGTTGGGCATACGCATCAATATGATCATTATACGATTAGTATTATCCGCCAAGGTGTGATGTTTGAGAAAGGTTATCTCCGCTTTTATCCGCATTTAGCTGAAGAAAGTGATATTGATTATAACAATCCGGGACTTCGTTTAGATCATACGCATATTCCCGGCGGTTCTCAGTATGGTATGCAAGATCACCCACATGGTAAGCCTTGGATTGATATGCACTCCAAACGCTATGATCTTGACGGGGAATTAAAGAATCCGCTAAAGGGCATTGAATCACTAAAAGTCACTGCGAATTACGTTGATTATTTTCATGATGAAAAAGATGGCAATAGAATAGAGAATTACTTTAAAAATAAAGGAAAAAATCTACGTCTCGAATTAGTGCATTCAGAATGGAATGGGTTAAAAGGGGCGATTGGAGCACAATATTCTCATTTACAGACCAGTGCTTTATCATTAGAAGCTGCCCGTGTCGTGAATAAGCAACAGCTATTGAATAATCCGAAAACCAAGCAATTTAGTGTATTTGGTATTGAGCGCTTAAATCTCGGCGACTTTTCATTTGAAGTTAGTAGTCGTGTTGAACGTCAGAAAATTTCAATGGATTATGATGTTAAGTTAATTGATCAATGGTCAGGTTTTAATACGCCAATGCCAAATTTGGAGCCACATAAGGAAACCGGTTACTCTTATGGTTTTGCAACCAATTGGTTTTTTGCACCGGATCATAAACTGACTTTAAATACTTCTCATCAGGAACGTTTACCAAATGCTCAAGAGCTATATGCGCACGGTAAACATATTGCACTGAATGCTTTTGAAGCCGGTAATAAAAACCTAAATAAAGAGCGTTCAAATCATATTGAGTTGGCTTTAGCTTATATGGGAGAGAAGTGGGATTATAAATTCAATATTTATCATACTCATTACGATAATTATATTTATCCACTTACACTGAATGATAACCGTGGTCCGAAATCTTTGACTGATGAATATAATTTGAAGGTAAACCGTTATTACCAAGGAAAAGCGCGCTTTAGTGGAGTAGAAGGCGAAATCGGTTATCTCTTTACGCCGAATTATCGTCTTGCCGTATTTGGTGATTATGTTCGTGGTAAATTAACTGATCTTCCTGATATTCCAAAAGGCTATTACATTTTTGGTGCCAAAAGAGGGCAGGTTTCAGGTTGGGAAACACAACCTGATATTTCAGCACCACGTGTGCCGCCATTACGTTTAGGTGCAAGATTTAATGCTGATTTCAATCAGAATTGGTCGGGAATGTTGGAATATTATCGAGTGTTTACTCAGAATAAAGTGTCGAAATATGAAAAAGCAACACCGGGCTCTCATCAAGTGAATGTCGGTTTAACTTATAATAAAGTATTGAATCAGATGGAATATCAAGTATTCCTAAAAATGGATAACTTGCTAAATCAGAAAATCCATCAGCATGTGTCTTATTTACCTCATATTCCACAAATGGGTAGAAATGCGATGCTTGGTATGAATGTGACTTTCTAATAAAACTTTTAGAATAAATAAAATCCCCAAAGTATTTAATCGTACCTTGGGGATTTTTTTATTCTTATGTGATGGGGTTAGAATTTCACGGTATGTCCGTAGCTTTCAATAATTTTTTGAATACGTTCAAGATCTTCTTTTGGCGGTGGCAATACACCGTCTAATTCATATTTATAGCCAAGCGTTTCCCACTTGTGTGCACCTAAGCGGTGATATGGTAACAATTCGACTTTTTCAATATTTTGCATACCTTGGATAAATTGCCCTAAGCGATGTGCGGAATCATCATCATCAGTATAACCCGGTACAACAACATAACGAATCCAAGTGCGTTTATTTAATTTTTGCAGATAGCGAGCAAAATCAAGCGTACGTTTATTCGATACACCGATTAAATCTTGGTGGATTTCATCATTTAGTTGCTTTAAGTCGAGCATCACTAAATCGGTCACTTCAAGCATTTCATCGACGACTGGGCTATAGTGACGAACAAAACCATTGGTATCCAAACAAGTATCAATACCTTCCGCTTTGCACGCTCTAAACCAATCTCGCACAAATTCCATTTGTAATACAGCTTCGCCACCAGATGCAGTTACGCCGCCGCCAGTCGCTTTCATAAAGTGTTTATAGGTTACCACTTCTTTCATCAAATCTTCGACACTGATTTCTTTACCGCCATCAAGATCCCATGTATCACGGTTGTGGCAATATTTACAACGCATTAGACAACCTTGTAAAAATAGAATGAAGCGAATTCCCGGACCATCAACAGTACCGCAAGATTCATATGAATGGTAACGAGCAATAGACATATATGATTCCTTCGATTAATAAAATAATAAATTCGTTTTCGTTATTTTAACAGAATATCAATAAAGAAGCGGTCAGATTCCGCAAAAATTTTGCAAAATCTGACCGCTTAAAGAACTCAATGTGAGTGATTACATTGATTCAGTAAATGTACGTGTGATTACGTCCATTTGTTGCTCTTTAGTTAAAGAGTTGAAACGTACCGCATAACCAGATACACGAATGGTTAATTGTGGATATTTCTCTGGATGCTCAACCGCATCTAATAATGTTTCACGGTTTAATACGTTTACGTTTAAGTGTTGGCCACCCTCAACAGTTGCTTCGTGGTGGAAGTAACCGTCCATTAAGCCCGCAAGGTTACGTTTTTGTGCTTCGTAATCTTTACCTAATGCGTTTGGTACGATTGAGAAAGTATATGAAATACCGTCTTTCGCATAAGCAAACGGAAGTTTTGCAACAGAAGTTAATGATGCAACCGCACCTTTTTGGTCACGACCGTGCATTGGGTTTGCACCTGGACCGAACGGAGCACCAGCACGACGACCATCAGGTGTATTACCAGTTTTCTTACCGTAAACCACGTTAGAAGTGATAGTAAGAACTGACTGTGTCGGAGTCGCATTGCGGTAAGTTTTGTGTGTTTGAATTTTCTTCATGAAACGTTCAACTAAGTCGCAAGCGATTTCGTCTACACGGTTATCGTTGTTACCGAATTGTGGATATTCGCCTTCAATTTCGAAGTCTAACGCTACGTTTGAAGCTACTACGTTACCATCTTTATCTTTGATGTCACCACGAATCGGTTTAACTTTCGCATATTTGATTGCAGATAATGAGTCCGCCGCAACAGAAAGACCTGCGATACCACATGCCATTGTACGGAATACATCACGATCGTGGAATGCCATTAATGCTGCTTCGTAGCTGTATTTATCGTGCATGAAGTGGATGATATTTAATGCAGTCACATATTGTGTTGCTAACCAATCCATGAAGTGATCCATACGATCCATTACATCGTCGAAGTTTAAATATTCGTCTGTAATTGGTGAAGTTTTCGGACCAACTTGTGCACCAGATTTCTCATCAATACCACCATTGATTGCGTATAACATTGTTTTCGCTAAGTTTGCACGTGCACCGAAGAATTGCATTTGTTTACCAACAACCATTGGCGATACGCAACATGCGATTGCATAGTCATCGTTATCGAAATCAGGACGCATTAAGTCATCGTTTTCGTATTGTACTGATGAAGTATCGATTGATACTTTTGCACAATAACGTTTGAAACCGTCCGGTAATTGTTCAGACCAAAGGATAGTTAAGTTTGGCTCTGGTGATGGACCCATTGTGTAAAGCGTATTTAAGATACGGAAGCTGTTTTTGGTTACTAATGTACGACCGTCTAAGCCCATACCTGCTAAAGTTTCGGTTGCCCACATTGGGTCGCCTGAGAATAATTGATCGTATTCAGGTGTACGTAAGAAACGAACCATACGTAATTTCATTACTAAATGGTCGATTAACTCTTGCGCTTCTTCTTCTGTGATTTTACCCGCTTTTAAGTCACGTTCGATATAGATATCTAAGAATGAAGATACACGACCGAATGACATTGCCGCACCGTTTTGTGATTTAACTGCAGCAAGGTATGCGAAGTAAGTCCATTGAACCGCTTCTTGTGCAGTTTCAGCTGGACGAGAAACGTCAAAACCGTATGATGCAGCCATTTGTTTGATTTGACCTAATGCACGGTGTTGTTCTGCAATTTCTTCACGTAATTGGATTGTTGCTTGGATATCTTCACCCGCTTCTAAACGAGGTTGTAATGAAGCAAATTGTTTTTGCTTGTCTTTCATTAAGAAATCCGCACCGTATACTGCTAAACGACGGTAGTCACCGATAATACGACCACGACCGTAAGCATCCGGAAGACCAGTAATTACACCTGATTTACGGCAACGTAAAATATCCGGAGTATAAACATCGAATACACCTTGGTTATGTGTTTTACGATATTCAGTAAAGATTTTTTCTACTTCAGGGTTTAAGGTACGACGATAAACTTCGCAAGAACCTTTAACCATTTTGATACCACCAAACGGGATAATCGCACGTTTTAATGGCGCATCAGTTTGAAGACCTACAATTTTCTCTAAAGCTTGATCGATATAACCTGCTTTGTGAGAAGTAATTGTTGATGGAGTTTCGCAATCAATATCGTACGGTTCGTGAGTTTTGTTCTCAACTTTGATTTTTTCCATCACTTCTTCCCATAACTTAGTTGTCGCAGCTGTTGCGCCAGCTAAGAAAGACTCGTCGCCTTCATATGGAGTATAGTTTTTTTGGATAAAATCACGTACGTTTACTTCAGTTTGCCAGTCGCCACCAGTAAACCCTGCCCATGCTTTTTGTTGAGCTTCAGTTAGTTGAGTCATTTTAAGTCCTCTGTTTGTTAGTAAATTAAGTTTTACAAGCGGTCTTTTTTGCAAAAAGTTACACAAATTAAACCGCTTAAATCGAAATTTTATTAGTGTTTACGAATGTATAAGAACCATTGTACTAAGCCGATGAAGAACACTCCCCCGACAATATTTCCTAATGTTACCGGAATAAGATTCTTAACAATAAAATGATATAAATCTAAGTCTGCGTATTGTGCCGGATCGACATTAATCGCTGTCCAGAATTCAGGTGATGCAAATTGTGAAATCATCATACCCATCGGGATCATAAACATATTTGCAACACAGTGCTCAAAGCCTGATGACACGAATAATGCAATCGGCATAATCATAATAAATGCTTTGTCTGTTAGACTTTTACCGGCATTTGCCATCCATACCGCAAGACAAACCATAATGTTACATAAAATACCTAAGGTAAAAGCCTCCATCCAAGTATGATGAATTTTGTGTTGTGCCGTTTTAAGAATGGTTAATCCCCATTGACCGTTTGCCGCCATAATTTGACCTGAAAGCCAAATAAGCACAACCATACTCAAGCCACCGACAAAGTTACCGCCATACACAATGAACCAGTTTCTAAACATTTGGAACCAAGTGATACGATGCGTCGCTTTAGCGACAGCGGTTAGTGTTGATGAAGTAAATAATTCCGCACCGAATACTACGCATAGGATAACGCCTAAAGAGAAAACGGTACCTCCGACGAGTTTTGCCATTCCCCATGGTACATCTGCCGCACCGGTTTGTGTTGTGGTATAAAAGACAAAAGCAAGCGCGATGAAACCACCTGCTAAAATTGCCGAGATAAAAGAATATAATTGATGTTTAGTTGCCTTATAGACTGCACCGTCTTCAGCGATTTTTGCCATTTCAGCAGGTGAGAACATTTATAATCCTTAAATATAAATTTGAAAAATTACAGAAATTGTTGAGAATTATAGACCTGTTAATGCAATACTCAAAATAAAATTGCCATTATATTGAGGTAAATCAAAAGCGAATTTTGATGTAAATCAAATTGAAACTTAAATGAAAATTTTCGTTAAAATACATCGATCATTTTCTTAACAAAAATATTACAAATCAACATGATAGATTATTTTACTTCATTACTTAGTTTTTTCTTCTCTGAAGAAAACCAATTAATCTCAATGTTCCTCAGTGCCTTTTTAAGCGCTACGGTTTTGCCCGGTAATTCTGAATTAATTTTTACTGCATTAGCATCAAAAAATTTATTGGCGGAACAAACGATTTTTTCTGCAAGTATGATGTGGTTAGCTTTGATTGCCACATTAGGCAATAGCCTCGGCAGTATCGTCACTTATGCGATGGGATTATTAATTCCTAAGCCGGTTAATTTGCAACATCGTTCCGCAAGATTAGCACTGTCTTTATGTGAAAAATACGGGGTGTTTGCGCTTCTTTTGACAAGTCTGCCTGTTATTGGGGATGTGTTATGCGGCATAGCTGGTTGGCTCAGATTTAATATTTGGCAAGCGGTGCTGTTTATTACGTTGGGAAAGTTAGCACGCTATTTATTATTACTTTTTACGCTTTACCCTTTTATGTTTTAGTCGTAATAAAAAAGCGGTCTGTTCTTGCAATTTTTTTGCAAAATCAGACCGCTTGTCGATTATAAGTTTCTTAACGCTTCGATACGTTTTTCAAGTGGTGGGTGACTCATAAATAATTCTTTAGAACGTACGCCGTTAATCATAAATGCTGCAAGAGAACCTTCCATTTCTTGTGGCTCATGTACGTGTTGTAAACGTTGTAGCGCCGCAATCATTTTCTCTTTGCCGACTAATTGTGCCGAACCTGCGTCCGCACGGTATTCACGGTAACGTGAGAACCACATCGCAATCATGGTTGCGATTACACCAAAGATCATTTGTAAAGCGATATCCACAATCCAGAAAACCAAGGTGTTTTGAGTGTTATTACCGTTTTCATCTTTACCGCTTGCAACTGCGGTCGAAATAATGCGAGATAAGAAGATAACAAAGGTATTCAATACACCTTGTAGTAAGGTCATCGTTACCATATCGCCGTTTGCAATGTGTGCGATTTCATGCGCTACCACCGCTTCGGCTTCATCTTCGGTCATATTGTCCAATAAACCGGTACTTACCGCCACTAACGAATTACTTTTTGTTGCACCGGTTGCAAATGCGTTTACATCGGCAGAGTGATAAATCGCAATATCTGGCATTGGAATGCCTGCTTGCTGTGATTGACGTTGTACCGTATCAAATAACCATTGTTCCGCATGGTTACGAGGTTGTTGAATAACTTCTGCGCCAACGGAACGTAATGCCATGCTTTTTGACATAAATAATGAGATTAAAGAACCAGCGAAACCAAATAAAAGCGACATCACTAAAATACCTGCAGTGCTACCGCCTTGAATACCGGTTACTTGGAAAATGATATTTAACACAATACCAAGTACGAAGGTAATCGCTAAGTTAGTTAATAAAAATAAGACAATTCTTTTTGCCATAGATAGATAAATCTCCAAAAAAGAGTGAGGAAAAACTGGTCATTAAATGGGGCAATTTTATAAGAATTCAAGCCTTTAGCAACAATTATTCCCATAAATTTAACTGTTTTTTAACTTTTTCCGTTGGGTAATGCACCGAAAGCCCGATTAAGCGTACCGAACGATGATTCGTCCGTTGCCAAACTTGTTGAAGTAATTCGATAAAACGCTCGAGCGAAAGCCCGTCAGTGGTACGTTCCAAGGTGGTTTGTGTAAAATCACCAAACTTTAGTTTGATCGCTAATTTTTTAAACTCTTGTAATGAACGTTCGCCCCAATTTCGTTGTAGCCGAAAAACCAGTTTCTTAAATAGCTCATCTACAATTTGCTCCGCTTCCGATAAATGCCAAATATCAGTCGGTAGCGTATTTTCGACCGCTAAGGATTTACGAGGACGATTGACTTCGATTTTTCGGTTATCAATTGCGTGGCTGAAGTCCCAAAGTCGTTGCCCGAATTTGCCAAATGTCTTGTAAATAAAAGCTTTATCGCTGTGCTGAATATCGCCGCAGGTGTGTAATCCCAGTTGCGCTAATTTTTCATTAGTTACCTTACCGACACCCGGGATCTTTTTTAGTGGCAAATCATAAATAAAAGCGGTCATATTTTCCGGAGAAATGACAAATTGTCCATTAGGCTTGTTTTGATCCGAAGCGATTTTTGCCAAAAATTTGAGCGGGGCAATGCCGGCGGAGGCGGTTAAGCGCAGCTCGTTCCAAATTGCCTCTCGAATTTCTTGGGCAATCCAAGTGGCAGAGCCGGAGCATTGCTGACAATCCGTCACATCTAAATAAGCTTCGTCTAATGAAAGCGGTTCGATGATATTGGTATAACGGCGAAATATTTGATGAATTTGTTCGGAAACCGCTTTGTATAACGGCATATTTACCGGCACTAGAATCAGATTCGGGCAGCGTTTTAACGCTTGTGCGGTTGGCATTGCACTGTGTAAACCGAATTTTCTGGCTTCATAATTACAAGTGGTCAATACGCCTCGACCTTCAATGGAACCACCAACGGCAACAGGCTTGCCGATTAACGCCGGATTTTCTCGCATTTCAATCGCAGCATAAAAACAGTCCATATCGATGTGAATGATTTTGCGTTGCATTGCCATATGATTTCGATTACTTATAATTTGGCTGTATATAAAAACAGTTTTATTTTATGGGAGTACCGTTAAAATTTCAACTCAAAAAATACATAACGATAAGGAAGATGAAATGTTATACGGTTTAGCCATTGTGCTGATTCCCTTGTTTTTGGGCTACTTATTTAAAGTCGGTAAAGGCAAATTGCAGGTTGTTAATCAGGTTGTAAATATTTGTTTATATTTGATTTTATTTGTGATGGGGATTTCGCTCGGGCAATTAGATGATATTGGTAGCAAGTTACCGCAAATCGGTGGGATTGCGCTCGGTTTGAGTTTAATTATTCAATTTTCGAATATTATCGGTTTAGCGATTTACGATAAATGGCAACCAATGGTTCGTGAACAAGTGAATCCGCAAGAAATCCCTTCTCGTTGGGTAATGCTAATGGATTCGTTTAAATTAATCGGTACCACCATTGCTGGTGGGCTCGTCGGTTTTGTGACGAAGGGGACATTAGATTTTCCATTACACGCCAGTACTTATGTGTTGGAGGTGATGATCTTCGGTGTCGGTATTCAGTTACGTAATAGCGGAATTCCGCTACGAGAGGTGTTTTTTAACAAACGAGGAATCTATACTTCATTAGTGATGATTGTCAGTAGTTTGATTGGCGGTATTATTGCGGCATTAGTATTGAATTTAAGTATTGTCCAAGGGCTCACTTTTGCTTCGGCATTTGGTTGGTATTCATTATCTAGCGTATTAGTCAATGACGCTTGGGGGCCGATATACGGCAGTATTGCCTTCTTTAATGACCTTTCTCGTGAAATTTTCTGCTTATTTACCATTCCGTTTTTTATGCGAGCATTTCCTTCTACCGCAGTCGGATTAGGTGGGGCGACGTCATTAGATTGTATGTTGCCGGTGATTCAAAAATCGGGCGGTACGCAAGTTGTGCCGCTGGCAATCAGTTTCGGCTTTATTGTGAATTTGGTTGCACCATTATTATTGGCGTTATTTATCGGCTTAGCCGGATAAAACAAAATGGCAGGGTTATACCTGCCATTTTTTGTTTGGCTTAATCCACTTTTAGTAATTTGGCTAATGCCAACGACTTCCGTTCAATTTCTTGCCATTCCGATTGCGGTTCCGATTCTTCAACGATACCTGCGCCAGCATAGAGTGTAATGCAGTTTTGTTCAATTTGCGCAGAACGCAAAGCAACACAAAATTCCGCCTCGTCCGGTTGTAAATAACCGAATGTGCCTGCATACCAACAACGTGAGAATTGTTCATATTCGGCAATAAATTGTTTTGCTGCTTGGCGAGGTAAGCCGGCAACCGCTGCAGTCGGATGAATACGAGCGAGACAATCGGCATCACTCATATTCGGTTTTAGCTGCGCAGAGATTTTACGGCGTAAATGTTGCACATTGTGTAGGCGTTTAATTTCAGCTTGGCTAACGGTAATTTCCGTTGTGCAATCTTCCAGATGTATCTGAATATCATCCACAACCAATTGATTTTCATAGATGTTTTTAGGATCAGTAAGTAACCATTCCGCATTTAGTTCGGTTTGTATCGCACTTTCCGTTACCGGGGCGGTACCTGCTAGTGCTTCCGTATTAAATTGAGGACCTTTTCGATGGTATAAACGTTCCGGACTTGAGCCGACAAAGGCGGATTTCGCATTTTCCGCCCAAATAAAGTGATAACAACCTAAATTAGTAGTTTGACTCGCTGCAAGTAGATCATAAGCAGATAGCTCATGTTCAAATTGCAATGTTTTCGCATTTGCCAGTACCACTTTGTTAAAGTTGTGTTGTTGAATATGACTAATGGCTCGTTCTATATTTTGTTGCCAGCCATCAAAATCGTAAACGGAAGTCAGCGAAAGGAGATTGTTTTCCGTTAATTCAAGCGGTAAGGTTTGGATGAAATTTGCAAAAAATTGTTCAAAAATAACCTCTTGTTGGGCTAATTCAGCTTCGTTCAAATAGAAATAAGCGGTCAGATTTTGCTGATTTTTTACTAATTGCAAGCGGGGTAAAATAAATTGGCAATCGCCTTCAAATTGAATGCCGCCGACTAAACCAAGCTGTGTTTGTTTTACAAATTGCTGTGCTTCTTCAAGGCTGGAAAATGATTTTGCGGTACCGATACTGGCAATGGTCTGATCAGTGTCTCGAGCCTGCCAAAAAAAATGCGGATAATGTTCCTGCGCCTTTAACCAGTTCAATAAAGCAACGTTTTCTTCAGAAAAAGGCACGGAGGCTTGATATTCAATCAAACCAAAAGCTGTTTTGTTTTCCGTAGGCTGTTCGCTAAGTTGTTGTTTTAATTGATTAAAAATAGACATTTGCAAAATTTCTAAAGAATTTAACCGCTAGTTTTTAGCTATTGTAAAAAAAGGTGGTTATTTTAGCTTATTTCCTCTTTAAATTCCTACCAAATCAGAGTAAAGTTGAACAATTTTCTACAATAAACAACCAATTTACCTAAAACATAACAGGACAAACACAATGGAACGTTTCCCTAAATCAGATAAATTAGCACAAGTTCGATATGATATCCGTGGGCCGATTCATAAAGAAGCACTTCGCTTGGAAGAAGAAGGGCATAAAATTTTAAAATTAAATATCGGTAACCCTGCGCCATTCGGCTTTGAAGCACCGGATGAAATTTTAGTTGATGTGATTCGCAATTTACCAAAAGCGCAAGGCTATTGTGATTCAAAAGGCTTATATTCTGCACGTAAAGCGGTTGTTCAATATTATCAATCAAAAGGGATTCGTGGCGTAGATGTGAATGACGTCTATATCGGGAACGGCGTATCGGAATTGATCACAATGTCGATGCAAGCATTGTTAAATGATGGTGATGAAATTTTGATTCCGATGCCGGATTATCCGCTTTGGACAGCGGCATCAACCCTTGCGGGCGGCAAAGCGGTACATTATCTGTGTGATGAAGAAAACGAATGGTTTCCGGATATTGAAGATATTAAAGCGAAAATCACACCTCGCACCAAAGCCATTTTGGTGATTAACCCGAATAACCCGACCGGTGCGGTTTATAGTCGTTCTGTTTTATTAGAGATTGCCGAAATTGCTCGTCAGCACAATCTCATTATTTTTGCTGATGAGATCTATGAAAAGATCATTTATGACGGTGCGGTACATCACCATATCGCAGCGCTTGCGCCGGATTTATTATGTGTAACTTATAACGGCTTATCGAAAGCCTATCGCGTTGCTGGTTTCCGTCAAGGTTGGATGGTATTAAGCGGGCCGAAAAACCATGCGAAAGGGTTTATTGAAGGCTTGGATATGCTGTCTTCAATGCGTTTATGTGCCAATACCCCGATGCAACACGCAATTCAAACGGCATTAGGTGGTTACCAAAGTATTGATGAGTTCGTGTTACCGGGCGGACGCTTGTTAGAACAACGAGACAAAATGTATGAGTTGTTGGTACAAATTCCGGGGATTTCTTGTGTGAAAGCAAAAGGTGCGCTTTATATGTTCCCGAAAATTGACACGGAAATGTATGGTATTAAAGACGATGCGAAATTTATTTACGACTTATTACAAGCAGAAAAAGTGTTGTTGGTACAAGGCTCCGGTTTTAACTGGCATAAACCGGATCATTTCCGTGTCGTAACCTTGCCTTATGCGCATCAAATTGAAGAAGCATTGGGACGCCTCGCTAACTTCTTAAAAAATTATAAACAATCTTAATCTTTTCTCTGCCCCATCCACGGGGCAGATTACTTTTATCTGTCTAGCTATTATATGCAACTCGGTATTATTTATTCACTTTCCGCTTCCGCATTATTCGGCGGAATGTATTATCTCGCCACCTTACTACGCCCGCTTTCCGGTGAGAGCTTATTCGGCATTCGTATGGTTGTTAC
Source organism: Actinobacillus suis ATCC 33415 (assembly GCF_000739435.1). Lineage (NCBI taxonomy): Bacteria > Pseudomonadati > Pseudomonadota > Gammaproteobacteria > Pasteurellales > Pasteurellaceae > Actinobacillus > Actinobacillus suis. The sequence goes on from NZ_CP009159.1 coordinate 249,118, forward strand.
CTTACCTTTTCTATTTTTCGTGATTTTCGTGTTGAAGAAACAACATGAATTTTTTGCGTTTGCAAAGCGTTTGAAACAACAACCTCATTTAATTCTCGTCATATTGATCACTTCAGCGATTGTCGGCTCGCAAATGTGGCTTTTCTTATGGGCGCCAAATAGCGGCAAAGCGTTGGAAGTTTCAATGGGTTATTTGCTGATGCCGATCGTCATGGTGGCTTTCGGACGTTTGGTTTATAAAGAAAGTCTATCCCGTGTGAAGTGGTTGGCGATTATTTTTGCAACATTAGGCGTGTTAAATAGCGTCATTTTTGCCGGTGGTATTTCTTGGGAAGGCGTTTTTGTTTTTGTTGGTTATCCGGTTTATTTCCATATCCGTCGAAAATTCCAGTTAAGTAATATCTATAGTTTTATCTTTGAAATTATGTTCCTGATTCCCATTTCGCTGTATTTTATTTGGAATACCGATATGGATTTTATTTATGCGCAAAATCCGAATATTTACTACTTTATTGCGATTTTAAGCGTAGTAAGTGGCACAGCGCTGCTTTCTTACACATTAGCCAGCACCATATTGCCGTTTAATGTACTTGGCTTATTAGGTTACTTAGAGCCGACATTTATGATGATAATTTCATTTTTAATCGGTGAGCGATTGGATCCAAATTCCTATTTTCTGATGACCTGTTTGGTGATTGCGGTATTTTTCTTAATTTTAGACGGTCTTTTCAGTATCCGAAAACAGCGTAAAAAAGTGATCGCGGAGAATTAAATGTTAAAGGGCATCTTATGCTGTATGAGCGCCAACTTCTTATTTGGTTTGGGTTATTACTTCGCAATCTTATTGCGCCCGCTCAATGGCGAAAGTATGTTTGGCTTCCGTATTGTGGTGCTAGCGCCCTTTATCTTATTAGCGATTTTACTGTTTAAACAAACGGCGAAATTTCAGCAGCTTTGGCAAAAAATCAAGCAAAATCCACCGCTTGTCTTGGTGCTGTTATTGCTTGCTTTGAATACCGGCATTCAGCTTTGGTTATTTTTATGGGCGCCGAATAACGGGCAAGCGATTGAAGTTTCGATTGGTTATTTATTACTGCCGATTGTAGCGGTAGCATTGGGTAAAATTGTGTTTAAAGAACATTTTACTTTATTGAAATGGTTGTCACTTGGTTTTGCTGTGATCGGTGTGGCTTCCAATATTTGGCTGACCGGTTCGTTTTCGTGGGCGACCATTGTCGCCGGTGTCGGTTATCCGCTGTACATTACGCTACGCCGCTATTTCGGTATTAATACGCTTGCCACCTTTTTCGTTGAGCTGCTGTTAGTGATGCCGTTTGCCGGTTATTTTATTGCACAAACCGATATGCAGCCGATTATTGTTGGCAATCAGTATATTTATTATTTTTTGGCTTTGTTCGGCTTAGTCAACGGTGCTGCATTTATCTTATATATTGCCTCCAGTAATTTATTACCAGTCAATGTGCTTGGTTTACTCGGTTATGTAGAACCGCTGGTAATGCTTTGTGTTTCGTTTATGATTGGCGAAGTATTGGATTCCAAATCCTACCTGTTAATGGTTTGTTTAGCGTTAGCGATTACTTTATTAACTATTGATAACTTTAGATTGACACGTAAGTGATTGAATGTGCTTTTAAGCCAGAGTGACAAGCGGTCAAATTTTTATGATTTTTTGCAAAACCTCCGAGGACAATAGATAATAAGCTATTGTCCTTTCATTTTTATAGATTATGTCGAAGCTAGTTAGAGTGGCATTGCCTGTGCCGTTACATCGTTATTTTGATTATTTGCTGCCGCCGTTTTTGTCGGCAGTCAAAGGCGTGCGTGTTGAAGTGCCTTTCGGTAATCAAACGAAAATTGGCGTGGTGGTGGATTTTCCCGAAACGAGCGATGTGCCTGAAGAGAAGCTAAAACCGATTAAAACGGTATTAGATTTAGAACCGATTTTTGACGATGAAATTTGGACGCTGCTCAGTTGGGCGGCTCGTTATTATCACGCGCCTATCGGTGAAGTGGCGATCAATGCCTTGCCGGTGAAATTACGTAACGGCGATAGCACCGAAAGATCGCAACCGGATTACTTTGCGGTTACCGAAGCCGGGCGGGCTGCATTGCTTTCGGGTGAAAACAGACGAGCGAAAAAACAGCAAGATTTACTGGCGGAACTGGCAGAAATTGCAAATTTTTTTGAAAAACCGACCGCTTGTAGCCAATCGGCTTGGAAAGGGCTATTGGAAAAAAACTATATCGAACCGGTTAATGTGCCGTTTGAGCCGCAACATTGGCAAAAAAAATTGCAAAATCGACCGCTTGTAAATTTGCAGAATCGACTGGTATTAAATAAACAGCAAACCTTGGTCGTTAGCCGTTTAACGGTACAAAACGGCTTTGAAACCTTTTTATTGAATGGTGTGACCGGTTCGGGTAAAACTGAAGTGTATCTGCAAGTGATTGAAGAGGTGTTAAAGCGAGGCGAACAAGTGTTGGTGTTAGTGCCGGAAATCGGACTGACCCCACAAACGGTACAACGATTTAAAGCCCGTTTTAATGTTGAAATTGACGTGCTGCATTCGAATATGAATGAAACCGAGCGCTTGAATGCTTGGTTGCGAGCAAAAAACGGTGAAAGTGCGATTATCATCGGCACGCGTTCGGCATTGTTCAGCCAGTTTGAGAAATTGGGTTTAATCATTATTGATGAAGAACACGATAGTTCTTTCAAACAACAAGACGGCTGGCGTTATCACGCAAGAGATTTGGCAATTTTACGGGCGAAAAATTTACATATCCCGATTATTTTGGGTTCTGCAACGCCAAGTTTGGAAAGCGTACAAAACGTTCAAAACGGTAAGTTTATTGAGCTATCTTTAACCGCTCGTGCCGGTAATGCTCAACAGGCGAAACAGCAATTGATTGATTTAAAAACACAGCGTATTACCGCCGGACTTTCCGACCGCTTATTAGCGATGATGAAACGGCATTTGGAGCAAGGCAATCAGGTGATGTTGTTTTTAAATCGCCGCGGCTTTGCACCGGTTTTACTTTGTCACGAGTGTGGCTGGATGTGTGAATGTGACGCTTGTGAAAAGCCTTACACTTATCATCAGAAACAGAAAATTTTGCGTTGCCATCACTGTTCTTCACAGCGAGTGATTCCTCGCCAGTGCGGACATTGCGGCTCAACTAATCTGATTACAACAGGTGTGGGGACAGAGCAGTTGGAGCAAGTGTTAAGTGAGCAATTCCCAACTTACCAAATTAGCCGTATCGACCGAGATTCCACCGCTCGTAAAGGAGCATTGGAAAATCACTTAAATGATATCCGAGAAGGCAAAAGCCAAATTTTGATTGGCACGCAAATGCTAGCGAAAGGACACCATTTTCCGAATGTAACTTTAGTGGCGATTGTGAATGTAGATTCGGCTCTGTTTTCGACCGACTTCCGTGCGGAAGAACGTTTGGCACAGCTTTATGTGCAAGTGGCGGGACGTGCTGGACGAGCGGAAAAGCAGGGCGAAGTGGTATTACAAACTCATTATCCGGAACATCCGTTGCTCAAGACTTTGTTAGAACAAGGTTATTTGGCGTTTGCACAAGAAGCGTTAAAAATGCGTAAAGTGATGGGGTTGCCGCCGTTTGCTGCGCAAGTATTGCTACGAGCAACCGGTAAAGACAATCAGCAAGTAGTAAATCTTTTGCAAAATTTGACCGCTTACTTCCAGCAAAAAAGCACGGAACTCGGTTTACAGGATATTCAAATTCTACCGCCTTTTTCCGCACCGATGGCAAAAAAAGCAGGGCATTATCGCTGGCTGTTATTAATTCAGCATCGCTCAAGAGGCGTATTACAACAGTTGATCGATCAATTTGATTTGGATAAAGCCAATTTAGGCTTACAAAATAATATTCGTTTAACCTTAGATATCGATCCGCAAGAAATCGGCTAACAGCGGATTCATACGATAAGCGGTTTGATTTTCCTCGTTTTTTGCAAAAAATAACGAAAATCAGACCGCTTGTTATGTAAGGCTAGAGGGATTCTTTTAGGTAGCCCATCCATTCTTTCAGTGAAATCATCACACTGCTCAACGCTCCGGCTTGCGGAAGATAATAGAAATAATTGTAGTAATCTTCCGGTGTAACGCCTGCACCGGTACTTGCCGGTAACACTTCAAAACCTTGCTTTTCAAACAACATTTTAGCGCGTTTCATATGCCATTGGTTGGTGACCAAGACAATTTTATTGATGCCTTCTTTAGCTAACATTTCACGAGAAAATTGCGCATTTTCTTTGGTGGTTTTTGCTTTTTCTTCCAACCATTTTGCTTTTACTTGGAAGAATTGTTCAAATTCTTTTGCCATCATTGCTGCTTCGGAATTGCCGTTCGGACTGCTTCCGGTCACTAAAATCGGTAGTGATGTTTCTTTAGTTAAAAAAGCTCCGTATCGCATACGATCAAGAGTGGAATCACCGGTAGCAATGTTGCCGAATAATTCTTGGCTGTCCCGCATACCACCGCTTAATACCACAATCGCTTGAGCAGAGCGGTAATCATCAAGAGTTAAATTATCATTGGTTACTAATGAATCACTGAGCTTGGTTGCAACAAGAGGAGTGCTGATCAGATACAAGACGATAATGCCGAATGCGGCTAGGAAACGGCTTAATTTTTTGTAGTGAAAACGTGCGAGTATCAGAGAAAGGATCCAAAGTAGCGCAATGCTAAACGGCGGTAAGATAATTGATGTCAGCAGTTTGGTTAGAAAAAACATTGTTGCTCCCGATAGATAAATATTTTGCGTATTTTCTACGATTTATTGCTAAAATGCACATTCTATTTCTCTTTGAGTGAAAGATACGATGAGAAAAAAAATTGTACTAATAGGTGCCGGCGGTTACGCTAAGTCTGTTTTAGACTCGTTAGATGAGCAACAGTTCGAGTTCTGTGGGTTTATTGATAATTTTAAACCAACCGGTTGTTCGCATTTAGGCTATCCGATTCTGGCACATACGATCCAAGAATTTGAACAGCGAGATCAATATTGCTATTTCGTTAGTATTGGCAATAACGAGCATCGCCTCGAAAAATTTTTAGCGTTAACTCAGTTGGGCTGCGAAATTGTGAATGTGATTGATAAAACCGCAATTGTGTCCAATCGTTCTCAACTGGGGAAAGGCGTATTTGTCGGCAAAATGGCAATCGTGAATGCGGGGGTAACGGTTGGTGATAACGTGGTTATCAACACGAAAGCCTTGGTTGAACATGGTTGTTTTATCGGCAATCACTGCAATATTTCGACCAATACGACACTAAACGGTGATGTGATTGTCGAAGATTATGCCTTTGTCGGCAGCTCGTCTGTGGTGAATGGTCAGCTACGTATCGGTGAAAAAGCGATGGTTGGCTCCGGTGCGGTGGTGATTCGTAATGTCGAACCTCGTACGGTGGTGGCGGGTGTACCGGCTAAATTTATTAAAGAACATAATCATTAAGAAAAGTCTCTATAGGAAGCAAATTAAATGAGTAAAGTATTTATCGTGGCAGAAATCGGTTGTAACCATAACGGTGATCCTGCGTTAGCGAAAAAAATGGTGGATGTGGCGAAAGAATGTGGGGTGGATGCGGTAAAATTCCAAACCTTCAAAGCGGATAAATTAATTTCAAAATATGCGCCGAAAGCGGAATATCAAAAAGTCACGACCGGTACGGCTGATTCTCAATTAGAGATGACCCGTAAACTGGAATTACCTTATGATGAATTTGTGAAATTAGAAGCTTACGCACGTTCATTAGGTTTAGAGGTGTTTTCAACACCGTTCGATTTTGAGTCGATTGATTTTTTAGCCAGCCAGCAGCAAAAAGTGTGGAAAATTCCGTCAGGTGAATTAACCAACTTGCCGTATTTAGAAAAAATTGCACGTTTACCGATTGAAGGTAAAACCATTGTGATTTCAACCGGTATGGCAACAATTGAAGAGACAAAACAATCACTTAAAGTTTTGGAAGATAATGGGATGGCGAAAAAAGACATCACCATTTTACACTGCAATACCGAATATCCGACTCCTTACGAAGATGTGAACTTAAATGCATTCCATCAATTAAAACAGGAATTCGGCGAATACAGTTTAGGTTTCTCAGACCATTCAGCGGGCTACTTTGCGGGGCTTGCGGCAGTACCTTACGGTATTACTTTTATTGAGAAACATTTTACTTTAGATAAAAACTTTGAAGGTCCGGACCATAAAGCATCGGTCACGCCGGAAGAATTAAAATTATTATGTGAAGGGATTCGTGCAGTAGAAAAATCACTCGGTTCTTCAGAAAAAATCGTGACCAATTCGGAAGCAAAAAACAAAATCGTGGCGCGTAAATCAATTATTGCCGCTCGTCCAATCAAAAAAGGCGAAATTTTTACTACCGATAACATTACCACCAAACGCCCGGGCAATGGTATTAGCCCGATGTTCTGGTATGAGGTATTAGGTAAAGAAGCGCAACAGGATTTTGAAGAAGATCAGCTGATTGCCGACAGTCGTTTTGAAAACCAAATGTAATTCTCGCCCCCATTTGGGGGCATTTTTAGCTTAGGGTCTGTTTATCTTTCATTAACAGCTGCGTTGTTGCCTAAAATAGCCACAGGCTAGGCGTAAACGTAGTGAATAGCAGCCCTATTAACAAGTTTTACAACGATGCAGGTGGCTATTTTAGGCACAACCCAACTGGGACGGGCTTATTTTCCGCCAACTCTGCGTTAAAAACCGTTTGTTTAGAATAACTAAACGGCACGTTTTTCTGCCTTGATTTGGCGAAAAATATGCTCCGTCGCAGCCGTTTATGAAAGATAAACAGACCCTATAAGCGGTCAAATTTATGAAAAAAATTGCAATTATCACGGCACGTTCCGGTTCAAAAGGATTGCCGAATAAAAATGTGTTATTGGTCGAAGGTAAACCGTTAATGGCGTATTCGATTGAAGCGGCGATTGAGTCTGGCGAATTTGAAAAAATTATTGTGAGTACAGACTCGCAAGAATATATTGATTTACTTGCACATTATCCGATTGAATTTATCAAACGTGCGCCACACTTAGCCGGTGATAAAGCTAGCTCATTTGTGGTTATTGAAGACGTGTTACAACAATATCAATCGACCGCATTTGATTACTTTGTATTATTGCAACCGACCTCGCCGCTTCGTACCGCACAGCATATTCAAGAGGCTTGTGCCAAGTTTGAAGCGCAGTTTGAACATTTTGATTTTTGTGTGTCGGTCTCTGATGCGCATAAGCCGACCACATTAACTCGCTCGATTGAAGAAGACGAAAGTCTAAAACATTTCCAATTGGATTATTCCAATTACGCTCGTCAGCAATATCATCCGGAATATTCGCCGAACGGTGCAATTTTTATTGCAAAACCGACCGCTTATCTTGAGCAGAAACATTTCTATGGTGCGAAATCACTCGCTTATTTTATGGATAAGGATGTTTCTATTGATATTGACGATCGTAAAGACTTCGAATATTTCTACTTCATTATGCAACAACGCCAGCAAGAAAAATTGCAGTTGGAGCGCATCCGTATTCGTATACTAAGTAAAAAAGAACTCTTTACACAAAATACAGACATTACTTTAGTCGGACATTCGATTTTAGATCAGTGGTCAATTCAATCACTAAGCGGCAAAAGTGTGTGTAACCTTGGGTTTTCCGGTATTTCAGCGAAAGAATATTTAGCTGAAATTATTGATAAAGGCTTAATTAAAACATTAGGTAACGATGTTGTCGTGATGTTAGGCACAAACGATCTGACTCGCTATGGTGAGACGAATGAGTCTATTTGTCATGCTATTCAAGATTTGATTGCTAAACTCAAAGCGATCCGCTCGGATATCAATATTTACTTTTTAGAAATTACTCCGGTTGCTTTTAGAGCGGAACGTAGTAACGAGAAAATTATCGCACTGAATCAATTACTAAAAGCGTCATTAACCAATGTGATTTGGATAGATTTATACCAAGCATTTTGTGACCAATACGGCAAACTTACGATGGAATTTACTACGGATGGCTTGCACTTAAATGCAAAAGGCTATGAAAAATTGACCGCTATTTTGGAACAAGAGATCAAGTAATGAAACGAATTGCGTATATAACGGGCTCGAGAGCCGAGTATGGCATCGTAAAACGCCTGCTCAAAAAATTAAATGACGATCCGGCATTGGATTTTTCATTGGTGGTGACCGCAATGCACCTAGATGCCCAGTACGGTAGTACGGTGACGGTGATCGAACAAGACGGTTTTGAAATTGCCGCACGTATTCCGCTTACACTCAATGCTGAAAATAACCAAACGATTATTCATTCGATGGCGGAATGTTTAGATCATTTTGGGGCGCATTTTCAACAGCATAAATATGATGCGGTGATTGTGTTAGGTGATCGCTACGAAATGCTGGCGGTGGCAACGGCAGCGGCAATGCACAATATTCCGTTGATTCATTTACACGGTGGTGAACAAACACTCGGTAATTATGATGAATTTATTCGTCATTGCATTACTAAAATGTCAAAGCTGCATTTAACTGCCACCGAAGAATATAAAAAGCGTGTAATTCAGTTGGGTGAAGATCCAAAATATGTGCATAACGTAGGTTCATTAGGTGCGGAAAATAGTTTATTGCTCAGCTTACCAAGCCGAACGCAATTAATTGAAACACGCCAGATTCCAAGCGGTGATTATTTTATGGTTGTATTTCATCCAGAAACACTCACTGAACAACCAGTGTTACAACAAGTGGAGCAACTGTTAGCCGCATTAGATCAGTTTAAAGACCGTTATCAATTTGTGTTTATCGGCTCGAATTCGGACACAAGTGCGGATCAAATCTTCAACCGTTTCCAAACTTATACCGCACAAAACGGTTATTGCTTCTTCACCTCTGTGAAACCGGAAGAATATTTAGCACTAATTAAATATTCGAAAGGCTTAATTGGTAATAGCTCATCCGGTTTATTAGAAGCGCCAAGTTGTGGTGTCGGCACGGTAAATATCGGCAACCGTCAGCAAGGACGTGTACGTGGAGAAACAGTGATTGACGTGGAAACGACCACCGAAGCGATTAAAGCCGGCATTGAGCAATTAATCTCAGCGGATTTTCAGCAGCGTTTACCGCAGATGATAAATCCGTATTATCAAGAAAATGCAATGGAAAAAGCTTATAAAGTGATTAAACACTTTTTAAATGACGTTGAAAAAGATCAACCGAAAGCTTTTTACGATCTTCCTTAAAAATTGAACCGCTTGTTTGCCTTACAAGCGGTTAATTTTCTTTATTTTTTTGCAAACTATGAAAGCTGTAAAAGATAGTGTTATTTACCTTGGCGGTGAGTTGATTTCAAAAGCCGTGCCTTTTTTGCTATTGCCTTATTTATCTCGTAAGCTAGGGGTTCAAGGCTATGGTGAGTTATCGTATTATCAGACTTATCTTGTTCTTTTCCTGATTTTAGTTGGCTTAAGTCAAGAAGGGGCGGTAGCGCGTTATTTTTATTTTTATGGAAAACGTTCGCTGAATTTAGTTGTCTCAACTGGATATGCCTATACGACCTTGGTCGGCTCGATTATTTTGGCTATTTGTTGGTACTTTAAGGCCGAAATCATTGCTTATTTAGCTATCTCTGCGGTGTTTCAATCGTTTTTAGCGGTGCAGTTGAGCGTCCGCCAATGCCAAAAACAAGCGATTCCGTATATGGTTATTCAATCGCTGACGAGTTTTGTTTCTGTAATTCTGACAGTGGCGATGTTGGAGTTTTATCAAACGGATCTGGTTGAAAAACGCATTTTAGCGATTTTGTTTGGTAATTTGATTGTATTCTGTTTAGCGTACTTTCTGTATTTCAGAAAAATTAATAGTCATAGACGTTTTAGCTTACATCAGCATAAGCTTGGGTTAATGTATTTATTAGGGTTTGGTGTGCCGCTGTTGTTACATCAAGCAAGCTTTTATTTAAAAGGTCAGTTAGACCGAATTTTTATTTTCCATCAATTTAGCCAAATTGATTTAGGACTTTATGCGATGGGAGCGCAAATTGCCGCAATTCTAATGATTTTATTGCAGGCATTAAATAAAGCGACGCTTCCTTATTTTTATGAAGGCTTAAAACAAAAAACGATTACTTTGAATAAGGTGCATAAATGGGCAGCTTATTCACTATTATTTGTGCCAATTCCTTCATTAATTATGTGGATGATTCCTGAGTCCGTAGTAGTTTGGCTATTAGGGAATCAATTTATTGGCACGAAGTATTTTATTATCTTATTTTTATTATCAACTTCGTTAACGGTTCCCTATTTTATTTTGGTGAATTATTTGTTTTATTACGGAAAAAATAAAATTATTTCACTTTCTTCGGTATTATCTACCGTTGTATATGTAATCAGCTTATTATTGTTAGCGAAGACTAAAATTGAGTATGTGCCTTATGCGAGTATTATTGGCGGAGTAAGTTTACTGCCAATTTTATATAGCATGACTAAAAGAGTGAGAACGGAAACTTAATGAATTTAATTATTTGCCATACCCCTTTACAGGTGCTTGTGGCGGAAAAAATTATGCAGAAATACCCAGAACAGGAATTTTTCGGCATCATGTTTACTTTTGAATCTTATAATAATCATAAGTTTCAGAATTATTGGGCACGATTTAGCAAGTTTTGCAAAGAGGCTTTCTTATTTAGCTATCCAAAGTCCGGCAAGCTGAACTTATTAATCGCATTATTGCGTGCTAAGCAAAAAGTAAAAAATTTAAATGTTGAAAAATTATTTGTAGCAAGTATTGATGATCAATTCGTTCAATTGATTTGTAGTACAGTGAGTTTTAAGCAACTACATACATTTGATGACGGTACGGCAAATATCGTGCCAAATAGTATTTATTATCAAGATTCGCTGAAAACATTAAAGCGTAAAATAGTGAATTGTTTATTAGGAAACCGCTATAGCACTCAAACTTTGCGAGCATTATCGAGTAAGCATTATACGATTTATCCGAATTTACCAAATATTATTGAGAATGTTGAAGCGGTTTCTTTTGCAAAATTAACGCCAAATCAGACCGCTTGTCAGCACGAACCGATTAAGTTGTTACTTGGCCAGCCACTTTTTGATGATGCCAAGGAAAATATTGCGTTAGCAGAGCGAGTTATTCAACAATTTGGGATTACAGCGTATCTACCCCATCCTCGAGAACGCTATCGTTTGACTGGGGTTGAATACATCAATACGGATTTAATTTTTGAAGATTATATTTACCAAGCTGCGAACGAACAGAAATATATTATATATACTTATTTTAGCGGCGCTGTGTTGAACGTAATGAATCACCCGAATATTGAAGTGATTTCAATTCGACCTCAATTAAATAATTCTGTGTATTTGGCTTGTTATAATTTGTTTGAACAAGTTGGTATTAATATTATTGATATTTAAAAAATGAAAAAATATTTAATTTCTTTAGCAAAAGATAGTGCACGCCGTGAACTGTTTTTTTCTCAACCGGATACGGCGGGTTTTCAAGTATTTGATGCAATCAATACGATGTCGCTTGAATGGCAAGAACTTGCACAAAAATATGATTTAACCAAATTTGAGCAACGCTATCAGCGTAAAGCCACCAAAGGCGAGGTCGGTTGTACATTTAGTCATTTGGGCGTGTATCAACAAATCATTAATGATGAAAGCATTACTGAGCATGAATATTGTTTGGTATGTGAAGATGATGCGCTTTTTAATCAAGGTTTCCAGTACACGTTAGATAAGTTGGTTCAGCAAGATTTGACGGCAGATATTATTTTGGTCGGTCAATCTAAAATTTTAAGTTTTGAAGATCCGTTGTTGGAAATTGAATTCCCAGCTACCTTCAAGCAGCAAATGAAGCCCATTGATAATACGACTTATCGTTTGGCGTATCCTTATAAAAATTATTATGCGGGTACGGTTGCTTATTTAATCAAAAAATCCAGTGCTAGAAAATTTTTAACAACGGGAGCATTACCGTTTTGGTTAGCCGATGATTTTATTTTATTTGAGCAGCAGTGGGGATTGGATATCTTAGTGGTTCGCCCTTTGATGGCAATTGAAAATCCGGCCTTAACCAGTAATTTGGAAGGCGCAAGAGCTTCGCAGCAGCAAGCTACTTTTAAGAAAATTTTAAAATATCCGCTGAAAAAATTATTAGCAATTAAACGTAACGCTTTTAACTAGAGAAAATATGAGCGCATTAATTAATTTGTTTTATATCTATGACCCATGGGTAATGCATTTTATTCGAATGGCATTCGTGGCTGGGGCATTTTCTTGTGTATTACTTGCCTATCGTTGGTACCAAAAACGAATTGACGGTATTCGAGTGCCGGTTGACAGTATTACTGTGATTTTGGCATTGATTGTACTCTCGGCAGTGCCTCTTCTGATTAACGGTACGAAAGATTTTTCCGTATTGATTATGTATTCGAAAACCTTGATTCTATTTGGTTTCGGGGTTGTGATTTATAACCTGTTTTATGGACGAGCTGATAAACAGAATCAACTGGTTAACGATCTAAAATGGGGGATTGGCACACAAGCGCTTATTGGTATTTTAGGTTTAACCGGAATCGCTATTTTTTCGGACATTGCTTTAGGTACAAACATGAGTTTGTTTTTACCTAAGTTTAGAGGATCAGAGCAAGAGTATCGTTTATATAACATTACTTCCGCTGCCTTTTTCCAATTAAGCGCTTTTTATTTGATGCTGCTTAATTTTATGCTGGCATACAATGCGAAACACAATAATATGCACGGTGTTTTCGTGTTATTGATCTTATTTATCGGGGTGATCTCCGGACGGACATTTTTTACTTTTTCAGTGCTAAGTATCTTGTTGTATTTTAAATGGCGTTACCTCCCTTACCTGTTGCTCTTTGTTGCAATTGTATTGGGGCTAGCGGTTTATTTGCCTGAACATCCTTATGTTGCACATGCCTTAGAACCGGTGATTAATATTTTATCTGGCGCGGATAGAGTCAGTTCCTCGACCGATACTTTGGTAAATAAGCATTTATTTTTACCGGAGATTAAACAGATTTTAATGGGAGATGGTTATTACTATACGCCGGAGTTACATTATTATGGTGGCTCGGATTCAGGTTTTATTCGTCAAACATTATATGGCGGACTCGGCTATGTATTGGTTTGCTTTGCCTTTACCGCTTATTTTGTCAAACGTATTGCGGATAACTGGTTTGATGGAAGCTGGAAATTTATGCTTTCTACACTGTTTATTCTGAGTGTTTTAAATATTAAAGCTGACACTTATGCTTATCCGGGCATTATGTTAGTGCTACTTATGTTTTTATCGCTATTTGGCGATAAAGGTAGACAGATCGTATTGTTAAGAAGAAAAGATGGAAAAAATGTTTAGTATTATTGTGCCGTCTTATAATCGTGCGAATGAAATTCCGGCGTTGCTAGCTAGTCTTGAGCAGCAGACGAAAAAGAATTTTGAAGTGATTATCGTAGACGACAGATCTACACAAGCGGTCGTTATTGAGCAAAATTTTGCATTTCCGGTCAGGGTAATTCGTAATGAGACGAATAAAGGGGCAGCAGGTAGCCGTAATGTTGGGGCGGAACAAGCCAATTATGAATGGTTGCTATTCCTTGACGATGATGACCGTTTTGCTTCGCAAAAATGCGAAGTGCTTGCTCAAGTTCTGGCACAACACCCTCAAGCGAATTTTGTTTATCATCCGGCCGAGTGTGTGATGGTAAATGAAGGATTTAGTTATGTAACCAAACCGTTTCCTCCGGAAAAGTTGAATTTAGATGCAATGTTGCTTGCTAATAAAATTGGTGGAATGCCGATGTTTGGTATCAAAAAATCATTCTTTTTTGAATTGGGCGGTTTAGCTACGGATTTGAAGTCATTGGAAGATTACGAGTTTGTGCTGAAATTAGTCTCTAGTTCAAACTTTACGCCAGTCTTTGTGGAGCAACCGCTTAGTATTTGTGGTTTCCACACTAAGCGTTCCAGTGTTTCGACTAATACTACTAATACTGAATTGGCATTAGCTGCAATTCGCCAAAAATATGTGAAAACGGATGTGCAAGCAGCAAATTTTGAGATGAATTCGCTGTATATTTTATCTTACCCTTGTGCGATGAATCTTTCCCGCCAAGCGGCAAGTTATTATTGGCAAATGTTCCAACGTAGCCACAGCTTAAAGCATTTAATTATCGCAATGGTTACGTTTATCTCGCCAAAATTGGCAATTAATATGAAAAGGTTTATTTAATGAAATTCTCTGTTTTAATGTCTTTGTATTTCAAAGAAAATCCGCAGTTTTTAAGAGAATGTTTTGAAAGCTTAAAAGCACAAACTCGACCGGCAGATGAAATCGTGGTGTTATTTGACGGAAAAGTCACTCCGGAGTTGGATGCGATTGTGGTGGAATATGAACAACAATTGCCAATTAAAGCGGTGCGTTTTGAGCAAAATCGTGGTTTAGGTAAAACGCTGAACGATGGTTTAAATTATTGTTCGCACGAATGGGTTTTCCGTATGGATACCGATGATATTTGCTTACCAGAACGTTTTGAAAAACAAGTCGCATTTATTGCACAAAATCCGGATACGATAATCTTTGGCGGACAAATTGCCGAATTTGGTGAGAATATTCAAGATATTGTTGCTTACCGAAATGTACCGACCAAAGCGGAAGACATCGTCAAATTTACCCGCTTACGTTGCCCGTTTAATCATATGACAGTTGCCTATAAAAAATCAGCGGTACAAGCATGCGGTGGCTATCAAGATTTACAAGAAGACTATAATCTTTGGGTAAAAATGGTGGCAAACGGCAATAATGTGGCGAATTTAGCCGATTTATTAGTATATGCTCGAGTAGGCAACGGCATGGTAAGTCGTCGTCACGGTTGGAATTATTTCAAAAGCGAATGGCGTTTAATGAAGCTAAAAAATGAATGTAAAATTCACGATCCATTAACCGGATTCGCAATTTTCTTAATGCGAGGTTTACCAAGAATGTTACCGCTTGGCGCATTAAAAGCAATTTACAGCTTAACTCGTAAATAAGTCAAAGGCGTATCGAATGATACGCCTTAATTTTTTATTGATTACGTAGAATCTCATTCATTAATTGCAAATCAATATGGCAATAACCATTTGGATTCTTATCTAAGTAATCTTGATGATATTCTTCCGCCGGGAAATAATGTTCAAGTTTGGTATTTTCTACCGCAAGCGGCTCTGCATATTGTGCTTGTAAATCGGCAAGTGCTTGGTTGATAACGGGAATATCTTGCGGATCAACGTAATAAATCCCAGTACGATATTGAATTCCTTTATCCTCTCCTTGTTGATTCACACTTACCGGATCAATCACTTTAAAATAGTAGTCTAGTAATTTTGCCAAGCTGATTTTATCTGCATCATAAGTCACTTTAACCACTTCCGCATGACCGCTACCAGCACACACTTCTTGATAAGTTGGGTTTTCAGTATTACCGTTTGCATAACCTGATTGTGCATCAATCACGCCATTAATGCGTTGTATAAAGGCTTCGGTCCCCCAAAAGCACCCTCCGGCCAAATAAATTTCTCGAATGTTCGCCATATGTTTCTCCCAATTTTGGTAAAAATTTTGCGGAATTAGACCGCTTGTATTAAGTATTCATAGCATATAGTGATTTATTTGAGAGTACAAGGTGTTAGTTTCTATCTGGTTAAAAGGCTTTTTCAATGGGTAAAAGAGTATTTGTAAAGAATAAGATTGCCGTGTAAATTAAAGGGTATAGCGTGATTTACCTCTCAAATTTAAAATCTCGTGTGCTTAACAATAAAATTTTAGAGATTTTTTATGTAAAAAAAGGTATAGTGGCGTAACTTTTTTACATGTCATTTTCTTTTGAAGTGATGTTTTCATTCCTTTTACTTTTGAGGTTTTTTCAAATGGGTGCGTTAAATAGTATCTTGGGTATTGTTGTACTCCTGCTGATTGCATTTGCATTATCAAATAACCGTAAAGCAATTAGCCTTCGTACAGTGTTAGGGGCATTAGTCCTACAAGTTGGGATTGGTGCGGTAATCCTTTATTGGGAAACAGGTCGTAAAGGCTTATTAGCTGCAGCAGAAGGTGTGAGTAAAGTTATCAATTATGGTAACGATGGTATCAGCTTCTTATTCGGTGGCTTGGTAAGTGATAAAATGTTCGAAGTTTTTGGTGGCGGCGGTTTCGTTTTCGCATTAAAAGTTCTTCCTCCAATTATTTTCTTTTCATCTCTCATTTCTGTACTTTACTACTTAGGTATCATGCAGATTGTTATTCGTATCCTTGGTGGTGCGTTACAAAAAGTATTAGGTACATCAAAATCAGAATCAATGTCTGCAGCGGCAAATATCTTTGTTGGCCAAACAGAAGCACCTCTTTTAGTTAAACCTTATATTAAATCAATGACTAATTCTGAGTTATTCGCAGTAATGTGTGGTGGCTTAGCATCAGTTGCTGGTGCAGTAATGATTGGTTATGCGGGTATGGGCGTACCTCTACCATATTTAATTGCAGCGTCATTTATGGCAGCACCGGGTGGTTTATTATTTGCTAAGATTCTTCATCCTCAATCAGAACAGTTTAAAGATGAATTAAGCGCAGATGATATCGACGAAAAACCGTCTAACGTAATTGAAGCTGCGGCGGTTGGTGCTTTCTCAGGTATGCAATTAGCAATGAACGTAGGTGCGATGTTATTAGCGTTTATTGCATTAATTGCAATGCTGAACGGCTTTATTGGCGGCGTTTCTTCACTTGTCGGTTATGAAAATGTGACATTACAATCATTATTCGGTTATGTGTTCCAACCTTTAGCATGGCTAATTGGTGTACCTTGGGGAACAGAATCTCAAGTGGCGGGCTCATTAATCGGTCAGAAACTAATTTTAAATGAATTCGTAGCTTATGCTGATTTCGTGAATTACTTAAAACCTGAAGCAGCCGTTGCATTAAGTCCAAAAACAATTGCAATCATCACCTTCTCACTATGCGGTTTTGCAAACTTAAGTTCAATCGCAATCTTAATCGGTGGTTTAGGTGGTATGGCACCAAGTCGCCGTGGCGATGTGGCTCGTATGGGGGTTAAAGCAGTTATTGCCGGTACACTCTCTAACTTAATGAGTGCTGCGATTGCCGGTTTATTTATCGGTATCGGCGGAGCGGTAATGTAAGCGTTACACTTTTAAGTAAATAACACCACTGGAAACAGTGGTGTTGTTGTTTTGAGCTTAGGTAAACGTTTGCGTATGGTTTATAAGACTAAGCGGTCTAATTTTTCTATATTTTTACAAAAGTAAAACGGGGGCTCATATGAGTTTAAAAGATTCAGCAAAAATCGCTTTATCCTTAATGGATTTAACTACATTGAATGACAATGATACGGATGAGAAAGTAATTTCTCTTTGTCAGCAGGGTAAGACGGAATTCGGTACACCAGCAGCAGTCTGTGTTTACCCACGTTTTGTGCCGATTGCCCGTAAAGCATTAAAAGCACAAGGTACGGAGCAAGTTAAAATTGCCACGGTAACGAATTTCCCTCATGGTAATGATGATATTGAAATTGCAGTAACAGAAACCAAAGCGGCAGTTGCTTATGGTGCCGATGAAGTGGATGTGGTATTCCCTTACAAAGCATTAATGGCGGGCAATGAGCAAATCGGTTTTGAGCTGGTTCAACAATGTAAGGCAGTTTGCCAAGCATCAAACGTATTATTGAAAGTGATCATTGAAACCGGCGAACTAAAAACGGCTGAATTAATTCGTAAGGCAAGTGAGATTTCAATTAAAGCAGGCGCAGATTTTATTAAAACCTCAACAGGTAAAGTGCCGGTAAATGCAACTTTAGAATCAGCACGTATTATGTTAGAAACCATTCGTGACTTAAATGTAGCAGATAAAGTTGGCTTTAAAGCGGCAGGCGGCGTAAAAACAGCGGAAGAGGCAGAACAATATTTAGCGCTTGCGCAAGAAATTTTAGGTCGTGATTGGGTAAGTGCGGCCCACTTCCGTTTCGGCGCTTCAAGTTTATTAACTAACTTGTTAGCTGCCTTAAATGGACAGGCAAACCAAGAAGTAAGCGGCTACTAAGGTAAGCGGTTTAATTTTATTAATTTTTTACACACTAAATAGCAACAATAGAGGAAATTAACAATGACTCCACATATTAACGCACCAGAAGGTGCATTTGCAGATGTAGTAATTATGCCGGGTGACCCACTTCGTGCTAAATACATTGCAGAAACTTTCTTAGAAAATGCAGAACAAGTAACAGACGTTCGTAATATGTTCGGTTATACCGGTACTTATAAAGGTCGTCGTATTTCTGTGATGGGTCACGGTATGGGTATTCCTTCTTGCTCAATTTATGCAAAAGAACTGATTACAGAATACGGTGTGAAAAAAATCATCCGTGTAGGTTCATGTGGTGCAGTACGTCAAGATGTAAAAGTGCGTGATGTAATTATCGGTACTGGTGCTTGTACAGACTCAAAAGTAAACCGTATTCGTTTCCGTGATAACGATTTTGCGGCAATTTCTGACTTTGATATGACATTAGCAGCAGTACAAGCAGCAAAAGAAAAAGGTGTTTCAGTACGCGTTGGTAACTTATTCTCAGCAGATTTATTCTATACACCGGATGTGGAAATGTTCGATGTGATGGAAAAATACGGCATTTTGGGTGTGGAAATGGAAGCGGCTGGTATTTATGCGGTAGCAGCAGAATACGGTGCGAAAGCGTTAGCGATTTGTACAGTTTCAGACCATATCCGTACTGGTGAACAAACTTCATCAGAAGAACGTCAATTAACCTTTAATGATATGATTACGATTGCATTAGAGTCTGTGTTAATTGGCGATAAAGCTGAATAAGCGGTCAATTTTCCGAATTATTTTGCAAATCCTTCGAGGTGAAGATCTCGGAGGATTTTTTTATATGCGTGTAATAGCATTAATTTGATTAATTATTCATTTTTTATGAATTTTTATTCTGCTTTGTGTTTGAAATTACATCTGAATAAGAGTAAGATATTTAATGTTTTAACAGCAATAAGGATTTATGATGAGCAAATATAAAATTTTTGTGGACGGAGCAGTCGGTACAACCGGTTTACGTATTTTTGATCGTCTTGCCAGTGCGAAAGATATAGAGCTATTAAGCCTGCCGGAAGAATTACGTAAAGATCTTAATGCAAGAGTAGAAAAGGTAGCAGAAGCGGATCTAACTTTTCTTTGTTTACCAGACGAAGCTTCTAAAGAATTAGTAGCACATGCTCCGGCAAATGCAAGAATTTGTGATACTTCAACCGCCCATCGTGTGAATCCAGATTGGACTTATGGCTTTGCTGAGCTTTCTGGGCAGTTTGAAAAAATTCAAAATGCGAATCGAGTTGCCGTACCGGGTTGTCATGCTACGGGTTATATTGCGTTAGTTCGCCCTCTTATTGAAAAAGGTGCACTGAGTGCTGATTATCCGCTTTCTTGCCATTCTCTCACCGGCTATTCCGGCGGCGGTAAATCGATGATTGCCGAATATCAAAATCCAGATCGTGAACAAAAATTTAATGCCCCTCGTGTTTATGGACTAGCTCTTAAACATAAACATTTACCGGAAATGCAAGCGCTTACCGGTTCAAACCATTCTCCTATTTTCACACCGGTGGTTGCCGACTATTACAGCGGAATGTTGGTGACTGTGCCGCTTCCTGTTTCAGCCCTTTCACAAGCGGTCAATTCTGCCGAAAAAATTGCAAATTTATTCAGTGAATATTATCAAAACTCAAAATTAATTAAGGTTCACCCAGTTTGTAGCTTACCTGAAGACGGAATGTTGGCGGCGAATGAATTTAGCGGTAAAGACAGCCTTGAAATCTTTGTTTACGGTAATGAAACACAGTTATTATTGTGTGCACGTTTCGATAATTTAGGTAAAGGCGCATCTGGTGCGGCAGTACAATGTATGAACATAATGTTAGGCCGTGAAGAAACAGCCGGACTAGACGTATAGTCAGCGTGAGATATTATTTGGGGTTTAAAATGTTACAAAACGAAGTTGAAAATTTTGCAAATCTTTTAGAAAAAGCGACCGTTTATCTTGCACCGTTTCGAGAAAAAATTATCGTGGTGAAATACGGCGGTAATGCGATGATCAATGAAGATCTTAAAAAATTGGTGATGCAAGATATTTTATTGCTGAACCAATTAGGCGTGAAAGTGGTATTAGTACACGGTGGTGGCCCGGAAATTTCACAAGGCGTGAAATTACTCGGCAAAGAGCCGCAATTTATTAATGGCTTACGTGTCACCGACCAAGATACGATCAATGTCGTATTGCAAATGCTTGCCGGTAAAGTGAATAAAAGTTTGGTAGCGTTATTGAAAGGTAAAGGTGTCGGTTTATGCGGTATTGACGGCAATATGTTGCAATGTGAAAAGTTACAAGGCGAAGTAGATTACGGCTTTGTCGGCGAAATCGTTAAAGTGAATACCCAATTATTGGATCTTGCGTTAAATGCAAATTTAATTCCGGTGATTTCTACGGTTGGTGTGGATGAGCAAGGTGTCGCTTACAATATCAATGCGGATACGGCGGCGAGTGAAATTGCGATGGCGTTAGGGGCGGCGAAATTAGTCAGTATGACGGACATTGCCGGCTTGTTACGAGATCGCTTTGATGAAAGTACGCTGATTCCGGAAGTGGAAGTCAGCGAAGTACAAGGCTTAGTCGATCAGGGCATTATTGCCGGCGGTATGATTCCGAAAATTGCTTGTTGTACCGATTTTATTAACGCCGGTGGTATTGAAGCGAATATCATTGACGGCCGTGTGCCGCACGCCATTTTAGTGTCATTATTCGGTGGCAAAAATGGTACGCTTTTTTATAAAAATAATTAGGAAGAGAAAATGAACAGCAACGACATCAAACAATTAGATACAGATTATATCGCTCAAACTTACGGCAGATTTAATCTCGCCCTTTCACACGGAAAAGGTTGTGATGTATGGGATTTTGAAGGCAATCAATATTTAGATTTTACTAGCGGTATCGGCACCAATAGCCTCGGCTGGGCGGACGATAGTTGGCTGACTGCGGTAACTACTCAGGCAGGTAAATTACAGCATACTTCAAATTTATTCTTTACTGAGCCGTCTGGGGTACTGGCAAAAAGTTTGGTTGAAGCAAGCGGTCTAAAACGAGCATTTTTTTGCAATTCGGGTGCAGAAGCGAATGAAGGGGCAATTAAAACCGCGCGTAAATATAGCCATGACAAATACGGCAAAGGCAGAGCGACCGTACTCAGTTTAGTCAATTCATTTCACGGGCGTACGATTTCAACCCTTGCTGCAACAGGGCAAGATGTGTTTCATCAACATTTCTTTCCGTTTACGCAAGGTTTTGAACATACACCGGCGAACGATTTAAATGCCTTACATACACGCCTTGAACAAGATGATGTGTGTGCGATTATTTTAGAAATCGTACAGGGCGAGGGCGGTGTTTGTGCATTAGATACTGAATATTTACAAGGCATACAAGCGATTTGCCAAGCCAAAGATATCATTTTGATTATTGATGAGGTACAAACCGGTATCGGGCGCACCGGAAAATTATTTGCTTATCAGCATTTCGGTTTACAGCCGGATATTATCACGCTTGCCAAAGGCTTAGGCGGCGGTTTACCAATCGGTGCTTTCGTATTAGGTGACAAATGCCAAAATACACTCGGTAAAAGCGATCACGGTTCAACCTTTGGGGCAAATCCGGTCTGTTGTGCGGCTGCAAATGCAGTATTAGCTAAAATGGATGAAAGATTCCTTGCCGATGTTGCGGCTAAAGGCGAAAAATTACGTGTGGCATTACTCACGTTGCCAAAAGTAAAATCAGTTTCCGGTTTAGGGTTAATGCTTGGTATTGAGTTTGAAGATGAGGTAAAAGCGGCTGACGTGGTAGCGAAAGCAATTGAAAAAGGCGTATTGACGCTCACCGCCAAAACTAAATTACGCTTATTACCACCATTAATTATTTCAGAAGAACAAATAGAACAAGGCGTAGCAGTGCTTAAAGAAGTCTTAGAAAGTTTCTAAGCGGTCGCATTTTCTCTCACCTTTTTGCAATAAAAATCCCTTTTAAGTTATCCAGACTTAGAAGGGATTTTTTATTGATTTATTAACATATATAGAAATTTACAAATAATAAGATTATTGCTAATATAAATGATAATTATTTTCATTTATAAAAGGAGAAAGAATGAAATTTAAAAAATCTTACATTGCTACACTATTCTCTAGCTTACTACTAGTTGCTTGTTCAAACAATAAAGGTGACTTCGGTTTAGAAAATACACAGGAAAAACCATATAAATATACCCCTAAAAAGCCAAAGCCGATTGAATATGGCGATGACATTACACAAGTAAAGTCGTATGAAGAATTACCTGAATTATTACAGCCCGCTTTAGGTGCAGCCACCGCTATTCCCCGCCGTATCTTCAACCCCAAAGCATCCGAAGAAGCATTTGTTAGTATATTACCTAGAGATATTCATAAAATTGAGGGCAAGTTAGATGAACTTCCCTATCAAGAAGAAATGCTAAAAGACCCAGCTGCGAAATCCAAAGTTTTAGTCCATTCCTATGATGAAAAAAGAACGTTAAGTAAATTAAAGAAACCGAATTATGTGCGAGCGGGTTTTGTTTTTGTCGATGAGTCAGGGCTGGCGAAGTATCAAGATCCAAAAACGGGTAAAGACGTATATCGATATGGCAAAATTGGTTATCTTTTCTATAAAGGGATCGAGCCCGCTAAATCTCTTCCTGTAGATAAAGTGATTGAGTATGTTGGTACGTGGGATTTCACTACGGATGCACAAAAAGGTCGCCCTCCACAAGGGTTTAATGACGCGCCTTCTGCTGGTGACCGTGTCGGTGCAATTTCCTTTGATGAGCCGACAAATGAAGATCCAAATAAAGGCGATATAGGTCATCGTAGTGAATTTACCGTTGATTTTGGTAAAAAAGAGTTAAAAGGGGCGTTATATCGCAACAATGTTGTTTACGGAGATACAGAAAAGAAAGCGGATAAAGTTAAACGCTATGATATTTCTGCAAAAGTTTTTGGAAATCGCTTCAGAGGCAGTGCAACGGCAGCAGATAAGCAAACCGTTTATTGGAAAGACGATGCAACGTTAGAAGGCGGTTTTTATGGGCCAAACGCAGAAGAATTAGCAGGAAAATTCTTAGCTAATAATTATTCACTCTTTGGTGTTTTTGCAGCACAACAAACCGGAAAAAGTGAAGCGGAAACAAAATTTGATGCGGTTCAGGTAGATCTAAAAGAGGCTAAAAAACTGAAGATGGACACGTTTGGTTACGCTAACCAAATTGTGGTCGATGGAAAAGTTATTCCATTAATAAATCAAGGCAGCTCGGAACATACAGTTGCAAATAAATCTGTAAAAGTCACCGCTTGCTGTGAAAATTTAGGTGACGTGAAATTTGGTTCACTCAATATAGAAGGGGAAAATTCACGTATTTATTTAGTTGGAGAGCGAACAGCCGTTAAAGATTTACCGCAAAAAGGCGAGGTTACTTATAAAGGAAGTTGGCAAGGGGAATTTACTCATAAACAAAATGGAGAAGTATGGCATACGCCGGATAAAAGTACTGCTGAATTTATTGTTAATTTCTCAGATAAAACGATTCGAGGAGGATTTGGCTCTGGACCTGTAAGTTCAAGCGTTTTATCGTTGGAGCAAGGAAAAATTGAACAAAATGGCTTTACAGGCGAGGTTCGTACTTTAAAAGATGGATTCCGTATTTCTGATCAATCTACGGTACATATCAATGCAAAAGTAAACGGTGGGTTTTATGGCTCAAATGCTTCTGAGTTAGGAGGCACACTGTTGAGTGATGAAGCCAAGAATGATAAAGCCACAGGGGTATTTGGGGCAAAACGTCAAGTACAGAAATAATTAAAAAAGGAGAAAATGACGTGAAAAAATTCGATTTCAATTTTACTTATATTGCGATTCAGTCAGCACTATTAATGTTCTCAAGTGGTGTGGTTGCTGATACAAATAGTGGAGAAGCAACCTTGGATGAGATTTCAGTAAAAGCAAAAGCTGAAGCCTATCGCCAACAAAATGAAGTAACAGGATTGGGGAAAATCACAAAAAATATTCAGGATCTTAATAAACAACAAGTATTAAATATTCGAGATCTGACTCGTTATGACCCTGGAATTTCTGTGGTAGAACAGGGGAGAGGGGCAACAAATGGTTATTCGATTAGAGGTGTTGATCGAAATCGAGTTGCATTAATTGTAGATGGACTACCGCAAATTCAATCTTACAAGAGCCAATCACTCAATGCTAAAAGTGGTGCAATTAATGAAATTGAATACGAAAACATTCGAGCCATTGAATTTAGTAAGGGGGCAAGTTCTTCGGAATATGGCAGCGGTGCGTTAGGTGGAGCGGTCGGATTTCGTACAAAAAATGCAAGTGATGTGATTAAAGAAGGGCAAAATTGGGGCTTAGATAGCAAAACAGCTTATGTAAGTAAAAACCACCAGTTAATGGAATCATTGAGTTTTGCTGGGCGTTCAGGTGGTCTTGAAGGACTTATCCAATATACACATCGTCAAGGGAAAGAAACAGATATTCATAAAGACGCAACAAACATTACACAGAGTTTTTTCCGAGTAGTGCCAGATGATTTTAATCTTGATAAAAAAGCGAGCCATAATTGGTTTGTTTTAAAGGAAAATTGCCCAACAGGCAAAGGCGACAGAGCAGGTTGTGTACCACGCCCTACTTCTCAAGGTGCAAAAGTAATAAAAGACTCTACCAAGGCACAGGATTATACCGGCGATGGTCGAATTGTTCCTGATCCAATGAAATATCGCTCAGGTTCTTGGCTTGTTAAATTGGGTTACCAATTTTCGCCTAATCACTCAGTAAATACAGTCTTTGAACACACTAAACAACGTTATAGCATCCAAGATATGACAGTTCCTAAATATGGCAGTTTGCTATATAACGGAAAAGGACAACTTGATAAGAAAAAAACAGAAGTGGAGTATTCTCTATTTGGTCGAAGTTATTATGATAAAGATCCTTCAGAAGCAATAGGATACGGTGATTGGAGCACTTTTTGGAGTAAGTCATCATTTTATGATGAATGGCATACTAAACGTCGTTTAGGAATGGAGTACCAATATAAGAGTTTGAATGATAAGGCCATTTTTGATCGCATTACAGCCAATTTAGATCAGCAGAATATTCGTATCTTAACGGATTGGAAGTCTTTACGTTGTAGCCCGTATCCAACAGTGGATAAAAATTGCAAAGTAACAGCAGATAAGCGAGATTCTCGAGCGAGTACAGAACGAAATATTTATAAAGAGCAGCATAAGCAAGCTAAGCTTACTTTTGAGAAGGATTTATCGATAGGTAATACGCTACATTTATTGAATTTATCAATGAGTTATGACCGAATGCGTTCAAATCATAAACGAGATAACTATGGTTCTGATTATATTTACTATACAAAAGACGCAAAAAGTTTAGATGAAACGACCGCTTATCGTGATGTTGGTTCAGATAAAATAGGCACTTATCAATCACCATTAATTGTAGAGAAAAATTTTGCCCGAGTGAAACACGATAATTTCTGCAAAGAATATGGGATTGATGGCGGACGGAATAAAGGCGTTACAGATTGCTCTGCACATATTATCAAAGGACAACATTACTCAATTGGATTAAGTGATCGTATTTTCTTTGGTGATAAAGTAGATCTTGGCTTTGGTGGCCGTTATGACTATCATCGCTTTAAATCAGATGATCATTGGACGTCAGCAGGAAGTTTTAAAAACTTCTCTTGGAGTACAGGTTTAACTTTACGTCCTATTCAACCTGTGGCGCTTTCATACCGCATTTCTAGCGGTTTCCGTGTGCCATCATTTGATGAAATGTTTGGCTATCGTATTCCTGGTGCAGAAGATAGTAAGTATTGGGACGAAGATCACCGCCGAGCAGATTTTGCACCAGAAAAAGCGTTAAATCAGGAAGTGGGTATTGCATTTAATGGCGATTTTGGTTCACTTGAGGTAAGCTATTTTGATGATCGTTATAAAGATTTGATTACTTTTGCCAAAAGGAAAGGGCTTGATGGGCAAAGTGGTTTCTACAATCTGCACGCTATCAAATTAACCGGAATTAATGTTGTCGGTAAATTGAATTGGAATGGCATTTGGTCGGCATTACCTGAAGGGCTTTATTCAAATTTAGCTTACAATAGAATCAATGTGAAAAATGTGAGCACAAAACCAGGTTATGTATTTGTTACGAACCCATTGTTAGATTCTATTCAGCCTGCTCGCTATATTGCAAGTCTTGGCTATGATGAGCCAAATGGAAAATGGGGGATAAACAATATTTTTACTTACTCAAAAGGTAAAAATGCGAATGAGCTTGTTGGCACTCGCTTCCATTACTCAGGAGATATTCCACAGAGTGCAACTGTTCAACGAACCAAATCTTGGTACACATTTGATATGATAGGCTATTACCAGCTAGCAAAACATTTCACACTACGAGCTGGTGTATATAATCTAATGAATCGTAAATACAATACTTGGGAAGCAGTTCGCCAATCTTCAGTGAATAGCGTAGTACGTATTCAGAACCGTGGACATTCGAGCTATGCTGCACCGGGGCGAAACTATGTACTAAGTTTAGAAGCCAAATTTTAGCGAAGATTAGTATAAGAAAAAGGCACTCTTTCGAGTGCCTGTATTTTGCATTATGAACGTTTCATTACTTCGAAGAATTCTTCGTTAGTTTTTGCAACGCTAAGTTTATCAATTAACCATTCCATTGCAGCCACTTCATCCATTGGATTCAGTACCTTACGTAACATCCACGCATTGCGGTGTTCTTCTGGCGACATTAATAAGTCATCTTTACGTGTACCAGAACGGTTAAACTCAATAGCCGGGAATACACGGCGTTCCGCAATTTTACGAGAAAGGTGTAATTCCATATTACCGGTACCTTTAAATTCTTCGAAAATAACTTCATCCATTTTCGAACCTGTATCAACCAATGCGGTTGCGATAATGGTTAAGCTACCGCCTTCTTCTACGTTACGAGCTGCACCGAAGAAACGTTTTGGTCTGTGTAATGCGTTTGCATCCACACCACCGGAAAGGATTTTACCTGAAACAGGGGTCACAGTATTGTAAGCACGAGCAAGACGAGTGATTGAGTCTAATAGAATAACCACGTCTTTCTTGTGTTCTACCGAGCGTTTTGCTTTTTCAATTACCATTTCTGCCACCTGTACGTGACGTGTTGCCGGCTCATCAAAAGTTGAGGCAATTACTTCGCCGCGTACGGTACGTTGCATTTCGGTAACCTCTTCCGGACGTTCGTCAATCAGAAGTACGATCAATTCACATTCTGGGTAATTATGCGTAATACTTTGCGCAATATTTTGTAGTAGAACGGTTTTACCAGCTTTTGGTGGAGCTACGATCAAACCACGTTGACCTTTACCGATTGGAGATGCTAAATCAAGAATACGTGCGGTTAAATCTTCGGTTGAACCGTTTCCACGCTCCATTTTTAAACGTGAATTTGCGTGTAATGGCGTTAAGTTTTCAAATAAGATTTTGCTGCGAGAAACTTCAGGTTTGTCATCATTAACAAGATCAACTTTTAATAATGCAAAGTAGCGTTCACCTTCTTTCGGCGGGCGAATTTTACCTTCGATTTTATCACCGGTTTGAAGATTAAAACGGCGGATTTGGCTTGGTGAAACATAGATATCATCAGGACCAGCGAGGTATGAACTGTCTGCCGAACGTAAGAAACCGAAACCGTCAGGAAGAATTTCTAATACGCCTTGGCCAAAGATATCTTCACCGCTTTTAGCGTGTTGTTTGAGGATTGCAAAAATAATGTCTTGTTTACGTAAACGAGCTAAGTTTTCTAAGCCCATTTGATTTTCACCCATTTCGACAAGTTCCGAAACCGGTGTATTTTTTAATTGAGTAAGATGCATAGGAAATATATTGATTATGAAAAAAATAGATTGGAAATCTGTATGATACGGAATGCCGTAATTTGACGGTCGAGGATTATACAGCAAATAGCCTAATTTTGCAAATTTTTTGCGAAATTTAACCGCTTGTAACGTGATATTAGAAATGAAATGCCGGCATTTTGCCGGCATTTTGTGTGAATAGATTAAATTTCTACACCTTCAAATAATAGTGTACTTAAATAGCGTTCTGACGCAGATGGGAGAATAGCAACGATTTGTTTATCGGCAAATTCCGGTAATTTTGCAAGACGATCCGCTGCTGCAACTGCCGCACCGGATGAGATGCCAACTAAAATACCTTCTTCCGCCATGATTCTGCGCGCAGTTACAATCGCTTCTTCACTTGAAACTTGTTCAACGCGGTCGATTAAGCTTAAATCTAAGTTTTTAGGAATAAAACCTGCGCCGATACCTTGGATTTTATGTGGACCCGGTTTTACTTCTTCACCATTTAAGGTTTGCGTGATAACCGGTGATTCTTTCGGCTCAACTGCGACAGAAAGAATTTGTTTACCTTGATCTTGTTTGATGTAACGAGAAATGCCGGTAATCGTACCGCCAGTACCTACGCCTGCTACAATCACATCCACATTACCTTCGGTTGCATTCCAAATTTCAGGACCAGTTGTTTGCTGGTGAATTGCCGGATTAGCAGGGTTTTCAAATTGTTTTAAAATCACATAACGATTCGGATCGCTCGCCACAATTTCTTCCGCTTTGGCAATTGCACCTTTCATACCTTTTGCTCCTTCGGTTAATACAAGGTTAACGCCTAAACCACGTAATAAACGTTTACGCTCAGTACTCATTGTTTCCGGCATGGTAAGCGTGATTTTATAACCACGTGCGGCTGCTACGTAAGCCAATGCAATACCTGTGTTACCGCTAGTTGCATCTACGATTTCTTTACCTTCAGTTAAAATACCATCTTTTTCTGCTTGCCATACCATATTGGCACCGATACGGCATTTTACGCTGAAACTTGGATTACGAGATTCGATTTTTACTAATAAGTTGCCGTTTTGACCAAAATTTTTTAAACGAACAAGAGGGGTATTACCAATAGTATAAGAATTGTCTGCATAGATAGTCATAATTATTAATTCCTTTAGTATGAATAAGAGGTTGAGGTGAGAATACGTTATTTTGGATAAAGATGTTAGTGGTGAAAATTTATTTTATATAACTGAAAGATATATAGACTGTACCACCTTCACATAAGCGGTTTTAGGACATAAAAAGCGGTCTAATCTTACAAATTTTTTGCAAAATTAGACCGCTTGTAACTAACTAAATTAGCGGGTAATTATTTCAACTCTCGTGCGCCTTGATTATCGACTTTACAAATATGGATAAATCCTTCGTTGTTTTGCAGATATTCTTTTTCAAGGTAAGCAACCAGTTTTTGAGCGTGTTCCAAATCCGGAGCGATTGCATACATTGTCGGGCCGGAACCTGAAATACCTACCGCTAATGCACCTAAATCTTTGCAACCTTGGCGTACAACTGGGAAGTTTGGCAACAAGTTTTCACGATAAGGTTCAGCAATCAGATCTTTCATCATTGTTGCAGCCAATACGTCTTGATGCGTATGGCAAGCGTGCACAAATGAGCCAAGATAGCGTGCTTGTTGAATCATATCTTGACGAGTATAGTTTTTCGGTAAAATCGCACGAGCTTCTGCAGTCGAAACTTCCACGCCTGGATAAGCTAATACCCAATACCACTCATCAAAGAACGGAATGGTTTGGCAAATATTACCAAGTGATTGGGTCATTAACTGCAAACCGCCTAAATAACACGGTGCGACGTTATCGTAATGGATTGAACCGGAAATACGTCCTTCTAATTCCCCCATCATTTCTAACAATTCCATTTTTGAGAACGGTTCGTCATGGAATTTATTTAACGCAACTAATGCCGCTACGATTGAACAAGCACTTGAGCCTAAACCGGAACCAATCGGCATATTTTTTTCAAGGGTAAGGCGTAAATTTTTGACTGAGCCACCTCGTAATTTCAAGCGTTCGCTAAATAATACGTAGGCTTGATAAACGATGTTTTTTTGTGGCTCTTTCGGTAATTTACGTACGAAATAACCGGCACTTTCCAATTCAAAGGCGGTTTCGCAATCTTCAATTTGTACCACGTCACCGAGTAACGAACCGTCAATCGGTGAGATTGCCGCACCTAAAGAGTCAAAACCTACGCTAAGGTTAGCACTAGAAGCGGGAGCATAAATTCGTAACATTGTCATTAGTTTGCGCCTCCTTGGAGTGTGCGAAGAATATCGGCAAAAATACCTGCGGCAGTTACATCAGTTCCTGCACCATAACCTCTTAATAAGAGAGGAATCGGACTGTAGTAACGGGTTAAGAATGCAAGTGCATTTTCACCGTCTTTTACTTTATAAAGCGGATGGTTTTCATCGACAGCTTCAATTGCTACACGGCATTTATCGCCGGTAATTGAGCCGACATAACGTAATACTTTGCCTTCCGCTTTTGCTGCTTGAACACGTTGAGCAAATTCTGAATCGACTTCCGGTAATACTTTTAAGAATTCTTCCTTGCTCATGCCTTCAGAGAAGCCTTTCGGTAATACGCCTTCAACTTCGATATCATCGAATTCCAATGCTAAACCGGTTTCACGCGCAAGAATTAACAGCTTACGCGCTACGTCCGCCCCCGAGAGATCATCACGAGGATCTGGCTCAGTGAAACCTTTTTCTTTCGCAATTAAAGTTGCTTCTGAAAGGCTTAAGCCTTCGTCTAGTTTTCCGAAGATAAATGAAAGTGAACCGGATAAAATCCCTTCGAATTTTTCTACTTCATCACCGGCAGCCAGCAAATTCTGTAAGTTTTCAATTACCGGTAAACCTGCGCCTACATTTGTTTCGTATAAGAATTTATGCTGACCTTGGCGAGCGGCATCACGAAGCTCTTGGTAATATTGATAGCTACCTGTATTCGCTTTTTTATTTGGCGTTACGACGTGGAAACCTTCTTTTAAGGCTCGAGTATAAAGGTTTGCTACAGATTGTGCTGCAGTACAGTCAACAAATACCGGGTTAACTACATGATGCAATTTGATAAATGATAACAATACGTCAAAGTCTGAAGGTTGAGTTGCCGTTTCTAAGTCGCTTTTCCAGTTATCTAAATTTAAACCGTTTTCATTGAGTAACATTTTGTCGGCATTTGCTAATGCACATACTCGAATTTCAATGTCCTTCTTTGCTAAAAAATCTTTTTGTTGTTTGATTTGCTCGATTAATTCGCCGCCAACACCACCGACCCCAACGAGAAAGACATCAATTGATTTTTTATTGCTAAATAAACCTTGGTGAGTCGCTTTTACCGCTTCAATTGCTTTATTCATCGGAACTACTGCAGAAATTGAACGTTCTGACGAACCTTGTGCAATCGCAACAATACTGATATTTGCTTGCGCAAGTGATGAGAAGAAACGAGCAGCAACACCTTTCGCGGTACGCATACCGTCACCAACTACCGAAATAATTGAAAGCTCACGAATCATATCAATCGGATCTAAATCGCCGTTTGTAAGTTCTTGAGCAAATTCCGCATTTAAACAAGCGGTCGCTTTTTCGGCAAATTTTGCAGGTACACAGAAGCTAATACTGTATTCAGAAGAAGATTGGGTAATTAAGATGACTGAAATACCGGCTTTTGACATGGTAGAGAATACACGAGCAGCCATGCCGACCATACCTTGCATACCAGAACCCGAAACGTTAAACATTGCAACGTTATCAAGGTTAGTAATACCTTTCACTTTTAAGCTGTCGGTTGCTACGTTACCGTCAATTAATGTGCCTTTTGCATCAGGATTTGCGGTATTTTTAATTAAGCACGGGATATTTAACGGGACTAACGGGCCGATGGTACGTGGGTGAATCACTTTCGCACCGAAGTAGGAAAGCTCCATCGCTTCTTGGTAACTCATTGACTCTAAACAAATCGCTTCAGGCACTAAGCGAGGGTCACAGGTATAAACACCGTCCACATCCGTCCAAATTTCGCAACAATCCGCTTTTAAGCAAGCAGCTAAACACGCAGCCGAATAGTCAGAACCGTTACGACCAAGTAATACGAGTTCGCCATTTTCATTACCAGCGGTAAAACCAGCCATTAACACCACGTTTTTCTTCGGAATTGAATCTGCATCAACACGCTTGGTCGATTCGGTAATATCTACTGAAGATTCTAAATAACTACCATGAGCTAATAATTTTTCAACAGGATCAATGCGAGTAACTTCATAACCTTTGGCTTCGAACCAAGCTTGCATCATTGCGATTGATAATTTTTCACCACTGCAGTGAATGGTTGCCGCTACATTATCCGGCAATGCTTTTGTTTTTGCCGCTTCGCTCGCAACATCTTGAATTTGGGTCAGTTCCGCTGCGACTAAAGCTAATAAACCATCACGATCCACATTATTATTTACTGCATAGAGACCATTAATAATGTTGTGGAAGATTTCAGTTGCTTCTTTGAGATTGGATTCGAAAGATTCGCCAATAATTGCTTTATCAACAATAGCGACAAGATGATTGGTGATTTTAGCCGGAGCGGAAAGTACACCTGCCGCTTGGTCTTTTAAGTGTGCCTTTTCGATGATATCGGCCGCTTGCATAAAGCGTTCCGGGTTAGCAAGCGATGTACCGCCAAATTTAAGAACTCGCATAGTTTCTCCTGATGTTTAGTTTGATGTTTGCAAATTTGGATATAAAAAAACCCGCTTATAATGCGGGTTTGGTTAATTCTTTCCGTTTTACTGGTACAGACACCCGCACTATGCTTTATACATAATGGTAATAGTGCTGCCGGTGGTAATGATAAAACGATTCATATTATCTGTTTCTGTATAGTTAATTAAAACGGTGATGTATGGAGAGAATGGGGGAAAGCGTTTGCTTTGTCAATGGCTTTTTGCGGAAATAATGTTCAGTTATAACAAGAAAGGAGTAAAAAGATTAAAAAATAACATTTTTTTGATTTAGATTAAAAATGGTGCTTTTCTAAACGCTTTTTGGTATATTGCACCTGATTTTAACTAACCTAACAAAAAGGACCCTAAAATGGCATATCAATTACCAGAATTAGGCTACGCTTATGATGCGTTAGAGCCACATTTCGATAAAGCAACGATGGAAATCCATCACTCAAAACATCACCAAGCATACGTAAATAATGCAAATGCAGCATTAGAAGCTCACCCAGAGCTTTTAGAAAAATGCCCGGGTGCGTTAATTAAAGATTTAAGCCAAGTTCCGGCAGAAAAACGCACAGCGGTACGTAACAACGTTGGCGGTCACGTAAATCACACGCTTTTCTGGAAAGGTTTAAAAACCGGTACAACTTTACAAGGCGCATTAAAAGATGCGATCGTTCGTGATTTCGGTTCAGTAGAAGCATTCCAAGCAGAATTTGAAAAAGCGGCAGCAACACGTTTCGGTTCAGGCTGGGCCTGGTTAGTCGTTGAAGACGGTAAATTAGCGGTTGTTTCAACGGCAAACCAAGACAACCCGGTAATGGGTAAAGAAATTGCAGGCGTTTCTGGTTACCCACTTTTATGTTTAGATGTTTGGGAACACGCTTACTATTTAAATTACCAAAACCGTCGTCCGGACTACATTAAAGCATTCTGGAACGTAGTAAACTGGGACGAAGCGGCTCGTCGTTTCGAAGAAAACGGTTCACACTGCGGTTGTGCAAAATAATTGAGTAAATTACTCAAAGCTATACAATAAACAAGCGGTCGTTTTTGCAAAATTTTTTGTAAAAACGACCGCTTACTATATGGATTACTTATATTCAAAAATTACGCGAGGTGTAAGCTTAGTAATCAATTCATAACTGATTACACCGATATGTTGTGCGACTTCTTCGATCAACAGATCTTTACCCCAGAAAATTACTTCATCACCGACTTTATCTTGACTATCCGCACCAAGGTCAACAGTCAACATATCCATTGAAACTCGGCCGACAATCGGCACAATACGTCCGTTGACTAAAACCGGCGTACCTTCCGGTGCATTACGTGGATAGCCGTCACCATAGCCCATCGCTACCACGCCCAATTTCGTATCTTTGTCACTCACCCAAGCACCACCGTAACCGACCGGTTCGCCTGCTTTATGCGTTCTCACTGCAATTAAAGAAGAAGCGAGCGTCATAACCGGCTTGAAGCCTAAATCAGTGATTGGCGTATAGTGCGGAGAAATGCCGTGCATAATAATACCGGGACGCACCCAATCATAATGAGCCTGTTTCCAATATAAAATACCGCTTGAGGCCGAAATACTACGTTCATGCATTGTGTAAGGTGCAGTTGCTGCTTCAAACGTGGCGATTTGTTTTTCGGTATAACCGCAATCAGGTTCGTCTGCTCGGCTGAAATGGCTGACAAAGCTGATACTTTCAACTAAAGGACAGGCTTGTAAACGTTGATAAAATACATCAACTTGTTCCGGATGAACGCCAAGGCGGTGCATACCAGTATCAATCTTCAACCAAACATTAACCGGAAAGTAAATTTTCGCTTTGCGCTTCCAAAAGCCTTTCTGTTGTTCTTGCTGCCATTCTTGTGCAACTTGTTCAAGTAATTCCAATTGTTCTAAACAATGTACAACCGTATCAAAACGGCGAGAGAGCGTTTTTAACAATTCTTCACGATCAAAAAAACCTTCTACCAGTAAAATTTTACCGGTATAGCCGGTTTCTTGAATTTCTAATGCTTCACGTAAACGTGCTACGCCAAAACCATCCACTAAATCAGTTAATGCTCCGGCAGCAGGTAACAAGCCTTGACCATAAGCATTAGCTTTGATCATTGCGAGAAGTTTCTGATGAGGGGCGAAAGTCTTGATGAGTTCAATATTATGTCGAAGCGCAGACTGGCTAATGGTAGCGGTAGCAGGTTTCATTTGTTTCACTTTTTATTGGTAAATCGTTAATAATGAGCGGCAATTATACGCCCGATGAGAATAAATGGACAATGGATAATGAAAATTAGATAATTTGAGTATGTATTCGTTCTTATTTTTATAGCAATGTTAACACTCCTCGAAACGCTTAAAGCGGAAAATCATCTCTCTGAATTAAATTATCAATTTGCCAAAATGATTGCGCATAAGCAGCAGGCATACAATTATAATGAATCGCAACAAAACCTCGCTATTCTATTAGCTGCATTACTTTCATTTCATGTTATGCAAGGACATACCGCGTTACGACTCGATTCAAATGCGGCGCAATCTTTTTTTGGCTTGGAACATAAAAAATTAGAACGTGATTTTCAGGTTGAGATTTTGCAAAAAATAGGCGGAATCTCACCGCTTGAATGGCAAGATATATTGCATGATCATATTGCATTTAGCCATTCTCTGATGCAAGTCGCCCCAATGCTATTTCAGCATGGTTTACTTTATTTTTACCGTTATTGGCAGGCGGAACATAACATCGCCCGGTATTTACAACAAGCGGTCGAATTTCCGGAAGAATTTGCAAATACTGATTTGGACAAACAAATTCTTTCTGAGCTTTTCCCAGAAAAAACAACGGAAATTGATTGGCAAAAGATTGCGGTTGCCACCGCATTGCGTCAACGTTTTTGTGTGATTTCCGGTGGTCCGGGAACAGGAAAGACAACGACAGTTGCTAAATTATTAGTTGCCTTACAAACCCGACAATATCGTCAGCAGAAATCTGCACTTAATATTGCGCTGGTCGCTCCAACCGGTAAAGCGGCGGCACGCTTGAAAGAATCAATTAGTAATAGCTTTGAAAAGATGCAACTTACATTTGAGATTCCTACGTATGCCTCAACGATTCATCGTTTACTCGGTGTGCGTCCCAATTCAGATACACCGACATACCATGCGATAAATCCGTTACATCTTGATTTATTAGTCGTGGATGAGGCATCAATGATCGATTTATCATTAATGGAAAAATTAATGAATGCATTGAAGCCGAGTACACGTTTGATCATCTTAGGTGATAAAGATCAGCTCGCTTCAGTAGAAGCTGGTGCAATAATGGGAGAACTTGGTGAGTTTGTGCAACTAGGGTATAGCTCGGCACATTGCGATTATTTATATAAAGTGACAGGCTATTCGTTGAGTGAACAAGCAAGCGTATTACCTATTTGTGATACGCTTTGCCATTTACAAAAAAGTCATCGCTTTAGTGAGCATTCTGGTATCGGGCAATTGGCTGCATTAGTGAATCAGCAGAAAGAGAATGAGTCGTGGCGGATTTTTACTAAATTCCAAACGGATTTAGTTTGTATCAAATATCCTAGTACTACTCAATTTACTGAAAAGCGCCAATGGATTCAGCACTGTGTCAATTTAGTGGTTGAGAAAGCGGTAGAGCACTATCAGGTATATCTAAAATTGGTACAGCAACGTATGGGCAATCCGGATAAAGTCTCAGTAAATGAAATTTTTGAAGCGTTTCAGAAAGTGAGATTTTTATCTGCTTTGCGTGTGAGTGAATTAGGCAGTGAGCGTTTAAATCAGAGCATTGCGGAAGCATTAAGAAAAGCCTGTCTACTTAATTTCACTTTTAGTCGTGACAGTTATGCGGGAAAACCGATTTTAATTACGCAAAATTCGCCTGAAAATAATATCTATAGTGGCGATATCGGCATCATTTTACCTGATGAACATAATCAGCTAAGAGTTTATTTTGATACGAAAGTAGAAAATACCCACTTAAGTTTGTCGCTTAGTCGTTTACCTGAGCATGAAGTCGCTTATGTAATGACGGTTCATAAATCACAAGGTTCTGAGTTTGAACATACTTTCTTTATTATGCCGTTAAACAGTGCACCGGTTATTACAAAAGAACTGATTTATACGGCAGTCACTCGAGCGAAACAGACATTTACTTTATTTAGTGAAGAAAAAGTCTGGAAGATAGGAGTAAGAGCAAATGTACAACGCCAAAGTGGCTTGCGAGAGCAATTAAAAAACATGTTTAGCTAATTTAATACACGAATTGTATTAAATGTGTTCTCTTGATCACTTTTTCAAGATTTTTTTGCAAAAAGTGCTTGCAAGGATTTCATATTTCTCTATAATGCACCTCACACAACGACGCACTGTTGTGAACGATTTAAAATTGATTGCCAGTGCGTCGTTTCTTTTTGTTCTTTAACAATTTATCAGACAATCTGTGTGGGCACTTGTTGATTGACTTAATTGAAAAAATATTTTTGATTTTGAAGTCTTAATAGGTGCTTAAACTAGAAATTCATTTTTACTTTTGAAGTAATATGTAAACTTTAGCTAAGCAGTTTATTGAGCGATTAAACTTTTTGAATTGAAGAGTTTGATCATGGCTCAGATTGAACGCTGGCGGCAGGCTTAACACATGCAAGTCGAACGGTAGCACGAAGGAGCTTGCTCCTTGGGTGACGAGTGGCGGACGGGTGAGTAATGCTTGGGAATCTGGCTCATGGAGGGGGATAACTACGGGAAACTGTAGCTAATACCGCGTAATATCTTCGGATTAAAGTGTGGGACCGCAAGGCCACATGCCATGAGATGAGCCCAAGTGGGATTAGGTAGTTGGTGGGGTAAAGGCCTACCAAGCCGACGATCTCTAGCTGGTCTGAGAGGATGACCAGCCACACTGGAACTGAGACACGGTCCAGACTCCTACGGGAGGCAGCAGTGGGGAATATTGCACAATGGGGGGAACCCTGATGCAGCCATGCCGCGTGAATGAAGAAGGCCTTCGGGTTGTAAAGTTCTTTCGGTAGCGAGGAAGGTATCAAATTTAATAGATTTGGTAATTGACGTTAACTACAGAAGAAGCACCGGCTAACTCCGTGCCAGCAGCCGCGGTAATACGGAGGGTGCGAGCGTTAATCGGAATAACTGGGCGTAAAGGGCACGCAGGCGGTTGATTAAGTGAGATGTGAAAGCCCCGGGCTTAACCTGGGAATTGCATTTCATACTGGTCAACTAGAGTACTTTAGGGAGGGGTAGAATTCCACGTGTAGCGGTGAAATGCGTAGAGATGTGGAGGAATACCGAAGGCGAAGGCAGCCCCTTGGGAATGTACTGACGCTCATGTGCGAAAGCGTGGGGAGCAAACAGGATTAGATACCCTGGTAGTCCACGCTGTAAACGCTGTCGATTTGGGGATTGGACTTTAAGTCTGGTGCCCGAAGCTAACGTGATAAATCGACCGCCTGGGGAGTACGGCCGCAAGGTTAAAACTCAAATGAATTGACGGGGGCCCGCACAAGCGGTGGAGCATGTGGTTTAATTCGATGCAACGCGAAGAACCTTACCTACTCTTGACATCCATGGAATCTTGTAGAGATACGAGAGTGCCTTCGGGAACCATGAGACAGGTGCTGCATGGCTGTCGTCAGCTCGTGTTGTGAAATGTTGGGTTAAGTCCCGCAACGAGCGCAACCCTTATCCTTTGTTGCCAGCGGTTTGGCCGGGAACTCAAAGGAGACTGCCAGTGATAAACTGGAGGAAGGTGGGGATGACGTCAAGTCATCATGGCCCTTACGAGTAGGGCTACACACGTGCTACAATGGCGTATACAGAGGGAAGCAATATGGCGACATGGAGCAAATCTCACAAAGTACGTCTAAGTCCGGATTGGAGTCTGCAACTCGACTCCATGAAGTCGGAATCGCTAGTAATCGCAAATCAGAATGTTGCGGTGAATACGTTCCCGGGCCTTGTACACACCGCCCGTCACACCATGGGAGTGGGTTGTACCAGAAGTAGATAGCTTAACCTTCGGGGGGGCGTTTACCACGGTATGATTCATGACTGGGGTGAAGTCGTAACAAGGTAACCGTAGGGGAACCTGCGGTTGGATCACCTCCTTACCAAGAATTAAGCGACTGCAAGTGTTCACACAGATTGTTTGATGAATGAATAAGCGTTTGCGTTAGATGGAGAGAAAAGTTATTGAAAAATAACGGAATTTAACGTAGAATAATGCGCTCAAATGGCAAAGTGGAGAGCATCTTTAAATGTTGTCCCCATCGTCTAGAGGCCTAGGACATCGCCCTTTCACGGCGGTAACCGGGGTTCGAATCCCCGTGGGGACGCCATTTAAAGATGACTTTTGTTGTCTAAATTGTTCTTTAAAAAATTGGAAACAAGCTGAAAAACTGAGAGATTTTCGAAAGAAAGTCTGAGTAGTTAAAAAAATCTTGACTGAACAAAAGCAGTCAAGTGTTTAGTTGAATAAAATACAGCATTGAATGGATTTGAATAAGATTTGAAAACATTTGAGGTTGTATAGTTAAGTGACTAAGCGTACACGGTGGATGCCTTGGCAATCAGAGGCGAAGAAGGACGTGCTAATCTGCGATAAGCTTGGATGAGTTGATAAGAAGCGTTTAATCCAAGATTTCCGAATGGGGAAACCCACTAGATGAAGAATCTAGTATTTACTACTGAATACATAGGTAGTAAAGGCAAACCGGGAGAACTGAAACATCTAAGTACCCCGAGGAAAAGAAATCAACCGAGATTCTGTAAGTAGCGGCGAGCGAAAGCGGAAGAGCCTGTTAGTGATAGCAGTAGACACAGAAGAACGAGCTGGGAAGCTCGACTATAAAGGGTGATAGTCCCGTATTCGAAGTGTCTATTGTGGTACTAAGCTAACGACAAGTAGGGCGGGACACGAGAAATCCTGTTTGAAGATGGGGGGACCATCCTCCAAGGCTAAATACTCCTGATTGACCGATAGTGAACCAGTACTGTGAAGGAAAGGCGAAAAGAACCCCAGTGAGGGGAGTGAAATAGAACCTGAAACCGTGTACGTACAAGCAGTGGGAGCCTCTTTGTGGGGTGACTGCGTACCTTTTGTATAATGGGTCAGCGACTTATATTTTGTAGCGAGGTTAACTGAATAAGGGAGCCGAAGGGAAACCGAGTCTTAACTGGGCGTTTTAGTTGCAAGGTATAGACCCGAAACCCGGTGATCTAGCCATGGGCAGGTTGAAGATTGGGTAACACTAATTGGAGGACCGAACCGACTAATGTTGAAAAATTAGCGGATGACTTGTGGCTGGGGGTGAAAGGCCAATCAAACCGGGAGATAGCTGGTTCTCCCCGAAATCTATTTAGGTAGAGCCTTGAGCGGACACCTTCGGGGGTAGAGCACTGTTTCGGCTAGGGGTCCATCCCGGATTACCAACCCGATGCAAACTGCGAATACCGAAGAGTGATACTCAGGAGACACACGGTGGGTGCTAACGTCCATCGTGGAGAGGGAAACAACCCAGACCGCCAGCTAAGGTCCCAAAGTACTAGTTAAGTGGGAAACGAAGTGGGAAGGCTTAGACAGCTAGGATGTTGGCTTAGAAGCAGCCACCATTTAAAGAAAGCGTAATAGCTCACTAGTCGAGTCGGCCTGCGCGGAAGATGTAACGGGGCTAAAACTAGTCACCGAAGCTGCGGCATCAGTCGAAAGACTGTTGGGTAGGGGAGCGTTCTGTAAGCGGATGAAGCTGAATTGAGAAGTTTGGTGGACGTATCAGAAGTGCGAATGCTGACATAAGTAACGACAAAACGAGTGAAAAACTCGTTCGCCGGAAGACCAAGGGTTCCTGTCCAACGTTAATCGGGGCAGGGTGAGTCGGCCCCTAAGGCGAGGCTGAAAAGCGTAGTCGATGGGAAACGGGTTAATATTCCCGTACTTGGTATAACTGCGATGTGGGGACGGAGAAGGTTAGGTTATCAGACTGTTGGATGTCTGTTTAAGCCGGTAGGTGGGAATTTTAGGCAAATCCGGAATTCCGTTAACACCGAGAAGTGATGACGAGTCTCTACGGAGATGAAGTAACCGATACCACGCTTCCAGGAAAAGCCACTAAGCTTCAGGTTATACTAAACCGTACTATAAACCGACACAGGTGGTCAGGTAGAGAATACTCAGGCGCTTGAGAGAACTCGGGTGAAGGAACTAGGCAAAATAGCACCGTAACTTCGGGAGAAGGTGCGCCGGCGTAGATTGTAGAGATTTACTCTCGAAGGTTGAACCGGTCGAAGATACCAGCTGGCTGCAACTGTTTATTAAAAACACAGCACTCTGCAAACACGAAAGTGGACGTATAGGGTGTGATGCCTGCCCGGTGCTGGAAGGTTAATTGATGGTGTTATCGAAAGAGAAGCTCCTGATCGAAGCCCCAGTAAACGGCGGCCGTAACTATAACGGTCCTAAGGTAGCGAAATTCCTTGTCGGGTAAGTTCCGACCTGCACGAATGGCATAATGATGGCCAGGCTGTCTCCACCCGAGACTCAGTGAAATTGAAATCGCCGTGAAGATGCGGTGTACCCGCGGCTAGACGGAAAGACCCCGTGAACCTTTACTATAGCTTGACACTGAACATTGAATTTTGATGTGTAGGATAGGTGGGAGCCTTTGAAGATGACACGCCAGTGTTGTTGGAGGCGTCCTTGAAATACCACCCTTTAACGTTTGATGTTCTAACGAAGATTGCGGAACGCGGTCTCGGACAGTGTCTGGTGGGTAGTTTGACTGGGGCGGTCTCCTCCCAAAGAGTAACGGAGGAGCACGAAGGTTTGCTAATCACGGTCGGACATCGTGAGGTTAGTGTAATGGTATAAGCAAGCTTAACTGCGAGACAGACAAGTCGAGCAGGTGCGAAAGCAGGTCATAGTGATCCGGTGGTTCTGAATGGAAGGGCCATCGCTCAACGGATAAAAGGTACTCCGGGGATAACAGGCTGATACCGCCCAAGAGTTCATATCGACGGCGGTGTTTGGCACCTCGATGTCGGCTCATCACATCCTGGGGCTGAAGTAGGTCCCAAGGGTATGGCTGTTCGCCATTTAAAGTGGTACGCGAGCTGGGTTTAGAACGTCGTGAGACAGTTCGGTCCCTATCTGCCGTGGGCGTTGGAGAATTGAGAGGGGCTGCTCCTAGTACGAGAGGACCGGAGTGGACGCATCACTGGTGTTCCAGTTGTCTCGCCAGAGGCATTGCTGGGTAGCTACATGCGGAAGAGATAAGTGCTGAAAGCATCTAAGCACGAAACTTGCCTCAAGATGAGTTCTCCCCGACTATAAGTCGGTAAGGGTTGTTGGAGACTACGACGTAGATAGGTCTGGTGTGTAAGTGGTGTGAGCCATTGAGCTAACAGATACTAATTGCCCGAGAGGCTTAACTATACAACGCTCAAGTGTTTTTGAGCACTACACTCAGTAGCAGCTTGTTTCGAATTTAAGAAGAAAGAACAAAGACAAAGAAAGAAGACAAAAGACATCAACAGAATATTCTGGCGACCAGAGTGCTGTGGCTCTACCTGACTCCATTCCGAACTCAGAAGTAAAACGCAGTAACGCCGATGGTAGTGTGGGGCTTCCCCATGTGAGAGTAGGGCATCGCCAGATTGAATTTAGGGACCCCGTAGTTAGAGATTGCTACGGGGTTTTTGCTTTTCTACAACAGGCAACGATGTTGTTTTATCCAGAGCCTTATTCTTAACCTCAACCTCATTTTTATCTTTATCCTCTTTTCTTTTTTTCCTTTTTGCTGATTTAAACTGCCTTACTAATGATTTGCAAAACGGCAGGGAAATTTAACCGCTTGTTTCGAATAAAAAACGGCTAGAAATTGTTTCTAGCCGTTTTATTTCCTTATTTCATTATTTTACTGGGGCTTGAGCAAGCAGTTTGGTCAATAATTTCCAATAAATCTCAACTGCAGGGATATGTACTTTCTCATCCGGTGAATGAGCGTTACGGATAGTTGGTCCGATTGAGACTAGATCCATATTTGGATAAACTTTTTTAATTAATCCGCATTCGAGACCTGCATGAATGACTTTAATTTTTGCTTCATAGCCCAATACTTCATCATAAATTTTCTTGGTTAATGGTGTAATGAGAGATGAAGTATCAGGTTCCCAACCTGGGTAATCGCCGCTAAATTCGACATGAGCACTAGTAAGCGCCGCTAAAGAATTAATTTTAGCTCGTACGTCAGCTTTTCCACTTTCAATGAGAGAACGAGAAAGAATCGTTGCTACTAATTCTTTATTTTCGATAGTTAATACACCGATACTGAGAGATGTTTCAACAACATTTTTTACTACATCGCTATTACGGATAATGCCATTTGGCAAGAGATTAAGTAAATGAATAGCTTTTTGTGTTATTTCACTTGTTAAAATTTGTGTAGGAACGTTAGTTTCTTCTACAAGTAAAGTGAGATTTGGTTCAGCAAGTTTTAGCTCTGAGCTTAAAATTTCGGTTAATTGTGCTAAGCAAGCGGTAATTTTTGCTTGATTATTTGCATGGAATACAATCGTTGCCGAGGCCTCTCGAGGAATGGCATTTCGTACTGAGCCACCTTTGATATCGGCTAATTGGAAATTAGCTTGAGCGAGACTTTCCGCTAAAATACGAGCTAGTAATTTGATTGCATTGACACGAGTAGTATGGATATCGCATCCGGAGTGTCCGCCCTGTAAACCTTTTAAGGTAATGGTTAGAGCTTTATCAAATTGAGACGCTTGATATTCCAGTGGAAGTGCTAAATTGATATTCTCGCCACCGGCACAACCAATGTAGATTTCCCCGTTATCTTCCGTATCGGTATTGATCATAATATTTGATGTTAACCAATTCGGACGTAAGCCTAATACGCCTTCCATACCGACTTCTTCGCTCATTGTAAGTAATACTTCGATTTCTGGGTGGGCAATGTCATTTGCTTCTAATACAGCCATGCAAGACGCAAGACCAATACCATTATCTGCGCCTAGTGTTGTTCCTTTTGCTTTAACCCATTCACCGTCAATATAAGGTTGGATAGGATCTTTTAGAAAGTCATGTTTTGTTGCGGCATTTGCCTGTGGAACCATATCTAAGTGGGCCTGTAAGGCGAGAGATTGACGATTTTCCATGCCGGCAGTGGCAGGCTTACGAATTAATACGTTTCCGGCTTCATCTCGTTCTGCAAATAATTGTTTTGATTTAGCCCATTCTACCAGTGTGTTGGCGAGTTGTTCTTCATGGTATGAAGGGTGTGGAATTGAGCACACTTTA
Source organism: Actinobacillus suis ATCC 33415 (assembly GCF_000739435.1). Classification (NCBI taxonomy): domain Bacteria; kingdom Pseudomonadati; phylum Pseudomonadota; class Gammaproteobacteria; order Pasteurellales; family Pasteurellaceae; genus Actinobacillus; species Actinobacillus suis. Next base: position 293,456 of record NZ_CP009159.1, read on the forward strand.
TCAAACCATTGCCATAGTAGAGTAGGAGAAAGATTTGAAATTTCAGACATAATAACCTCGTGAAAATAATGATAGCGTTTAAGTTTTGGTAAAAAATTGCAAAAAATAGACCGCTATTGATGAAGAATAACGGAAATGATAGCACGAAAGCGCTTTTTAGGTTAAAATAACGTAATTTTTTTATTCGGTGCCTTGTCACCGCTTTTTTTTATCTAGGATATTTTGTATGAGCGAAAAATACACAAACGAAAAATATGTTGTAACTTGGGATATGTTCCACATGCATGCGCGTAAATTAGCTGAGCGTCTTTTACCTGCATCGCAATGGAAAGGCATTATTGCAGTAAGTCGTGGTGGTTTATTCCCTGCAGCGGTACTTGCACGTGAATTAAGTATTCGCCATGTTGAAACTGTATGTATCTCTAGTTATGATCATGATGAACAAGGTGAATTAAAAGTATTACACGCAGCTCAAACAGATGGCGAAGGCTTTATTGTTGTGGATGATTTAGTTGATACAGGTAATACCGCAAAAGAAATTCGTAAAATGTATCCAAAAGCAAAATTCGTCACTGTATTTGCTAAACCAGCCGGTGCTCCATTAGTGGATGATTACGTAGTTGATATCCCACAAGAAACATGGATCGAACAACCTTGGGATTTAGGTATTACATTTGTTCCACCTTTAGCACGTCAGTAATTAAGAACGTAATGAAAATGGATAATTGAGAATCTACAGCTCGGTTATCCATTTTTCCATTTTCTGTTGTCTATTATTAATTAAACATTATGAGTTTAGGTAATCTTTATATTCTTTCTGCACCTAGTGGTGCGGGTAAATCTTCATTAATCAATGCACTGTTAGCTGATCTACCTCGTTCGGAAGTTCAGCTTTCTATTTCCCATACTACGCGTAATCCTCGCCCGGGTGAAGAAGATGGAGTGCATTACTATTTTACAAATCATGCGGAATTTGAAGCATTAATTGAGAAAGGGCATTTTTTAGAATGGGCTGAAGTGTTCGGTAATTATTACGGCACGTCTTTGCCTATGATTGAAAAAAGTTTAGCTCAAGGTATTGATGTCTTTTTAGACATTGATTGGCAAGGTGCTCGTCAAATTCGTCAGAAACTTCCAAATGTAAAGACTATATTTATTTTGCCACCTTCCCGAGCGGAGTTAGAAAAACGTTTGTTTGGTAGAGGGCAAGATTCTGCGGAGACCATTGCAAAACGAATGGGGGAAGCAATTTCAGAGATGTCTCACTATAATGAGTTTGATTATGTCATTGTGAATGATGATTTTCAGACTGCCTTAGGTGAATTAAAAAGCATTTTAACTGCGGAGCGTTTGAAGTTAGATACTCAGACTCTCCGACATCAGCAGCTTATTGAGCAATTACTCTCAGCATAATAAATGGTCAATTTTTGTAAAAGATTTCAATAATGAATTGATCTTTATAGTAACTGGCAAGAAAAAAGAGATTTCTTTAAAATATTCATTTTTCTTATTGTCCTCGTTTCAAGGAAATTACATGAAACTTTCAAAATTAGCTTTAACACTTTCAGTTGCACTTGCTTTATCTGCTTGTTCAACGAATATGAGTAAAGACGGGTCTCTTGAGCAGGCACAAGCAACCTATCAACAATACCAAGAGATAACAAAACAATTTCAAATCAATGAACAATGGTGGAGAGGTTATAACGATAACCAACTTAACACCGTTATTGATCAAGCGATTGCAAATAACTTAGATTTAGCGAAAAGTGCCATTGCAGTAAATAAAGCGCTTTATAATGCTAATTTAGTCGGAGCAAATTTAGTACCAACGTTTAGTGGTTCTGGCTCTACATCAGCATCTAAAGGTGTTGGTTCAACATCAAACCAAGTTTCAACAGGTGTTTCAACTATCTCAAATAAGGCGGCATTCAATTTAAGCTATACACTTGATTTATGGCGTCGTTTAGCGGATACGGCAAGTGCCGCTGAATGGGAGCACAAAGCCACGATTGAGGATTTAAAATCTGCACGTCTTTCACTGATCAACTCAGTGGTGACAACATATTATCAAATCGCTTATTACAAAGATGCTATTAGCGTGATTGAACGTACAATTAAGAACTACGAACAGATTTCACGCATCTTAAATAATAAGTTAGCAGCCGGTGCAATCGACCGTTTAGCCGTAGAGCAAGCACAGCAAGCGACATTAAATGCGCGTAATAACTTAATTGCTTATCGTACGAATTTAAAAACAGCGGAACAAACGCTACGTAATTTATTGAATCTAAAACCGAATCAATCACTACCTTCTCGTTATCCAAGTATTTTAGCAGTGAAATTACAAGGTGTAGATTTAAATGTACCGGTTTCTGCAATTGCAAACCGTCCGGATGTAACCGCTCGTTTAAATCGTTTACAAAGTGCATTTAATAGTTTAACCGCTACAGAAAAAAGTTGGTTTCCAACCGTTACTCTAGGCGCATCAATTTCCGGTAATACAGCAAAAGCATATAATGTGGCAGATAATCCAGTGGGTAATGGTGTTCTTTCATTTGACTTACCATTCTTAGATTGGAATCGAGTTAAGAATAATGTAAAAATTTCAGAGTCTGATTATATGACGGCGAAATTAAATTATGAGCAAACGTTAACAAGCGCATTGAATGAAATTGATACGCATTATTATACTTATGAACAAGCTCGTAGTAGCTATGCAACCTTACAAAAAGCGTATGAACATGATAAGCGCATCAGCACTTATTATAAAAATCGTTATGAACAAGGTGCATCGGAATTCCGCGAGTGGATTGCAGCAATGAATACCGAGCTTAGTTCTCAGCTTTCGATTTTGAATCAAAAATATACGATTCTTTCAGGCGAGAATACGGTATATCAATCAATGGCGGGTAAATATATTCGCTAAGAAAAATAAAGCACGAAGAGCATTTTACTTTTCGTGCTTTTTTTCTTATTTCTTGTTTTGTTCTGCTGCTCGTTTACGGCGAATTTCTTTTGGATCCGCAATCAATGGACGATAAATCTCAATACGATCACCATTTTCTACCATATCGGTTAATTTTGCTGGACGACTAAAGATACCAACTTTATTGGTTCTCAAATCGATTTCGGTATATTTTTCTAAGATACCAGATTGCAAAATCACATTTTGAATTGTTGTTGCGCTATCAAGTGTCAGCTTTTTAAGAAAATAACGTTCAGGATAGGCGTAAGCAACTTCAACAATAATCTTTTCTGATTCAGACACCGTAAACCTCCTTGGCTCTCTGTTTAAACGCATTGACCATTTTTATGGTCATTTCGTTAAACACCTTCCCAAACACCATACCAACAACAGGATTTGAGAACTCAAATTCAAGTTGTAAGCTGATTTTACAGCTTTGTTCATCAAAAGGTTGGAATGTCCAAACACCTTGTAAATAACGAAAAGGACCTTTAATTAATTTCATTTCAATACGTTCATTCGGGCGCATTGTGTTATGTGTACTAAAAGTTTGGCTAATACCTAATTTTTGAATATGTAGCTCTGCTTCTAGTTCTGTTTCACCACGACTAATGGTTTTGGAACCTACGCAACTGGATAAAAATTGCGGGTATTTTTCGTAATCATTAACGAGCTGATACATTTGCTCAGCGCTATAAGCGACAAGGGATGATTGGTTTACTACTGGCATGGTTTCTCTCTCAAATAAGCGGTCGTATTTTACTAAATTTTTGCATTTCTACAAAGAAACGCTTTTGACTTGTAAATAGACATATTGCCCTTCTTTTAATGCCAATTCATCAAATGACCATAAGCTAATGCTAGCCCATATTGTGTCGTTATCAACTAAGACGGCAATATCCACTCGTTCACTTTGCTCAATAATCTGCATAATTTTGCCTTGTAAGATATTGCGAATAGAACTTTGGTTCGGCTTTTCTAAGCTGATAGATACATCTTTGCTGGCAATAGTAATGCGTAATTTATCACCGATTTGATAATGCGGTGTTTCGTTAATCCAAATTTGCTGCGTGCCAAGATTTAAGCCAACCATTTTGTAAGTAGGTTGGTAGGAATGAATCGTTAATTCTAATAAGCTAACTTTTTGTGAATCCGGTTGCCAAGCCATAAAAGCAGGGTGGTGCCACACGTTAGTAACACTATCGAAAAGCATAACTTTACCTTGTTCGAGCAAAATAAGGTTATCCGCCAAACGAATAATCTCATCTAAGCTATGGCTGACATATAAAATCGGAATTTCAATTTGGGCGGCAAGTTTGCTCAAATAATTCATCAATTCGTGCTTGCGCGGTAAATCAAGTGCAGATAATGGTTCGTCCATTAGTAATAATTGCGGGTCACTTAATAACGCTCGACCGATCGCGACACGTTGCTTTTCACCGCCGGAAAGGCTAGCCGGAAAACGAGTGAGTAAATGCTCAATACCAAGTAATTGTACGATTTGCAAAAAGTGAGCGGAATCCGACCGCTTGTAGCCGTATTTGAGGTTCTTTTCAACGGTATAGTGTGGAAAAAGTCGGTGTTCTTGAAATACATAGCCGATTTTTCGCTTTTCCGGAGCAAGGTTGAGCCCTTGCTCGCTATCGAATAAGGTTTGTTGATTAAGTCGGATATAGCCTTTTTGTGGCGTAGATAAACCGGCAATCAGATTGATTAAACTGGATTTACCGGCTCCGGAACGCCCGAAAATAGCGGTAACGCCTTTATTCGGGATATCTAATTTTACCGCTAACTCAAGTTGTCCGAGTGTTTGATGTAGATTTAATTGAAGCATAAGTTAATTCAGTAAGCGTTTCTGTTTTTCAGCAAACCATTCGGAAGCAAATAGTGCAATTAAGGAAATCATAATCGAAACGGCACATAAACGTGCGGCAGCCAGTTCGCCGCCCGGTGTTTCGATAAAAGTAAAGAGTGCGGACGGAATGGTTTGAGTTTGATTCGGAATATTGGAGACAAAGGTGATTGTTGCCCCAAATTCTCCTAATGAACGAGCAAAACCGAGTACGGCTCCAGCGATAATACCCGAATAAGAAAGCGGCAGAGTGAGTGTAAAAAAGACTTTTAACGGAGAAGCACCTAAGGTTCTGGCGGCTTGTTCCAATTTCGGATCAACCGCATCTAATGTCAGGCGGATCGATCTAACTATTAACGGAAATGCCATCACCATTGAAGCAAGTACCGCACCTTTCCAAGAAAAACTGAACGAAAATTCAAACCATTTCCATAAATACTGACCGATTACACCTTTTTTGGCCATTGAAACCAGTAACAAATAACCGATTACTACCGGAGGCAAGACTAACGGTAAATGAACAATACCGTTTAATAAGTTTTTGCCCCAAAATTGTTTGCGAGATAATAACCAAGCGATAAATATGGCGAACGGTAGGGATAGCACAACCGCCAGTAAAGCCACTTTTAAACTTAGGAAAATGGCATCAAGTTCTTGTGGGGTAAAATTGAACATTGCTTCAACCGTAGATAAGCAGAAAAGGAATAGCGTTAGCTATCCCTTTTGTCGAATTAATTAATCGGATAAAAACCGGCAGCTTCAAATTTCGCTTTGGCTTTCGGTGTTTTTAGGAAATCTAAAAATATTTTAGCTTGTACTTTATCACTCACTGTAGCAGCCGGATAAATTACTTCACCATAGCTTTCGTTTGGAAAAACTGCGATTACTTTCACTTTATTAGAAACTTTCGCATCGGTAGAGTAAACAATACCGAGTGGCGATTCGCCCCGTTCGACAAACGAAAGTGCATCACGTACATTTTTGGCTCGGGCAAGTTTAGGCTCAATTTGCTGCCATAAGCCGTAATGTTCTAGCGCTTTTTTCGCATATTTGCCTGCCGGTACATGAGCCGGATCACCGACCGATAAATAGCCATTTGCTAAAATTTTGTCAAAACCGACTGCTTGTATATCGCCTGCCATTAATGAACTGTCTTTTGGTGCGATCAAAACAAGATCATTTTTAACGAGATAACGGATATTTTGCGTTTTTGCGGGCTGTTTTTCTTTTAGATAGTCCATCCATTTCAGGTCGGCAGAAATAAACACATCTGCCGGTGCATCTTGTTCAAGCTGTCTAGCTAAAACTGAACTTGAAGCAAACGAAAAAATGACTTTATCATCAGGATATTGTTTAGCAAAATCTTGATTGATTTCTTGTAATACATTGGTCATTGATGAAGCGGCGAAAACGGTAATATCTGTTGCCAATACCAAACTTGATGAAAAAAGCATATTACCGATTAGGAAAAGTTTTGTTAATGTTTTCATTGGGTCTCCTTTTATATAATCATGCGAAACAAGCGGTTTAATTTCTCGTATTTTTTGCAAGTCCACATAACTTATTTTAAGAACGTAGGCCGGTACCTTTCTCTATCAATGAAAAAGCAAACCAATATAAAATAACGATAAAGCTACTCAATACTGAAAAAGTATAAACCACAGAAACATCCGTAATACCAAGGAATCCGTAGCGGAAACCGTTGATCATATACACAATCGGATTGAACTTGGAGACGGCTTGCCAAAACTCCGGTAATAGCGAAATAGAATAAAATACACCACCTAAATAAGTGAGCGGCGTAAGTACGAATGTCGGAATTAAACCGACATCATCAAAGGATTTCGCATATACCGCATTGATTAAACCGCCTAATGCAAAGGTGATGGTCGTCATTAATAGCGTCAGCAAAATGATCGCCCATGAATGAATGTCGTAAGAGACGAAAAAGAGCGAAACCAGCATGACTAAAATGCCTGCCAATCCACCTCGAATAATACTTCCCGCAACATATCCCCAAATAATATCGTGACTGGAAAGTGGCGAGACGAGTAATTCTTCATAGGTTTTAGTGAATTTACTCAGGAAAAATGACGATGCGCTATTAACATAAGATGCGGTAATTGCCGTCATCATTACAAGTCCGGGCGCAATAAATTGCATATAGCTTACACCGCTCATATCGCCGATACGACCGCCGATTAATTTTCCGAAAATGAGGAAGTAGAGTGTCGTGGTAATAATAGGCGGAACAAGTGTTTGTTTCCAAATACGAATCACTCGGCGTGATTCTTTGCCGGCAAGAGTGAGGAATCCTGTTAAATTCATTTTAATTCGCCATTTTCATAAACAATTCTTCTAAACGATTGGATTTGTTACGCATACTTGAGACTTCAAATCCTTGTGCTGCAATTTGTTGGAACAAATTGGTTAAACCCTGTTCTCGCTGCACTTCAACTTCTAAAGTGTTCTCATCAAGCCATTTAAACGGATAGCTATGGATGACAAGCGGTTGATTTTCCGATTTTTTTTGCAAATCCAGCACAAAAGTTTCGGTTTCTAATTTGGCAAGCAAGGCTTTCATGGAAGTATTTTCAACCAATAAACCGTTTTGGATAATCCCGATATGACGGCAAAGATTTTCGGCTTCTTCCAAATAGTGAGTAGTTAAAATAATGGTTGTGCCTTGTTGATTCAGTTCACGTAAAAAGTCCCATAAACTACGGCGTAACTCAATATCCACCCCAGCGGTCGGCTCATCTAAAATCAGTAATTTCGGATTATGCATTAAGGCTCTGGCTATCATTACTCGGCGTTTCATACCACCGGAAAGCTCACGGGTAAAATGGCTTCGTTTTTCCCAAAGATCGAGTTTTTTCAGCCAAGTTTCAGCTCGAGTTAAGGCTTCTTTATGTGAGATACCGTAATAACCGGCTTGCTGAGTCAGAACATCAATCACTTTTTCAAACTGATTGAAGTTAAATTCTTGCGGCACGAGACCGATTTGCTGTTTAAGCTGAATTTTTTGCGTATCAAGATCATAACCGAAGACTTTCACGCTGCCGCCGGTTTTATTCACGAGGGAGCTGATAATGCCAATGGTAGTTGATTTACCCGCACCGTTATGACCAAGCAATGCGTAAAAATCACCTTGTTCGACAATAAGATCGATTCCTTTAACTGCCTGTACGCCGGTCGGGTAGGTTTTGATAAGATTTTTGATTTCTAAAGCTTTCATTATTCTTTATTCTCTGCAACCGCTCTAATTGTGCTTTCGTCTATTTCCGCATCAAATGTTTGGCGTAACAGCATTAATTTTTCATCATTGGTAAGCGCTTTTTTGGCTTCGAGGGTTAAGTTTTCAAAAATGGCACGGCGAATTTCTAGCGGTGTTTTATATTCCGTACTTTCGCCAATACTCAATTCATAGCTAAAGCCTTTTTCTTGTAAGGCAGTTGCTAGGCTTTGACGAGATTCGGGATTATCCAAATGTGCCATTGCCGGCTTGAGGATCAATTTAAGCTGTTCACCTTGTTTTTCGGCTAAATAGCTATTTAATGCCACTTGACGAGATAAACCACCGAGTTTTAATTCATTCACAATTTGGCACCATTCGTCTTGCTCGCAAGATAATGCGATGGTTTTTGCCACTAATTCCGGCGTACGTTCTTGTAAGATTGCTTGCTTGATATCGGATGGTTTGGCACTTTCGTTTTGGGTTTCTAATTCAGGATTGAGCCACGTCCAGCGATAATCTTCATCGCTTAATAGTTTTTCTGGTTGCTTTGTTGGTTGAAGCTGAGCTTGCGTTTGTTGCTCAGTTGCCAAATTCATAAAACGCTCTTGTAAACTTGGCGTTTTTTGTGAATTTGGTCTACTCGCCGATGAAATAGCCGGTTTAGCTAACTCAGGCTTTTTTTTTTCGTTTTGAGTAAGTTGTGCCTGAGTTTGCTGTAACTGTTTACGGGCTTGCATTGCTGCAAGTGCTGGTGATACTGGCGCTGAACCTCTTTCAACAACGCTTGCGGCGGGCTGCTGATAAGCGCTTGAATTTTCCTGTTTTGTAGCAGGTTGTGTTACAAAATTTTGAGCAGAATTAACCGCTTGCAGTGCGTGGTTTTGTGTTAGACGTGCTTTGAGCTGTTCAATATTTTGCTGTGGTGTATGCGATACAGTTGCTGTTGTTTGAACAACTTCCCTTACCGGTTGGCGATTAATTTCTTCAGCACGTTTAGGATGGAAAGCCAATGCTCGTAAAATGGTCATTTCCACACCGGCACGTTGTTCCGGTGCGAATTCTAATTCTTTTTTACCGCTGAGCATTAACTGATAGAAAAATTGTACGTCTTCAGGCGCAATTTGTTTTGCTAAAAAATGCAGCTGAGTTTGTTCCTGCCCATTATTTTTGAGCAACTGAAGCATCGCAATTTGGTGTAAAGTTTGGGCAATGTCCGAGAGTAATTGTGACCAATCAACCCCTTTTTCGGCAACGGATTGAATGACCGACATCGCTTTTTCACCGTCGGCTTGCGCGAGAGCGGTGACTAATTCGATTGGCTGGTGATCATCAATTAAACCGAGCATTTGCTGCACGATAGGTAAGCTAATATTCGCATTACTTACCGCAATCGCTTGATCGGTTAAACTTAATGAATCACGAATACTGCCTTGAGCCGCTTTTGCCAATTTTTCAATAGCGGCTGACTCGTAGGAAATATTCTCCTGTTGCAGGATAAATTCGAGATGGTTTGCAATCTGAGCTTGATCCAACGCACGCAAATGGAATTGCATACAGCGAGATAAGATCGTGATCGGAAGTTTTTGTGGATCTGTTGTCGCCAGTAGGAATTTCACGTATTCCGGCGGTTCTTCAAGCGTTTTAAGCAACGCATTGAAGCTGTGACGCGAGAGCATATGCACTTCGTCAATCAGGTAAACTTTAAAGCGTCCGACTGTTGGTTTGTATTGAACGTTATCAAGCAGTTCACGAGTGTCTTCGACTTTGGTGCGTGAAGCCGCATCAATTTCAATCAGATCAATAAAGCGACCTTCTTCGATCGCTTTACAATTTGCGCATTCACCGCAAGGCGTTGCGGTGATACCGGTTTCGCAATTTAAGCCTTTTGCAAATAGGCGTGCAATCGAGGTTTTACCTACACCACGTGTACCAGAAAACAGGTAGGCGTGATGAAGTCTGCCTTCACGCAGACCATTTTCTAATGCAGATAAAACGTGTTGTTGTCCGACAACCTCAGAAAAACGTTGCGGACGCCATTTACGGGCTAAAACTTGATAACTCATTGCGACTCTTATTTATTACGGAATAGTATTCCGTACTAAGAAATATTAATGACCGGCAAATTCAACTAATGTGAATGAGTTGATGCCTTCTTTTTCTAGACGTTCTTTACCGCCTAAATCCGGTAACCAAATCACAAATGCAGCATGTTCTACTTTACCGCCTAAGCGACGAATTAATTTTGCCGTAGCGTCAATCGTACCGCCGGTTGCTAATAAATCATCCACAACTAACACATTGTCACTTTCTTTTACTGAATCTAAGTGGATTTCCAGCGTATCTTCACCATATTCTAAAGAATAAGATTGTGAAATAACTTCACGTGGTAATTTTTTTGGTTTACGAACTAAGACAAATGGTACGCCTAACGCAAGTGCAACCGGTGCGCCAAAGATAAAACCGCGAGATTCGGTTCCAACGACTTTAGTAATACCTTTATCTTTAAATTCAGCAACGATCGCATCTACGGTTGCCTTGAATGCTTCCGGCACTTCTAATAATGAGGTAATGTCACGGAAAATAATACCTGCTTTCGGATAGTCAGGAATAGATTTGATAGATGATTTGATTAAATCTAATTGGTTCATGGTTAGACCTTAAAAAATAGCAAAATAACCTGAAGAATTTAGCAAAACTGAGCAAAATTACAAGGGAAATTTGAAAAAGACCGGCGATTTCCTCTAAAAATGAGCAAGGAAATAGTAATTTTTCAGCACTTTATTCTTTTCTAAGCGGTTATTTTTGAAGACTTTTTTGCAAAAAACACAGAAAAAAAGACCGCTTGTAGCAATTAGAGCATACTGTAGCAGTCTTTTGCTGTGATGCGTTTATCCAATATCTTTAGCAAGATAATGTAGTACTCCGCCAAAGACTTTTTCCAGATTTTCGGTAGTAAAGGTGGTTTCGGTTTTCCCGGCAGCAAGTAAGGTACGATTGATCATCAATACTTGATCGCAAAAGCTAGGCACGCTATTTAAATTATGTGTTGAAACTAAAACTAAATGTCCTTCGCTACGCAGTTGCTGCAACAATTCAACGATGGCATTTTCAGTTTTGACATCAACACCGGTAAACGGCTCGTCCAGTAAAATAATCTGACTTTCTTGTGCCAATGCTCGAGCAAGAAACACTCGCTTTTTCTGTCCGCCAGAAAGCTCACCGATTTGTCGGTGTTGCAAATGGCAAATGTCCACTCGTTCCATTGCCTGCATCACTTTTTGTTTATCAAGAGGTGAAGGACTGCGTAGCAATCCCATATAGCCATACCGACCCATCATCACTACATCGTAAACGGAAACAGGAAATTGCCAATCGACTTCTTCACTTTGTGGCACATAAGATACTAGATTTTGTTTCAAAGCTTGTTGAATTGGCATGTGGTTTAACAGGATTTTGCCGGTTTGAGGTTTGACTAATCCCATTAAACTTTTAAATAGCGTAGATTTACCACCGCCATTCACACCGATTAAAGCACAAATTGTGCCGTCTTGAATCTGAAAGGATACGTCATGTAAGGCTAAATGCCCGTTATTATAACGGACACTTAGCTTTTCAACAGAAATAGAGGTTGGAATGGATGCCATATTATTTTTTGCTTTTTTCAAAACCGTCAACAATTGTGCTGATTGTCACTTTTAATAAATCCAAATAAGTCGGTACAGCGCCGTCTTTGGTTGAAAGTGAATCGACATATAATACACCGCCGTATAATGCGCCAGTTTCTTTTGCTACTTGTTTAGCCGGTTTATCCGATACGGTACTTTCGCTGAAAACAACAGGGATATTGTTAGCTTTTACGCCGTCGATCACCTTTTTCACTTGTTGCGGAGAACCTTGTTCTTCAGCATTGATTGCCCATAAATAAAGTTCTTTTAACTGATAATCTTGTGCTAAATAACTAAATGCACCTTCACTGGTTACTAACCAACGTTGTGCTTCCGGAATAACAGATAGGCGTTGGCGTAAAGGCTCTGCAATAGCTTTGACTTTTTCAGCGTAAGCTTTAGCATTTTGGTTATAGCTTTCGGCATTTTTCGGATCGTATTTCACTAATGCGGCACGAATATTTTCAATATATTGCAGAGCATTCGCTGATGACATCCACGCATGCGGATTCGGTAAGTTTTTATATTCACCTTCAGCAATTGCAATTGGCGTAATGCCTTCGGTCACAACAACAGCCGGTTTACCTTTTACGTTTTCAAAGAAACGTTCAAACCAACGTTCTAAATTCATACCGTTCCATAAGATAAGGTCAGCTTTTTGTGCTTTAGCAATATCTTTAGGTGTTGGTTGATAGTCATGAATTTCTGCGCCAGGTTTGGTAATAGATTCTACAACCGCTTTATCACCGGCAACGTTTTGTGCAATATCTTGGATAACGGTAAAGGTAGTAACAACTTTGAACGGTGCAGCCATTGAGAGGGCGGCACTCATACCTAATGTGACCACAAATGCTTGTTTTAAAAATGAAAGTTTCATAGTTTCTCCTTTTTATCATGAATTTTCACTTATGATGAAATTGAGAATAAATCTCAATTAATAATAATTATAAACATTTTATGGGTTTAGGTAAACCGGCAATTTTGGTTGCTTGTTTTGCTGGGCCATCAGGAAATAAACGTTGTAAATAACGGCTATTGCCTTTCTCTTCACCGAATTTTTGCGCCATCGCTTTAACTAGCATTCGGATTGCAGGTGAGGTTTTGTATTCTTGATAGAAATCGCGTACTAGAAAGATAATTTCCCAGTGTTCATTTGTCAGAACAATTTGTTCTTTCTTGGCAATTTCAATCGCAAGTGCTTCTGACCAATCATCAAGGTTAGTTAAGTAACCTGAAGCATCTGTCGGATATTTTTGTTCGTTTAATTCAATGTAATTCATAAAAATAAAAAGTGCCACAGGTGTGGCACTTACTCTCTCAAATTTGTTTTAGATTAATCGTCACTACCTAAGACACCAAAGATTTGTAATAGGCTTAAGAATAGGTTGTATAGAGATACGTATAAATCCACTGTCGCACGGATATAATTCGTTTCGCCACCGTGAATAATATTACTTGTACCAAGTAAAATCGCACCGCTTGAGAACACTACAAATAATGCACTCATTGCAAGGCTTAATGCCGGAATTGCTAAGAAAATATTTGCGATGATACCAACAAGTAACACTACGAATAATGCCATCATCATACCCGATAAAAATGACATATCTTTCTTGGTCGTAAGTACATAAGCCGAACACGTAAAGAATACTAATGCGGTTGCGCCAAGCGCAAGAACCACAACGTCACCTAAACCCGCACCGATATAGCGGTTTAAAATTGGGCCAAGGGTATAACCTAAAAAGCCGGTTAAAGCAAATACGCTTAAAATACCTGCACCGCTATTTGCTGTTGCATTGGTTAGGAATAATAAACCGTAGAAGCCGATTAATAATCCCCACCATGGTAATGCCGGTGCATTCATTGACATTGCCACAAAAGCAATTACTGCTGAAAAGGCTAATGTCATTGAAAGTAATAAATAAGTATTACGTAATACTTTGTGAGTGCTGAGTAAGGATTCACTGCTTGCTGCACCGTTAATTACACGATTTTCCATATTGTTTCCTTTAAGTTGAACAAAATTGCAATTTATGTATGGACAAACTTCCATAAATCAAGTGTAAATTAGCGACAAATTTGCCTAAAGTCAATTGACTTTATCTATGCAATAGTTAAAAATTTTCTTATGAGTGTGATACACTTAAACGACTAAATATTTACTTTGCAAACACCTCTATATGAAACTAAATTTTCCTACCTATTTAACCTTATTTCGGGTAATTTTGATCCCTTTGTTTGTGATTGCCTTTTATTTACCTGCCGGTTGGTATGCACCTGAAATTTCAACACTTATTTTCTTTATTGCTTCTATTACGGATGCCTTTGACGGTTATTTAGCTCGTAAATGGAATCAAACTACACGCTTAGGAGCATTTTTAGATCCTGTTGCGGATAAAGTGTTAGTAGCTGTGGCATTGGTTTGTGTGGTGGAATATTATCATACGTGGTGGATTACCATTCCAGCAGCAATTATGATTGCTCGAGAAATTATTATTTCCGCATTAAGAGAATGGATGGCAGAGCTTGGTGAGAGAGCGAGTGTAGCGGTTTCCGTATGGGGGAAATTTAAAACAACAGCACAAATGTTAGCGCTTGGTGGAATGTTATGGCGATTTAATTTAGCAATGGAAGTTCTTGCTTGGATTCTTCTTTATATTGCGGCTGGGTTGACACTTTGGTCTATGATTCAGTACCTGAAAGCTGCCAAAGGTAGTTTGCTAAAGTCATAATGATAGTCTAGATACTAGATAAATGAGGCAGGATAATACCCTGCCTTTTGTTTATGTATATCTCTCTGTTGAAATGATAATCATTTTTGTTTAAAATTGAATTGAAATTTATTTCAAAGGAGACAAATAATGCATAAATATAAAAAAACAATCTTTCAACTAAGCTTAATTAGCTTAGCCCTTAGCGGCTATGTTTCGGCTAATCAAGCTGATTTAGATACGATTGAAGTTCAAGCACAGCCTACCGTAAATCATACTCGAAATATTAGTAATTTACGTGAATTACTGGCGAATCGTACCGATGTTAATGTCGGAGGCGGTAGTGTTTCTGCACAATACATTTCAATTCGAGGCTCGGGGCAAGATCGTATCGGCATGGTTGTTGATAACACTTCGACAAATACTCAGTTATGGTATCACCAAGGTCGTTTTCAATTAGATCCATCGATGGTCAAATCAATTAAAGTAGATAAAGGTGCGGGTTCTGCGAGTGCGGGGATCGGAGTAACGGATGGTGTGATTCGTGCGGAAACCGTTTCGGCTAAAGATTTGCTGAAAGAAGGTAAACCTTTCGGAGCGAGAATTAGCTCAGAATATAATAGTAATCGAGGTGTTAACGGCTCTCTTTCACTATACGGACAGGCAGATAACCTAGATATCTTGTTATTAGGAAGCTGGGGAAATGATAAAAATTATAAGGCTGGTCGAGGTTATTCTGATGCAGTTAATACCAATAGCAGAGTTGTAAATAACACAGCTCGCCGTCAAGGGAATTATTTGGCTAAATTTGGCTATGATCTCACAGAACAACACCGAATCGGTGCGAGCTTCCGTCAAGAAACTTACTATGGCAACGGACAAGATCGTTTTGAAATGATTTTTAATAGTCGTCCGGTAAATGCAAATACGACAACACGCACTTACAACTTAGAATATGCAGGTAAAGATCTTGGTGTCGTGAGAGATATTAAAGCAAATGCATTTTATATTGATGGAAGAGATAAGCGTGAAGATTATCAAAAAGATAAACTTACCGGTTATCAACGCCATTCAAGAACAGAAACTCGTGGTGCTAATTTAGGGCTTACGAGTGAACTAGGTGGCGAGCATTTACTAAAATATGGTGTTAATCTCCGTAAAGAACAAACAGGTAGCCAAAATTCCTTTGGTTATATTAAAGGTGAACAAAAATCTGAATACGGTCTATATGCCGAAGGTATTTGGTCTTTAGGTAAAATTGTTACTTTAACAACGGGCTTACGCTACGATTATTATACTTTAGATACTGCAGGCAAAGTAGATCAACATGGCACTCCAATTGCAGGTAAGAAATCGGTATCTGATAATAAATTGAATCCGAGTTTTGGACTTATTTGGGATGTTACGCCAAATTTTGTTTTAAATGCTAAGCTAAATTATGCAAGTCGTAGCCCTATTTTAGCATCTGCTTATACAGTAACTGATAATCGAGGTTCATTAGATAAAGCAAGAGGTTTGCGTTTTATTGATCCTAATTTAAAGACTGAGAATGCACGTTTAGCTGAAATTGGGTTTGAATGGAAATACGCTGATTTTAGTTTAAAAGGAAGCGTGTTTGAGCAAAGAGTGAAAAACTTCTATCAAACAAAAGATAGTATCATTAGTAATGCGGGAACATTAAAAACCAAAGGTTATGATGCAGAATTAGATTATCAATGGAATGGTTTAAAATTAACCGCAGGTATGGCTTATGCAGATCCTAAAGCGGATTTTGCACTTTCTAACGATCCGCTAAATGTTATTCCTCAAGGTCGCCAATGGAGTACAGGCGTGTCTTATAAATTTGCAGAGCCAAGTTTAGAACTCGGCTGGTTAGGTCGTTATGCACAATCTAAAGAATATCAAACTGGCTCAGGTGCAAAAGCAGAAACGAAAAGACGTATCGGATACGGTGTACATGATATTTTTGTTAATTGGCAGCCTCTTAACCAAGATAACTTTAACGTGAATTTCACGGTGAAAAACATTGGTAACAAATTCTATCGTAGCCATAGCCAAAGAAATACAGCGATTACGCCACCAAGCCCAGGACGTGAATTTAAATTGGGTATGAACTATAGCTTCTAAGAAATTAGTTTTTGGCTAAATCCATTTGCAAAAGCGGTTATAAATATAACCGCTTTTTTGCTTCTATTTGGCGTACTTTATAAGCAAGTACCCTAATCGCCAAATATTG
The DNA here is from genome assembly GCF_000739435.1 of Actinobacillus suis ATCC 33415. NCBI lineage: Bacteria > Pseudomonadati > Pseudomonadota > Gammaproteobacteria > Pasteurellales > Pasteurellaceae > Actinobacillus > Actinobacillus suis. The sequence goes on from NZ_CP009159.1 coordinate 310,123, forward strand.
GTTATCATAGACTTAATTTCTTATTTAACTCGATACTCAATTTTGTTTATGTTTGATGCCAAATCCTTTCTTGCCGATGTACCCCATCTTCCCGGTGTTTACCGCATGTATGATGCGAAAAATACCATTATCTATGTCGGTAAAGCCAAAGATCTCAAAAAACGCTTATCCAGTTATTTTCGTAGTCAACTCGCCAGTAAGAAAACCGAAGCGTTAGTTGCTAACATTCATCATATTGAAACCACGATAACCCATTCGGAAACGGAAGCGTTATTGCTTGAACATAATTATATTAAAGAGAATCAGCCGAAGTACAACGTGCTTTTGCGTGATGATAAATCCTATCCGTATATTTTACTCACGAAGCATCAACATCCTCGAATTACTTCGTTTCGTGGTAGTAAAAAAATTGCCGGTGAATATTTTGGTCCTTATCCAAATGCTGGGGCAGTGCGTGAAACACTAAACTTGCTGCAAAAACTGTTTCCGATTCGCCAATGTGAAGACAGCTACTATAAAAACCGTTCTCGCCCTTGTTTGCAATATCAAATCGGACGTTGTCTTGCCCCTTGTGTAGAAGGTTATTACTCGCAAGCGGAATATGATAACCAAGTAAATCTAGTCCGTTTGTTTTTACAAGGTAAAGACGGACAAGTGGTTGAACATTTGGTACAAAAAATGGAAAGTGCCGCGGAAGATCTGGATTTTGAAGGTGCAGCTCGTTTTCGCGATCAGATTCAATCGGTACGAGCGGTACAAGAAAAGCAATTTGTCTCTAACGAACGTTTGGACGATCTGGATATTATTTCGATTGCTTATCAGCACGGTATTGCTTGCGTACATATTTTATTTGTGCGCCACGGTAAGGTATTGGGCAATCGTTCCTATTTTCCTAAAGTGCCGAATAATACCGATTTAACCGAGTTGGCGGATACCTTTGTCGGTCAGTTTTATCTACAGATGAACCAACATCGCACGATACCAAATCAAATTATTATCGATCAGCCGTTAAGTGAAGCGACTGCATTAGTTAATGTGCTGTCGGAACAAGCGGGACATAAAGTTAGTATTGCCGATAAAAATATTCGTGGCGATAAAAGCCGCTATTTAGCATTGGCGAAAACCAATGCAGAAGCTGCGCTTACTTTACAACTTAAACAAGATACGCATATTCGCCAGCGTTATGACTCACTCAAGGCATTACTCAATTTAGCGGAAATCAGACGGATGGAGTGCTTCGATATTTCTCACACAATGGGTAATCAAACAGTGGCTTCGTGTGTAGTATTTGATGAAAATGGGCCGTTAAAATCGGATTACCGTCGTTTTAATATTGAAGGCATTACCGGCGGTGATGACTATGCGGCAATGGAACAAGCCTTATTAAAACGCTATGACCGTAATTTGGAAGAAGAAAAAATTCCGGATATTATTTTTATCGACGGCGGTAAAGGTCAGCTTAATCGAGCTTTAGAAACCTTTGCTTCGTTAAATGTCAGTTGGGATAAGCGTAAACCGTTGTTAATTGGTGTGGCGAAAGGAGTAGAGCGGAAAGCCGGTTTAGAAACCTTATTGATCAGCAAATGGGATAAGGAAATTCACTTACCGCCGGACAGTCCTGCTTTGCATTTGATTCAACATATTCGTGATGAATCACATAATCATGCGATTACCGGACACCGCAAAAAACGCCAAAAAGCTTTTACGGAAAGTGGATTGGAATCAATTGCCGGTGTAGGAGCAAAACGTCGCCAAGCATTACTGAAATATCTCGGTGGTATGCAGGGTGTGAAATCCGCCACGTTAGAAGAAATTCAATCCGTTCCCGGCATTTCAAAACAACTTGCCGAAGTGATTTTTGATACGTTACAAAATAGCTAGGTAGCAAGCGGTCAAATTTGCAGAATTTTTTGCAAATTTAACCGCTTGTTTTTACTATATTTACCCAAAGCAAACGTTTGCGCAATCGTTTGTGAGAGCGTATAATTCGCCCCAATTTTTTTAGTTTGAGGCATTTATGCAAAATTTACGTTATCCTGTTGATTCCAAACCACCTTTCGGATTAACCCTTCTTCTTGCGGCGCAACACCTTTTAGCCGCACTTGGCGGCATTATCGCCGTGCCACTTGTTATCGGTAATGTACTTAAACTGCCGATTCCGGATACGATTGTATTAGTGAATGCGGCATTATTGGTTTCAGGGATCGTAACCATCATTCAATGCCAAGGTATCGGCCCGATTGGCTTACGTTTACCGAGTGTGATGGGAACCAGCTTTACTTTCGTGGCGGCTGCTTTAGCGATTGGTTTTAGCGAACATGGTGTTGCCGGCATTATGGGCGCTTCGTTAGTCGGCTCATTAGTGATGATTATCGGTAGTTTCTTTATGCCGTATGTGCGTAAATTATTCCCGCCTGTCGTTACCGGTGTGGTGGTTATGATGATCGGTTTAAGCTTAATTCCAGTTGCGGTGGATTGGTTCGCTGGCGGTCAAAAAGGCGATGCGCATTATGCGGATCCGGCAAATCTTGCGATGGCGACCTTTGTACTTGTGCTGGTTGTGATTTTAGTACAATGGGGGAAAGGTATTTTCTCTGCAGCTGCGATTGTGATTGGAATGATGGTCGGCTATGTAGTGGCGTTAGCATTAGGTTGGATCAACTTTGATGCGGTTAAAAATGCAGAGAGTTTTGCTATTCCACAGCCGTTGCATTTCGGATTAGCATTTCCAATTTCAGGTATTATCGGGATGTCGATTGCTTATTTAGTGACGATTGTTGAATCAAGCGGTAACTTCTTAGCTTTAGGTAATGCTACGCAAACTGAAATTACCGGTAAGCATTTACGTGGCGGGGTATTATGTGACGGTTTAGGTTCTGCGTTTGCGGCAATTATGTCAACCACGCCATTCTCATCGTTTGCCCAAAATATCGGGGTCATTTCGTTGACCGGTGTGGCAAGCCGCTATGTGGTAACGATTATGGGCGTATTATTGGTTTTAGCTGGTGTATTCCCATGGTTTGGAGCATTAATCGTTTCGATTCCTAGCCCTGTTTTAGGCGGTGCGGGTTTAATGATGTTTGCGATGATTATTGCAGCTGGTATCCAAATGTTGGATAAAGTAGAACGTTCAAAACGTAACGGTTTAATTATTGCCATTTCGATCGGTTGTGGCTTAGCGGTGACGACTCGTCCTGAATTATTAGATAAATTACCGAGCTTTTTTAAAGAGGTATTCGGCTCAGGAATTACGGTCGGATCATTACTTGCATTAGTGCTAAATCTGATTCTTCCTGAGGATAAAGAATAAATAATTAGTGTAATTGGAAAAACTTACTTGAAATTAGGTAAGTGAAGCCTTATCTTACGAAATAACTTAACGCCACGGTCAAGTGGCGTTTTCTTTTTAGATTATCAATTAAGGAAACAAATTATGACATTACAAGTTACTGACGCAACTTTTGAACAAGAAGTTTTAAAATCGGACGTTCCGGTATTATTAGATTTTTGGGCGCCATGGTGTGGTCCTTGCCGTATGGTTGCGCCAATTTTAGATGAATTATCAGAAGAGTTTGCCGGTCGTGCAAAAATCGCTAAAGTAAACGTGGATGAGAACCAACAAATCCCAGCACAATTCGGTATTCGTTCAATCCCAACATTAATTCTTTTCAAAAATGGTGAAGTGGTTGCAACGCAAGTTGGTGCATTACCAAAATCACAATTAAGTGCATTTGTTGAACAAGCACTTTAATTTTTATTTCGAGAAAGGGCGAATTTGGTTCGCCCTTTTTCATTTGCAAAAAAATTGTTAAAAAAGACCGCTTTAGGCTAATAAAGCCTAGCAATATCAAGCACAAATAGGTACAATCTTCCAGTTACACTTTTTTACAATTGGTAAGAGTAGATTCGAGGGCTTAGCCCCTATTCTTTGGAGAAATTTATGTCGTGGAATGAACCAGGCAATCAACAAGACCCGTGGGGTAAGCCGGGTCAAAAGAAGCCTGAGCAGCAAGGTTCACAACAAGAGCCAAATAAGCAAAATAATCGCCAAGAGCCGCCGGATTTAGAGGAAGCTTTTAGTTCTTTATTAAAGAAAATGGGGGGTAATAAAGATAATAATTCTGCTCCTTCGCAAAACTTTGGTAAATTTCTACCGCTTGCTTTGATTTTCGCAGCTATTGTATGGGGCGTATCAGGCTTTTATACGGTTAAAGAGGCGGAGCGTGGTGTAGTAACCCGTTTCGGTAAACTTCATAACATTGTGATGCCGGGTTTAAACTGGAAACCAACCTTAGTTGATGAAGTGACACCGGTAAATATTGAGCGAGTTTCCGAATTGAAAACCAGTGGCTCAATGCTGACACAAGATGAAAATATGGTACAGGTTGAAATGACCGTTCAGTACCGTGTTGAAGATCCGGCTAAATATCTATTTAGCGTGCGTGATGCGGATGACAGCTTAAAACAAGCGACTGATAGTGCGTTACGTTATGTGATCGGTCATATGTCGATGGACGATATTTTAACTACCGGTCGTGCGACAGTACGTGAGAAAACTTGGCAAACCTTGCGTGATATCATCAAGACTTATGATATGGGGTTATTAGTTACTGACGTAAACTTCCAATCTGCTCGTCCGCCGGAAGAAGTAAAAGACGCATTTGATGATGCCATTAAAGCGCAAGAAGACGAACAGCGTTTAATCCGTGAAGCGGAGGCTTATGCGCGTGGTCGTGAGCCGATTGCACGTGGTCAAGCACAGCGTATCGTAGAACAAGCAACGGCATATAAAGATCAAGTTGTATTGGAAGCAAAAGGTGAAGTAGAGCGTTTCTCTAAACTTTTACCGGAATATAAAGCTGCGCCGAAAGTAATGCGTGAGCGTTTATATATCGAAACCATGGAAAAAGTGATGAAAAACACGCCGAAAGTGATTATGGACGGTAATGGTAATAATTTAAATGTGTTACCAATGGATAAATTATTGGCTAAACCGGCTGCTTCTGAATCAGTAAGACAAGTCGCACCTATTGTTATTCAGCAACCGCAAGTTGTTACGCCGGCTCAAACACATTCTGTACCTAGTTCACAAACTAGTACGCAAAATGCAGAACCGGTACGTAAAGGGAGATTTTAATAATGCGTAAATTATTATTACCTGTTTTAGCGCTTGCGGGATTTATCGTACTTTCTTGTGTAACGATTGTGCCGGAAGGCTATCGTGGCATTATGTTGCGTTTTAATAAAGTGCATCGTGACGCAGACCAAAAAGTGGTGGTTTATGCACCAGGTTTACACTTTAAAGCACCGTTTATTGATAGCTTAAAAGTATTGGATGCGCGTATTCAAATTTTAGATGGTCAAGAAGATCGCTTTGTGACGGTTGAGAAAAAAGACTTATTAGTTGATTCTTATGTCAAATGGCGCATCAGTGACTTCGGTCAATTCTATACTGCAACCGGCGGTGATGCACAACGTGCGTCGGATCTTTTAAAACGTAAAGTGGGCGACCGTTTACGTTCTGAAATCGGTTCTCGTACGATTAAAGATATCGTATCGGGTTCTCGTGGTGAATTGATGGCAGGCGCACAAAAAGCATTAAATGACGGTGATGACGGTGCTGAGAAACTTGGTATCGAAGTGGTTGACGTGCGTGTAAAACAGATCAACTTACCGAATGAAGTTTCATCTTCAATTTATCAGCGTATGCGTGCGGAACGTGCTGCGGTTGCAAGCGAACACCGTTCGCAAGGTGAAGAAAAAGCCGAAATTATTCGTGCTGAAGTAGATAAGAAAGTGGTTCTTATCGAAGCGCAAGCGAAGAAAACCGCTGAGACTTTACGCGGTGAAGGCGACGCACAAGCTGCAAAAATTTATGCGGATGCATTCAACCAAGAGCCGGAGTTTTATAGCTTCGTACGTAGCTTAAAAGCATACGAAAACAGCTTTGCGAAAGATCAAAGCAATATGATGCTACTTAAATCGGACAGCGAGTTCTTCCGCTTTATGAAAGCACCGACAAAATAACTGTATCTATAAGGCCCGATCTATATCGGGTCTTTAATTTTTCATTTACTACAGCGAAAACACCGAAGGGTGCATAGTGAGCAAGCGGTTAAATTTGCAAATTTTGCGAGAAATTAAACCGCTTGTTTAGTGTTTTTTGGTATTCCGTAGTAGAAAATCCATTCATACTAACAAAAAGAGGCAATTCCTATGGGTAAAAGTGTTGCTATTCTCGGCGCTCAGTGGGGCGATGAAGGGAAAGGTAAAATCGTAGATTTATTAACAGACCGTGTAAAATACGTGGTTCGTTATCAAGGTGGTCACAATGCGGGCCATACCTTAATTATCAATGGTGAAAAAACTGTTCTTCGTCTTATTCCAAGCGGTATTTTACGTGATAATGTAACCTGCTTAATCGGTAACGGTGTAGTGCTTTCTCCGGAAGCTCTAATGAAAGAAATGGGTGAATTAGAAGCACGTGGTATTAACGTTCGTGAGCGTTTAAAAATTTCAGAAGCTTGCCCATTAATTCTTCCTTACCATGTTGCAATGGATCACGCGCGTGAAGCGGCATTAGGCAAAAATAAAATCGGTACAACCGGTCGTGGTATCGGTCCGGCATACGAAGATAAAGTTGCTCGCCGTGGTTTACGTGTAAGCGATTTATTTGATAAAGAAGCCTTTGCTGAAAAATTAAAAGATATTTTAGATTACTATAACTTCCAATTAGTACATTACTATAAAGTTGAGCCGGTAGATTTCCAAAAAACTTTAGACGATGTATTTGCGGTAGCTGACGTGATTAAAGGTATGGTTGCAGATGTAACAACTTTACTTCACGAAGCACGTAAAGAAGGCGTGAATATCTTATTTGAAGGTGCGCAAGGCACAATGTTAGATATCGACCACGGTACATATCCGTTTGTAACCAGTTCAAATACTACGGCAGGTGGTGTTGCAACCGGTTCAGGTTTTGGTCCTCGTAATCTTGACTATGTATTAGGTATCATCAAAGCATACTGTACTCGTGTTGGTAGTGGCCCGTTCACAACTGAATTATTTGATGAAGTGGGGGCGGAAATCGCACGTAAAGGTAATGAATTCGGTGCGGTAACCGGACGTCCACGCCGTTGTGGTTGGTTTGATGCGGTAGCAGTGCGCCGTGCAGTACAAATTAACTCGATTTCTGGCTTCTGTATGACAAAATTAGACGTATTAGACGGCTTTGAAGAGTTAAAAATCTGTACCGCATACAAAATGCCAAACGGTGAAATCGTAGAATACGCACCGATGGCAGCGAAAGATTGGGAAGGTGTTGAGCCGATTTACGAAACAATGCCGGGCTGGTCTGAAAACACCTTCCGTGTAACTAAACGTGAAGAGTTACCACAAGCGGCATTAGATTACATCAAACGTATTGAAGAGCTTGTTGGTGTGCCGGTTGATATTTTGTCAACTGGTCCGGATCGTGTGGAAACAATGATCTTACGTGACCCGTTTGCGGCGTAATTTCGTTTAAATTTTAAGTTGTTTTCTTACCACGGAAAACACGGAGTTCACGGAATTTTCTGTGCATTCTGTGCTTTCCGTGGTAATTGTTTTTTGATACTTGTCTGAGAAGCAGTTAAATTTGCAAATTTTTAGCGAAATTTAACCGCTTGTTTGGGCAACTTATTTTCCGTAGTGAAACCGAAAAATGAAATTTATTATTAAACTTTTCCCTGAAATTATGATTAAAAGCGATTCGGTTCGTAAACGCTTTATCAAAATTCTGACCTCAAATATCCGCAATGTTTTATTGCGTGAAACTGAAAATGTGGCGGTGATTCGTAACTGGGACTTTATTGAAGTACGAGCCAAAGTGGCGGAAGAAGCACCGATGGTGTTGGAATTACTGAAACGTACACCGGGTATTCACCACATTTTAGAAGTGGAAGAAATGCCTTTTGTTACCATGCACGATATTTTTGAAAATACATTGGCAAAAGTACGTGATGAATTGGAAGGTAAAACGTTCTGTGTGCGTGTACGCCGTAAAGGTAAACACGAATTCCGTTCGTTAGATGTAGAAAAATATGTCGGTGGCGGTTTAAATCAACATATTGAATCGGCTCGTGTGAAATTAACCAAGCCGGATGTAACCGTGCGTATTGATATTGATGGCGATAAAATGTTGCTGATCAATGCTCGTCACGAAGGTTTAGGCGGTTATCCGATCGGTACGCAAGAAGATGTATTATCGCTTATTTCCGGCGGCTTCGATTCAGGCGTATCAAGTTATATGCTGATTCGCCGTGGCTCGCGTGTACATTACTGCTTCTTTAATTTAGGCGGTGCGGCACACGAAATCGGTGTAAAACAAATGGCATACCATATTTGGAGCCGTTACAGCACCTCACACAAAGTCCGTTTTGTGGCGATTAATTTTGAAAATGTGGTCGGCGAAATTTTAGAGAAAGTCGATAATGGTCAAATGGGCGTGGTGTTAAAACGTATGATGGTGCGTGCCGCAAGTAAAATTGCTGAGCGTTTCGATATTCAAGCGATCGTAACCGGTGAAGCGTTAGGTCAGGTTTCAAGCCAAACCTTAACCAATTTACGTTTAATCGATAAAGCGTCCGATACATTGGTATTACGTCCGTTAATCACCCACGATAAAGAGCAAATTATTGCCATGGCAAAAGAAATTGGTACCGATGATATTGCTAAATCTATGCCGGAATTTTGTGGCGTTATTTCGAAAAATCCGACCGTGAAAGCGATTGAAAGCAAAATTGTGGAAGAAGAAGGACATTTCAATTTTGAAGTGTTGGAACAAGCGGTCGAAAACGCACAGTTCCTTGATATTCGTGAGATTGCTCAACAAACGGAACAAGAGGTTGTGTCGGTTGAAACTACTTCCGAATTAACGGAAAACGATATTATTTTAGATATTCGTAGCCCGGAAGAAACCGATGAGGCTCCGTTTAGTTTGGATGGCGTAGAAGTAAAATTAATGCCGTTCTATAAACTTTCGAGCCAGTTCGCTTCGTTGGATCAATCGAAAAACTACTTACTTTATTGCCAACGTGGAGTAATGAGCAAATTACAAGCGCTTTATCTCAAAGAGAATGGCTTTAGTAATGTAAAAGTGTTCCGACACTAATTATTTAGGACGTTAAAAGCGGTCATCTTTTGTTAAACTTTTGCAAGTTTTTAACAGAAAATGACCGCTTGTTTATTGAAGTATGATGTGAATGAAAATTAAGCAAAAGCTTGTAATTCTGGGTTGATTGGGGTTTCAGCGATATTGTTCACGTAGTTACATAATGTCGCTAAGCTCACACCTAAAATCACATCAATCGCATTTTGTTGGTTATAACCGGCAGCGAAGAATTCATTTAGTTGCGCTTCGGTTAATTTTGCTTTCTGCAGCATTACCGCAAGTGTGAAGCGTGCTAACGTATCTAATTTCGGATCTGAAATACGTGCGGTTGCACGAATTTGATCAACGATTTCTTTTGGCGCATTTAACGCTTTTAAAGAAATTTTGGTATGACCGGCAACACAGAATCCGCAACCGTTAACTACTGCTGCCGTAATTTGTACCACTTCACGCTCAAGCGGTGTTAAGCTGTTACGACCGTTAATACCACCTACCGTACGATAAGTTTCTAACGCAGTCGGAGCATTAGCTAACACGCCGATTAAATTTGGAATAAAACCATTGGCTTGTTGGACTGCTTTTAATGCTTCTTGTGCGGCTTCCGGTGCGGTTTCAATCGTATGAATTTGAAATTTTGACATATTATAAGTTCCTTATAGAGAGTAATCTATTTTGTTGAATAATAAAGGTTAAACTCCCTTAAATGCAAAGATTTTTTAATATTTTATGCATATAAATACCTATTTTATATAACAAAAAATTCTATAACGAATGAGAGAAAGGATTGACGCTAATGAAAAATAAACATATTTACCTTGCATCAAATAGCCCGCGCCTCTGGGAATTGTTACAAAATTTAGACTTAGATTTGCTCCGTTTATCAAGTGAAATTGATGAATCGCCGCAAGCAGATGAAAAAGCGGATGAGTATTGCCTACGGATTGCCAAGCAGAAAAACCAAGCGGCACAAGCGGTTAGAATTGCGGAAAATCTTGCAGAACACCCGATACTTACTGCGGATACAACGGTTTCAATTGACGGCAAAATTCTCGGTAAACCGAAAGATGAACAAGACGCTTTTGCGATGCTAAAAATGTTATCGGGCAGAACGCACCAAGTATTTACCGCTGTTTACATTAGTTATCAAGGTAAAGAAGTGGAGTGTTTACATACCAGTGAAGTGAGTTTTAGAAGATTAACCGATGCTGAAATTTGCGCTTATATTGCGACGGGTGAGCCGATGGATAAAGCCGGTGCTTACGGTATTCAGCAGTTTGGCGGGGTATTTGTCGAGCGGTTATCGGGAAGCTTTACCGGTGTGATGGGGCTACCGGTATTTGAAACTGCCGAATTATTAAAGCAATTTGATTTGCAACTTTTTTAAAAGATTAGACCGCTTGTTTGCTCTGTTATCGGCTTACAAGCGGTCTTTTTTTGAGATTAGATTGCTAATTCAAATGCGTAGAAAGCTACTAACGCAATCGCAATGATTACCGTACCGACGTTGAGTTTTTTGAATTCACCCGAAATGATACGACCGATCACTAATGCGGCAAAACTAAGCATAATACCGGTTACGATATTGGCGGTTAATACGATAAATACCGCACACACTAAGCCTGACATTGCGCCGACGAAATCATCGAAATCTAATTTTGAAACGTTACTTAACATTAATAAACCGACGTACATTAATGCCGGAGCCGTTGCATAACCCGGTACTAAGAACGCAAGCGGTTGGAAAAATAACATTAATAAGAAACCGATACCGACAACGACTGCGGTTAAACCGGTTTTACCGCCAACCGCCGTACCTGCCGCCGATTCAATATAAACCGCTGCCGGTGCCGTACCGAATAAACCTGAAAGCACGGAGCCTAATGAGTCAGAGGTTAAGGCTTTATCACCGTTAATAATTTGACCGTCTTTATCTAATAAATTCGCTTGACCCGCTACCGCACGAATCGTACCGGTTGCGTCAAAGATAGCCGTCATCACTAATGCAAATACGACAGGTAAAATAGCCGTATTTAACGCACCCATTACATCAAGATTTAAGAATTGAGAATTTTCTCCGAAGCTCGGCATTTTGAAGAAGCCTGCATATTTTACGTTCGGGTCAAACACTAAACCGATGATGGTGATCGCAATAATTACCCATAAAATGCTGCCTTTCACTTTTAAACGCTCTAAGCCGATAATCGCCGCTAAGCCAAGTAACGCCATAATGACCGGGAATGAGGTGAAATCGCCCATTTTTACCGGTAAACCGGCTTGATTGCCAACCACTAAGCCCACGCCGTTCGCTGCGATTAACAGTAAAAATAAACCGATACCGATACCTGCTCCGTGTGCAATGCTTGCCGGCAGGTTACGTAAAATCCACGCACGAATGCCGGTTACCGAAATGAGTGTGAATAATACCCCCATTAAGAAAATTGCACCAAGTGCCACCGGAATCGAGATACCTTGACTAAGCACTAAACTGAATGCGGTAAATGCGGTTAAAGAAATCGCACAGCCGATCGCCATTGGTGCATTTGCCCATAAGCCGATTAAAATTGAACCTAAACCCGACACTAAACAGGTTGCGATAAATACCGATTCAGCCGGAAAACCTGCTTGGCTTAACATACCCGGCACAACAATTACCGAGTACACCATAGCTAAGAATGTGGTTAAGCCCGCAATAATTTCTTGGCGGGTATTGGTGCCACGTTCTTCAAATTTGAACAAAGACATAAAATGAAAACCTCAAATAAATGAAATAAAATTTTAAGGAACGAATTCTACAGAAGTCAGACCTGATAAGCAAACGTTTGCATAACATCTAATAAATAAGCGGTCCGATTTTCTTTAAGATTTGCAAATCTTTCTTAAAAAGAACGGACTTCACTAAAATAATTTTTGTGAAGCCCGTGTATTCTGTGGTCACAAGTTGCAAAATTTTAGGGAAATTTGACCGCTTGTAAACGAATTAATTAGTGCACTGATGCAAGTTGTTCTAAATCTTTATCAATGTAGTATAACGCTTTGCCGTCTTCGCCTAACAGTTTAAATTTATTTAAAATCGAATTAAATAGGAATTCTTCTTCGTGCTGTTCAGCCACATACCATTGTAAGAAATTAAACGATGAGTAATCTTTTGCTTCAAAAGTGACTTCCACTAATTTATTGATTGAATCCGTCACGTGTTTTTCGTGTTCTAATACGATTTCAAACAAAGATTTTAACGAAGCATATTCTGCTTGCGGTGCTTCAATTGCATAAATCTCCGCTAACGAACCGGTTTCGTTTAAATAGGTGAATAAGCGGCGCATATGTTCCATTTCTTCGGTGGCGTGCGCTTTTAAGAATTTCGCTGCGCCTGGGAAGCCGTTGTTATCCGCCCATGCCGACATTTGTAGATAAACGTTTGAAGAATAAAATTCTAAGTTTAATTGGTCGTTTAATTGTTTGATGATTGCCGGTGATAACATTATGCAGCTCCTTGTTCGTGATCTAAAGTTTCTAAGTCTTTATCGATGAAGTAGAGTGATTTATTGCCTTCGCCCGCGACTGCGAATTTATCTAAAATCTCACCGAATAATTTCTCTTCTTCGTGCTGTTCAGCAACATACCATTGTAAGAAGTTAAAGGTTGAATAATCTTTTGCGGCAAATGTTACTTCCACTAATTCATTAATTTTTGCCGTGACGTGTTTTTCATGCGCTAGCACTTCGTCAAATAATTCTTTTAACGAAGCGTATTCTTTGCAAGGCGCATCGATTTTACCGAGCAACGGTAAACCGCCGGTTTCGCTTACATAGTCGAACAATTTTTGCATATGCTCCAATTCTTCGTCGGCATGACGAAGTAAGAATTTTGCCGCACCGGCAAAACTGTTTTTTGAACACCATGACGACATTTGCAGATAAACGTTTGAAGAGTAGAACTCTAGGTTAATTTGTTCATTGAGTTGATCAATGATTTTTTGTTGTAACATTTTTACCTCCAATCTAATATTAAAAGATTTTAAATAATGAGAGCTAATTTCATTACGAAATCCGGATACGACAAAGGGGCGGAAAAATTCCACCCCTTTGATATATTTTGCGAATTATATACGATATTTTGATAAAAAACTATCTGTTAATGATCAATAAACGCTTGTTGATCCGCACCTTCTTTTTCCACTACCGGTTTAACCATGTGTTCACGATTTAAACCAAGTTGTAATGCGACACCAATCGCAATATAAATTGATGAGTAAGTACCGAAGCCGATACCAATCAATAATGCGAGTGAGAAGCTATGAATCGTTGGGCCCCCAAACCAATATAATGAAGCAACTACGAATAACGTTGTTACCGAGGTCATTAAGGTTCTTGAAAGCGTTTGACTTAACGAAATATCAACGACTTCTTGTGAACTTACACGACGAATTTTACTAAAGTTCTCACGTACACGGTCAAATACTACGATAGAGTCATTTAATGAATAACCTACTACGGAAAGAATTGCCGCGACGAAAGTCAGGTCAATCTCAATCTGTAAGAATGAGAAAATACCAATAGTTACCAATACGTCATGGAATAACGCTAGAATACCGCCAATCGCTAAACGAATTTCGAAACGAGTACCAACGTAAAGCAATAACATACCGAGCGTTGCAAGTGTTGCCCAAATTGCGCCTTGAGTAAGCTCTTCACCCACATTAGGCCCTACGAACTCAACACTTTTAATCGTTGCCGAAGGGTCTAAATCTTGATGTACAAGATCCATAATCTTGTTACCTAAAGACATATCCCCCGCAGATGCCGGTAAGCGAATCATCAGCTCTTTTTGGCTGCCTGTGGTTTGCACCAACGCATTTCCATAACCGTTTTGTTCCAATAAACCGCGTACTTTGCCTAAATCGGCTGGTTGTGAGAAGGTGGTTTCGATTACCGTACCACCGGTAAAATCTAAACCCCAGTTAAACCCTTTGGTGACGATAGAGAAAATACATAATGCGGTGACGACTAATGAAAAGACGAAACCGACATAACGATATTTCATAAATGGAACAAGTTTGTACGGCAGTTTAATCTCTGACGCATTTTTTTCTGTTTGCATAGTTGCCATTTATTCCACCTTAAATCCAAAGTTTTTTCACACGTTTATTGCCGCCGTACACCCAGTTAACAAGCATACGAGTACCGGTAATTGCGGTGAACATTGAAATCATTACCCCAAGTGCAAGGGTAATTGCGAAGCCTTTTACCGGGCCTGTACCCACTGCATATAACACTAAAGAGGTTAAAATCGTGGTTAAGTTTGAGTCGAAAATCGAAGTGAAGGCTCCATTGTAACCTTCGTGAATTGCCTGTTGAACTGAACGCCCGTTACGCAATTCTTCTTTAATACGCTCGTAAATTAACACGTTAGCATCCACCGACATACCTACCGCAAGTACGATACCGGCGATCCCCGGCATGGTGAGTGTTGCGCCAATTAATGACATTAAGCCGATGGTTAATACCATATTTACTGTAAGCGCCGCTGCGGCAAAAAGCCCGAACACTTTATAGTAAATTAAACAGAATGCGATGGTTAAGATTAAGCCATACATACCGGCTTCCATCCCTTTTGCAACGTTATCCGCACCTAATGAAGCACCGATAGTACGTTCTTCTACGATGACAATCGGCGCAATTAACGCACCTGAACGTAAAAGAACCGCAAGGTTTTGTGCTTCTGCCGGTGAGTTAATACCGGTAATTTGGAATTGGCTGCCAAGACGTGAATTAATGGTTGCCACATTAATCACTTCTTCATGTTTTTCTAAGATTACTTTACCTTTTGCATCTTTACGACCAGAGTCTTTAAACTCGCTGTAAAGGGTTGCCATCGGTTTGCCTACTGCACTTTTGGTAATTTCCGCCATCATATGGCCGCCTTCCGCATCAAGGTTAATGCTTACTTGCGGTAAACCACGTTCATCTTTACCTGATGTCGCATCGATAATATGTTCACCGCCTAAAGACGGTTTACGACGTAATACAACAGCGCCGCCATCACGGCTGAATTTTAATTCTGAGTCGGCAGGTACAATACCTCGAGCAGCAGATTCAGGGCTTGCCTCGGCGTTCACTAAGCGAAACTCAAGCGTTGCAGTTGCACCAAGAAGTTCTTTAGCACGAGCAGTATCTTGTACACCCGGCAATTCAACTACGATACGGTCTGCACCTTGACGTTGAATAGTTGGCTCAGAAACACCTAATTCTTCCACACGTTTACGTAAGATCGATAAGTTTTGTTCGATTGCTGTATCGCGAGAAGCAGATAAGCCTTCTGCGGAAGGTGCAAATGATACGGTAGTCGTATCAATAAATGAGGCTTCGAGCGAAGTATGCTGACGGCGTACAAAACGAGCTGCTTTTTCAGCCGTATCCGCATCGGCAAATTCAATTACAGTTGCAAAATTTTCGCCTTTTTTAACCGCTTTATACTGTAATTTTTCTTTACGTAATTCGCTGCGTAAGCTGTCTTGTAAACTCTCTTGTTGTTTTGTTAACGCCGTATTCATATCCACTTCCATTAGGAAGCGCACACCGCCACGTAGGTCTAAGCCTCGTTTCATCGGGCTACCGCCGATATCGGTTAACCAACTTGGTGTTGCCGGCGCAAGGTTTAGTGCAACAGAGAATTTGTCACCTAAGACATCAGAAATTTTTTCTTTGGCAGGTAATTGTTGTTCATCATTTTCAAGTCGAACTAAAATCGAGCCGTTCTCAAGAACGGCTGATTTCGGTGTGATATTCATTGATGACAATGTTCCCTGAACTTGAGCGAGCGTTTCGCTCGTGGCTTCTTGACCTCGCGTACCTGAAATTTGTACTGAGGGGTCTTCGCCGTATAAATTTGGAAGAGCGTATAAACCACCGATGAGTATCACGATGATAACCATCAGGTTCTTCCATAATGGGAAACGATTTAACACAATAAATCCCCTAAGATAGGAAAATTAAGAAAGGGCTTTCATTTGACCTTTTGGTAATACCGCAACAACATAGTTACGAGAAATCACCACTTCAGTTGTATCGTTTAATGCGATAACGATGTTTTCGTTTTCCGCACTTACTTTAGTGATACGACCGATTAAGCCGCCGTTTGTTAATACTTCATCACCTTTTGCAAGGTTAGAAAGTAAATCACGTTGTTGTTTTTGGCGTTTCGCTTGTGGGCGATAAATCATAAAGTAAAAAATAAGACCGAATACCGCTAAAATTACGATCATTTCTAATCCGCCGCCTTGTTGCATAAAAGCTCCTTAAATCAATAGGTTAGTGTTTAAAAGATAAATTTCCCATATAAATGGGAAATTTGGTGGTTAAAATAGCATAAAATCAAGTATTTAACGAGAGGAAAATGTTAGTGCCAAGATTTTCTTTTTACAGTAAGATTCGAATATTGCGTTAAATTTCATAAAATTCAACTCACAAAGGAAAAATAATGAAAAATTCTCTTAAATTGGCTGCACTTTCTTCACTTTTATTCGCGAATATCGCTTTTGCGCATAATGTACAGTTAAATGCGGCATTGCCAAATGTTACCGTTGCAAAAGACGGTGAATTAACGCTGAATGGTAACAAAGTAAGTTATAAAAATTGGCAGTCATCAAGCTTAGACGGTAAAGTGCGAGTAGTTCATCACTTTGCCGGCAGAAGTAGCGTAAAAGACAAAAATAAAGCGTTGATTGAAGCCATTAAAGCGGCAGGTTTTGATCGTACTAAATATCAAACCGTCACCATTGTGAATGCGGATGATGCGATTGTCGGCACTGGTGTGTTTGTAAAAAATAGCGTTGAAGACGGTAAAATTGAAAATCCGCACAGCCAAGTGGTATTAGACCAAAACGGTAGTGTGAAAAATGCGTGGGGTTTAAAAGCGAAAGAAAGTTTTATCGCAGTATTAGATAAAACGGGTAAAGTACAATTTGTTTCGGAAGGTAAATTATCTCCAACACAAATTAAGCAAGTGATTGATTTAGTTAAACAATTAACTACCAAATAAAAAACTAAGGGCGTTATAGAACGCCCTTTTTTGTTGCAGAAAATTATGGAAATTTGACCGCTTATTTGGCGGTTAAGAACGCAATATAATTGCAGCTTACATCATTATTTAGCCAAAACTTTTCGGTTAAAGGATTAAAATGATAGCCTTTCATTTCTTGGCAGTGAAGTTCTGCTTGATCGCACCAATTCAATAATTCTGCCGGTTTGATAAATTTTTCAAATTCATGCGTACCTTTCGGCAACATTTTTAAGACATATTCTGCCCCAATAATGACTAGCATATAAGCCTTAAACGTGCGGTTAATTGTGGAGAAAAACAGTACGCCGTTCGGTTTAAGCAATGCTTTACAACTCTGAATAATAGAAAGCGGATCAGGCACGTGTTCCAACATTTCCATACAAGTAATCACATCGAATTTCTCGGCATGACAAGCGGTCTGATTTTGCACAAAATCTTCAATTGTAGCTTGTCGGTAATCAATGGTTAAGCCGCTTTCTTCGGCGTGTTTACGTGCAATTTCAAGCGGTTCGGTCGTCATATCAATACCGGTAACATTGGCACCGGCTTTTGCCATCGCTTCACTTAAAATGCCTCCGCCACAGCCGACATCCAACACTTTTTTACCGAATAAACCGTTTGATTTTTGTTGAATATAGTCTAAGCGTAATGGATTGAGCAGGTGAATCGGTTTAAAACTACCGTTCGGATCCCACCAAGTGGCTGCCATTTTTTCAAATTTATCAAGTTCTTGTTGGTCAATATTACGCATTACGGCCTCTGGAAAGATAGATAGAAAAGTCAAATTGCAAAATAAATGGCAAATTTGACCGCTTCCTTACATTTTCAGCTTTCAATTTTCAACTTTCAACTGTTTTTTTATGCTATAATCGTGTGAATTTTTCGCCCTCTACTTTCCAAGTAGTTTGGGGCAATCTTTTTTATAAACGTGATTAGGAAATTTCAATGAGCGAATTAGCCAAAGATATTACCCCCGTCAGTATCGAAGACGAGTTAAAAACGTCTTATCTCGACTATGCGATGTCTGTTATTGTCGGACGTGCGCTACCCGATGTGCGTGATGGTTTAAAACCGGTGCACCGCCGAGTGTTATTCTCAATGGATCAAAACAGCAATACGTTTAACCGCCCGCATGTAAAATCTGCACGTGTGGTGGGTGACGTTATCGGTAAATATCACCCGCACGGTGACTCTGCTGTGTATGACACCATTGTACGTATGGCACAGCCGTTCTCACTTCGTTATATGTTGGTTGACGGTCAAGGTAACTTTGGTTCGATTGACGGCGATGCGCCGGCGGCGATGCGTTATACCGAAGTGCGTATGCAAAAAATTACGCAGGAATTATTAACGGACTTAGATAAAGAAACCGTGGATTACTCGCCGAACTATGACGGCAAAGAGATGATTCCTGATGTATTACCGACCAAAATCCCTGCGTTATTGGTAAACGGTTCATCTGGTATTGCGGTTGGTATGGCAACCAATATTCCGCCGCACAACTTAAATGAAGTGTTGGACGGTTGTTTAGCCTATATTGAAAACGAGCAAATCAGCATTGAAGAATTAATGCGTTTTATCCCAGGTCCGGATTTCCCGACAGGGGCGATTATTAACGGTCGTAAAGGGATTGAAGAAGCGTATCGTACCGGTCGTGGTAAAGTTTATGTGCGTGCTAAAGCAAGCGTAGAAACCACGGAAAAAGGTCGTGAGCAAATTGTAGTGACCGAGCTTCCGTACCAAGTAAACAAAGCGAAGTTGATCGAGAAAATTGCCGAGTTAGTGAAAGATAAGAAAATCGAAGGCATTAGCGGTATTCAAGATCACTCGGACAAAAAAGGTATCTCAATCGTTATCGAAGTAAAACGTGATGCAGTGGGTGAAGTGGTGTTAAATCACCTTTACTCATTAACTCAAATGCAAGTAACGTTTGGTATCAATATGGTTGCGCTTGATCACGGTCAGCCGAAAGTATTGAACCTAAAACAAATTATCGAAGCATTCGTGAAACACCGCCGTGAGGTGGTGACACGCCGTACCATTTTTGAATTGCGCAAAGCACGTGAGCGTGCGCATATCTTAGAAGGTTTGGCGATTGCGTTAGCGAATATCGATCCTGTTATCGAATTAATCCGTAACTCAAAAACAGCGGATGAAGCGCGTGAAGGTTTATTAGCGCGTGCGTGGGCATTGGGTAATGTTGCACCAATGTTAGAAGCTGCCGGCGTAGATGCGTCACGTCCGGAAGATTTACCGGAAAACTTAGGCGTACGTGACGGTCAATACTATCTTTCTGAAGCGCAAGCACGTGCGATTTTAGAATTACGTTTACACCGTTTAACCGGCTTAGAACATGAAAAAATTGTGGATGAATACAAAGAATTGCTCACCGAAATCGGCGAATTATTACGTATTCTAAGCAGCGCAGAACGCTTAATGGAAGTGATTCGTGAAGAATTAGAAAAAGTGAAAGCAGAATTCGGTGACGAACGTCGTACCGAAATTACAGCGGCTTCGGGCGATATCAATATGGAAGATTTAATCGCTCAGGAAGACGTAGTAGTCACACTTTCTCACGCAGGCTACGTGAAATATCAACCGCTTTCCGACTACGAAGCGCAGCGTCGTGGCGGTAAAGGTAAATCTGCGACTAAGATGAAAGAAGACGATTTCATCGAGAAATTATTAGTGGCGAATACCCACGATACGATTTTATGTTTCTCAAGCCGTGGTCGTTTATATCAATTAAAAGTGTATCAATTACCGCAAGCAAGTCGTGGCGCACGTGGCACACCAATCGTGAACATTCTGCCGTTAGTGAAAGAAGAAAACGAGCGTATCACTGCGATTTTACCGATTCCGAACGGTGAGTTTAGTGCGGATAAATTCATCTTTATGGCAACCGCAAGCGGTGTAGTGAAGAAAGTAAGTTTAGATGCGTTCAGCAACGTGCGTTCAAGCGGTCTAATTGCATTAAAACTTCGCGAAGGCGATGAGTTAATCGGCGTTGATATTACCGATGGCGAGAGCGAGATTATGTTGTTCTCGGCGCAAGGTCGAGTGGTACGTTTCGCAGAAAAAGCCGTGCGTGCGATGGGACGTACCGCAACAGGTGTTCGAGGCATTAAACTTGCTACGACAGAAATTTCAAGTGAAGAAATTGAAGATGCGGAAATCGTAGAAATTGAAAACGAGGAAGCGGATGAGTCTTCAGTAAGTCTTGATACCGACCGTGTGGTATCGCTTGTGATTCCACGTACGGAAGGCGATATTCTAACGGTAACGCAAAACGGTTTCGGTAAACGTACCGTGATTGGCGAATATCCGGTTAAATCTCGTGCAACCAAAGGTGTAGTTTCTATCAAAGTGAATGAGCGTAATGGTAAAGTAGTTGCGGCAGTTCAAGTTGAAGAAGCGGATCAAATTATGTTGATTACCGATGCTGGAACGCTAGTTCGTACCCGAGTTGCAGAAGTCAGCCTCGTTGGTCGTAACACCCAAGGCGTCCGCATTATTCGCACCGCAGATGATGAAAGCGTAGTAAGCGTAGAACGAGTCTGTGAACCTGATGATGAAGACGAAAACAGCGAAGCGTTAGACAACGTAGAAAGCACAGAAACTTCAACAGAAGCCTAAATAAAGGGCGTAAGACCCTAAACAAGCGGTCGGATTTTGGTAAAATTTTGCAAAAATCCGACCGCTTTTGATTATAAAAACATAAAGAAAAAAGGAGACAGTAATGAACGAGCTTAAACTTTTTGAAAATAGCCAAATTCGTTCAGTATGGGACGAAGAGCAAGAAGAATGGTTTTTTAGTATTGTGGATATTGTGGCGGCATTAACGGGCAGTAGTAATCCACGTCGTTATTGGAGTGATCTAAAACGAAAAATTACTGAAGATGAAGGTGGAATTGAGTTGTACGAAAAAATCGTACAACTGAAAATGCAATCATCAGATAACAAGTTTTATCGTACAGATGCTTCTGATATGTCAGGTATTTTCCGTATAATCCAATCTATTCCAAGCCCTAAAGCTGAACCATTCAAACTGTGGTTAGCTCAAGTTGGAAAAGAGCGAATTGATGAAATTATTGATCCTGAATTAACTATCGACCGTGCGCTACAAACCTACTTGCAAAAGGGTTACAGTAAAGAGTGGATTAATCAGCGTTTACAAGCAATCCAAGTACGTAAAGAATTAACTGATGAATGGCAATCTCATGGCGTTCAGCACGGTGCGGAATATGCTATTTTGACTAATGAGATTAGCCGTGCCTGGAGTGGAATGAGTACCAAAGAGTACAAAACATTCAAAGGGTTAAAAAAAGAAAATTTACGAGATAATATGACAACGCTTGAGTTGGTGTTAAATATGTTAGCGGAAGCGACAACAACGGAGCTGACTCGTCAAACTAATCCGCAAGGTTTGGAAGAAAATAAGGCGGTTGCGAAGCGTGGCGGAACGGTTGCAGGTAATGCAAGAAAAGAGATTGAAGCACAAACGGGTAAACCGGTTATTAGCAAGCAAAATGCGATTGATTTTGCTAAGTTAATTGAAGATGTAACAAAAAATAAATAAGAGAACGAAATATTTTGCGCTAAGCGGAAAGCATCAAATTTAAAGATTTTTTATAATTTGGTATTTATCAGTTTGATAGATACCAACACAAATATAAGTATCGAGAAATAATATGGCACTACTAAATTTATCCAATGCCTATTTAGGTTTTGGCGATCATCCGTTATTGGATCATACGGAATTACATATTGAACCGGGCGAGCGTGTTTGTTTGGTTGGACGCAACGGGGCGGGAAAATCCACGCTGATGAAAGTTTTGGCGGGCGAAGTTCAGTTGGATGACGGTAAACTGATTTTTGAAAAAGATATTGTGGTGACACGCCTTGAGCAAGATCCGCCTCGTCATATCCAAGATACGGTATTTGATTATGTAGCGGAAGGCATTGCGCATCTTAGCGACTTATTAAAGCAATATCACCACATTTCGCAACAAATGCAGACTGATTATAGCGATGAGCTATTAGCCAAATTATCGAATGTACAGGCTCAACTTGAGCATAACAACGGTTGGCAGTTTGAGAATCGTATCCAAGATACTCTTAAATTATTAGAGCTAGATCCAGATAAACGTTTATGCGAATTATCGGGCGGTTGGGTTCGCCGTGCGGCATTAGCTCGTGCATTGGTTGCGGATCCGGATATTCTGTTATTAGATGAACCGACCAACCATTTGGATGTGGAAGCAATTACTTGGCTTGAGGATTTATTGCTCAATTTCAAAGGCTCGATCATCTTTATTTCGCACGACCGTTCGTTTATTCGTAAGATGGCGACTCGCATTGTCGATCTTGACCGAGGTAAGCTAGTTTCTTATCCAAGTAATTACGATGTGTATTTAGAAACTAAAGCGGAAGATTTGCGTGTTGAAGCATTACAAAATGAACTTTTTGACAAAAAACTTGCGCAAGAAGAAGTGTGGATTCGTCAAGGTATCAAAGCTCGCCGTACCCGTAATGAAGGGCGTGTGCGAGCATTAAAAGCCTTACGTGAAGAACGCCGTAATCGCCGAGAAGTACAGGGTACGGCTAAAATTCAAATCGATCAAACCGCACGTTCCGGCAAAATCGTCTTCGAAGTAGAAAATGCAAGTTATGAAATTGAAGGTAAAACTTTACTGAAAAATTTCACAACTACCATTCAGCGAGGCGATAAGATTGCGTTAGTTGGGGCGAACGGCTGCGGTAAAACCACCTTTATCAAATTATTATTAGGTGAGTTGCAACCGACTTCAGGCTCAATTCGTTGCGGTACGAAACTGGAAGTGGCTTACTTCGACCAATATCGTGCCGAACTTGATCTTGAAAAAACGGTAATGGATAACGTGGCGGATGGCAAACAAGACGTAGAAGTAAACGGGGTAAAACGCCACGTGTTAGGTTATCTACAAGATTTCTTGTTTCCACCAAAACGTGCGATGACTCCGGTAAAAGCCTTGTCGGGCGGTGAGCGTAACCGTTTATTACTGGCTAAATTATTGCTTAAACCGAATAACTTATTGATTCTGGATGAGCCGACCAATGACTTGGACGTTGAAACTCTTGAGTTATTGGAAGAGTTATTGGCGGATTATCAAGGTACATTGCTGATTGTGAGCCACGACCGTCAATTTATCGACAATACCGTAACGGAATGTTATTTCTTTGAAGGTAATGGCGTTCTGAATAAGTATGTAGGCGGTTATTTTGATGCGAAACAGCAACAAGAAAACTACCACGCCACACTTGCACAGAACCAGCCAAACAAGCGGTCAAATTCTGCAGAAAATTTGCAAAAAACAGAAGAAAAACAACCGCTTGTAACGAAGTCGGAACCGGCGAAAAAAGTAAAACTCTCGTATAAAGATCAAAGAGAATTAGATGAATTACCGGCAAAAATGGAAGCCTTAGAGGCAGAAATGGAAAGTTTGCAGGCAGAAGTAAATAGTGCGGACTTTTTCAGTAAAGATCCAAGCTATACGCAAGCACAATTACAAAAACTGGCGGATGCGGAAATGGCGTTAGAAGCCTCTTTTGAGCGTTGGGAAGCGTTAGAAAATATTCGTAACGGTAATATTTAGTAATTAATTTCTTGTTTAATTTTTTGATTAAACGAGAAAATCTTATAGCATCGCTTTGAGGATATTAAACAGCTTTTGTTTATCTCGAGTTGAAAAAAGATCGTGGGCAGAACCGGGGTAAAGCATAACGCCGATTTCTTGGTATTTCTGCCAATCTAAGCGGTCAAATTCCACTAAATCTTCGCGATTACCGCTGGATAAAAACAGATGTAACTGATTACGGAAGCCTTGCTGTTTTTGCTGTAATAGCGCTAAGTCGGTTAGTTCAAACTGTGCAAGTTGATAACGTTCATTGAGTGCTTCTCGATAAGCGCTCATATGAATTTTATCGAAGACTTTTGTCTGTGGAGAAAATGCAAAGGTTTGATCGGCAAATAAGTAATGCCCAAATAAAATCGCGGCATAGCCTCCGGCGGAGCAGCCGGCAGTCATTATTTTTGTCGGTTGTAACGCTGAAATAAGTTGCATCAAATAAGCAAGATAGTATTCAAAGTGTAGCAAATACCACGCCTGAAAATTATCTTTCACACAGATATAGTTATATTCAGGGTGTTGTGCAATAAAAGAAGAAAAGGAAAAATCTAGCGCTGTTTGATTCAGCTGATTTAGATTAGTTAACTGTGGATCTTGAAGATAATAGTTTTCAATGTGCTGAAAATAGAAGCCTTGAAAAAAGACAATAAGCGGTGCGTTTTCTTGATTTTTTACCACTTTAAAAGAATGCTCAAATGAAAACTCAGGTTTTTCCGGGCGGTTTAATTGCTTATTTAATAGTTCAAGTAAAGCATATTCATCATAATGCGCTTGCTGTGTAAGATCGGGAGAAAGTGGGATAAAAGATGATGATTGCTGGATATATTGCATATAGCGTTGATATTTTTCAGCATTTAACATAGGAAAGCCTATTTAGTTGAAATTTTTTGGATAGTATATGACAAGAATTGATAATTATGAACAACGTTTTGGTGGAATTGGGCGACTTTATACGCCGGAAGGCTTAGCGAAATTACGCCAAGCGCATATTTGTGTGATTGGGATTGGCGGTGTTGGTTCGTGGGCGGTGGAAGCGCTTGCTCGTTCTGGAATTGGCAAAATCACTATGATTGATATGGACGATATTTGCGTGACTAATATCAACCGCCAAATTCATGCGATGACCGGTACGGTTGCTCAGTTAAAAACCGAAGTGATGAAAGAACGTATTGAGCGGATTAATCCCGAATGTGTGGTGGAAATTATTGATGATTTCATCACATCGGAGAATATCCCCGAATATCTGAATCGTGGTTATGATTATGTGATTGATGCAATTGATTCGGTGAAAACCAAAGCGGCACTCATCGCTTACTGTAAGCGTAATAAAATCAGAATGATTACTACTGGTGGCGCAGGCGGCCAGACCGATCCGACTCAGATTCAAATTACCGATTTAAGTAAAACGATTCAGGATCCGCTCGCCTCAAAAGTGCGTTCGTTATTGCGTAAGGAATACAATTTTAGTCAAAACCCAAAACGTAAGTTTGGCATTGACTGCGTATTCTCAACGCAACCGCTCATTTTCCCGAAAATGGGAGAGGGCTGTGAAGTATCGGCAACAATGAACTGTGCCAACGGTTTTGGTGCGGTAACAATGGTTACGGCAACCTTCGGCTTTTTTGCGGTAAGTCGAGTGATTGATAAGCTGCTAAAGGCTTAGTGACAAGCGGTTAAATTTCGCTGAAAATTTGCAAAAAATAGCTGAAATTTGACCGCTTGTTTTAAGCAAAAGAAAAGGGCTAACTTTTGTTAGCCCTTCGTTCATTTATCAATCAATCATAATAAGGAATTTGGTGAACTTATTTACCGTAGTAAGCTTTAGTCATTAGCTCTTCCATATCTTCTACCATTGCAAGACGTGGGTTTGCTGGAGTACATTGGTCTTCAAAGGCATTTAATGCAAGCTCACGACGTGCTGCTAAGAACTCTTGTTCATCAATACCTTGCTCACGTAAAGACATTTTCACGCCACAACGTACCGCTAAGTCGTGTACGGCTTTTGCATAGGATTCCACCGCTTCTTCCGGAGTTGCTGCTGGTAAACCTAAAATACGTGCAATGTCTTGGAAGCGTTTATCCGCAACATAGTTTGTGTATTTCGGCCAAGTTGCCACTTTCGTTGGGCGAGTACCGTTATAACGAATCACGTGTGGCAATAAAATCGCATTGGTACGACCATGAATCGTGTGGAATTTACCACCGATTTTGTGCGCCATTGAGTGACAAATACCTAAGAATGCATTCGCAAATGCCATACCTGCCATGGTTGAGGCGTTGTGCATTTTTTCACGAGCGACTTCATCAAATTCTTTCACGGATTTTTCTAAGTTTTCAAATACCAGTTTAATTGCTTGTAACGCTAAACCGTCGGTGTAGTCGTTGGCAAGAATTGAAGTATAAGCTTCTGTTGCGTGAGTTAATACGTCTAAACCTGTATCTGCTGCAACGTGAGCCGGTACTGACATTACTAATGCAGGGTCAACAATTGCAACGGTTGGGGTTAATGAGTAGTCTGCTAAAGGATATTTAATATCGCCGTCAGTAATTACTGCAAACGGTGTTACTTCAGAACCTGTACCAGATGTGGTTGGAATACCGACAAATTTTGCTTTACGACCTAATTGTGGGAATTTGAACGCACGTTTACGGATATCCATAAATTTTTGGACTAAATCACGGAAATCCACTTCCGGTTGTTCATAGAATAACCACATTACTTTTGCCGCATCCATTGGTGAACCGCCACCTAATGCAATAATAGTATCCGGTTGGAAGCTGCGCATTAGCTCTGTACCACGTTGTACGGTTTGTAAACTTGGGTTTGGTTCAACATCGGTAAATAGCTGAATCATCACTTTATTACGACGTTGACGTAACTGATCAGTAATTCTATCTACAAAGCCAAGATCTACCATTGAGCGGTCGGTGACGATCATCACTTTTTCAGCATTTTTCATTGATTTGAGATATTGGATTGAATCGCGCTCAAAGTAGATTTTTGATGGAACTTTAAACCATTGCATATTGTTTCTCCGTCTGCCCACACGTTTAATATTAATTAAGTTCACTGCACTTACGTTGTTACTTACAGAGTTTTTACCGTAAGAGCCACAACCTAATGTGAGGGACGGTAGGAATGAGTTATATACATCGCCGATACCACCGAATGTTGACGGTGAGTTCCAAATCACACGAATTGCTTTAACACGTTCACCGAATGTTCTAGCTAATTCGGCATTTTGTGTGTGAATTGCCGCTGAGTGCCCTAAACCATGGAAATTCACCATCGCTTCAGAAAGCTCTAAACCATGTTCGGTTGAGTTTGATTTTAATAATGCAAGTACTGGTGATAATTTTTCACGAGTAAGCGGCTCACCTTCTCCAACAAAAGCGCATTCTGCAAGTAGGATATTCGTTTTTGGTGGCACGCTGAAGCCTGCTTGTTCGGCAATCCATGCAGCCGGTTTACCTACTACCGCCGCATTTAGTTTTGCACCGGCACAGTTTTCATCTTTTGCTTTATCCACACCGAAAATGAATTTTTCTAATAGTGCTTTTTCTTTTTTATTTACGAGATATACGCCGTAAGATTGCATTTCTTTAACGAAATCGGCATAAATTTCTTTATCGACAATTGCTGCTTGTTCAGATGCACAAATCATACCGTTGTCAAAAGATTTTGACATTACAATG
Source organism: Actinobacillus suis ATCC 33415 (assembly GCF_000739435.1). NCBI lineage: Bacteria > Pseudomonadati > Pseudomonadota > Gammaproteobacteria > Pasteurellales > Pasteurellaceae > Actinobacillus > Actinobacillus suis. The sequence goes on from NZ_CP009159.1 coordinate 337,696, forward strand.
TCATAAACGGCTTGTTCTAATTTTGCTGTTTTTTCAACATAAGCCGGTACGTTACCTGCCCCTACGCCTAATGCTGGTTTACCGCAAGAATATGCCGCTTCAACCATAGCATTACCACCTGTTGCAAGAATGGTTGCGATGCCAGGGTGTTTCATTAATGCTGAAGTACCTTCCATTGACGGGGTTTCAATCCATTGTACGCAATTTTCCGGTGCGCCGGCAGCAACTGCTGCATCACGAACAATTTGCGCTGCATGAGCTGAAGATTTTTGTGCAGAAGGGTGGAAAGCAAAAACGATTGGGTTACGAGTTTTAAGAGCGATTAACGCTTTGAAAATGGTTGTTGAGGTTGGGTTAGTTGTTGGCGTGATACCACATACAACACCGACAGGATCAGCAATTTCGGTAATACCGGTTACATCATCTTCACTAATTACGCCGGCTGTTTTTAAATGACGCATATTATTGACGACATATTCACAGGCAAATAAGTTTTTAGTTGCTTTATCCTCAAATACACCTCGACCTGTTTCTTCATAAGCATGCATTGCGAGTATGCCATGTTTATCCAGTGCCGCCACAGAGGCTTTCGCTACGATATAATCCACTTGTTCTTGGTTAAGCTGACGGAATTCGTCTAATGCTTTTAAACCTTTTTCAACAAGTACATTTACTTCTGCTTGAGCGTCATATGGTTGTGCATTTTTTGCATTGTTAGCCATAGTTTGGTTCCTCTAAAGTTTCAAATTTTAAATTTTTTTAACTGATGAAATTATTGCCTAAATGTCTGTAAATTTCATTTAAAATAATAACTCTTTAGAAGTATTTTTGATTTGAATCAAAAATAAAATAGCGTGAAATTTATTGGAAACGAATAAAAAACACACCGTTAACAGTGTGTTAACTTTGCACAGAAATTTTGGAAGTTCGGGCAATTAATGGTAGGATAACACTACTTATATAAATAGAATAAAGTTGTGAAATTACCTATGAAAGATATTTTACGTATTGCAACACGCCAAAGCCCGTTAGCGCTATGGCAAGCTAATTTTGTGAAAAAGGAATTAGAAAAACGTTTTCCGGAACTCCTGGTTGAATTAGTCACCATGGTAACCAAAGGCGATATTATTTTAGATACGCCATTGGCTAAAATCGGTGGCAAGGGCTTGTTTGTTAAAGAATTAGAATTAGCGCTTTTAGAAAACCGTGCGGATATTGCGGTGCATTCGATGAAAGATGTGCCGATGACATTTCCGGAAGGTTTAGGTTTGGCGGTAATTTGTGAGCGAGAAGATCCGCGTGATGCGTTTGTTTCAAATAAATATCAAAATTTAGATGAATTGCCAGCCGGCGCTGTTGTAGGTACATCCAGTTTACGCCGCCAGTGTCAATTAATGGCAAAATATCCGCATTTGGAAGTGAAATCTTTGCGTGGTAATGTTGGAACGCGTTTATCTAAATTGGATAATGGTGAATATGATGCGATTATTTTGGCATCGGCTGGATTAATTCGCTTAGGTATGCCTGAACGTATTCGTAGCTTTATTGCGGTGGAACAATCTTTACCAGCTGCCGGACAAGGGGCGGTGGGAATTGAAACACGTGTAAATGATGAGCGAGTGTTAAATTATCTTGCAAGTTTAAATCATAATCCGACCGCTTGTTGTGTTATGGCGGAGCGAGCGATGAACACCCGTTTGCAAGGTGGATGCCAAGTGCCAATTGGTGGCTTTGCAACGCTAAATGGGAATGAAATTACCTTAAATGCGTTGGTTGGTGCACTTGACGGCTCAACTATTATTCGAGCTTCAGGCGTAGCTGATATAGAAGATGCTGAACAGCTTGGAATCTCTGTTGCCGAACAGCTTCTAGCACAAGGTGCAGATAAAATTCTCGCAGAAGTATATAAAGACGAATAATATGAATGTGTTAATTACTCGCCCCGATCATCGAGGGCAGGAATTAGTTGAGATGCTGAATCAGCATCAAATTTTTGCGATTCATCAGCCGCTATTTACAATTGAAGCAGGGACAGAACTTCCTCAGTTGCCTTCAGTTATGGCTCGGTTAAATACTGGTGATTATGTATTTGCCGTTTCTAAACAAGCAATTGATTTCGCTTCGGAAACGTTGGAACAAACAGGTTTTCATTATCGTTCTGACTTAAATTATTTTGCGGTAGGTCAGCAATCGGCACAGTATTTTTCATCTCGTAGCGAACAGCCAGTGCGTTATCCGATTATTTCGGAAAATAGTGAGGGGTTGTTGTTATTAGATGAAATGCAAGATCTCAATGGTAAGAATTTATTGATACTACGAGCGGAAACTGGGCGTGATTTACTGGCGGAAACCGCAGTTTCTCGAGGTGCGGACGTTCAATATTTGGAATGTTATCGCAGAAAATATGTCGAAGAAAACGTTGCTGAAAAAATCAGCTTGTGTAAACGTGTCGGTGTCGATACGATAGTTGTCACAAGTGGGGATATTTTAACAACTTTATATGAGCAAACAGCAGAAGAAGACCGCGTATGGTTATCAGAATGCCGTTTAATTGTTGTTAGTCAACGCATTGCAAAAATGGCATATAAATTGGGATGGGAGCAGAATAACGTGATTCTCTCTGAAAAAGCAGACAATAACAGTTTGCTGGAAACCGTATTGAATGTGATCGAAAAGTCGAACTAAGGTGGGCGTATGTCAAAAGATAAACAGGTTATTGAGCAAGTGGAAGAAACTGTGGAAACAGCTGCTTCCACAGTAGATAAAGCGGTCGATTCAGCAGAAGAATTTGCAAAAGATTCGGAAAAATTAACCGCTTCCGATACGGATAAAGAGGATGTCAAAGTGGGTTCAAAAGTGGAAGAGAAAACGGTTATTGTTCAAAAATCTGGTGGAAAAGGAATTGCTTTTCTGGCCTTATTAGTTGCAATGGCTGTAGGTGGCGCAGGCCACTATATGGCAAATAAAAAATTTAATGAGGTTGAGCAACAAATCGCCCAGCTTTCCGGAAAACCGGTAGAAGCGTTAGGTGATATTCCGACTTTTGAAGCGGAGAAGGCTCAGTTGACCGAGTTAACGGAAAATTATCAAAAAGCATTGGAGCGAATTACTCAATTGGAGCAAGAGCAGTTATCGTATAGTTCTCAAATTACGAATCTACAAACTCAACTCCAAAAAGTGAGTGGTATGCCGCAGTCGGACTCGGTTGTTTGGAAATTATCTGATGCTGATTTTCTTCTCAATAATGCTTTACGCAAGTTAGTGCTTGATAATGATATTGATACGACTAAAAGCCTTTTACAAGAAGCGGATGCTGTGTTAGCACAAGTGGCTAATGGTCAGGTTGATAACATTCGTGCCGCAATTAAGAATGATTTAGCTCAATTGGCGAATGTAAACAACGTAGATCAAAATAGCATTATGCAGCATTTGACCACTCTTGCGAATAATTTGGATGATTTACCAATGTTGGCAAATGAATCAGCGGAAGAGCCGGCTATGGCGAGTGGAGAAGTGAGTGATTCGATTCAAGATTGGCAACAAAATATTGAGAAAAGTGTTGATTCATTCTTAGATCACTTTATTCGTGTAAGTGATCGCAATACAGCGGATGAAAAAGCGTTTGTTGCACCAAATCAGGAAATTTATTTACGAGAGAATATTCGTTTACGTTTACAAATTGCGATTTTAGCCGTGCCTCGTCAACAAAATGAATTATATAAAAAATCATTAGATGCTGTGAGTACATGGATTCGTAGTTACTTTGATACGCAAAATGAAAATGTAAAAAGTTTCTTAAAAGAATTAGATGAATTAGCGGAACAATCGGTTTATGTTGATGCGCCGACTCGTTTACAAAGTTTAGAATTACTGGAACAATTATTGAATAAAGCGCCTCAAACGGTTGATAAAATCGAAATTAAAGCTGAGAAAGAGCTAACAAATCCCGCTCCGATGGAAGAACAAAAAGCTATTTCGGTAGAAGAAAAACCGGCTGAAAATAAGCAGGAACAGTCTGTAGAACAGCAACCGGCACAACAACCTGCGGCAAAATAGGAGATAATTGTCTATGTTTAGAGTTCTTTTCTTAATGCTTCTGCTTTTGGCGGGGCTAATTGCCGGTCCTTATATGGCCGGTAGCCAAGGTTATGTGCGGATTGAAACAGCAAGTAAAGTGATCGAAATGAGCTTAGTTATGCTTGTTGTCTTTTTTGTCATTGCAATGGCGGTGGTTTATACGGTGGAATGGGTGGTAAGCCGTTTCTGCCGTTTAAGTAAAGGTTCATATAATTGGTTCTTTAATCGTAAACATAAAAAAGCTCAGCAGGAAACTCTCGAAGGGTTAATGAAAATGAGCGAGGGCGATTATTCGAAAGCTGAAAAATTATTTAGCAAGAATGCGAAACACGCTGATGAGCCGGTATTAAATTTACTTAAAGCGGCTGAAGCTGCTCAGCAACGAGGCGATGATTTCAGTGCTAATAAATATTTAATTGAAGCTGGGGAATTAGCAGGTACGAATAACGTTGCCGTTGAATTAGCTCGTGCAAAAATTCTAATGCAACAAGGTAAATTGCCGGCGGCTCGTAGTGCGATTGACAGTTTAATTGAGTTAGCGCCGCGTAATACGGAAGTGTTGCGTTTAGCGATTCAAATTTACAAAGATTCAAAAGCCTATAATGCGTTGGATACGATTTTAGAAAGTATTGGTCAGCGTAGTTTCTTATCAGCAGAAGAATATACCGCATTAGAACATTTTGTTGATGACGGCCTATTAGATGAGAAAATGAATGAAGAAGGTCAAGACGGTTTATTGACGTGGTGGGAAAACCAACCGAGTCGCCGTCGTAAATCTATCTACGTGCGTATCGGTTTGATTAAACGTTTAATTGATACGGATGATCACGATTCTGCACAAGAAATTGCGCTTGAAACACTGAAAAAATATGAAGATGAGCAGCTAGTACCACTCTTCGAACAGCTTACACGCTTGCAAGTGGCGGAAGATAGTAAACTGGTTAAAGTGCTTGTGAAAAGAGCAGATAAAGCCAACGAGCAATATGCAGATGATTATGCAAGAGCATTAGGCTATATCTATACTCGTGAAGGTTTGTTTGAAAAGGCGAAAGCCTATTTTGCTCAACTAATCGAACACCGTGAATGCGTTGCAAATGACCGTATCATGGCATTGCATGTTGCAGAACAAACACATGATACTGTGTTAGCGAATAAGATTCGTGAGATTAATCTGAAGCAAGTGAGTATGGATAAGAAAGCTGATACTCAGGAAGTGACAACAGCATTAGCTGAAAAATCAGCTTAATGTATTATATAGAAAAAGCCGTTTATCGAGAGATAAGCGGCTTTTTTGTTGAGGTTAATTAGTGCTTTTTAGTAAATACTTTCATTAACGGTAAAATAATGAGGCAGCAAATTGAACCGATAATAATACCTACCACAAAATCAACGAGGCTTGCGAATTGTGCAGGAATACCTAAATGTTCGACAAAGTGATGAATTTCGGCAATATTATGTGAGAAAATGCCGCCACCAACTAAGAACATGGCAATCGTACCGATAACTGAAAGTGATTTCATAAACCACGGCATAATCACAAGTAGAGCTTTACCGATAGATTGCGATAAGCCGCTTTTCTTCTGCATTAACCATAAACCGATATCATCCAGTTTTACAATTAATCCAACCAAACCGTATACAAAAACAGTGATTCCGATCCCGATACTTGAAAGAGAAAGAATTTTGATCATCGTTGAAGATTCTTGTAATACACCTAATGCGATGATAATAATTTCTGCTGATAAGATAAAATCGGTACGCACTGCGCCTTTAATTTTATCTTTTTCTGAAATTTGTTCTTCTTCTGAAACGGTATGATATTCATCTTTTTTGTGGAGGAATTTATGTAATAACTTCTCTACACCTTCAAAACATAAGTATGCACCGCCAATCATTAAAAGCGGGAGAATTGCCTGTGGTAAATAGATAGAAAGAAGTAGCGCAAGCGGAATCAAAATAACTTTATTAATCAGTGAGCCTTTTGCCACACTCCAAACGATAGGTAATTCTCGATCCGGACTAATATTTTTCCCGCTTACTTGATTTGCGTTCAGCGCTAAATCGTCCCCGATTACGCCGGCAGTTTTCTTTGCCGCAACTTTGGTCATGACTGATACATCATCAAGCACAGCAGCAATGTCATCTAATAGTGTAAATAATGAGCTAAATGCCATTGAGATACTTTCCTTAAAAATAAAAGTTATATAAAAAAACCGAGCTAAATAGCTCGGCTCTTCTGATTTCAATTCGAAATTAGCGACGTAAACCTAAACGTGCGATAGTTTCTGAATATTTAGCAAGATCAGTACGTTTTAAGTAGTCTAATAATTTACGACGACGTGAAACCATACGTAATAAACCGCGACGACCGTGGTGATCTTTTTTGTGCGCAGCAAAGTGTGCTTGTAAGTGGTTGATTTGAGCTGTTAATAATGCGATTTGAACTTCTGATGAACCAGTGTCTTTTGCATCACGACCAAATTCAGCAACGATTTTTGCTTTTGCTTCTACGCTTAGAGACATTTTAATATCCTTTTTTGTTAAGGGTTGATAATACATCCTTCGCCGATCTCTAACTCAGCGAGGACAGGAAGCCCGAATTCTAAAGATAAAGCGGTCAAATTTCAACTAAAATTTGCAAAATTAATGCGAAGAATGACCGCTTGGTTGTAAATATTCCTCTCTGTTCGGATCGACCGTTTTAGATTTGCGAATCATAGGTTCCACGGTTGAACCTTGCACTAAAATTGAAAACATCACCACGGCATAGGTCATCACCAGAATTAAATCTTTTACATCTACTTCGCCGGCAAATGCCACTTTACTTGGAATTGCTAGCGCCATTGCTAGCGCAAGCCCACCGCGTAAACCGCCCCATGTCATAATTTTTAAAGTATAAGGGTTATAGGTACGGAATTGCTGCATCGCTTTGAACGGAATCCATAAACTGAGATAACGTGCAGCTAAGCAAACCGGAATGGCCACAATCATTAAAATAACACCGTAGATATTGAAATCAACTAATAGCAAAGCAAAACCAATTAAAAAGAACAACAGTGAGTTAAGGAAGTGGTCGATCATTTCCCAGAAGTGGTCAAGATAACGTTGGCTTTGTTCTGAGAAGCCTGAACGGCGTGTCCAGTTACCAATCATAATGCCGGAAACCACCATCGCTAATGCGCCTGATACGTGCAAAATATTACTAGCGAACATAAAGCCGGCAGTAGGAATTGTAAGGGTGATCAACATCTCCATCGAACCGTCATCGGTCGAGGAAATTAAGATGTGTGCAATAAAACCGAGCACGAAACCGAATAAAATACCGCCGATAGCTTCATGCATAAACAATCCCATAATACCGGAGAAAGTGGCTTCTTGCCCGCCGAAAGCAACAGCAAAGACTGTGACGAAAATAACCAAACCCACACCGTCATTAAATAATGATTCGCCTTCAACTTGCATAGATAAGCGCTTTGGTGCGCGTAAATTTTTGATAATTGCTAATACGGCAATCGGGTCGGTTGGTGAAATAAGCGAGCCGAAGACAACGCAATAAATAAAATCAATCGGTAAGCCGATCAGATGAGCGACACCCCAAATTAAACTGGCGATAAAGAAAGTTGAGGCGAGGGTAGAAAATAAGGCAAAGGTGGTAATTTCCCATTTTTGATCTTTTAAAATCGGCAGTTTTACCCCAAGTGATCCGGCAAAAAGCAAGAAACCAAGAATACCGTTAAGTAAAAAGCTCTTGAAGTCGATTTGTTCCATCACTTCTTTGGCAATGGTGTCGATATTAAACCAACCTAGTGAGCCTAAAACCCAAACGAGTAATGAACAAACCATAGCTGCGGCTGTAATAGCAATGGTTGATTGTACTTTTGCGCTAATTTTACTTGTAATGAATCCGAGCAAAATAGACAGCGCCGAGAGGAAGCAAATATATGCGTAAATGCCCATAGGTAATCCTGTCGATATGAATATAAGAAATGAGAAAGCCAGACATAGGCTGATGAAAGAGTGAAATTAAAACAATTTTCCGTATTAATGTAAAGGGAAAAGGCGAACTTAGAGGGCTGCAAGCGGTCTGATTTGTGCGTAAATTTACCAATAAATTTGTAAAAAAGTGACGAATTTCAGATTTGAGAATTGCTCACTTTACAGTATAATCGACACAATTTTTTGCATTAAACTTAATAATTAGGAATCTATCAATGATCGAAAAAATGCATGAACGGACAAATGGTCCCGTCTTTAAAATCATTTTTGCGTTAGTCTCTTTATCTTTCGTTATTACCGGGATCGGTACCGGCTTAGCGGGCGTAGATACTTCAGCCGCTAAAGTAAACGGTACGGCTATTGAGCAACAAGCATTCAATGCTGCAAAAAGTCGCCAACAAAATATTTTAAATACGCAAATGGGCGAGCGCTTTTGGGATTTATTAGATACGCCGGAATATGCGGCGCAATTCAACCAGTCTATCTTAAATGGCTTAATTGATGATGAACTTCTGCGTCAATATGCTCAGAACCTCAAATTAGGTATCAGTGCGGAACAAATCAAATCAGAAATTGTAAATAGTCCGACATTCCAACAAGACGGAAAATTCAATAATCAATTATATCAACAAGCATTACGTAATAACGGTTTAAGTGCTGACGGTTATGCCGCGATCGTAAATGAAGGAATGTTATTTTCTCAAATCCAAGAAGGGATTATTGGCAGTCATTTTTCCGTACCGGCAGAACAAGAATTATTAGCTAAATTATTACTGCAAAAACGCCAGGTTCGTTTAGCAAATTATTCAGTTGCAGCTGAAGCGCAAAATCAGACCGCTTCAGGTGAAGAATTACAGGCTTATTATGATGCGCATAAAAACGCATTTGTTGAGCCGGAAAAACTGGCTGTTGAGTATGTGACCTTAACACCGGAAAATGTGGCAAAAAATGTTCAAATTACAGATGAACAAATTGCAACATATTATGAAAAAAATAAAGCGGATTATGTTACTCGTGGTGAGTCTCATATCGCCCACATTCAAGTAGCAAATGAAGCGGAAGCGAAAGCACTTGAGCAACAGCTTGCCGGCGGTGCGGATTTTGCTGCATTGGCTAAGGCAAAATCAACTGACAAATTATCGGCGGCACAAGGCGGCGATTTAGGTTGGGCGAAAGCAGGAACTTTCCCGAAAGCATTTGAAGAGGCTGCGAATGGCTTACAAGTCGGCGCAGTTAGCCAAGCGGTAAATGTTGATGGTGCTTATCATATTATTAAAGTGCTGGCGCGTAAAAATGAGCAAGCGATTCCACTTGAACAAGTAAAAGACAATATCGCGAAAACGATTCGTAATGAATTGTTATTAACCGAATATTCAAGTTTAGCGCGTGAAATGGCAAATAAAGCGTTTGAGAATAACGGTTCATTAGAAAGCGTTGCTCAAGCGGGGGGGGGAGCGATTCAAAAAACAGCGCAATTTACCCAACAAAATGTGCCGGCTGAATTAAATAATGAGAAAGTATTAAAAGCATTATTTAGTGGCGAATTACGTCAAAGCGGTCAAAACTCTGATGCATTAGATGTTGGTGATGAACATAATCCGAAGACAATGTTCGTCCGTGTAAGCGATTATCAAGCTGAGCGCGTAAAAACCTTAGACGAAGCAAAGACGGATGTTGAAGTTGCAGTGAAACGGCAAAAAGCTGAGCAAGCATTAATCGCTAAAGCGCAAGAAACAATTAAAGCGTTGGAAAGCGATCAAGCGGCAGATGTTCAGTTTGGTGCGGCACAAACATTAGTGTATGCGCAAGCGCAAGGACAACAACCGGTATTAGCGCAAACTGTGTTTGCTATGCCAAAATCGGCCGATAAAGCGACTTATAGTGTCGCTCGTGATGAGCAAGGCAATGTGGTAATTGTTGCTTTAGATAAAGTGATTGATGGAAGTTCGGAAGAGTTTAAACCGCTTGCGGCGCAATTTAGCCAAGCAGATCAATTACTATTACGTAATGATTTGTTAAAAGATTTACGTGCGAAAGCTTCCATTGAAGTAAATGCAGATTTTATGGAACAACTAGGATCAGCATCACATTAATTTAAATTAGCTATTGTTATAAACGCCTAGAACATTGAGTTTTAGGCGTTTTTATTTTGTCACAGGATCGTATCCCCGATATAATGTTAATTTAGCTGTTATGTAAAAGTAGGTTTGTGTGGAAATAGTCATTAATTTTGCCATTTATCTTCAATTTTTTATCGGTTTATTTGCGATTGTGAACCCGTTTGGTTCATTACCGATTTTCTTTAGTATGACAAGCCATCAATACGAGGCGGAGCGTAATCATACAAGCCTAGTGACGGCAGTTTCTATCGGTGTCATTTTATTAGTCAGTTTATTTTTCGGAAAACTGATTTTAGATGCTTTCAGTATTTCACTTGATTCTTTCCGTGTAGCGGGCGGCTTCTTGATTGTGAGCATTGCGATGACGATGATTAGCGGTAAGTTAGGCGAACATAAACAAAATAAAGAAGAGAAAAATGCTGATGTAAGCGAATACGAAAATATCGCCGTTGTACCGTTGGCTATGCCGATTATGGCGGGACCGGGTGCTATCGGTTCGACGATTGTGTGGGGAACGCGTTATAATCATTGGGTGGATTATGTCGGATTCAGCGTAGCAATAGCTGCATTTGCTGCAGTATGTTACGTATTATTCCGTTTTTCAGCCCCTTTAGTGAAAAAATTAGGTAAAACAGGTTCTAATGTTGTAACCCGTATTATGGGATTGATTTTGATGGCATTAGGTATTGAAATTATTGTGGCGGGTTTAAGTAATCTATTTCCGGGTTTAACAGCTATTCATTAATAGGATTATACAGATGCTTTTTCTTAAACAAGCGGTCAAATTTTTGCGATTTTTTGCAATTTGCACAGTAGGTGCTGGGTTACTGTCTGCCTGCGATCAAAAAAGTAAGCAACCACAAGTCGTACAAACAAAATCACCGGAAATGCCAATTCGTGATCGAAGTATATTGAAGCGTGCTGTGTATGCAGAGCGTTTGAGGCTAGATACTCACTTTATCCAAACGGCAGATGAAGCTGCGTTTGCTCGAGATATTTTTGCTGGTTTGGTTGAGTTTAATGAAAAAGGAGTGGTTGTTCCGGCTCTCGCAAAAAATTGGTTTAGTGAAAATAATAAAGATTGGCTATTCATTCTTGATGACAGTGCTAAATGGTCAAATGGTGAAAGCGTAACGGCAGATGATTTTGTAGCTAGCTGGCAGCGTTTAGCTGATCCTAAAAACGTTGCTCCTCTTGCACCTTACCTAACTTATATGGGGATAGAAAATGCTAAAGAAATTGCTGAAGGGAAAAAGCCGGTTAGCGAATTAGGTATAAAAGCGTTAAATTCGCATAGCTTACAGATTAAGCTAACTAAGCCAAATGCGCAATTAGTGAAAATGTTAGGACATTCCGCTTTATTGCCAACTTTTAAAGGTGAAGCGCCGAAACTTAATACTTTGGCCACGAGCGGCGCTTATCATATTGCGGAAATGAGTGATAGATCTGCGAAATTACAAGCGGTTAAAAACGGCTTGGATTTTGCGAAAGTGGAGCATTATGCGATCAGCGATTTGCAAGCAATTAAGCAATTTGATGTGATTGAAAATCCATTGCAGAGTCAGCAGCATAATATTTGGGAATTCCCTCGCTTATGTACTTATTACTATGAGTTTAATTTTGCCGATCCGCAATTGAAGAAAAAAGAAGTACGCCAAGCGTTGAAAGCAATCGTGCTTTCTGCACGTATTCCACATTTATACGGCGTGGCTAATTTCTCTGTATTACCAAGGAATATGCAGGCTTCTGTGACTCGTCAATGGGCGCCGGTAGTGGTTGAACCATTATTAGCTCAAGCCGGAATTAACGTGCAGAATCCGCTAAAACTTACGCTGCTGTATGATGATCATGGCAGACACAGCGTGATTGCAAACCAAATGGTACGTACTTTAGGAGAGTCTGATCTATTACAGATCCAGCCGCAAGGGGTAAGCTGGGAACAATTTTTGGCATTAAGAGAGCAAAAAGCGTTTCAATTAAGCCGTTCCGGTTGGTGTGCCGAGTATGCGGATCCGCTACCGTTCTTATTACATTTCCACTCAAAAAGTCCGGATAATAAGAGCAATTATGCTAATGCCATGGTGGATAAACAGTTAGAACAATTGCAGAACGAGAAATTATCGGAAGAGCAGCGCCAACAACTTATTCAGAGTATTGTTCAGCAATTAGAGCAAGATGTAGCGATTTTGCCTATGTTCCAATATCATCGCAAAGTTGCGTTAGACTCCACCATTTTAGGTATTGATCTACATAACGATAGCGAAGTAATTTATAGTAAACATTTATATCGAATGAAGCCCAAGGATTAATCGATGAATCAACTTAACGAACAGCAATTAAGTGAAATTAAATTTATCTTACAAAATTTCACTCACCCTACCTTGCAAAAAGACTTAATCGCATTGAATGCGTTTAAAAAAGCGGAATTAGGCGCAGGCATTTTGCGTTTGGAATTTACCATGCCGTTTGCTTGGAATAGCGGTTTTGAAGCATTGAAAGCGGAAACAGAAGCAAAACTCAAACAAGTTACCGGTGTAAATGAGGTAAAATGGATCTTAAATTACCAAATTGCAACCTTAAAACGTGCCAATAACCATCCGGCAGTAAATGGTGTAAAAAATATTATTGCGGTTACTTCAGGCAAAGGCGGTGTAGGTAAATCGACCACCTCAGTAAATCTTGCATTAGCATTAAAAGCGCAAGGCGCAAAAGTGGGCATTTTAGATGCGGATATTTACGGCCCGTCAATTCCGCATATGTTAGGCGCTCAGGATCAGCGTCCTACTTCTCCGGACAACAAACACATTACCCCGATTGAAGTTTACGGTATTCAATCAAACTCAATCGGTTATTTAATGGCAGAAGATAATGCCACCATTTGGCGTGGACCAATGGCAAGTTCTGCACTAAGCCAGTTATTGAATGAGACGTGGTGGACTGAGCTGGATTATCTTGTGATTGATATGCCGCCGGGTACCGGTGATATTCAGCTTACCCTTTCGCAACAAATTCCGGTAACCGGTGCGGTAGTAGTTACAACGCCACAGGATATTGCGTTATTAGATGCAATTAAAGGCATTTCAATGTTCCAAAAAGTGTCGGTGCCAGTATTAGGTGTTATTGAAAATATGAGTGTACATATTTGCCAAAATTGCGGTCACCATGAAGATATTTTCGGCACCGGCGGAGCGGAGAAAGTGGCGAAAAAATACGGCACGCAAGTATTAGGTCAAATGCCGTTACACATTCGCTTACGTCAAGATTTGGATGCCGGTACACCGACTGTTGTTGCGGCACCGGAACATGAAACTAGCCAAGCGTATATCGAATTAGCGGCAAAAGTCGCTTCAGAATTATACTGGCAAGGTTCGGTTATTCCGTCTGAAATTATGATTCGTGAAGTGAAATAAACCCGTTCACTAACAACCACATAAAATAAAACAAGCGGTAGGATTTGCAGAAAAATTTGCAAATCCTACCGCTTGTCTTATTATAGTTAGAAATAGCTCTCGATAGGGCTAATCATGATTTAAAATATAAAAAAAGCACTCGACGGAGTCGAGTGCCAGTTAAGAGAGTAATTCAGACCTGTTATTGACGAGGTCATCTTCAGTCTATTTTCGTCGTTAAACTAACCCACCACTAAATCAAATCTCACACTAAACTTGTTTTCCATTAAACGGTATTGCTCTTTTAAGTTCGGGCCGCAAGAGTTGGAGCCGATGCCACTCATTTTGTAATCGATACATAGCACGCTGTAATCGGATTCTTGTAGCTCGTAGCAATGTTTTTTCGCGGTTAATTCTTCTTGCGTATATGGCGAGAGATTAAAGCTGAACGGTTGGCTTGCACGTACAAACAGATTTTCCGATTTGAGATATTCGCAACCGTAATGGCTGCCGTTCTCCTGCGGTTTAACATAATCGGTATGATTTTGTTTTGCCGTGGTATGGTAGATGCCTAACTTCGCTAAATGGTGTTTATCCACATAGCTTTCTTGCTCGCCATAACCGAAATATTCGACCGTATTTTCCGCTTTAGCAAGCCAGAAACGTAAACCGAAACGAGGTAAATACGGTAATTCGGTTGGGCGGATTGCGTTGATTTCCACCGAAATCTGTCCGTCATTGAAGATACGATAACCAATATCCAGTGTTAAAATGCGACCGCGAGAAATCGATACAATCGCAGATTTTACTGAAAATTCGACCGCTTGTTCGCTTTGCTGCCACTGAATTTCATACGCTCTGGTATAGGCTTTATCGTAGCCGGCATTTTGCCATGCTTCACGAATGAGACGATCATTATCAGTCGGCGCACGCCAGATATTAAAATCTAACGGTTGCTGAATAATCGCTTTACCGGCTTTTTCAATACGACTGAAAATCCCTTTCTGTTTATCTAATTGATAACTAAATTGCCCGTTGTGTACGTTAATGTGGAAGCGATCTTCCTGTACTTCAAATGTACTGTTCTCAATCGTGAATTGTGGCAATCCTAATTTATTTTCGCTAAATAAATTGAGCTGCTCGAAACCAAGTGAATGTGCTTCGTCTAATAATTCAACCACGGTATTTAAGCGATAATTTAAATTCAATAGCCATAAATGCCCGTTATTTTTTGGTAACTCAATCGGTAATACTACGCTACTGTGCGGTTGGCAAGAAACGGATAAATTTCCACCGCTTGTAACCACGCCGTTTTCGACAAATTCATAATCAATCATCAGATAATCAGCAAGATCGGTGAAATCCAAATAGTTGTGGAGCACAATTTGGTTATCGATTAATTCGGCACGTGCAGGGCGATTCACATTTTTAAGCTCTAATAAGTTACTGTGCGGAATACGATCCGGTGAAACCAAACCGTCCATACAGAAATTTCCATCGTGCGGGCTGTCGCCGAAATCACCGCCGTAACCGAATTGACCGTTAGCACGGTAAGGGGCGTGATCACTCCATTCCCACACAAAACCGCCGCATGATTGCGGATGACGATGGAACGCTTGCCAATAATCTTCCGCATCGCCGTTTGAGTTACCCATTGCATGGCTGTATTCACACAACACGAAAGGTTTGGCTTGCGCAGTGGCACAATAGCGGTCGATATCTTCGGTTGAGCCATACATTTCACTATAAAAATCCAAATTCGACAGATCATTGTTATCGGCAGAATGTTGGTAAATTGAGCTTTCGTAATGGACTAAACGAGATTTATCGCGTTGTTTAATCCATGCTACTGCCGCTTCAAAGTTTGCACCGTAGCCAGATTCATTACCTAACGACCAAATGATAATCGAAGTACGATTTTTATCTCGTTCCACGTTGGCTTGTTGGCGGTCTAAAATCGCTTTTTTGAACAGCGGATCACGGGCAAAGTAGCAGAAATTATCGATCGTATCTTGGCGGATACGTGCGGTTTGCAAATCGTTTTCATGGTTTAAGAAAATACTCGGTTCTGGTGTTTTGACCGTTAACATTGAAGCACCGTGCGATTCAACATCACTTTCGCCAATCAGATAAAAACCGTATTGATCGCATAATTCGCTAAACCAAGGCGCATTCGGATAATGGGCGGTGCGGATTGCATTGATATTATGTTGCTTCATCAGCTGTAAATCTTTATGCGCTTGTGCGTAGCTAATCGCATAACCGGTTTTCGGATCGCTATCGTGGCGGTTTACTCCTTTAAATTTAATCGGTTGCTGATTAAATAATAAAATGCCGTCTTTGATTTCCACTTTTCTAAAACCGATTTTTTGCACAATCACTTCTTCCGCAGTACGCAAAATTAAGGTGTAAAGTTGTGGGTTTTCGGCATTCCATAACTGAATATCTTCGACATCAATATTAAGCTGCGTATCGGTTTGATTGAAAACGGTAAAGCCTTTCGGGTCGAGTAATTGGTATTCAATCGCTTGCGGTTGGCGGCTAAAAAGCGTTTCCACTTTCAGATTTGCGTGACGTAATTCACCATCCAATTCATATTGAATAAAGAAATCTTGCAGATAATTTTGTTCACGCTCAAGCAAATAGACATCACGGAAAATGCCCGACATTCTGAATTTGTCTTGGTCTTCTAAATAGCTACCGTCACACCATTTCAATACCACTACGGTTAAATGGTTGGTGCCGACTTGTAAATAATCGCTAACATCAAATTCGGAGGTGTTGTGGCTGATTTGGCTATAGCCGATAAACTGTTTATTCACGTAAACAAATAAACAAGAGTCCACGCCTTCAAAATTGAGCAAATAACGCTTATTGCTTTTCGGAGTAAGTTGCAGAGTACGATGATACACGCCACATGGAGTTTGATGCGGTACAAATGGTGGATCAAACGGGAACGGGTAGTTAATATTCGTATAGTGATGATGATCGAAGCCGTGATTTTGCCAATTTGCCGGTACCGGAATTTTATGTTCAAACGCAACATCAAGGAAATTATCCGGTAGGTCATGATAGCTTTGGAAGTAATTAAAATCCCATTGACCATTGAGCAGGGTAAAGTAATCGGATTGCTCACGTTTACCACTTAATGCGGTTTCATTTTGTTTATGCGGAATAAAATAAGCATGATGATCAACAGTATTTACGTGGAGTATATTCGGATCTTGGAAGTAATTTGGCAGTATCATGATAATTTCCTCGATGTTTACAAATTAAAAGTGAAAGGTATAACGAATATCGTGTTTATAGTGTTCGCCCGCTTTGGTGATGCCACCGAATTTTGCCAGTTCAGCTTGGTTTGGCGAATCAGGGAAAAACTCCGGTTCTAAAGCAACGCCAGCATAGTCTTGATGAGTTGAACCGTTCAGATTCGGTTGCCCGCCAAGCCAATTCCCTGAATAACATTGCAACGCCGGCATTGAGGTATTGAGTTCAAGGCTAAGATCTTCAACGGTTAAACAAGCGGTCGGTTTTGAGGAATTTTTTACTAATTTGAAAGCGTGATCATAGCCTTTTACCAACTGTTGATCGGTATCTTTCAGCAAGTCTTGCCCGATAGGTTTAGGCGTTGAAAAATCGAAGCCGGTGTGAGCCACCGCTTTAAACGGTAAAATCGGGATACCGTCTGCGCCGACTGGTAAATATTCGTCTGCATTAATCATCAGTTGATGCGAAAGTACATTATCGCTACCAAGTAAATTGAAATAAGCGTGATTGGTAAAGCAGAGTGGGGTATCTTGATTGGCGGTTGCGTCAATTTCAATTTCGACTTCTTTTCCATGCAAACGATAAGTAACAACGGCATGAACTTCACCTCCGAACCCTTCCTCGCCATCTGCAAAAACTCGGCTGAATTTGACCGCTTGCGGATCAATTTGCTCCGCTTGCCAAACTTGCTTATCCGCCCCTTTTACACCACCATGTAAGCTATGTTCGCCATTATTTTTTGCCAATGTGTAGGTTTTGCCGTCAAGCCGATATTCGGCATTAGCAATACGATTGGCATAGCGTCCGCAGGTTGCACCGAAATAAGCGGTCTGATTTTGCCAATTTTTTGCAGAGGTAGTGATTAACACTTCTCGTTCGCCTTTCGGGTGTTTAACTACACAAGAAAGCCAAGATGCACCTAAATCGGAAAGGGTAATTTTGAGGAATGAGTTTTCGAGGGTAAATGTTTTCATAGTTCATATCCCAAGCAGAGGGAAAGTCACGGAAAATCTTCCGTGATTTCCGTGAATTAAACATTAAATAAGATGAACGCCGTCACAAGCGGTACAAAGGTGGAAAGTTTCTTTAATACCGGTTTGTTTTTCATAATTATCGGCAATGAGTTGGCGTAAATGTTCTACTTTTTCATTTGGTACTAAACAAACAATACAACCACCGAAGCCACCACCAGTCATACGTGCGCCGCCATTTTTACCGATCGCCACTTGTGCCAGTTCGACTAAGTAATCAATTTCCGGAATGGTAATTTCGAAATCATCACGCATAGAGTCGTGAGACCCGGCCATTAATTGACCGAGTTTGACCATATCATTTGCTTTTAAAGCTTCAACCGCTTCTAATACACGCTGATTTTCGCTGATGATATGTTTTGCACGTTTATAGGCAAGCTCATTTTCTGCTTGTAGCTCCGCCGCTCGCTCGATAAATTGCGCAGGTGTGACATCTCGTAATGCTTTCACACCGAAGAATTTAGCAGCAAATTCACATTCCTGACGGCGACTGTTATATTCACCGGTCACTAAATCGTGTTTGACGTTAGAATTGATGATCGCAATCGAATAGCCGTGCGGTACCGGTGTCGGGGTAATGTCTAGCGAACGGCAATCAATCATAATTAATTGATCTTTTTGTCCGAGCGCCGAGGTGAGTTGATCCATATTGCCGCAGTTTGCGCCAACGAATTTATTTTCAGCTTCTTGTCCGATTAAGGCGATTTTCGCCAAACTAAGTGGCAAATCACCTAACACTTGTGCGGTTTTACCGATTGAAATTTCTAATGCGGCAGAAGAACTTAAACCGGAAGACATCGGTACGTCACTGGTCATTGCTAAATCCGCACCTTGTTTAAACTCCGGACATTTCGCCTGAATATATTTCACCACGCCACGTACGTAATTCGCCCATTTGTGTTCGGACGGTTCAATCGGTTGGCTAAGGTCGAACTCATCTTGTTGGTTAATATCGATCGCATAGACTCGCCAAACCGAATCGTCACGTTTACTAAAGCTGGCAGCCATACCGTAGTTAATTGCACAAGGCATTACAAAGCCGTCATTGTAATCGGTGTGTTCACCGATAATATTGACTCGTCCCGGAGCAAATACGGTTTGAGCAGCCGAATAGCCGTAATGCTCGGCAAATTTTTGTATCGCAAGTTGTTGTGGTTTCATAGTCTCGGTCTCTTTTCTATTTATCTTTATAGTGAACGCTGTCGCTCACCGCATTTAATCTTTCTGCCGCTTGTTCCGGTGTCAGGTCTCGCTGGCTTTCCGCCATCATCTCATAGCCGACCATAAATTTACGTACAGTGGCAGAACGTAACAACGGTGGATAGAAATGAGCGTGTAGCTGCCAATGTTCATTATCACTTTCATTAAACGGTGCAAAATGGAAACCCATTGAATACGGGAAACTGATATTAAATAAGTTATCGTAGCGAGTGGTTAGCTTTTTAAGTGCGAGAGCTAAATCCGCTCGTTCGGCTTCGTTTAAATCGGTAATTCGCTTAAAGTACTTACGTTTTGGTAACAGTAAAGTTTCAAACGGCCAAGCCGCCCAGTAAGGCACTACGGCAATCCAATCTTCAGTTTCTACCACAATACGTTCTTTTTTAGTTAATTCACGGTCCGCATAATCCAGTAATAATGGGCGGCCGTATTGAGCAAAGTAATTCGCCTGACACTCGTCTTCAATCGCAATTTCGTTTGGTAAGAAATTACTTGCCCAAATTTGACCGTGCGGATGTGGGTTAGAACAGCCCATCATCGCCCCTTTGTTTTCAAAAATTTGTACCCATTGATAACGGCTTTTTAATTCATTAGCTTGTTCTTGCCAAACTTGTACGACTTGCTCTATTTCAGCCACCGAAAGTTGCGGTAAGGTTTTACTATGGTCGGGTGAGAAACAAATCACACGGCTTTCGCCTTGAGTATGTGAAATTTGGAAAAGCGGATCAGAATTGGTTTCCGGAGCAGGAGTATCCGGCAATAGTGCCGAGAAATCGTTTTTAAATACGAAAGGTTTTGTATAAGCAGGATTTTGCTCGCCGGTAATGCGTTTATTGCTTGGGCAAAGGTAGCAAGTCGGATCATAACTTGGTTTATCGTCAGCAACCGTTTCTTCTTGCTGACCTTGCCACGGGCGTTTTGCACGATGTGGTGAAACGAGAATCCATTGATTTTTTAATGGATTAAAACGGCGGTGAGGGTGATCATTTAGGATAAATTGCTCGCTCATGTAGAATTGCTCCAATTTAAGTTTTGTTATCGGAGTATAACCGACAATTTGAACTAAGGATGTGATTCTGATCACAGAAGCCGATTTTAGCTTACTGTTTTCTTTATCTTAATTGAATACTCAAATGTTAACGTTACCATTTGGTTTTTTAAAGAAAAAATTCTAAAAAATGTGAGAAAGATCACGCTTTTTTTGCAAGTGTAAATAGTGTGTAAATTATAGAGAATGATTTATTTTTTTGTAGGAAAATTGGTCTAAGCCTGATCGGTTCAAGATGTACCAGTAGTGGTCAGGCTGGCGTTTTGCATAAGTATTCTATACAGTGCGAGCGTTCTTATTCCACTTTATACATAAGGAGTGTATATGGCTTTCGATATCTTTAATTACTGGGGTAATTTTGATCCGATCAGACCTAATAGACCTGTAGTTGATGAATCAAATGATCCCGTAGGCCCTGTTCAGCTGTTACAACAATTTGTGATCGATGATGATCAGGCTACATTAGTATTAATTAATGAATGGGTAGCACCGCCGAGCTATCGTGATCGTATTGTGTTTGATGATATTAGCGGTGGTCGTTTACTACTTGTAAATAACGACGGTAGCTATCGTGAAATCAATGATTCAGATAATAACAACTGGGCATTCAGAGAATTAAGAAATACAGAGCATAACCGCCTTTATTTCTTACCGGATAATCCTAGCTCTGAAGATACGAGAATCCATGTAAAACTTCATGTGGAACCGAATAACTCAAATGTTGTGGATGTTCATGACGTTTATAATACGAATTATTCGATCCATTTTGATGTTCAGGATATCGCTTCAAGCAGTCCGGTTAAATTTGGTACGGATTATGCGGATAGTCTGTATGGCACACGTGAAAGCGATACGATCCATGGCTTAAATGGTAATGATTTTATTATGGGCGAAGCTGGTGATGATGTGATCACCGGTGGTGCTGGTAATGATCGTTTATTAGGTGGCTATGGTGATGATACATTATATGGCTCAGAGGGTGCTGACTGGCTAAATGGTGGTAATGGTAACGACTTCCTTTATGGTGGTGCAGGTAATGATACTTACTACTTCTATAAAGGCGCCGGCCGTGATGAAATCTTCGATGTTGAAGGTGAAAATACCTTACAATTTGCGAATGGTATTCGCCCTCAGGATATCACTATTGATGCGACAACAAATGATTTAGGTAATGTAAGTTGGCATATTCGTGTGAATGGTACGGATGATCAGGTTTTCATTTATGATCAATATTCAAATGGCGGTAAAACAATCGGTGTGAACAAATTTATCTTCGGTAATGATTTCTTCACAACGGAAGAGATCTCCGATATGTTCGGTTTACCGGAAGTACCTGTATTAGAAGCGGAAAATCCAGAACCTAACTTTGTTATTGAAGTAGCTGGCTATAACGATCTCATGATTCCAATTGCGGAAATCTCACCGATCACTTATCCAGAATATGCTAACTCATTCATGTTCTAATTGTAGCTATGTAATATAGTTAGTCATATAAGAAAGCGGTCTAATTTCGCGAAGAATTTGCAAATTCTTGCTGAAACTAGACCGCTTGTTATTTGGAAATGACTGAATTTGCTTAGAAGAAAATTTCAGCCTTTAACCCACCCATTTCACTACGACTCAATTTCAATCCAAAACGATGTAATTCGACAATGCGTTTAATGATTGAAATACCTAAGCCGCTACCTTTTTCATCTTGACTGGATTGAATCGGACGATCGACCGGACGGTAAAACGGCTGACCCAGTTTAGCCAAATCTTCATCACTCACCCCATTGCCGTTATCTTCTACGACGAGACTATTCGTTGATAACGTAATCTTGATGAGACTTTGTTCCGGCGTATAGTTAATCGCATTATCAATCAGATTTCGCAGCACTAAATTAAGCAATAATATCTTTCCTAACTGCGCTTGAGGTTCAGCTTGCAAATCAACAATGATTTCCGACCGCTTGTTTTCAGCTTGTTGGTAAAGCTGACTAACATTAGTTTCTATCAATTTTCGCCAATTAATCGGTTCCAATTGATCTAGTTCGGTTAAATTTTCCAAACGAGAAAGCGTGAGTAACTGCTCAATCAATTGCGCAATACGGTCGATACTATTTGTCATATTTTGTAGCGCTTTACCGTGCTCAATCGGATCGTCTAATGTCATTTGCGCTATCTCGGTTTGAATTCGCAAGCCAGCAAGCGGGCTACGCAATTCATGTGCTGCATCCGAAGTGAAACGTCTTTCCCGATTGAACATTGTTTGCGTGCGCTCAAAATAATGATTGAGATTATTGACCAACGGAATAATTTCACTGGGTAATTGTGCCGTACTAATCGCTTTGAGCTCGTCCGGCTTACGCAATGCAACATCATTTTCCAGTCGTTTTAAGCTGATAAATTCACGGTGAATAATCCATAAAATCGCTAAGATTGTCATCGGAAAACCGAATAACCAGCTCCAAGACTGCGAGATAATCGTTTTATTAATTAAATCGTTTCGATAATCAATTTCTTGCCCTACTGCAATATAAACATCATTATCTTTTAGCCAATAAATGCGCCAAATATCAATATCTTGTTCATCATCAATCTCATCATCTGCTTCTGTCAGCTGAATGTTCTGAAAACCTTCTACCGGTGTGAACGTAAAAAATTGTCCATCACGGCCATCATTAATAATTTGCTCGCCTTTATCAGTAAAAATTGCAAAGGCCAGCGCATCATCATCGACATCTGCTTGATAAAATCCACCTTTATTCTGGACGGTATGAAAGCCTTCGGCAATATTTGATGAAGCTAAACGTTCGGCAAAGAAAATTTGCTGCGAGTCGAATAATTCATTAATTTCTTTATGTAACACGCGCCATTCAATCATCGCAGAAATAAGCCAAATCAGCAGTGATATCCCAGAAAGTGCAACGAGCAAGCGGTATTTTAAGCTACGATTTTTTAATACTTTAGCCATCTTCAGCTCCTAAACGATAACCCACACCATGGACGGTTTTTATCCAGCTTTTACCTAGTTTCTTACGTAAATTATGGATATAGACTTCAAGCGTGTTACTGCCGACATCGTTGTCCCAGCTATATAATTTTTCCTCGATTGAAGAACGTGTTAACACCTTATCCTTATTGCTCACAAAAAGTTGCAATAACTGAAATTCTTTGGCGGTTAAAATGACCGCTTTTTCCGCTAGCGTGACGCTATGGGTATTATTATCAATTCGTAAACTGCCAATCACAATTTCACTTGAGCTTTGTTGATAACGGCGGCGAACCAATGCTTGTAAGCGCACAACCACTTCCATTAATGCAAAAGGTTTACAAAGATAATCGTCTGCACCTGAATTAAAGCCAAGAATGCGATCATCGAGCGTATCTCGAGCGGTCAGAATTAACACCGGTATGTCTTGATTTTCTTTGCGCCAGCGTTTCAAAATGTCTAAACCGTCCATTTTCGGTAAGCTGAGATCGAGTACCACCGCATCGTATTGCGTGGAGAACAGCGCATCAAAACCGAGTTTTCCATCTTGAAACCAATCAACCACAAAATTTTGTTTGGTCAATCCAAGCTTTAAGCCGTCTCCAATGAGTTTGTCATCTTCAATAAGCAATATACGCATTTCGTATCCTTTAAATAAGCAAACAAGCGGTTGAATTTTGCAAAAAATTTGCAGAATTTAACCGCTTGTAAGGAGTAAGAGTCGTTGGTTAACTTTACTTTGCAATTCCGCCTAATTTGGACAAAATTTTACCAACTATTTAAAACTAAACAACACACAATACTTCAAAAAGTGAGTAAGCAATTATTGTGCTTTCTCAACCGTATAAACATCAATCGATGAATGGAAAGTTTCTTTATCTAACTTACCTTGAATACGGATTTTATCGTTTGGGGTCACGTTTAAACCGTTCCATACGTGATCATCAATTTCAATTTTGATATCACCAGTTGCATCTGCAAAGATATATTCGTCGTTATCCACTTGACGAAGAATTTTACCTTCTAATGTTACACGGCTGTCATCGTGTGATGATTTCGCTTGTGCAACAGTAACGATACTGGTTGTATTAGCACCAAATGTTTGATTTTGAGAAGTCGGTTGAGAACAGGCTGCTAATAATGTTGCTGCCGCTAATGTTGAGAGAACAGTCAATTTTTTCATGTAAAACTCCTAATATAAAAGTGGAGGGGCAGAAATAGTCGTTAAATAATTAAGCATTATTTTTTAATGCTATATACATCAATGCTGGATTTACCCCAGTCATTTTTATCTACTTTACCTTCAATGGTAATTTTGTCTTTCGGGGTGACATTTTGTCCGTTCCAAGCGTGATCTTCCACTTCGATCTTAATTTCACCGCTAGCATCTTTAAAATAGAACTCATCGTGATCGATTTGCTTGGTGATATAGCCGGTTAATTTTACCGGTGCATCGTCCCACGCTTCGAGTGCTTGTGCAACGGAAGTCGGAGGTGTTTTTGTTCCTTCACCGCTAAAACCGCCTTGCTGTGCGGCAGGGCCTTCAAAATTTGCCACTGAAGTTGCAGATAAAGAGAGAAGCGTCGTTAAAACTAATACTTTTTTCATCGAAAATTCCTAATTAAATTTTTATTGTTTATGTTTATTAGATTATTTTAAAACAGTGATGTTATTTACATCTAAAGTCACTCGGCCGTCATCAAGGTCAACTTTGCCTGAAATACGCACACGGTTATTTGCATTTACTGTTTTGCCTTGCCATGCACCGTCTTCAACATCAATATGTACAGAACCGGTTGAATCTTTGAAGGTACAATCATCGTTATCGTAGCAATTGATAATGTTTCCAGTCATTGAAAAATGTGCGTTATCACCTGCTTTCTTTGCTTGTGCTACGTTCTTGATTGCTGCAGCTTGAACGTTTGTGTGGTTAGATTTAAAGCCATCGTTATTCGCTGAGGTGGTGTTTTCAAATCCAGCCATTGCCGGTGAAGAGATTGCGAAAATTGCAGTTAAAGCTAAAAGTTTTTTCATAAATTTGCTCCGAGTAAAAGTCGTTAAATAACCAAGATAAAAATCAAAGAAATAAAAAATTAAAAAATAAACAGTCGTTAAATAAAACACAAATGTGAAGTGCGTGCCTTATCGATGTGTGTATTAAATCAAACAGATCTTAACGAAATCTTAAGAAGTAAAAATTTTTTACCTTTTTGCTAAAAAATGATGGGGAAAGCTGATTGAACTCGGTGAGCATTAAAGAATAAGAAGCCCAAATAGGGCTTCTTACTTGAGAGATTATTTCGGATAAACCGGTAAGCGGGCGCAGATTGCTAAGACTTTTTGTTTGGTTGCGGCAATCACACTTTCTTCATTGTCAGTACCCATTGCATCTAGCACATCGCACATCCAGCCGGCTAATTCACGCACATCCGCTTCATTAAAGCCTCGGCGAGTAACCGATGGTGTACCGACACGAATCCCTGAGGTGACAAACGGTTTTTGCGGATCATTTGGCACGGCATTTTTATTTACCGTAATATTGGCTTTACCTAAAGCTGCATCTGCCGCTTTACCGGTTTTACCTTGTTTAATAAAGCTAACTAAGAATAAATGGTTTTCCGTACCGTTTGAAACGACATCGTAACCACGTTGTTTGAACACTTCTACCATTGCTTTTGCATTCTTGATTACATTTTGCTGATAGACTTTATATTCTGGCTCTAACGCTTCTTTAAAGCAAACCGCTTTTGCCGCAATAATATGTACTAACGGGCCGCCTTGGTTCGCTGGGAAAACCGAAGATTGAAGTTTCTTATAAATTTCTTCATCGCCACAAGCAGAAAGAATTAAGCCGCCGCGAGGGCCACCGAGTGTTTTATGAGTTGTAGTTGTTACAACATGAGCGTGCGGTAATGGATTCGGATATAAACCTGCTGCAATTAAACCTGCAACGTGAGCCATATCGACAAATAAATAAGCACCGACTTCATCAGCAATTTCACGCATTTTCGCCCAATCTACGATTTGTGAATAAGCAGAGAAACCGGCAACAATCATTTTCGGTTTACATTCAAGCGCTTTTTTGCGCACATCTTCATAATCAATTAAGCCTTCGGCGGTGATACCGTAGAGTACCGAATTATAAATTTTGCCTGAGAAGCTCACTTTTGCACCATGCGTTAAATGGCCACCGTGAGCTAAGTCCATACCTAAAATGATGTCGTTCGGTTGAATTAATGCGCCATAAACAGCCGCATTCGCTTGAGAACCTGAATGCGGCTGTACATTCACATAATCCGCACCAAATAATTGTTTTGCACGATCAATGGCTAATTGCTCAACGATATCTGCATATTCACAACCGCCGTAATAACGTTTACCCGGATAGCCTTCCGCATATTTATTAGTAAATTGCGAACCTTGCGCTTGCATTACTCGAGGACTTGCATAGTTTTCCGAAGCGATTAGTTCAATATGTTCTTCCTGACGGCGATTTTCGTTTTCAATTGCTTGCCATAAAATAGGGTCGTAATCTTGAATGTTCATGTTTGCTGTAAACATATGAAAGTCCTCTGTGTGCTAGTAAAGAAAATTGCGCAAACGTTTGCGCAATATGTTTTACAAGCATTCTACACATTTATTATGCTCTATGGTAGTGCTTTTTTAATAAAACAATTGCATATTAATTTGTGTAAATAATGAATGCAATTCATGTTACCTGGGTAAGCGGTTGAATTTAGATAATAATTTGCAAATAAAAAGGCACTCTGAAGAGTGCCAATATCTAGATTAGAATAACTTGCTAGACCAGCCAAGCTTAGAACCAAGCACCGTAAAATAATTATAATTGTTAAGGTGTAGCAGGTGTAAGGTATCCGGACTTTTGGTAACGATAATGCGATCTTCCGGTGTAAACGGCAAATCATATTGTCCGTCACAACTTACTTCCAAACTAGGTTGATTATATTGCGCAAAGCGTAAAGAGATTTGGCTGTCTCCATCAATCACTAACGGTCGGGAAGAGAGCGTATGCGGGTGCATCGGTACTAATGCGATCGCATTCATATTCGGCGTTAAAATTGGGCCGCCCGCCGATAATGAATAGGCTGTCGAACCTGTCGGTGTACTAATAATTAAACCGTCCGAACGTTGTGAGAATGCAAATTTACCGTCAATATATACTTCAAATTCAATAATGCGAGCCACTTGGCTGGGGTGAATTACAACTTCGTTCAGGGCATTATTGGTTGCAATAATTTTGCCATTACGCTCAATACGAGCTTCGAGTAAGAAGCGTTCTTCAATCACAAACTCCCCACGCTCAATACAATTATGTAATTGTTCAAAAGCAGATTGCGGTGCAATATCCGTCAGAAAACCTAAGTTCCCTCGGTTAATCCCAATCAGCGGAACACGATATTTTGCTAATTGACGAGCCATACCGAGCATATTGCCGTCCCCACCGATAACAATGACCAGATTGGCTTGCTGACCGATTTCTTCCAAACTTTTGCCATCCGGAAGATTGAGCTGACGAGCAATATTTTCTTCTAACAACACATCATAGCGGCGATCTTTCAACCAATTATAAACGGCTAAATGCGTCTCTAAAGCAATATCGTGACGAGGTTTACCTACAATCGCAATACATTCAAAAAATCGTTCTACAGATTTCATCTTTTTTACTCACAAAATAAGAATTGCTAAATTCTATCCTTTTTTTCACCGATAAGATATGTAAAAAATTTATAAAAAATGACCGCTTGTTACTACACATAAGAAGTTGAGAGCGTAATATCTTTTTATGAAGTGCGTACAACAAGCGGTCTATTTTCAGAGAAATTTTGCAAATTGAGCGAGAAATCAGACCGCTTGTTGAGATTTTGTGATAAAATTCGTCCGTTTTGCTCTTCATCCATGGTTGGGGTGATGTAAAACAAATTGTAAAAAAAGATTCAAATCAGACCGCTTGTCAGCGGTTTTTATTTTTAAACTAACAAGTCACCTCTCGTATGGGTGACCACTGTAACAAGGATATAAAAATGCCTATTATCACTTTACCAGACGGCTCACAACGCCAATTCGATAATCCCGTTTCTGTAATGGAAGTTGCGCAATCAATCGGTGCAGGTTTAGCAAAAGCTACGATTGCAGGGCGTGTAAACGGCGAACGCCGTGATGCGTGTGACATCATTTCTGAAGATAGCTCACTTGAAATTATTACTGCAAAAGATGAAGACGGTTTAGAGATCATTCGTCACTCATGTGCGCACTTATTAGGTCATGCGATCAAACAATTATTCCCAGATGTAAAAATGGCGATTGGCCCGACAATCGACAATGGTTTCTATTATGACGTGGATTTAGATCGCTCACTCACACAAGAAGATTTAGATGCGATTGAAAAGCGTATGCTGGAGCTGGCTAAAACCAACTATGATGTGGTGAAAAAACGCGTAAGCTGGCAAGAAGCGCGTGATACGTTTGAAAAACGTGGCGAACCGTACAAAATGGCGATTTTAGATGAAAATATCGAACGTACTGCAACGCCTGCGTTATATCACCACGAAGAATATATTGATATGTGTCGTGGTCCGCACGTACCAAATATGCGTTTCTGCCACCACTTCAAATTACAAAAAGTTGCAGGTGCATACTGGCGTGGCGATAGCAAAAACAAAATGTTGCAACGTATTTACGGCACGGCTTGGGCAGATAAAAAACAATTAGCGGAATACTTAACCCGTTTAGAAGAAGCGGCAAAACGTGACCACCGCCGTATCGGTAAAGCGTTAGATTTATACCATATGCAAGAAGAAGCACCGGGTATGGTGTTCTGGCACAATGACGGTTGGACGATTTTCCGTGAACTTGAAACTTTCGTGCGTACTAAATTAAAAGAGTACGATTACCAAGAAGTAAAAGGTCCGTTTATGATGGACAGAGTGCTTTGGGAGCGTACCGGCCACTGGCAAAATTATGCGGATTTAATGTTCACTACGCAATCTGAAAACCGTGAATATGCAATCAAACCGATGAACTGCCCAGGTCACGTTCAAATCTTCAATCAAGGTTTAAAATCATACCGTGACTTACCAATCCGTATGGCGGAATTCGGTTCGTGCCACCGTAACGAGCCGTCAGGTTCATTGCACGGCTTAATGCGTGTACGTGGTTTTACTCAAGATGATGCGCATATTTTCTGTACTGAAGATCAAATTGAAAGCGAAGTAACTAGCTGTATCCGTATGGTTTACGATATCTACAGCACTTTTGGTTTCAGCAACATTCAAGTGAAACTTTCAACTCGTCCTGAAAACCGTATCGGTGATGATGCGATGTGGGATCGTGCGGAAGATGGTTTAGCAAAAGCATTAACGGCAAATGGCTTAAGCTATGAAATCCAAGAAGGCGAAGGCGCATTCTACGGTCCGAAAATTGAGTTTGCATTACGTGACTGTTTAGATCGTGAATGGCAATGCGGTACGATCCAATTAGACTTCGCATTACCGGGGCGTTTAGATGCGTCTTATGTGGCGGAAGATAACGGTCGCCGTACACCGGTTATGATTCACCGTGCGATTTTAGGTTCTATCGAACGCTTTATCGGTATTATTACCGAAGAATACGCTGGTTTCTTCCCAACGTGGTTAGCGCCGACTCAAGCAGTGGTAATGAACATTACCGATAGCCAAGCTGACTACGTACAAAAAGTAACGAAAGCGTTATCTGATGCGGGTATCCGTGCGAAATCAGACTTACGTAACGAAAAAGTCGGCTTTAAAGTACGTGAACACACCTTACGTCGAGTACCTTATATGCTTGTGTGCGGCGATAAAGAAATTGAAGCGGGCAAAGTATCGGTACGTACCCGTAAAGGTGCGGATTTAGGCACATTCACCATTGAAGAATTTGTTGAAATCCTTAAAAACCAGGTGAAAGCTCGTGAACTTAAATTATTAGGCGAAGAGTAATTTCATTATTTGTAAAAAAGCGGTCAAATTTGACCGCTTTTTTGCATTTGAAGCGCACAAATAATTTCAGCAAATCATTGCACTATTTTACAAAATCAATTAAACTCAAAACGTTTTTGTGCTTGGTTTTGCTAAGCCTATATATTCATATCTCTGCTACTGCAGTCGATCGTAGTTAAATTAATAGAAGGAATAATACTATTAAACCTGTAAAACGTGTTCAGTCGAATCGCGCACATCGTCTTAATGATGAAATTCGTGGCGTGAAGGAAGTTCGCCTAACTGATGAAAATGGCGAACAAGTTGGTATCGTATCAATTCAAGATGCTTTGGCGAGAGCGGAAGATGCTGAATTAGATTTAGTTGAAATCAGCCCTAATGCAGAACCGCCGGTTTGTCGTATTATGAACTACGGTAAGTTCATCTACGAAAAAGAAAAAGCTGCAAAAGAGCAAAAGAAAAAGCAGAAAGTCGTACAAATTAAGGAAATTAAATTCCGTCCTGGTACAGACGATGGCGATTATCAAATTAAATTACGTAGCATTTTACGTTTCTTAGAAGACGGCGATAAAGTTAAAATTACCGTTCGTTTCCGTGGTCGTGAAATGGCACACCAAGATATCGGTTTAGACGTTTTAGAACGTGTTAAAACAGATACGGCTGAAGTGGCAGTAGTTGAATCGGCACCGGGCAAACTTGAAGGCCGCCAAGCGGTAATGGTTATTGCACCGAAGAAAAAATAATTTATTCTTGCATAAAACGGGCGGATCCTATAAAATCCGTCCGTTTTCTCTTTCGTAAAAAAGAGAAACAAAAGCGATCTACAGGCACATTTCGCAGCCTGATTTGCTTTTTAAGCTGCAAAGCTTATGAGCGGTAACGCTCTTTCGAGATAATTAGCGCTTTCCAAGTAAAAATATGATTAGCAATAATCGCATTTTTCGCCTAATTATTGTGTATTATGTAAAACAATGCGGAGTTTATAAAACAATGCCTAAAATTAAAACAGTACGTGGTGCTGCTAAGCGTTTCAAGAAAACAGCTTCAGGCGGTTTCAAACGTAAACAATCTCACTTACGTCATATTTTGACTAAGAAAACCACTAAACGTAAACGTCACTTACGCCACAAATCAATGGTAGCGAAAGCAGACCAAGTATTAGTAGTAGCGTGCTTACCATACGCATAAGCGTTGAGTCAAGTTAAAACGTACTTTAGTGAATTTTAGTTAATTATATACATTAGGAGATTTAATAATGGCTCGTGTAAAACGTGGTGTTATTGCAAGAGCACGCCATAAGAAAGTTCTTAAGGCTGCTAAAGGTTATTATGGTGCGCGTTCACGTGTTTATCGCGTTGCGTTCCAAGCTGTAATTAAAGCTGGTCAATATGCTTACCGTGACCGTCGTCAACGTAAACGTCAATTCCGTCAATTATGGATTGCACGTATCAACGCTGCAGCACGTCAAAACGGTTTATCTTACAGCAAATTCATCAATGGCTTGAAAAAAGCTTCTGTTGAAATCGACCGTAAGATTTTAGCTGACATCGCTGTATTCGACAAAGTTGCATTCGCAGCTTTAGTTGAAAAAGCAAAATCTGCTCTTTAATTTTAAAGAATAGAGATTAGGACGCCTTCGGGCGTCCTTTTTTATATGATGCGAAAATTAATCATTATTCGAGGGCATTCCGGTTCGGGCAAATCAACGTTTGCTAAGCAAAAAATAGCGGAGTTTGAGCTGCATTTTCCGAATGGCAAAATTTTTCATATTGAGAATGACCAATTTCTATATGAAAACGGTGAATATATTTGGACGAAAGAAAGATTTCGGTCCGCTAAAATGTTAGCTGAACAGAAATTAGCATTAGCTTGGGAATTTGCCAAAAGTCATCCGCAACTTCCCGTATTCATTGTGATCAGTAATGTGAATCTTAGTTTACAAGCGGTTGAAAAATACCAAAATATTGCAAATTCATTACAGATGAAGATAGAAAAGTATCGTTTGATGAATTTCTTTAAGAATCAACATCATGTTGATATTTATACGGTATTAAGTATGTATTTGGCGTTAGAACAGCAGCCGTTAGTAGATGAAGTTATTGTCAGACCAATCAAGAAAATGCCTTATTTTATGCGTATAATATTAGAAAAAATGCGTAAGCGTAGGGATAAAAAAGACATACAAGCGGTCTAATTTTCGCTTATTTTTACAAAGAGGAAAAATAATGAAAAAAGTAATGTTACTTGCGTTGCCTTTCGTTGTAGCGGCTTGTTCGGCACCGGAGCAGCAAAGTACGGTTCCGATGGATATGCAAGTAGTTGCGGAATATCAACAACGTGTCGCAAGCGGGAATACCGTTTCGGAAAAACAAAAGCAACGTGTTGCTCAGCAAATTGAACCGGATGAACCGCTTAATCAAAGTGATAAGCGTCCGAAAGTAGTCAGACAGGTTGTAAGAGAGCCGGTGATTTATCCAAGCATTGGCATTGGTTACGGTTATCACAGACATCGTCATCATTGGTAACAAAAAAAGCTCCGATTAAGGTCGGAGCTTTCACTATGCTAGTTTGCGATATCTTTACGGAAAGAAACCATTAATTGGTCGATTTTAAAATTCTCGGTATCAATAATTTCGAATTTATATTGATCATAAAGAACAAAATCGGTTTTCTTTGGAATTTTACGTAACATATACATCATAAAACCACCAATAGTTTCATAGTTTTCCGCATTCGGGAAGCTTTCGATTTCTAACGCTTTCATCACGTCTTCGAGCGGTGTAGCACCGTCAATTAACCACGAATCTTCATCTCGGCGGACAATTTGTTCCTCTTCGGTTGAAACCAATTCGCCCATCACGATACTCATTACATCATTGAGGGTTAGAATCCCCACCACTAATGCGTATTCATTTACGATAACCGCAAAATCTTCACCGGCAGATTTAAACAGCTCTAATACTTCGTAAAGTGACAGAGTATCCGGGATGAAAAGTGATTTTTTCAGTAATTTCGCATCTGTTAGCGACACGTTATCGTTTTTTAGGTACTGTGTCAGTAGATCGTGCGTTTCAATATAACCTAAAATTTTATCCAATCCGTCATCGCAGATCAGTACTTTGGAATAGGGATCTTCACCCAATGTTTCCAGCACTTTTTCTCGGTTATCGGTGCGATTTAAAAACACAATATTTTCACGGGTGGTCATCGTTGATGTTACACGGCGTTCCTGCATTTCAAACACGTTTTCAATGAGATAATGTTCTTGTGCTTTTAAAATACCGGCTTTCGCTCCCGCATCAACTACTGCAACAATATCTTCGGAGGTCATATTGTCTTGGCGAACAGTAGAAACGTGAAATAACTTAAATAATGTGTTGGCAATCCAATCGAAAAACAGTACAAGCGGCTTAAATAATGCAATACAAAACATCATAATGCCGATGGTTCGTACTGCTACTTTTTCCGGGTATGTCATCGCAATACGTTTCGGCATTAAGTCTGCAAAGAGAACAAATGCCGAAGTGACAATGATAAAGGCAATCCAAGATGCTGCACTATCAACCCATTCCGCTTGTGTATATTTGGCAAGCCATTCGCTAAAGTAAGGATTAATCGCACTTTCACCGACCACACCACCAAGGATCGCCACCATATTTAATCCGATTTGTACCACGGTAATAAAGCGTCCCGGCTGTTCCTGGAGCTTTAAAACTTTTTCGGCACGGAGGTCGCCCTCGTTAATCATTGCCTGTAATTTCAGTTTTCTTGCACCGGCAAGAGAGATTTCTGAAGATGAGATAATTGCACTGGCAATAATCAGTAATAAGATAATCAAACTTGCTTCAAATAAGCTCATAAAATCCTCTGTTTGATAAGTTATGATGTATAAAATTATAGCATTAAATATTTTTTACAGATTCAGCATTGCAAATTTTTGCCCAAAATTGACCGCTTGTCGGTGGACTTTGGATACAAAAAGATTCGCCTTGATATTCAAATTTTAGCTGATAAGCATGTAAGTAAACCCGATCCGCTTCTGTGCCGGCATAGAGTTGATCACCTAAAATCGGGCTGCCTAAACTTTTCATCGCTACCCTTAATTGATGTGTTTTACCGGTTTTCGGTTGCAAAATAAAATGGCGTAAATTTGGTTCAAGCGAGTATGAAATAAATTGAGTCACGGCAGGATTCTGTTTGCTATGGCACAATTTCCACGCGCCGTTACGGCTTTTTTGCATATCACCGCTAATTTTACCTTGTTTCTTTTTCGGTTTTTGATCGCTCAATGCCCAATAGGTTTTTTCGATTTTATGTTGTTCAAATAGGTGATAAAAGTGTACGGCTGCTTGTTTATTCAAGGCAAAAATCAATAAGCCGGACGTGACTTTATCTAAGCGATGTACCAGCCATACTTGTTCCACTTGTAATTGTTTAGCGAGTTTTTCGGTTAATCCGACCGCTTCCTCGTCTTTGTGTACACTCACGCCGACCGGTTTATCAATCACAACAAAGTCGTGATGTTGGAAGCAAATAGTCAATTTTTCAGTCATTTTTTGCTATACTCCGATAAATTTTGTCTATTTTAACAGGGAATTGAATATGGCACTCAACATTTATTTAGTCCGTCACGGGAAAACTGTTTGGAATTTAGAAGGGCGTTTGCAAGGCTCCGGCGATTCACCTTTGGTTGAAGAAGGTATTGAAGGGGCGAAAAAAGCGGGGAGAGCGTTAAAAGAGGTTAAATTTGCCGCTGCTTATTCGAGTATGCAAAAACGTGCGCAAGATACCGCAAATTATATTTTGGCAGAAAATAGTGAGAAGAACATTCCGCACTTTCACCACTTCGGTTTAAATGAGTTTGATTTTGGGCTTTGGGAAGGTACGAAATCGGTAGATTTATACTCAAATGATGAATATTGGACGATGAAAAAAACACCGGCGGAATATCGTGCGGAAACTAATGGCGGTGAAACTTATGAAGATCTTTATAACCGAGTGATTAAAGTGTTTAATCAAATTGCTCAGTTGCACCAAGATAATGAAAACGTATTAATTGTTGCACACGGTATGACATTAACCGTTCTCACAGCGGTATTACGAGGCTTGCATTGGTCGGAATGTCGTGATGAAACTAAACACAGTTTTGTGATTAACACCGCTATTAACCGAGCGGTTGTTGAGAATGGTAAGGCTGAATTAGTTGAGTTTAATCGCGTGGAACATTTGGCTTAGACTTGCAAAAAAATCCCAAAATTAGACCGCTTATTTGCGTTGTTCAAATTAGCGGTCTTACTCTTTTTTATTGGGCTTCAAACCAGCTTTCTAAAATTAAGCAGGCGGAAATCGAATCCACTTTATCTTTTTTTAAGGCTTTGTAACCGCCCCGTTCAAAAATTTCCGCTTTCGCTGATACTGTTGTGAGGCGTTCGTCTTGTAACTCAACCGGCAAATTAAAACGTCCGTTTAAGCGATTCGCAAATTTTTTCGCTCTTTGGGTAAGCGGCTGTTCGCTGCCGTCCATATTGAGCGGTAAGCCGACCACTAAGCGTTCCGGTTGCCATTCTTTGATCACTTTTTCAATTTGATCCCAGTTCGGAATCCCGTCTTGCGCTTTAAAAGAGGGAAGTCCCTGCGCCGTACCGGTAATATCCTGCCCGACTGCACAGCCGATGCTGTAAGTACCGAAATCAAATGCGAGAATTGTTCTTGCCATATTATCCTTTTGCAAAAAATTGTTTATTTTCGACCGCTACTTAAGCCATCATTAGGCTCTGCCGGCACGGGCTAACACACCTGAAATACCGAGCATTTCATTTGCTTCTACCCAACGTTCTAAATAACCGGTTTCGAATAAGGTTTTGTCGTTCGCATCGGATACCAACCAATAATTGCGTGCGATTTCTTGTTCGAGTTGTTCCGGTTTCCACGTGGCACAACCTAAACAGACAATAAATTTTTCCGGCGCTTCTGGTTTACCAAGGCTATCCAGCACATCGCCTGATGTAGTTAACAAAATATTATCGGTAACACGATAGCTATGTAAAAATTCTTGTTCGGTTTTGGTGTGAATAATAAAGCCCCGATCTTGACTGACCGGCCCGCCGCTTAAGACCATCTGATCTTTATGGTAATTACGTTGATTCGCCATTTGAAAATCCATACGGGTAATCAATTCCAAAACGGATAAGTCGGTCGGTGTATTAATTACTAAGCCCATCGCGCCATTACTGTTATGTTCGCAGATATAAATTACCGTGCGATCAAAGTAGTCATCATCAATTTCCGGCGTTGCAATCAAAAATTTGCCTTGTAAATTTTCTAACATTAAATATCTCCAAAACAAACCTGTAGGGCGGTAATTGCCGCAAGGGAGGCGGTTTCCGTACGCAAGACTCGTTTGCCGAGTAAAACTTCGGTAAAGCCTTGAGTTTCAGTCATCGCGATTTCTTCAGCGGATAAGCCGCCTTCCGAACCGATTAATAAACGTACGCCAGCTTCAGGCACATTTGGCAGCTGGCGAATGGTGTATTTCGCACGAGGATGCAGATTTAATTTCAGCATATCATCTTGTTCTTTGCACCAGTCGGTCAGTTTCATAATCGGGCGAATTTCAGGAATTTCATTACGTCCGCATTGTTCACAAGCGGCAATCGCAATTTTTTGCCATTGCTGTAGTTTTTTGTCTTGGCGTTCATCGTTAAGTTTTACCCCACAGCGTTCAGACCAAAGCGGAGTAATGGTTTTTACGCCTAGCTCAACCGATTTTTGAATGGTAAATTCCATCCGATCGCCGCGAGAAATCACTTGCCCTAAATGGATCGCTAAATTGGATTCACGATTATCCAATTCGCTGCTATCAATTTTTGCAATAATTTGCTTTTTTCCAACCGCTTGTAATGTCGCGTGGAAAATGTGGTTTGATCCGTCAAATAAAATAATTTGATCGCCTTCCGCCATACGTAATACACGACCGACGTGATTAGTTGCATCTTCACTTAAAATACAACTGGTTTGATTCGCTAATAATTCAGGATGGTAAATTCTTGGAATGCGCATAAGATATTCTTTCATTAACAATAATATGCTTATTGTAATGGAAATTGCCTGTTAAATAAATTTTTGCAAAATATTTCTAGAATTTCACCGCTTGATGGCGTAAATTGATAGAGATTCATTCTTTCAAAAGGAGGCTAAGTTATGGATTTTATTTATGTCGCAGTGGGTGTTGCGCTGATTGCTATTTTAGTGCTTTCATTGGTAATTGCATTGCTATTTCGCCGAGTGGTGAAAACCAATGAAGTACACATTGTACAGTCGGGCGGAAAGACCACCTCTTATGGTAAAGATACCGGAAATGGTAACGTTTATTATGCGTTTCCTTCATGGTTACCTGTGATTGGTGTGAGTACGATTGTGCTGCCGGTTTCGGTCTTTTCTATCAAAATTGATAACTACGAAGCATATGATTTAGAACGTTTGCCTTTTGTGGTGGATATCACCGCTTTCTTCCGTGTATCCGATTCAAATCTTGCCGCACAACGTGTGTCGGATTTCCATGATATGAATATTCAATTGGTTGATATTATCCAAGGCTCGGTGCGTTCGATTCTTTCAAGCCGTAATTTAAACGATATTTTACAAGTACGTTCGGAATTGGGTGATGATTTTACCCAAGCGGTCAAAGAACAATTGAAAAATTGGGGGATTGAGCCGGTTAAGAATATTGAACTGATGGATATTCGTGATAGCGGCAATTCAAAAGTAATTTTCAATATTATGGAAATTAAAAAATCATTTATTGAAAAAGAGAGCCGTGTCGAAGTCGCTCGTAACCAAAAAGAAGCACAAATTGCGGAAATTGAAGCGAAAAAAGAAGCGGATGTAAAACGCCAAGAGGCGGAAAAAGAAGTCGGCTTAAAAACGGTAGAAAATCAACGAGAAGTGGCGGTGTCTAACGAACAAGCGCAACAGTTGGTGAAAGAGCAAGAAAAAATCACTAAAGAACGCGAGATGGAAGTCAAACGTGTTGCGGAAGTAAAACAAGCGGAAATTGCCAAAGATGTTGAAATTGTAAAAGCGGATCAGGAAAAACGTACACAAGAAATTAAGGCGGAAGCGAATAAAAATGCGTTGATTATTGATTCTGAAGCTGAAAAACAACATCAAATTTTAGTAGCGGAAGGTGAAAAACAAAAAGCGTTTTTAGCTGCTGAAGCATTGCTTGAAACAAAAGATAAAGAAGCGCAAGGTATTGCGAAAATCGGTTCGGCAGAAGCAGAAGCGAAGCAAAAACTGGAGATTTCATTAGTATCCGGTCAAATTGAATTAGCGAAAGAAATCGGGGGTAATGAAGGTTATCAAAGCTACTTGATCAGTATTCGTCAAATTGAAGCAAATCAGGCGATTGGTATTGAACAAGCGAAAGCACTTTCAAATTCAGATATGAAATTTATCATTAATGATGAAAAAGTGGATAAAGGTATTCAGCGCGTAGGTGAGTTATTCAGTTCGACCGGCGGCACGAAAATTGCTGCAACGTTGGAAGGATTAAACCAATCAGACTTAGGTAAGGCATTAATTGGTAAGTTTTTAGGTACTAACGGCTCGGAGCCTAAAACATCGGATAAATAGGTTAAACAAGCGGTCGAATTTTTTCTATTTTTTGCAAAAAATAATGGAAAAACGACCGCTTGTTTTTATTTAGAGTTCAAAACTGTCAAAATCATTCGTATCGACTTTAGCATCGATTTGCCCAACCAAATAGGAGCTGACTTCGACTTCTTGCGGTGCAACTTGTACGTTATCAGACACCAACCAAGCATTAATCCACGGAATCGGATTTGAAGCGGTGGCAAAAGGGCGAGGTAATCCGACCGCTTGCATTCGAATATTGGTAATATATTCGACATATTTCACCAAAATATCTTCATTTAAACCAATCATTGAACCGTCTTTAAATAAATACGCCGCCCATTCTTTTTCTTGTTCTGCCGCTGCCACAAAAAGCTCATAAGCTTCTTGTTTACATTCTTCGGCAATTTGTGCCATTTCCGGATCATCTTGTCCGGCTGCCATAATGTTCAACATATTTTGTGTGCCGGTTAAATGTAGGTATTCATCACGTGCGATAAATTTGATGATTTTGGCATTACCTTCCATTAACTGACGCTCGGCAAACGCAAAAGAACAAGCGAACGACACGTAAAAACGAATCGCCTCCAGTACGTTCACACTCATTAAGCATAAATAAAGTTGGCGTTTTAAGTTACGTAAGGTCACTTGGTATTGCTTGCCGTCCACCGTATAACAACCTTCTCCGTAGAGTGTATAAAGTTGCGAATCTCGAATTAAATCATCGTAGTAGCAAGAAATATCTTTCGCACGTTTAATAATTTCTTCGTTAGTTACGATATCGTCAAACACAATCGACGGATCATTCACGATATTACGGATGATATGCGTGTAAGAACGTGAGTGGATCGTTTCGGAAAATGTCCAGGTTTCGATCCAAGTTTCCAACTCCGGAATCGATACTAACGGCAAAAATGCCACGTTCGGGCTGCGACCTTGAATAGAATCAAGTAATGTTTGATATTTTAAGTTACTGATAAAAATATGTTTTTCGTGTTCCGGCAATGATTGGTAGTCGATACGATCTTGCGAGACATCAACTTCTTCCGGACGCCAGAAAAATGAGAGTTGTTTTTCGATTAACTTTTCAAATAATTCATATTTTTGTTGGTCATAACGGGCGACATTGACATTTTGCCCGAAAAACATCGGTTCTTTTAATTGATTATTTTTATTTTGTGAGAAAGTGGTATATGCCATTTTGTATCCTTTTTGAATTGCCCAAGCACGGCAAGCCGTACGTGGTTATGATCAGCCTTCGGCTGAGTGAGCCACGCTGTGGCTCTTAATATTCTCCGAATTATTTCTGTATTCTCCGTGTATTCCGTGGTTAGCTAAATTCATGCTAGACACTAAATTTTGCAGGCGCCGCCGGCACAACCGTCATTTAAATCTTGTTGGGCGTCTTCCGCTCCGTCTCTGGTATTTTGGTAATAGAGCGTTTTTAATCCGTATTTATAAGCGGTTAGTAAATCGGCAAGTAAGCGTTTCATCGGTACTTTGCCGTCTTCAAATTTTTGCGGGTCATAATTGGTATTTGCCGAAATCGCCTGATCAATGAATTTCTGCATAATACCGACCAGCTGTAAGTAACCGCTCATATCGGGGATATCCCATAATAGTTCGTATTGTGAACGGAGCTTTTCATATTCCGGCACAACTTGTTTTAAGATACCGTCTTTTGAGGCTTTGATACTCACGTAGCCACGCGGCGGCTCAATACCGTTGGTTGCATTAGAAATTTGCGAGGAAGTTTCTGACGGCATTAATGAGCTTAATGTTGAGTTACGTAAACCGAATTGCTTAATTTCTGCACGCAAGCTTTCCCAATCATAATGCAACGGTTCTGTTGTCAGGTTATCCAATTCTTTTTTATAGCTATCAATCGGTAAAATGCCTTGAGCATAGCTAGTCTCGTCAAATAACTTACAAGCACCTTGTTCTTTGGCTAAATTGAGCGAGGCTTTCAGCAAATAATATTGCATCGCTTCAAAGGTTCTGTGCGTAAGCGCATTGGCAGAACCGTCTGAATAACGCACGCCGTTTTTCGCTAAGTAATAAGCGTAGTTGATGACCCCGATGCCAAGCGAACGGCGAGCTAATGCGGCGTGTTTTGCCGCTTTCACCGGATAATCTTGATAATCTAACAAGGCATCTAGCGCGCGTACCACTAAGTCGGCAAGCGGTTCAAATTCATCTAAATTTTGCAAAGTACCTAAGTTAAATGCTGAAAGGGTACAGAGTGCGATTTCTCCGTTTTCATCGTTAATATCGTTCAGTGGTTTGGTCGGCAATGCGATTTCTAAACACAAATTGGATTGTTTGATCGGTGCAACTTGTGGATTAAACGGCGAATGCGTATTGCAATGATCGACATTTTGAATATAAATACGACCAGTTGAGGCACGTTCCTGCATAAGTAGTGAAAATAACTCAACCGCTTTCACACTGCGTTTGCGAATAGTCGGATCTTGTTCATATTGCAGATAAAGTTGTTCAAATTTGTCTTGATCAGCAAAAAACGCTTCATACAAACCATCGACATCAGACGGGCTGAATAAGGTGATTTCGCCACCCTTAATTAAGCGTTGATACATCAGCTTGTTGAGCTGTACGCCGTAGTCCATATGACGACAGCGGTTGTCTTCCACACCTCGATTGTTTTTTAACACCAATAAACTTTCTACTTCCAAGTGCCATAGCGGGTAATAAACCGTTGCAGCGCCGCCACGTACACCGCCTTGAGAGCAAGATTTCACCGCACTTTGGAAATGCTTATAAAACGGAATGCAACCAGTGTGGAAAGCTTCTCCTTGACGAATCG
Source organism: Actinobacillus suis ATCC 33415 (assembly GCF_000739435.1). NCBI lineage: Bacteria > Pseudomonadati > Pseudomonadota > Gammaproteobacteria > Pasteurellales > Pasteurellaceae > Actinobacillus > Actinobacillus suis. Next base: position 379,248 of record NZ_CP009159.1, read on the forward strand.
GGCTGCCTAAGGCACGGATTGCACCGGTGTTAATGCCAATGCCCGCACGTTGCGACACATATTTAATAATCGCAGCGGAAGTAGCATTGATTGAATCCAAACTATCGCCGCATTCAATTAATACACAAGAACTAAACTGACGAGTCGGTGTTCTTACCCCCGACATAATCGGGGTAGGCAATGAAATTTTGAAGGTTGAAGTCGCATCGTAAAAGCGTTTTACATAATCCAAACGTATGGCTTTCGGATATTTCGAAAACAAGCAGGCAGCAACTAGCAGATATAAGAATTGTGCCGACTCATAGATCTCACCGGTCACTCGATTTTGGACTAAATATTTTCCTTCGAGCTGTTTGACCGCCGCATAGGAAAAATCCATATCTCGGCTGTGTACGAGGAACTCATTCATTAACTGCCATTCTTGTTCAGTATAGTCGGTTAACAGCGCTTGATCGTATTTACCGAGTGCAACCAGCTTTTTAATATGAGTGAATAAATGAGGTGGGGTGAAGTCCCCGTAAGCTTTTTTACGCAGATGAAACATCGCTAAACGCGCAGCAAGATATTGATAATCCGGCGTTTCGGTACTGATTAAATCAGCGGCAGCTTTGATGATTGTCTCGTGAATATCAGCAGTGCGAATACCTTGGTAAAACTGAATATGGGCGCTCAGTTCCACTTGTGATACCGATACATTCTGTAAGCCTTCGGCAGCCCAAGTAATAACACGATGAATTTTGTCCAAATCAAACGGCTCTTGTTGCCCGCTACGTTTGGTTACCATCAATGTTTTCTGCATAAAATGTGTCTCCTTTTATCTTATTGTTTAACCACTATATGTTGTGGTTTTGAAATTCCTATATACAAGATATTGTTTTATTCAAACGGATGCAAGCAGAAAATTTTGTAAAAGGATATTGACAAAAGATAAGTGATTGAAGATATGGCAATTCGAGAAATGTAAAAAAATAAACCCCTGAAAATCAATTCAGGGGTTTGCATAAAAAAACTAAGGTTATTTACCTTTTACGTCAATAATAAAGACTTCAGATTGCGAACCAAGCCGCATCGGTATGCCCCAAAAGCCGTAACCGGAGGTGACAAAATAATGTCCTAAACCAATTTTTTCATAGCCATAGTGCAGGCGATAAATCACGTTAGTCATTAAATTTGCCGGAAAAATTTGTCCTTTATGCGTATGTCCGGACACCTGTAAATCAATCGGTAATTGCGAATGTTGCTCGATTTGCGTTGGGCGATGGTCAAGTAAAAACACCGGTAAATCCGAATTGACTGCCGTTAATAATTGAGCGGCACTCGGTCGGTTTTTTACGAGGTCATCGTTACGTCCGATAATGGTAAATTTTCCGTTAATTTCGGCCGCTTGATCCCATAGTACTTGGATACCTGCTTTTTGAATTTCGGTGGCAATCGCTTGTTGCTTTCCGAAGAAATCGTGATTACCCAAAGTGGCATAAACCCCTAAAGGCGCTTTAAGCTTAGCAAAATGCGGTTGCATATTTTCAGCTACATAAGCATCGGTATTGTCGTCCATAATATCGCCGGGTAATAAAATCAGATCGACATTTTGCTGGTTAAAGATCTCCGCTAATTTATCTAATTGCTTTGCACCAAACCATTGCCCTAAGTGCAGATCACTTGCTACCCCAATACGCAGCGGTTGATCAAGCGGTTTATCCAATTGTACGGAATAATGCACTACTTTCGGAGTGTAAGCGTTATATAAGGCGAACCCAACAATACCGAAAAATGCGAAAGGATAGGTAATTTTTAAGGCAAAATTGACCGCTTGTTTGCCTTTAAATAAGCGGTAAATCACCGCACAAGCAAGGCTAACGAATAATGCAAACAGCAATAGGGCGAGCATTAGCGCCGTAATTCTAAAACCGTTAAATGTTCGTGTGACGGTAAGAATCGCTAAGCCATTTGCTGCTAAATAGCTAATAAATGTTACGATCTTGCGTGATTTGGTAGATAAGTTGAATAGCCAACCTACGGTACGAGAAAAGTTAAATACGAGGCATTGCAAAACAAGAATGGCAATTCCCGTAGTGATGTAATAACGATATTCCAAAAGCTTTCCTTTTTGTTTAAAAATAAAAAACGTGGGAATTGTAACGCAGATTGATTTTTCAAACAAAAGAAAAGCCCTATCGTGTAGATAGGGCTTTGATAGAGCAAATGCATTTATGTAAGGAGGACTACTGTGTGCGATTATCTCGCGGGTTTTTGAACAGTTGCATTTGCTAATTTGGTGACTTCTAAATTAGAAGTTAGGTTTTAATAAACCTGGTTGACCCATTGCCGGATCAGTGTTGTATGCTTCCATTGCATCTGCAACGGTCATACCTAATGCTTTTGCTACACCTTCACCGTAAGCCGGATCACAGAAGTAGCAGTTACGGATATGGCGATATTTAATAAAGTCTAACGCATCGCCCATACCAGCAGCTGTATTCTTGAATAGCGCTTCTTTTTCTGAGTCAGTCATATTGTTGAATAACACACGTGGTTGGCTGAAATAATCCGCATCGTCTTGGCGGAAATCCCAGTGTGCCGCATCACCGTTAATTTTGAGTGGCGGTTCTGCAAATTGTGCTTGTTCTTGCCATTGACCGAAGCTATTCGGCTCATAATGTAAAGTTGAACCGTAGTTACCGTCTACACGACCTTGACCGTCACGCGCATTGCTGTGAACTGGACAACGAGGCGCATTTACCGGGATTTGGTGGTGGTTTACACCTAAACGGTAACGTTGTGCATCCGCATAGTTAAATAAACGAGCTTGTAACATACGGTCCGGAGATACGCTGATACCCGGTACTAAGTTGCTCGGTGCAAATGCAGATTGTTCAACATCTGCAAAGAAGTTTGCTGGGTTACGGTTTAATTCCATTACCCCTACTTCGATTAATGGATAGTCTGATTTTGGCCATACTTTGGTTAAGTCAAACGGGTGGTATGGTACTTTTTCCGCATCAGCTTCCGGCATCACTTGGATATAAAGCGTCCATTTCGGGAAATCGCCTTTTTCGATTGCTTCATATAAATCACGTTGGTGTGATTCACGATCATTTGCGATAATTGCCGCCGCTTCTTCGTTGGTTAAGTTCTTGATACCTTGTTGGGTACGGAAGTGGAATTTCACCCAGAAACGTTCGTTATCAGCATTAATCATACTATAAGTGTGTGAACCGAAACCGTGCATATGGCGGTATGAAGCCGGGATACCACGTTCAGACATTACGATCGTTACTTGGTGGAATGCTTCCGGTAATAACGTCCAGAAATCCCAGTTGTTTGTCGCACTACGCATATTAGTACGAGGGTCACGTTTAACCGCTTTGTTTAAGTCAGGGAATTTACGAGGATCACGCAAGAAGAATACCGGTGTATTGTTACCAACTAAGTCCCAGTTACCTTGTTCGGTATAGAATTTAACCGCAAAGCCACGGATATCACGTTCTGCATCTGCCGCACCACGTTCACCGGCTACGGTGGTAAAACGTGCGAATAATTCAGTTTCTTTACCCACTTCGCTAAAAATTGCTGCTTTAGTGTATTGAGTAATATCGTGCGTTACAGTGAATTTACCGAATGCGCCAGAACCTTTAGCGTGCATACGGCGCTCAGGAATCACTTCACGTACGAAGTTAGCTAATTTTTCGTTTAACCATAAATCTTGTGCAAGTAATGGACCGCGAGGACCGGCAGTTAAACTATTTTGATTATCAACAACCGGCGCACCGTTGTTCATCGTTAATGATGTATGATGGAATGGACATTTAGACATAATAATTACCTTGGAATGTTAATAGGTTTGATGTATGAATGTTATTATTATTGATTGGTTTTATTTTGTAAAACTATCGATTTGATAAAATTTAACAATCAAATTAGATTTTTTAATAGAAAATAACTTTGAATCTATAACTTGAAAAGTTAGCTACTTTTCCCCATTTACTAAAGCATTTGAAAGCGGTGAAATTCCGCTTATTTTTTGTAGATTAAAGAGGATAAGATGAGTACAAATCAAGAAACGAGAGGCTTTCAATCGGAAGTTAAGCAATTACTTCAGTTAATGATCCATTCACTTTATTCAAATAAAGAAATTTTCTTACGTGAATTAATTTCCAATGCGTCTGATGCGGCGGATAAACTGCGTTTTAAAGCGCTTTCGAATCCTGCTCTATATGAAGGTGACGGCGAATTACGTGTACGAGTGAGTTTTGATGAAACTTTAGGCACACTGACTATCAGCGATAACGGTATCGGTATGAACCGTGAGCAAGTTATCGATCACTTAGGCACGATTGCTAAATCAGGTACCAAAGAGTTTTTAAATTCGTTAGGTACAGATCAAGCAAAAGACAGCCAATTAATCGGTCAATTCGGGGTTGGTTTTTATTCGGCATTTATTGTAGCGGACAAAGTGACAGTGAAGACCCGTGCTGCGGGCGAAACACAAGCCGTACTTTGGGAATCTGCCGGTGAAGGCGATTACACCGTGGCGGATATTGAGAAAGCAACACGTGGTACGGACGTTATTTTACATCTGCGTGAGGATGAAAAAGAATTTTTAAGCGAATGGCGTTTACGTGAAATTATCGGTAAATATTCGGATCATATCGGTTTACCAGTTGAAATCCAAACTACCGAATACGATGAAGAAGGCAAAGCAAGCGGTCAAAAATGGGAAAAAATTAACAAAGCGCAAGCACTTTGGACTCGTTCAAAAAACGAAATTTCAGACGAAGAATACCAAGAGTTTTATAAGCATTTAAGTCACGATTATAACGACTCGCTTATTTGGGCACATAATAAAGTGGAAGGTAAACAAGAATATACCAGCTTACTTTATGTGCCGGCAAAAGCACCTTGGGATATGTTCAATCGTGAGCAAAAACACGGCTTAAAACTTTATGTACAGCGTGTGTTTATTATGGACGATGCAGAAGTGTTTATGCCAAATTATCTCCGTTTTATGAGAGGTTTACTAGATACGAATGACTTGCCGTTAAACGTTTCACGTGAGATTTTACAAGAAAATAAAGTCACCGCTTCATTGCGTTCGGCATTAACTAAACGAGCATTACAGCTATTAGAAAAATTAGCGAAGGACGATCAAGATAAATACCAAACCTTCTGGAATGAATTCGGTTTAGTGCTAAAAGAAGGCGTTGGTGAAGATTTTGCGAATAAACAACAAATTGCGTCATTATTCCGCTTTGCTTCAACCCAAACTGATTCTAGCGAACAAACAGTAGGTTTGGCGGATTATATCGGCAGAATGAAAGAAGGCCAAAAAGCGATTTATTTCTTAACCGCTGATAGTTATGTGGCTGCGAAAAATAGTCCGCACCTTGAACTGTTCAATAAGAAAGGCATTGAAGTGCTACTATTATCTGATCGTATTGACGAATGGGTAGTGGGGCATTTAACTGAATTTGACGGCAAACCGTTGCAAAGTATCACAAAATCGGATCTGGATTTAGGCGAGCTTGCCGATAAGGAACAAGAAGAGAGCCAAAAAGCGCAACAAGTGGAATTCGGATCTTTCCTTGAACGTGCGCAAGGCTATTTTGGTGACCGAGTGAAGAAAGTGGTATTAACGCATCGCTTAACCGACACACCGGCAGTGGTTTCAACCGATAATGATGAAATGACGACGCAAATGGCAAAACTGTTTGCCGCAATGGGACAAAAAGCTCCGGAAGTGAAATATACATTTGAGCTAAATCCGGATCATCGTATGGTTAAGAAAATCGCAGATCTTACTGATGAAACAGAATTCAATGATTGGATTGAATTATTGTTTGAACAAGCATTGCTTGCAGAGCGCGGTTCATTAGAAAACCCGGCAGCATTTATCAAACGTATGAATAAATTGCTTGGTTAATTGCTAGAAATATAAAAAAGGCTATCGAAAGATAGCCTTTTGTTTTTAGCTAAAAATTGCAATTTTTTCTGGAAATTTGACCGCTTGTCACACTTATTTTAAACGCTCAAAACCTTTTTCTAAATCGGCAATCAGATCTTCAACCGCTTCTAAACCAACGTGAATGCGAATCAGTGTACCGTTGAGTTTTCTTTCGATCGCCGGGCGGATGCGAGTAATTTCTTCCGGTTGGTTAGCTAAAATCAGTGATTCAAAGCCACCCCAAGAATAAGCCATGGTAAATAATTCGAAGTGATCTAAAAAGTTAGCTAATTGTTCATCGTTTAACTTTTGGTTAAGTTCGAATGAAAACAGACCGCTTGCCCCTTTAAAATCTCGTTTGAAAAATTCATGTCCCGGGCAGCTTGGTAACGCAGGGTGGAAGACTGCTTTTACTTCCGGACGTTGTGCTAGCCATTGTGCTACTTGAATTGAACGTTCTTGGTGTTCTTTCAAGCGAATACCGAGTGTACGTAACCCTCGTGCCGTGGTATAAGCTGAATCCGCATCAACCATTTGCCCCATCAAATATGAACGTTCACGAAGCTGATCCCAACAACGCGCATTAGATACGGCTGTGCCAATCATCACATCAGAGTGACCGACTAGATATTTAGTACCGGCTTGAATCGAAATATCAATACCGAATTCAAGTGCTGGGAACAATACACCGCCTGCCCAAGTATTATCGATCATAATTACGATATCTGGATTGACTTCACGAGCCACTCGAACCAAAGTCGGAATATCCGGTACTTCCATTGTTAGTGAGCTTGGCGATTCTAAAAATAGAACTTTAGTATTCGGCTGAATTAAGGCTTGAATCCCTTCGCCAATGAGTGGATCGTAATACGTAGTGCTTACGCCAATATTTTTTAAGATAACGTTACAAAAATCTTGGGTTGGTTCATAAGCCGCACCGGTCATTAACACGTGATCGCCTTGAGAAACAAACGCTAAGATTGAGTTAGTCACGGCTGCCGCGCCACACGGATAAAGGTAACAGCCTGTTCCACCTTCTAATTCACACATTGCATCTTGGAGAGCGAAATGGGTAAGCGTGCCTCGTCTGCCGTAAAATAATTCGCCTTTATAGCGATTGCGAGTAGCATTCTTTTTTTGTGCCACTGAGTCAAACACTAAAGAAGAGGCACGTTGAACGACAGGATTCACAGAACCTTGAGTATAACGAGATTTACGTCCGACATGGACAAATTTGGTTTCCAGTTGAGAGAAATTTGACATTGTGTTTCCTTATTGTAGTTATAAAAAAGCGGTCTGATTTCTGCAAAATTTTGCAAAAATTCGACCGCTTGTAAGGTTATCTGAATACGCTACGATATTGTGGTTTGGCACGTTTGAATTGGCTGATAAGTACGATAACAAAAGCAAGTGCGAACATTGCGAAGGCAACGATAAGCCATTCCGGCATGCCTAAGCCAAGCATTTCCCATTGTTTCTCACTACAATTTACCGGGCCAGGTGCAAAAATGCTTGGGAACCATTGATCAAACGGCATTGTCTGTGGGAATTCCGGTTTAAACTCACATTGATTCCAAGGAGAAGGATTTGCTTGATAATCATGGTGTTTGACTGCTAATGCAAGCCCTTTAAAGGCACTGAAGCCCCAAATGAATAAAGCAAGCCAGCGAGTAAGAAAAAAGCGAGGGGAGATAGAAGCAAGTAAACCGGCAATGATAAGTCCTAAAATCGCAAGACGTTCATAGACACACATGACACAAGGAACTAATCCCATTCCGTATTGGAAATAAATACCCGTTGCTTCGAGAGCAAATGCAATAAAAGCAAGTAATAGCCATGCTGTGCGATTTAATGATAGTTGTTTGAAATAGCTGAGCATAAGAGTTCCTTTAGTTTGAATTATATATGCATTGTACCTGATTTTACTCAGCTTTCGTAAAAAAATCTCCCTAAAAGTAGGGAGATTTTTTAGCGTTTAGCGACTGATAATCCAGCCCCAATCTGTCATGATTTCTGTAAACGGAGGAAGTAAATATTCCAATGTGAAGAAACCGACAGTCGACAATACGATAGTATAAGGTAATGCCATATACAACATTCTGCCGTATGAGAGTCGGATTAACGGCGCAAACGGTGAAGTGAGCAAGAATAAGAATGCTGCTTGTCCGTTCGGTGTCGCAACAGAAGGTAAGTTCGTACCGGTATTGATTGCCACCGCAATTAAGTCGAATTGTTCACGACCAATAATGCCTGAGGTTAGCGCATTTTTTGCTTCGTTAATATAAACCGTTCCTACGAATACATTGTCGGATACCATAGAAAGTAAACCGTTAAATACATAGAACAAGGCTAATTGAGAATGTGCATCCGCAGAGAGTACGAATTGGATAATCGGTTCAAATAATTTAAGATCCACAATTACCGCAACCACAGTAAAGAATACTACGATTAACGCAGTAAACGGCATTGGTTCTTGGAATGAACGACCGATTACGTGTTCATCTGTGATGCCACAGAATGCCGTACAAATGATGATAATCGTTAAACCAATGATACCAACATCAGCAAGATGGAATGCAAGCCCGATAATTAACCAAATACCGGTAAGCGCTTGAATCCCCATTTTTACACGGTCTTGCTGTGTCATACGCTGTTCTTTTAATAAATTATAACGTGCGAGGACACCCCATACACGACGTGGTAAACGCTCACCGTAACCGAATAATTTAAAGTGTTCTAATGATAAACACGTGATGACACCGAAAAGTAAGACAGGTAAGCTTACCGGTGCAACACGTAAGAAGAATTCAACAAAGCCCCATTCGGCTTGACCTGCAATGATTAAGTTTTGTGGCTCACCTACCATTGTCATTACGCCACCTAATGCACTACCTACAGCCGCATGCATCAACAGACTACGCAAAAATGCTCGGAATTGTTCGAGAATTTGTTTATTGGTAACGATTTTTTCGTCATTAGTAATATCTGTAGAATCCTCAAAGCTATTACCTGAAGCCACTTTATGGTAAACGCCATAAAAGCCAGTACCAACACTAATGATAACCGCAATAACTGTTAGTGCATCTAAGAATGCCGATAAAAATGTGGCACTGAGACAGAAAGCAAGAGAAAGAACTTTTTTAGAATGAATAGCAATAAGTAATTTAGTAAAAACATATAATAACAATTGCTTCATAAAATAAATGCCGGCAACCATAAACATTAACAATAAAATAACGTCAAAGTTTGCCATTATTTCTTCTTTTACATGGTGAGGACTGGTCATGCCGATAATAACTGCCTCAATCGCTAATAAACCTCCGGGCTGAAGCGGGTAACATTTTAGCGCCATTGACAAAGTAAAAATAAACTCGGCAACTAATACCCATCCGGCAACAAAAGGGCTAATAAAGAAAAAGACAAGAGGATTAATAACTAAAAAAGCCAAAATAGCTAATTTATACCATTCCGGCGCTTTACCTAAAAAGCTTTTAAATATAGCGTTCGAGCTATTCATTTAAAGTTCTCCTTGTAAATAAAAAATATAAGCTAATTGTAATCTAGTTTAGATTAAAGGATAATAGCACTTATCCCATATTTCTGTGGGTGTTTTTTGATTTTGGATAAGAATCGTTTCTTTATTTTTATTTTTGCGCCATTTTCGCAAATTATGTTATGGAGGCATAAACATGATGGACAGATCTTATATTTTAAAAGCTCAGAGTCCAGCTGCTCTTGCAGAAGAATATATCGTTAGAAGTATTTGGGATAATAAATTCCCTGCAGGAACAGATTTACCGGCGGAGCGAGAGCTTGCAGACCGTATCGGGGTAACTCGTACAACGTTACGAGAAGTGTTACAACGATTAGCCCGTGACGGTTGGTTACACATTCAACATGGTAAACCGACTCGTGTGAATGATGTTTGGGAAACAGCAGGTCCAAATATTATCAGTACGATTATTAAATTAGACAAATCGTATTTACCCGTCATTATTGCTAACGTGGTTTCATTACGTACCCGTATGGCAGAGTCTTATATCCCCGAAGCCGTCAAATTAAATCCAGAAGAATGTGTTCAGTATTTTGCACAATTAGATTCCTTACAAGATTCGGCTGAAGCATTTGCCAAATTTGACTATACATTATTTAGACAGTTTACTTTTTCGGCAAATAAACCTGTGTACGCCTTGATTTTAAACAGTTTTAAAGGAATGTACCATCAAGTTGCGAGCATTTTCTTTGCAGATCCGGTTTGTCGTCAACTTACTCTTGCTTTTTACCGAGAATTATTAAAAGCCTGTGTAGAGAAAGATGCGGAGAAAGCAGCTAATGCAATGGCTCAAAATCGTCAATCAAGTAGCGAAATTTGGGGCAAACTTTTACAAAGTATCCCAGAAAATTTTGGTGAACTAAAATAGGATATGTTTTGAACGAAATTCTCTTAACTTTAGAACCTCAAAACAATGCACGCCTGCAATCGCTTTGTGGCGCGTTTGATGAACATTTAACTTTAATTGAGAAAAGTTTTAATGTCACTATTGCTCGTAGCGGTTTCTCTTTTTCGATTCAAGCCGATGACGAGAACCATTATTCGGTGACATTAATCCAAAATGCGGCAAAGCTCTTAAAACAGCTTTACATTGATACCGCACCAATTAAAGGTAAAATCAAAGAATTGGATTTGGAAGATATTCATTTAGCTATTCAAGAAAGCCGAATGTTACTTCAAAATCAATGGAATGTTGGGGGACAAGGAGAGATTTCAATCAAAACGAAGCGAGGTGTGATTAAGCCGAGAGGTGAACATCAGCAAGCTTATTTAAGAAATATTCTTAGTCACGATATTAGTTTCGGTATTGGACCAGCTGGCACAGGAAAAACATTTCTTGCCGTTGCTGCCGCAGTAGAATCGCTTGAACGTCAAGAGATTCGCCGAATTTTATTAACTCGTCCGGCAGTTGAGGCAGGTGAAAAACTCGGTTTTTTACCCGGCGATCTTGGGCAAAAAATTGAGCCGTATTTAAGGCCTTTATACGATGCTTTATTTGAAATGTTAGGTTTTGAAAAAGCACAAAAATTAATGGAACGTAATGTGATTGAGATTGCGCCTCTTGCTTATATGCGTGGGCGTACCTTAAACGATGCGTTTATTATTTTAGATGAAAGCCAAAATACTACGACGGAGCAGATGAAAATGTTCTTAACTCGTATTGGTTTTAATTCAAAAGCGGTAATTACAGGGGATGTTACGCAAGTAGATTTACCTCGTAGCCAAAAGTCAGGTTTAAAACACGCAATGGAAGTGTTGAAAGATGTGCCTGATTTAAGTTTTAATTATTTTGATAGCCATGATATTGTCCGTCATCCGGTGGTGGCAAAGATTGTACAGGCTTATGATGTTTGGGAAGCAGAGGATGAACAGCGCCGTGAGCAACGTCGTTTGGAAAAACTTGCTCTAGAACAGCAAAAAATTTTAGAACAAGCAGAACAGTTATAAGAGATAAGCGGTTATTTTGGTAAAAAAATTTGCAAATTTGACCGCTTATTTATTAATAGAAAAAAGGCGAGAAGATTATTCTCGCCTTTTGTGTTTTTAAGTGAAATTATAAAATTTCTTTCGCTTTCGCTACAACATTCTCAACCGTGAAGCCGAATAGTTTGAATAACTGATCAGCCGGTGCAGATTCACCGAAGCTATTCATACCTACGATACGACCTTCAAAGCCAACGTATTTATACCAGAAGTCAGATAATTGTGCTTCGATAGCTACACGTTTTGTTACTGAACGTGGTAACACAGATTCACGATATGCTTCATCTTGTTTATCAAACACATTTGTGCTTGGCATTGAAACCACACGTACTTTTGTACCTTCTGCTGCTAATACATCAGCCGCTTTCATTGCTAAATCAACTTCAGAACCTGTTGCGATAAGAATTAAATCTGGGCAACCGCCTTTTTCACAGCATTCACGTAAGATATAACCACCACGTGCTACATTTGCTAATTGTTCAGCAGTACGTTCTTGTTGAGCAAGGTTTTGACGAGTGAAAATTAATGCACTTGGGCCGTCTTTACGTTCAACCGCTGCTTTCCACGCTACCGCTGATTCTACTTGGTCAGCCGGACGCCATGTTTCTAAGTTTGGAATGAAACGTAGTGATGCGGTTTGTTCTACCGGTTGGTGAGTTGGACCGTCTTCGCCTAAGCCGATAGAATCGTGTGTATACACGAATAATGAACGTTGTTTCATTAATGCCGCCATACGTACCGCATTGTGCGCATATTCATAGAACATTAAGAAGGTTGCGCCGTAAGGAATAAAACCACCGTGTAATGCAATACCGTTCATAATTGCAGACATACCGAATTCACGTACACCATAGTTAATGTAGTTACCGTCAACATTGTGATCCGCACGGATTGGTTTTGAACCAGACCATAAAGTTAAGTTAGAACTTGCTAAGTCTGCAGAACCACCTAAGAATTCAGGTAAGATATGCGCATAAGCTTCAATTGCATTTTGTGATGCTTTACGGCTTGCAATCGCTGCAGGGTTAGCTTGTAATTTTTCGATAAATGCTTTGCTTTCTGCTTCCCAGTTTGCCGGTAAATCGCCAGCCATACGACGTTTAAATTCTGCCGCTAATTCAGGGTGTGCCGCTTCATAAGCCGCAAATTTCGCATTCCATTCTTTTTCTACTACCGCACCTTGTGCTTTAGCATCCCAGTCTGCATAGATTTCTGCCGGAATTTCAAATGGAGCATATTCCCAATTAAGCGCTTGGCGAGTTAATGCGATTTCATCGTTACCTAATGGTGCACCGTGGCAGTCGTGTGATGCCGATTTGTTTGGAGAACCGTAACCGATGATCGTTTTACAGATGATTAATGTTGGGCGATCTGTTTCCGCTTTTGCATTTTCAATCGCAAATTTGATTTGTTCCGCATCATGACCGTCTACATTACGGATAACTTGCCAGCCATAAGCTTCAAAACGTTGTGCCGTATCATCAGAGAACCAACCGTCTACGTGACCATCGATTGAGATATTATTGTCATCATAGAAAGCGATTAACTTACCTAAGCCTAAAGTACCCGCTAGCGAACAAGCTTCATGTGAAATACCTTCCATTAAACAGCCATCACCTAAGAATGCATAAGTGTAGTGGTCAACAATTTGGTGGCCTTCACGGTTAAATTGTGCAGCTAATGTTTTTTCTGCAATCGCCATACCTACAGCATTGGTGATACCTTGACCTAATGGACCAGTAGTGGTTTCAACGCCCGGAGCATAACCATATTCTGGGTGACCAGGGGTTTTAGAATGTAATTGACGGAATTGTTTTAAATCTTCAATTGAAAGATCATAGCCTGTTAAGTGTAATAAGCTATAAATTAACATTGAACCATGGCCGTTTGAAAGTACGAAACGGTCGCGATCAGCCCATTTAGGATTGGTTGGATTGTGCTTTAAAAAGTCGCGCCATAATACCTCAGCGATATCTGCCATACCCATTGGGGCACCCGGGTGACCAGAGTTAGCTTTTTGTACTGCATCCATACTTAAGAAGCGAATTGCATTCGCTAATACTTTACGTTCTGCCATGTGTTTACTCCTAGACAAGAAAGTGACAAAAACTCTATAAATAGATAGATTTAGTTAATGAGATTAATTCTACACTATTTTTGAAGTAATACTCAAAAAATCTCTAGAGAAATCTGTGATCTTCTTCACAAAATATGAGAAAAAGTTGATTGAAAATGATTTGTTTTGATTAAGTTACATAATGGGGATATTTTGTGGAAAATTATGTTAATTGGTAAGGCTGAGTATTGATCTTAATGACTAAATACCATAGAATACGCACTCTTTTTGGCGTCGAGTAAATACTCGGCATATTATTTATTCACATATGGTACTTATCAGCGGATATACGAATGTATAACAAGATAAGTGGCGATATGGCTTCATTAGAGGTTTTCCAATGAAACAAGGTATTCACCCAGAATATACAGAAATTACTGCAACATGTTCATGCGGTAACGTAATCAAAACTCGCTCAACAGTGGGTAAAAACTTAAATCTTGATGTGTGCGGCAACTGCCACCCATTCTATACAGGTAAACAACGTGTTGTTGATACTGGTGGTCGTGTTGAACGTTTCAACAAACGTTTCTCAATCCCAAGCACAAAATAATTTCCGAATTATTGACAAAACCCCGCGTTTGCGGGGTTTTGTTTTTTAAGCACTCTGAATTCAAGCGGTTTGATTTTTAAGTTTTTTTGCAAGTTGCTGATTTAACCATTTACTTGCGTCTTGCAAATTAAATCCCTTAGTTTCATTATTATCATTCGTTACTTTTGTTGCAATAACCATAAAAGAATCAATTTGTGGTTTTGGTCTCGGATGCCAGCGAGCTAAGTTCGCTAAGTGATTGGCATAGAATGATAATAATGGCTTACCATAAGCGCAAGCCATATGAACACCACCGCCATCTACGGCAACCACTATATCTGAAGCATTGACTAATGCGCAGTAATTTAAGGTATTTGTTTGCGGGGAGATTTCCACTGGTACTTTTGTGGTGTTATTTAGTACTTGAAGATATTGTTCACTTGATTTGGTATAAGTGAGTAAAAAAGCAATCTTATCTAAATATTGAGGATCAATATTATTTAATAGACTTGCTAATTCAATAGCTGGAACCTCTCGCATACTTCCTTGTGGATTTAATAACACTCTAATTTTGTCTGTGTTATGCCAATAGGTATCAGCAAGTTCTCTGTATTCGGATGATACCGCTAAAGTATAATCATTAGGCTCTCTGATGAGATATGGAGCTAGTACAGAATGATGTAAGTAATCTGCAATATGTGTATTATTCGGAATTAGCGTAGTAAAGTCATAGTTTTTTACGGTTTCTAATGAATAATGCTTTTTTTTATCTTTACCGAAATTAATAAGAATTTTAGGGTTGAGTAACGAATCTAAAATAATTGATTTAGAGGTAAAGGTAGGCTGAAAATCGAGGTATAAATCCCATTTGCCTCGTTGTATTAAATAATTCAGTGGGCGTTCATCAATTAATTGATCAACAGAATCAGCTTGTGCAAAGAGTTGCTTATTACGCTCCGTAACCAATACGGCTGTTTTTACGTTAGGAAAGGCTTGCTTGATTTGCGCTAAATGGGCAATGTGTACAATAGCATCACCAATGGCATCTCCGATTGGTTTCAGTAGTACACTTTCAATCTCGTTTAATTTCGTTTCATTCGATGCAACTCGTTTGCCAAATAGCGATATGATCAATTTCTTCATTCGTCAATTTCTCCTTTATATGACGAATATAACATATTTCAAAGCTTGAATAATTAGCTTTTTTCCGTAAAATCCATGCGCACATTAATGGATGTATAAGAGAACTCTATGATAGATGATAAAATGCCTATTCCGCCTATTTTTGTTATTAGCTTAGCTAATTCTGTTAGGCGTAAAATAATTTCTGCTCGACTTAACAGTTTAGGATTAGCGTTTGAGTTTATTGATGCAGTAAATGGGCGAGATTTAACAGAAGAACAACTTTCTCAAGTTGATTATGATTTTTACCCTCAGCGTTTTGGAGGGAAACATAGACTGAAGCTGGGTGAAATTGGTTGTGCGATGAGTCATATTAGGGCTTATCAGCACCTTGTGGATAATAATATTAAAGAAGCAATCATTTTAGAAGATGATGCGATAGTTTCTCACTATTTCAGACGTATTGTTGCAGATGCATTACGTAAAGTTCCAAGTAGAAAACAAATTATATTCTTTGACCATGGTAAGGCTAAATATTGGCCGATAACACGTTCTCTTAAAGAAGGTTATAGATTGGTTCGTTATCGTTCGCCTTCTAAAAATTCTAAACGCACAATTATGATTACTACCGGCTATTATCTTACTTTAGGTGGTGCGAAATTATTATTAAAACATGCATACCCAGTAAGAATGCCGTCCGATTCCTTAACCGGTGCACTCCAAATGACAGGGATTAAAGCCTATGGTGTTGAGCCTCCTTGTATTTTTATTAGTCCCGGTTCAGAAATCGATGAAATAGAAAAACGTGGTTAAAATGAGTAAGCTAACATTAAAACAAAAGCTTCGAAGAATCAGGCTCAAATTAGGTAAATTGTTGCTAGATAAAAAAGTAGCATCGAATACTTTAGAAGCGATTCCCAAAAAAATCTTATTCCTTCGCCAAGATGGGAAAATTGGGGATTACATCGTCAGTTCATTTGTATTTCGGGAGATAAAAAAACAATCGCCGGCAACGCATATCGGGGTGGTTTGCTCTCGTAATAATGCTTATTTATTTGAGCATAGTCCTTATATTGACCAATTGTATTTTGTACGTACTAAAAATATTGGCGATTATTTAGCCTGCGGTAAGCAACTGGCAAAAGAACAATATGATGTTGTTATTGATCCTACTGTCACATTACGTAATCGGGATCTACTTTTTTTACGCACGATCAATGCCAAAATGTATATCGGATATGATAAATCAGACTATAAGCTTTTTACGTTAAACGTACAGAATGAACAGCAACATTTTGCTGAGATCTATAAACAGGCACTGGAACTTGCCGGTTTTACCAATATTGATATCCAGTATGATATACCGAGAGATGAAAAGAGTGTGAAAGCTGTACAAGATTATTTATCAGAAAATCAGCTTGAGCATTTTATTACGCTGAATTTGTTTGGTGCAGGATCAGCTCGCCGTTTTAGTGATGAGAAAATGATGGAATTAGTGACTTACCTGTGCAAGGTTAGCACAAAGCCCATCCTTTTACTCACATTTCCTGAAGTGACACCTAAATTGAAGCAGATTGCCGCTCAGCTTGAGAATGTCTTTGTTTATGAAAACACGCAAACTGTGTTCGATACGATTGAACTGATTTATCATTCGGACATATTGATTTCGCCGGATACTTCAACAGTACATATTGCCTCGGGTTTATCTAAGAAAATTATTGGCTTTTATAGTTCGGATGAACAGAATTTTATTCATTGGCATCCGAATAATAAGGCAGAGACTTATGTTTTACACTTTAAGCAAAGTGTGAATGATCTTGATTTTAATCAGATTAAACCGGAATGGTTAAATTAGATGGAATTCCAATCCCTTAAATTGTTTTTAGATATTGCGCAAACCCGAAGTTTTATTCGTTCGGCTGAAAATAATTATATGAGTGCGTCTACACTGACGCGCCATATTCAGCGGATTGAAGAAGAGTTAGGGCAGCCGTTATTTATTCGGGATAACCGACAAGTTCGCTTAACGGAAGCGGGTGAAAAGTTCTTAGTATTTGCGAAACAAAGTTGGTCTGATTGGCAGCAATTACAGCATCAGCTTTCACCGATACAAGGTCAGTTAGAAGGCGAATTAAAAGTGTTCTGTTCGGTAACGGCGGCTTATAGCCATTTACCGCAAATTTTGGAGCATTTTCGTCAGGCACATCCGAAGGTAGAGATTAAGCTGAGTACTGGCGACCCGGCTCAAGCGGTGCATACGGTGCATTCTTTCGAAGCGGATATTTCCTTAACCGGCAAACCGGAGCATTTGCCGAACAGCATTGTGTTTCATTATATTGATGATATTCATCTTTCAGTTATTGCGCCACGGGTGGCGTGTGCAGCAACACAATGTTTACAGCAACAACCGATAGACTGGCAAAATATTCCGTTTATTTTGCCGGTTGACGGGCCGGTTCGAAAGCGAATTGATCGTTGGTTCAAAGAATTAAAAATTAAAGAACCGAAGATTTATGCCACAGTGGCGGGACACGAGGCGATTGTACCGATGGTTGCGTTAGGTTGTGGTGTGGCATTGTTACCGGATGTGGTTATTAAACACAGCCCGATGAATAATCAAATTTCTTATTTGAAATTGCCTAAACCAATATCGCCGTTTGAGCTAGGAATTTGTGTACAAGAGAAAAGGTTACAAGAACCGATTATTAAAGCATTTTGGGAATTGTTACCGAAAGACTAAAAACAACAAGCGGTTAAATTTTAAGAATTTTTTGCAAATTTCTTCCTAAATTTAACCGCTTGTTTTTTATTTAAATACCGCCCAAACCGGTGCGTGATCAGATGGTTTTTCCATTGCACGGATTTCTAGATCAATCCCTGTTTCAACGCAATGTTCCGCTAAGCCTTTTGAAGCAAGCACTAAGTCGATGCGTAAACCGCGATTGTCATCAAATCCTTTCGAACGGTAATCAAACCACGAGAATTTGTCATCCGCGCTTGGATTCATTGCTCGGAAGGTATCAACTAAACCATAGTTATATAAACGATTTAACCATTCACGTTCTTCCGGTAGGAATGAACATTTTCCGTCACGTAACCAACGTTTGCGATTCGGCTCACCGATACCGATATCTAAATCGGTCGGGCTAATATTCATATCACCCATAATCACAATCGGATTCTCTGGAGTCAGTTCAGTTTCTAAATAATGCTGTAAATCGGCGTAGAATTTTTCTTTTGCCGGGAATTTGGTTTCGTGCGCACGATTTTCACCCTGTGGGAAATAGCCGTTTAACACGGTAAGCACACCAAATTCCGTTTCAATATCCGCCATAATCATACGCTTTTGTGCATCAGCCTCATCAGTTGGGAAACCTTTACGTACGGCAAGTGGTTCTTTTTTGGTTAAAAGCGCCACACCGTAGTGTCCTTTTTGCCCGTGATGAAACACATGATAGCCTAAATGATTGACTAAATCCCAAGGGAAATCTTCATCAGCCACTTTGATTTCTTGTAAACCAATAACATCCGGCTGATGCTTTTCAATCAGCGCTTCTAGCTGGTGTGGGCGGGCACGTAACCCATTAATATTAAACGAAATAAACTTCATAAATAAAATCCAAATAGAAACCACGGATAAGGCAAACAAGCGGTCATTTTTTCGCGAAAATTTGCATTACCCGTGGCGTAAGTAAAAATTAGAGCGTCATTGCAGCAATCCAACCGAACACTAGTAACGGAATATTAAAGTGTAAGAAGGTTGGCACAACAGAATCCCAGATATGATCATGTTTCCCATCAGCATTTAAACCTGATGTTGGGCCTAATGTTGAATCAGATGCTGGCGAACCTGCATCACCTAAAGCGGCCGCTACACCTACGATAGCCATAGTCGCTAACGGAGAAAAACCGAATGATACACATAATGGCACGTAAATAGAGGTAATAATCGGCACAGTTGAGAATGATGAGCCGATACCCATCGTAATAAATAAACCGACAATTAACATCAATAACGCAGCCATTTCTTTACTTTGAATCGAACCACGTAATGCTTCAACTAATTCAGGTACTCCACCGGTTGCGTTTACTACACTTGCGAAGCCGGATGCGGCGATCATCACGAAACCAATCATCGCCATTAAACGTAAACCGTCTTGGAATAAATCATTGGTTTGTTTTAGTTTAAATACACCGCCTAATGCAAAAATAATTAAGCCGACTAAACCGCCCATGACAGTTGAGTTAGTAGCTAATTGCACCGAACAAGTTGCGATAATTGCAACAATACTTACACCGATATGGAATGGTTTTACTTTTGCTACGCGGGCAGCAACTTCATCAGCGGTCGGTTCTTTTACATTTTCTACATAAGTACGAGGCTTACGGTAAGAAACAAAAAAGGCAAATAGTAAGCCTAAAATCATACCTGATACAGGAATTGCCATTGCTTTAGTCATTTCTGATGTGGTGGCAACTAAATTGAATGTTTGACCGGCCTGGTTGATATTTTTAACGAGAATACTTTCAATAAAAATTTGTCCGAAACCTGCTGGAATTAGCATATAGGTTGCAGTTAAACCAAAAGTTAATGCGCACGCTACTGCACGACGGTCAATTTTTAATTGATTCATTACGCTTAATAATGGCGGTACTAAAATTGGAATAAAGGCAATATGAATCGGAATTAAGTTTTGTGATGACATTGCAAATGCAGTTAACACAAATAACACGATGTATTTAAACCAAAATATCGAGCGACCGGACGGTTGTTTGCCAAAAGCAGAAATCACTTTATAAGCGAGTAAATCGGTTACGCCGGATTTAGAAAGCGCTACAGCGAAAGCACCAAGAACCGCATAATTCATTGCTGTTTCTGCACCACCGCCTAAACCACCGGTAAATTTTTCGATAGTCTTGGTGAGTGCTTCGAAGAGGCTCATACCAGCAACACCATAGAAACCGATAACGCCACAGGTAAGGGCAGCAATAATTAGCGCAATTACTACGTTAATTCTGAGTAAACTCAAAGCAAGTAATACGATAATTGAGATAACAACTTCGTTAGAGAACATTGTGTTTTACCTTTTTTGTAATAAATTGGAAATAGTCTTTTAATGTAACGTAAAAAATAGACTTGTCGAGTATTTTTTTACAGAATGAATAAAATTGATTTTTCCTTATAAGCACTCACGGTCGCCTTGATAAACAAAACGACTAATTCGTCTATTTTAATAGAGAAAATCGATTAAAAAACACCAGTTTTTGGGGCGGTGGAATGGATGATTGGCTAAAAAATGGTCGATTGAATTAATTCTATAAATAGGGTAAATAAAGAACAGAAAATTTCTGAAAAAGACATATTAGCGTAGCTAAAGGAGAGCAAACGATTACCAAAAATATCTTGGATTTTATTGTGTGAAAACTAGTAGAATAGTAGCGGTTTAAGGGGCTAATTTTTCATTTTATACATACAGAAACTGGGGTATACTCCGTTTCCCTCTCTAAAAAATGTAGGGGAATTTGCCTTTGCAAATTCAATAATAACGGAGGAAAAATGAGTGGTATGTTGAATCTTGGTGCGCTTAACGCATCTCAGCTCGAAATAGTGAATACGTCAGCACATATCGTTGGTTTTATTGGTATGGCGTGTGTCGTATTGGCATTTTGGTTTGTAGTAAGTGAACGCTGGAAGCCAACTTCATTGTCGTATAATATTTTAAACGGCATTGGCGCAGTGTTACTTATTCTGAGCTTGTGTGTGCATTTTAATTTAGGTTCGTTTGTGATTGAAATTTTCTGGATTTCAATCTCTGCAATGGGTATTTATAAAAACCTAACGAGACGTAAATTAGTTGCCGCTTAAAAACGAAAAGAGCAAACGTAAAAGTTTGCTCTTTGTTTTTTATTGAACTTCTTTAAATTGAATCATCCCATTTTCGCTATAGTCAGCTTGTTCGTCTTCATCCTGAATTAACGGTTGATTTGGAATTTCCGCTTTATCAAAAGCAATATCGCCTTCCACACCTTCTAATATTTGACCACGTTTTAACCCTTTAAAATCAAACAGGCTCGGATCACAAAGATGAGAGAGTGTGATGTTCTGCATTGCACTAAACATCGTTTCAATTCGTCCTGGGTATTGACGATCCCAAGTTTGGAGCATTTCTTTTACAACTTGGCGTTGTAAATTCGGCTGAGAGCCACATAGGTTACACGGAATAATCGGGAACTGTTTGGCTTGCGAATATTTTTCGATATCTTTTTCTTTGCAGTACGCTAACGGACGAATCACGATTTGTTTACCATCGTCCGAAATAAGTTTTGGTGGCATAGATTTTAATTTACCGCCGTAAAACATATTTAAGAATAAGGTTTCCAGCATATCGTCACGGTGGTGACCAAGCGCAATTTTCGTTGCACCGAGTTCGGTTGCTGTGCGATATAAAATACCGCGACGTAAACGTGAGCAAAGCGAACAAGTCGTTTTACCTTCCGGAATTTTCTCTTTTACGATGCCGTATGTATTTTCTTCGACAATTTTGTATTCAACACCGATAGATTCTAGATATTCAGGCAAAATGTGTTCTGGAAAGCCAGGTTGCTTTTGATCTAAATTTACCGCCACAATATCGAAGTGAATCGGTGCGCTTAGTTTGAGGTTGAGCAGAATATCCAGTAATGTATAGCTGTCTTTGCCGCCGGATAGGCAAACCATCACTTTATCGCCGTCTTCAATCATATTAAAATCGGCAATTGCATTACCGACATTGCGGCGTAAACGTTTTTGTAATTTATTGAAATTATAGGCAATCTTTTTTTCTTGTTGAGTATTCGTTGATTGAGTATCTTGATTCATAATTGTGAATTTTTAAGTAAATGTTCGGTTCGGTATATGAGATAAAAAAATGAAGTCCGCAATACTAAAGCCTTCAGTATTTTTTGCAAGCATTTCATTTGATGTTTTTGTCGATAGATAAATCTCTATCAGCAAACAGGCGGTCTAATTTTAGCATTTTTTTGCAATTTTAAAGCTTATCAAAATATTCATTGCCCCAAGTTTGTTCGGCAAGTTGCAATAAGTTGGCAAAATCTTGATAAGAGGGCATCGCTTGGTCTTCGACTTTTTTATTTTCATTAATCAGTTTTTGTTTTAATTCTTGATACCAGCCTAATAGTGAAAGTGGTAATGGAGAAGCCGCACGTTTCCCTAACCAATATAAGCCTTGATACGGCAAGCTTAATGCAAATAATGAAGTGATAATTGCATTAGCGAGAATAGATTGGCTCGGATCAGCAAAAAAGTATTGCCATAAAATAGCAAAACAAGCAAAAGCAGGCATAAAGCGAGCGGCTAATTTCACTAATCGGATTAACCGATAATCCGGCATAAACAACCCTAGCTTTTTTTGATTCGGATAAGTGTTAAGGTAACGTTGACCCGCTTGAAATGTTGCATTCATAATGATAACTGTGTACAAAAAAATGATAGAAACAGCATAGCATAAGTTTTATCCATCGAAAACGCACAGATTTTAATGCAGTAACGGCGAACTGTTGCTATACTTTGCAACAATTTTTTTACACCTGTTAGAAGGAACGATAAATGCCAATTAAATTTCCTGACTTATTACAAGATAGTTGGAATTTTATCCGTAATCAACGTATGTTTTCTCTTTATGCAATGCTCTTGTTTTGTATTTTACAGCTGGCAAGTTTATTTCTTATGCCTCGAACGGGAAATGCTCAAGCTCAAAGTACAACGATGACTTTGGCTGATTTATTTCCATTATTATTTATGGGCGTAGCCAATATTTTTATTACAACATTGTTAATTTTAAATATTAAAGCGATTAACAATGCTAATTTCAGTCATTTTTTTCAGAATCTATCAACTACACTTACCAAGTTATTCCCAGTAATTTTGTTGAATATTATTATGGTTCTGCCTCTCTCAGTTGGTATGGCTTTTCAAGTATTTGGTGCACAAACTGGAAATGGTTTAGTCTTGTTGGCTTTTCCGTTAATTATTAGTGGCGCATTTTTATTTATTAAATTGTGTTTATCGGTTTATGCTTATTTAGTAGAAGAGCTACCAAGTGTAGGAGATACAATCCGTTTTACGTGGCAACTAAGCCGAGGTAAGGGCATTGCGTTAGTACTGTTCTGTGTGATTGCTTATTTTGTCCCTCAAATCTTAATGTCATTTGTGAGTCGTTTAGGGGATAATGTGACTGAACTTGTGCTAACTGTGTTTATCAGTTCATTTTTTTCCTTATTCATCACTGTATTTAGCTTCCGTTTTTATCAAGCGTATCGTCAATAGAAGGGTAAGGTAATATGAAACAATTACTTGAATTTATCCCGCTAATTTTGTTTTTTGCGGTTTATAAATTATATGGTGTGCAGCAAGCTGCAATAACATTGGTGATCGCAACGGTCGTTCAATTGATTGCATTACAAGTGCTTTATAAGAAAATAGAAAAATCACAGTGGATTATGGGAATTTCGGTGGTTTTCTTCGGGATTTTGACCGCTTATTTCAATGACTTAAATTTCTTGAAATGGAAAGTCACCATCATTAATGGTCTGTTTGCCGCTGTATTATTAGTCAGCCAATTTGTGTTTAAAAAGCCGATTATTCAGATGCTATTGGGCAAAGAACTCACTTTACCGGCGCAAGTTTGGAATAATCTCAATTTAGGCTGGGCAGTGTTTTTCATTATTTGTATGCTGCTGAATATCGTGATCAGTCATTATTTTTCTGATGATGCATGGGCAACATTTAAAACGTTCGGATTTACGGGGTTGAGTTTAGCTGCTGCAATTGCAACCGGCGCTTATCTTTATCCTCACCTTAAAAACTTGGAGAGTACCAATGAGCAAAAATAAACCTTATGACAGAGAGCCGGAAGGAAAACTGATTTTAAGAACCTTAGCGATGCCTTCCGATACGAATGCAAACGGTGATATTTTCGGTGGCTGGATTATGTCACAAATGGACTTAGGCGGGGCGATTCTTGCTAAAGAGTTGGCTAAAGGCAGAGTAGTTACGGTAACGGTAGATAAAATGATTTTTCACCTTCCGATTTCGGTTGGTGATGTTGTGTGTTGCTACGGTACTCTCGTTAAAGTAGGCCGTTCTTCAATGCAAGTGAAAGTGGAAGTGTTTATTAAGCAGGTTTATGAAGGTGCCCGAGAACGTTTCCGAGTAACAGAAGCTTTATTTACTTATGTTGCAGTAGATAAAGAAGGTAAATCTCGTGCGATTCCACGAGAAAATAACCCGGAATTAGATGAAGCCTTGGCAATTCTTGAACAGCGCTTGATTAATGAAACAAACTAAAAAATAATAACCGGAGGAAGTTATATGTATTACGTAATCTTTGCACAAGATAACCCAAACACATTAGAAAAGCGTATGGAAGTTCGTCCTGCTCACTTAGCTCGTTTAGAAAAATTACAAGTTGAAGGACGTTTATTAACGGCAGGCCCAAATCCAACCGAAGACGGCACTGGCGTAACAGGTTCGACAGTGATTGCTGAATTTGCGTCATTAGCGGATGCGCAAGTATGGGCTTCTGAAGATCCTTATGTAGAAGCCGGCGTTTACGGTGATGTAATCATCAAACCATTTAAAAAAGTGTTTTAATCTCATTTTCTCAATAGGCACAAGCGATTTCGTTTGTGCCTTTTTCTCGTCCAATTTTTGAAAGAGGCATATATGTTTGCTCAAACCGATCTTTCCGAACTCGTGGCGGAATCTTATTTGCAAAATTCTGACAAAATCCGACCGCTTGCTATTGCCATTGGAATGTCGAATTTTGTGAAGCAGACGCTACAAAAGCAACCGCAATTCTTGCAAACGTGGTTAGTGGAATATCCTTCTGTTGCAAATGCTGGCAATTATGCAGAGCGCTTAGCTACCATTTTAGGGCAGGTAAAAGATGAATCCCAGTTATCGCAGGAACTACGTTTATTTCGTCACCGTGAAATGGCGACGCTCAGTTTTCTGCAATCGAATAAACTTGCCAGCGTAGAGTTTGTGTTCGAGCATTTATCCGATTTGGCGGAGACGCTAATTATCGGCGCAAGAGATTGGTTGTTTCAGCGTTGCTGTGAAGAATATGGTACGCCGATGAACTCGCTGGGCGAACAGCAAGAATTGCTGATTTTAGGGATGGGAAAATTAGGTGGACGAGAACTGAATTTTTCCTCAGATATTGATTTGATTTTTACTTATCCGGATGCAGGCGAAACTGTCGGCGGGCGTAAACCGATTGAGAATAGTAAATTCTTTATTCGTTTGGGACAGCGTTTAATTAAAGCGTTAGATGAAATCACGTTAGACGGCTTTGTGTATCGTACCGATATGCGTTTGCGTCCGTTCGGCGACAGCGGAGCGTTAGTGCTAAGTTTTGCCGCAATGGAAGATTACTATCAGGAACAAGGGCGAGATTGGGAACGCTATGCGATGATCAAAGCCAAAATTTTGGGCGAAGATCCACAGAATATTAACCATCGTTATTTGCGCCAAATGTTACGTCCGTTTATGTATCGCCGTTATTTGGATTTCAGTGCGATTCAATCGTTGCGAGAGATGAAGCCAAAAATCAGCCGAGAAGTAGTTCGCCGTAATTTAACCGATAATATTAAATTAGGAGCGGGTGGGATTCGAGAAATTGAATTTATTGTGCAAACTTTCCAAATGGTACGTGGCGGCAGAGATAAAATTCTTCAAGAACGGAGTTTATTGCGTGTGTTGCCTCGCCTCGCCGAATTACAATTACTCACCGAACAGCAAACTCAGCAATTATATGATGCTTATATCTTCCATCGCCAGGTCGAAAACGTGCTGCAAGCGATTGATGATAAGCAAACGCAAACGCTGCCGACCGATGAGCAAGATCGAGCAAGAGTTATGTTTGCTTGCCAATCTTTTTTGCAAAAAAATGCGGAAAATCAACCGCTTGTTGTGGAGCATAACATTCATACTTGGCAAGACTTTTTACAGGTACTGGAACAACATCAGCAAAATGTGCGAGCGGTATTTAATCAAATTATTGGTGAAGAAGAGGATGATGAAGAGTCACCGCTTAATGAAAAATTAGCGGTTTGGCAGGATATTTTACATTATCAAATCAGCGAAGAAGATTTAGCGGCAGTTTTGGTAGATTATCCGGTTAGTGAAAGTGATTACAACGATATTTTTAGACAGCTTTCCAGCACCTTTCAAGATTGGGTGAAACGCCCGATTGGTGTACGAGGTCGGAATGTACTGCGCAAGTTAATGCCTAAAATTTTAGATATGGTGTGCAACAGAGAAGATTATTTAGTGGTATTGCCTCGTCTGCTTAATATCGTAGATAAAATTACCTTGCGAACCACTTATTTGGAACTTTTGCAAGAAAGAGAACAAATCCTACCGCTTCTGATTACCTTGTGCAGTCAATCGATTATGATTGCCGAGCAAATCGCTCGTTATCCGATGTTATTGGACGAGCTCATTATTCAAAACAGTCTTACGCAAGTGTTGGCATTAGAGCAGTATAAAACGGCGTTAAATGATTATTTAATTCGGATTCCGGAAGAAGATGAAGAGGCATTGATTGATGCCCTACGTCAATTTAAACAGAGCCAAATTTTGCATATTGCGGCAGCGGATATTTTAGGCGTATTACCGGTGATGAAAATCAGCGATCACCTTACTTATTTAGCGGAGGCGATTATCGGTGCGGTAGTGAATATGGCGTGGAAATCCTTATCGCAGCGTTTTGGTGTGCCGGATCATTTAACCGATACGGAACAAGGCTTTGCCGTGATTGCTTATGGTAAATTAGGCGGCATTGAGCTTGGCTATAATTCGGATTTAGATTTAGTCTTTTTGCATAACGCACCGCAAGATAGCGAAACGACCGGCGCAAGAAAGTCGATTTCCAGTCACCAGTTTTACTTAAAATTAGCGCAAAAAATTAATTCGATTTTTAACTTAAATACCAGTGCCGGCGTGCTTTATGAAGTGGATATGCGTTTGCGGCCATCAGGCGAAGCAGGTTTATTAGTCAGCACGGTGAGCGCCTATGAGACTTATCAACAAAACGAGGCGTGGACATGGGAATCACAAGCGTTAGTACGTACTCGTTGTGTTTATGGTTCGCAAGAACTGTCGCAAGCCTTTGAACAGATTCGCCGAACAACCTTGGCAATGCCTCGAACAAGCGGTCAATTACGCCAAGAAATTTGCGAAATGCGTTATAAAATGTATCAACATTTAAGCCATAGCGATAACGCCCATTTTGATCTGAAAAAAGATAAAGGCGGTATTACCGACATTGAATTTATCGCACAGTGTTTAGTGTTGGAATATGCTCATCAATATCCGCAAATGGCGGTTTGGTCGGATAATGTTCGTATTTTTGATTCAGCGGTGGAATGCGGTATTTTGTCTTTCGCTGACGGTGAAAGGCTGAAACATTGCTATACGGCGATTCGCAACCGTATTCACCATTTGAATTTATTGCGTAGCCCGAGTGTGGTGAGCCCAGACGAGTTTGTCGAAGAGCGTGCTTTTATAGCGCAAATTTGGCAGCGAATTTTTGGGTAAGGTCAGATAGCGGTTAAATTTGCAAAAAATTTGTAAATTTAACCGCTTGTTTTCCGCTATAATAAGGCAAATTTACCCATTCAAGGAGTTTGCAATGGAATATCAATTCACACATTCAATTCACGGCGTAGTCGCAAAATGTTCAATGGATCACGAAGCATTTGCTCGTTGGTTAAATACAGAGATTGCGGAGAATCCCCAAGAGATAAACAAAGTTTTAGCGGAAATCGACAAGTGTCGTGCAACTTATCCGAATCCTTATGAATATGTTTTGGAAGGTCGAGAATATAGTTTATTTATTGATGCGGATGAAGTGATGGTGAAAGCAAATAATCTGGATGATGCATTCGATGAATCGCAAATGGAAGACGGATTCCAGTTTTATGATCAAGAAAGTATCGCATTTTGTGGTTTAGAGGATTTTGAAAATTTCTTAAAAGCCTATCAAAAGTTTAGCAAAACTTATCACTAATCTTGTTACAGTAAAAAAGAAAGGGCACTAATTAAAGTGCCCTTTACTTTATAGACTATTAACGTAAGAACTCAACAAACCAAGTAATTACACCTAAGTTTAACAGGTCTACGAAGAATGCGCCGACCAATGGTACGATTAAGAAAGCTTTATGTGACGGACCAAAGGTCTCTGTTACAGATTGCATATTAGCTACCGCGGTTGGGGTTGCACCTAAACCGAAACCACAGTGACCAGCAGTTAAAATTGCCGAATCGTAATCTTTGCCCATTACACGGAAGGTCACGAAGTAGCCATATAGAATCATCACTAATGTTTGTACGGTGAGGATAATTAACATTGGGCCGGCAAGACCTGCTAACTCCCAAAGCTTAATGCTCATAAGTGCCATCGCTAAGAATAAGCTTAATGATGCATTACCGAATACGTCAATCGCGCGGTCAAACATATCAAATTTAAATACGGCAGTTAGAACATTACGTAAAATTACACCGAAACCTAATGCCCATACGAACTGCGGTAAACCTAAATCAGGGAAAGAATTTGCCATCACTGATGAGAACGCTAAACAAGCAGCAAATAATGCCATGGTTTCAATGGTTGAGCTTGCAGTGATAAAACGCACACTGTCTGCATCTTCAAAAGTACTGTCATCGTACTGTTCCGCTGAAGCATCCACTTTTTTACTGTGTTGTTTGCGGTCTTTCTTCATTTTATTGACTAAACGGCGCGCAACCGGACCACCGATTAAACCACCCGCAACTAAACCGAATGTTGCTGATGCCATCGCCATTTCCATAATACCGCTGATGCCATATTGCTCAGAGAAGATTTTTGCCCATGCCGCACCAGTTCCGTGACCGCCGGTTAATGTGATTGAGCCAGTAATTAAACCCACAAGCGGATCTAAACCTAATGCCGTTGCAAGACCAACGCCTACCGCATTTTGGATAACAATGAAAACACCTACAATAATGAGGAAGATCACAAGGGGCATACCACCTTGTTTTAAACGAGAGAAGTCAGCTGATAAACCTACAGAGGCGAAGAACGCTAACATAAATGCGTTTTGTAAGCTTTTTTCAAATTGGAAAGAAATGCCTGCCCAGTTATACAGGCAGAAAATAACGGTTGCTGCGACTAAACCACCGGCTACTGCTTCAGGAATATTAAAGTCTTGTAGAAATTTAATTTTACCAACTAAAAAGCGCCCTACGAGAAGAACGAGTGTAGCAGCAATAAGTGTGTGGTAACCGTTAAGAATTATTGGTTCCATAGGTGCTCCTCTAAAATGTTAAATGAATGTTTAAAAATAGATATTACCCGATACTAGAACAAACATTTTGATTTGTCAAAGGGGCTGGATAAGAAAAATTATTTATAAAATTAGAAAAACTTATCCAATTATCCACATAAATTTTGAGGAAGATCAGTTTTTTGAGTAAACAAGCGCTTATTTCTTGAATTAGTTCGCATTTTTTGTTTTTCGGCTTTGATAAAATTTCCTTAGTTATTATTTTATCGTGGAGACTCAACATGAGTGATATAGCAATTATAGTAAGCTTATTGTCATTAGTCGCCGTATTGGGCTTATGGCTTGGGCACTTAAAGATCAAAGGTGTGGGACTGGGTATTGGAGGCGTTTTATTCGGTGGGATAATCGTTTCTCATTTTTCCACATTGTACGGTATTAAAATTGATGCGCATACTTTGCATTTTATTCAAGAGTTCGGTTTGATTTTATTTGTATACTCAATCGGTATTCAGGTGGGACCGGGCTTTTTCGGTTCTTTAAGACAATCCGGCTTAAAGCTCAACGGTTTTGCGATCTTAATTGTGCTGTTAAGTGGTATTTTAGTTGCCTTAATTCACCTTATTTTTGATGTACCTTTGCCAGCTATTTTGGGGATTTTCTCCGGTGCGGTGACTAATACACCGTCTTTAGGGGCGGGTCAACAGGTGCTTGCCGAATTAGGCGGAGAAAATACCACCGCTGTAATGGGAATGAGTTATGCCATTGCTTATCCGTTTGGGATTATCGGTATTTTGCTTTCGATGTGGCTAGTACGAATTCTATTCAAAATCAATATAGACAAAGAAGCCGCTGATTTTGATAATAGCCAAAATCAACAAAAAGAGGGACTTGATACCTTAAATGTTCGCCTAATTAACCCGAATTTAGGCGGACTAAAATTAAAAGAAATTCCTGATTTTGAAAGCCATAAAGTGATTTATTCCCGCTTAAAACGCGGTGAAGAGCTACTTGTTCCTAAAGTAGATACGGTTTTACAACTGGGAGATGTTCTACATTTAGTTGGCGAGAAAGCTATGTTACATAAAATGCAGCTGATCTTAGGGGAAGAAGCGCATATTTCATTATCGACAAGAGGGACGTGCTATCGTTCTGAACGAGCAGTGGTGACTAATGAGAATGTCTTCGGTAAGAAAATACGCCATTTAATGCTAAAAGGTAAGTATGAAGTGGTGATTTCTCGTTTGAATCGAGCAGGGGTAGAACTGATTCCTAATGGTGAAATGACATTGCAGTTTGGTGACGTACTGAATTTAGTCGGTCATCAAGAAGATATCGAAACAGTGCGAGCGATTATTGGTGACGCTCACCAAAAATTACAGCAGGTGCAAATGTTACCGATCTTTGTTGGGATTGGCTTAGGCGTATTATTAGGTTCCTTACCGCTTTATGTGCCGGGGTTTCCAGTCGCATTAAAATTAGGTCTAGCTGGAGGCCCGTTGGTCGTGGCGCTAATTTTAGCGAGAATTGGTAGTATCGGTAAGCTTTATTGGTTTATGCCACCAAGTGCGAACTTGGCATTACGCGAAATCGGGATTGTATTATTTTTATCTGTGGTGGGGTTAAAAGCCGGTGCTAATTTCCTTGATACCTTGCTCAGTCCGGAAGGGCTTTCATGGATGGGATACGGTGCTATTATTACTTTTGTTCCATTAATGGTAACGGCATTGATTGCGCGTATTTATGGCAAGATGAATTATCTTTCATTATGTGGTTTACTTGCCGGTTCAATGACAGATCCGCCGGCATTGGCATTCGCTAATGAAATTAAAGACGGAAACGGTGCGGCAGCGCTTTCTTATGCGACTGTTTACCCGCTAGTGATGTTTTTACGTATTATTTTACCTCAATTACTCGCTATTTTGTTGTGGGCTGCCAGTTAGTTAAAAGCTTTTAACGATAGATAGCGGTCGGATTTAAAGAAATTTTTGCAAAATTCTCCGAGAATCTGACCGCTATTTTCATTTCATCTCTGTTCAGCAAATCAGATTCCTTGTAGAATAATCGTTTAATTTTTTATAGAAAAGAATAGATATTATGAGCCGTACTAAAAAAACACGTCGTATTACCGACATTATGCCTGCTAGAAAAGCAGATAAAAAACCGGAACAACCTAAATTAGGTGGCGGTAAAAACCGTAAACCTACACGTTATGAACTTGATGCAAAAGCCCGTGAAGAAAAGAAAAAGCGTAAACATAAAGGCTTGCCGACAGGTTCACGTAATGTAGATCCGGCAGAACAGAAAAAAGCAGTAGTGAAAGAGGTGAAAGATCCTCGTATCGGTAGCCGTAAGAAAATTCCACTTATGGTTGAATTTGTGAATAAACCGGAGAAAGGTCAAACGATTAAGCCGGTGCCGTTAGAAGAATATAAACCGCATTTATCTCCAGAACTAGAACTTGAACAATTAGAGAATAATGAGATCTTAAATCAATTATTAGATGAAATTGAAGCGGGTAAAACGTTATCGGCTAAAGATCAAAAATTCGTAGATGAATGTTTAGATCGCATTGACGAATTAATGACTGAATTAGGTATCCAAGACGAGGATGAAGATAACGGTGATGCGTTACTTCGCCAATTCGAAACCATGGATATTAACCAATTTAGATAAAATTAAAAAAGCGTATGATTCGATTTTTTCTCCTTATTCTTGCGATATTAGTTGTGCTTTCAATGGCAGGATATGCGATCTACTTAATGTTGAGATTGCGCAAGCAAAATGCTGAACAGAAAGTATTACTTGCACAAGCAAAACAGGCTCAGAAAGCACGTTTCGAGCGAATTATTGACAGTATTGATGTGATTGCGAGAGCTATGCTTTCCGAACAATGTGATTTTTCGGAAGGCGTTTTGCGTTTAAAACCATTACTTGATGTATTAGGCAAACAACTAAGTCAATATCCAGCGATGTGGGCGCTGTATCAAGTTGTCGAAAATATGCCGATTTTAGACGAGCGTAAGGCGTTAAAACGTAATGAACGCATGAAGCAAGATTTACTTCGTCAATCGAAAGAAGTCGAGTTAGAAGAGCAAATTAAAACGGAATGTCATCAATTACTCATTGATATCGCACAGTTGAAGATTACATTATAGTGAGTGACTCCTATCTTTGAAGGAAATCCAATGTCAGAAATTATTTGGGATTTAGCCCTTATCCAAAAATATAACCAATCCGGTCCTCGTTATACGTCGTATCCAACGGCGTTAGAGTTTAGTGAAAGCTACACTGATGATGATTTTAAAGCGGCAGCAGAACGCTACCCGAATCGTC
Source organism: Actinobacillus suis ATCC 33415 (assembly GCF_000739435.1). Classification (NCBI taxonomy): domain Bacteria; kingdom Pseudomonadati; phylum Pseudomonadota; class Gammaproteobacteria; order Pasteurellales; family Pasteurellaceae; genus Actinobacillus; species Actinobacillus suis. The sequence goes on from NZ_CP009159.1 coordinate 412,159, forward strand.
CGTTATCACTTTATGTGCATATCCCATTCTGCCATAAATTATGCTATTTCTGTGCGTGTAATAAAATTATTACTCGTCATCAGCATAAAGTAGATATTTATTTGGACTATCTTGAAAAAGAAATTAAAACGCGTGCTCCACTTTTCACAAATCGTACGGTAACGCAAATTCACTGGGGCGGTGGTACGCCAACGTATTTGGATGAAGCACAATCCGAGCGTTTAATGGCGATGCTACGCAAGCATTTTAACGTGAGCGATGATGCTGAAATCAGTATTGAAATGGATCCGCGTGAAATTGAATTGGATATGTTAGATCATTTGCGTCGCATTGGATTTAACCGTATCAGTATGGGGATTCAAGATTTCAACAAAGAAGTACAAAAATTGGTAAATCGTGAGCAAGACGAAGAATTCATTTTTGCTTTAATGAAACGTGCGAAAGAGCTTGGTTTCACTTCCACCAATATTGATTTGATTTACGGTTTACCAAAACAAAATGTCGAAAGCTTTATGTACACGCTTGAGCGTGTTATTGAGCTGAACCCAGATCGTATGAGTGTGTTTAACTATGCGCATTTGCCAAGTCGCTTTGCCGCGCAAATCAAAATTAAAGACGATATGTTACCGCCTCCGGAAACCAAATTAACGATTCTACAAAAAACGATCGAGTTTTTAGGTGATAACGGCTATAAATTCATTGGTATGGATCACTTTGCTAAACCGGATGATGAGCTTGCCATTGCGCAGCAGCAGGGTGTGTTACACCGTAATTTCCAAGGTTATACTACTCAAGAAGAATGCGATTTGTTAGGCATGGGTGTCTCTGCGATTAGCTTACTTGGCGATACTTACGCACAAAATCATAAAGAATTACAACAATATTACGCAAACGTAGAAGAAGGTGGTATTGCGTTACATAAAGGCTTGGCATTAAGTAAAGATGACGGCATTCGCCGTGACGTGATCAAAGCACTGATTTGCAACTTTAAGTTGGAATTCGACCGCTTGCAGGCTGAATATCAGATTGATTTTAAAAAGTATTTTGCCGAAGACTTAGCGCTACTTGAGCCATTAGCAAAAGACGGTTTATTAGAAATTACCGAAAACAGCATTGTGGTTTCGCCTAGAGGCCGCTTGCTAATTCGTAATATTTGTTTATGTTTTGACGTATATTCAAGACAGCTTGCGAAAAGACAGCAATTCTCAAGAATTATTTAAGTAAAAGGTGTGTTTACATACTTTTAGAATTTACGATGGGCGAGCCCATCCACATAAGGAACTATTATGAAAACTCGTTATAGTGTTCTTTCTGTTGCAATGATGACAGCGTTTTATGCTCAGTATGCGCAAGCGGATTTGAGAGAACAGTGTCTATTAGGTGTACCGCATTTTCAAGGTGAAGAAATTCAGGGTGATCAAACCTTGTTACCGGTTGAAATCGAAGCGGATAGCGCAGTGATTAATCAGCCTAAAGATGCGACTTATACCGGTGATGTTGCGATTAAACAAGGTAACCGATCTATTCTTGCAGATGAAGTACGAGTAGAACAAAACGGTGAGCAGTCTCGCCGAGCATTTTTGAAAGGGAAATATCAATATCAAGATAACCTTATTCAAGCGCAAGGTCGTGATGCGGCAATGGATCTCAGTGCTGAAACAGCGGACTTACAGAATACCGAATTCCAATTAGTGGGTCGCCAAGGGCGAGGCACGGCAGAAAGCGGTTCATTTAGTAAAAATAAACGCATTTTAAAAAATGCCAGTTTCACTGCGTGTTTGCCGGATGACAATGCATGGTCGATTGAAGGCAACGAAATGATTCAGCATGTTGATGAAGAATATGCTGAAATTTGGCACGCACGTTTTAGAGTATTGGGAATGCCGGTATTTTATTCTCCATATTTGCAATTTCCAATTGGTGATCGTCGCCGTTCAGGGTTATTGATTCCAAGTTTTAGCCGTTCGAGTAAAGATGGTTTTACTTATTCTCAGCCATTTTATTGGAATATTGCGCCGAATATGGATGCAACGATTACACCAACCTATTACTCACGCCGAGGCTGGCAAATTAGCCCAGAATACCGTTATTTAACCCAATTGGGCGAAGGTATTATTGCGGGTGAATATATGGGTAAAGATCGTTTAGACGAATATAAGCCGGATGATAATGACCGCAAGCGTTATTTAATGCATTGGCGCCATAATATGAGTTTCTTAACTGATTGGCGTTTATATGTGGACTATACCAAAGTAAGCGACAAACGTTACTTCTCTGATTTCGATTCGGAATACGGTAGTAGTACGGACGGCTACGCTACTCAGCAATTTAAATTAGGTTATTATCAACCAAATTATAATTTATCGATTTCGGGTAAGAAATTCCAAACATTCGATGAGCTGGATGTAGGGCCATATCGCGTATTACCGCAAATTGATTTTAATTACTATAAAGATAACTTAGTAAAAGGAAGTAATTTTAAACTCTTTGCACAAGCGGCTCGTTTTGAGAACGATAGTCCATTAATGCCGAAAGCGTGGCGTTTTCATGTAGAACCGACACTGAATTTCCCGTTTGCAAACCGCTATGGTAGCTTAAATTTCGAAACAAAGCTTTATGCGACCCATTATATTCAAGAGAAGGGTAACAGTAATCGAGCGGGTGAAATTGATAAAAATGTTACTCGTGTTATTCCTCAAGTAAAAATTGATCTTCAAACGGTACTAGAAGCAGATAAGCAATTATTTAAAGGATTCAATCAAACATTTGAACCTCGAGTCCAATATGTTTATCGCCCATATAAAGATCAAAGTAATATTGGTTCAAGCTTAAATCGAAGTGTAAGTTTTGGTTATGACTCTACGTTATTGCAGCAGGACTTTTATAGCTTCTTTAATGATCGTTCATTTAGTGGTTTAGATCGTATTGGATCAGCAAATCGCCTGACAGCAGGTGGAACAACACGCTTTTATAGCGATAAAACAGGTGCTGAAGTGTTTAATTTTAGCGCAGGACAAATGTACTATTTAAGTCCGTCTAAAATTTCTGATGATTTCCGTACTACAGGCCGATCATCTTCATGGGCATTGGAATCTAACTGGAAGTTCCACCGTAAGTGGAATTGGCACGGAGCTTATCAGTATGATACGCGTTTAAACCAAACCTCGTTAGCTAATACGTCATTACAATATAAACCAAGCCAAGATAAGCTTGTTCAGCTCAATTATCGTTTTGCAAGTAAAGATTATATTAATCAGAACTTGCGTAGCAATGCGTATGGACAAGATATTAAACAGGTTGGTGCGGTGGTTGGTTGGGAACTAACAGATCGCATTGCATTTATGGCAAGTCATTATCATGATATTGCACTCAAGAAACCAGTAGAGAGCCAATTCTCTATGAATTATAACACTTGTTGCTGGAGTGCTAATGTATATGTGGCTCGTAAGCTGACTGCAACGCCAATCGGCGCGCCAGATACCATTAAGGATTTATATTACGATAATAAATTTGGGGTGAATTTTGAATTGCGCTTCGGTACGAATTATAGTAGCGGCGTTCGCAAAATGCTGAAGAAAGGTTTAATTCCTTATACAGAGCAATACGGCATTAACTAATGATATAAAACAAAAGCGAGAGAAATCTCGCTTTTTTTATGGCTGTAGCTTAAAGAAAGCGGTCTATTTCCCTTTATGTTTTGCAATTCAATTAGAACGGAGGAGGAGAGTTTGCAAAGGTTTAGAGAAAATAGACCGCTTGTTCGGACATAATTAGTGACGGAAGTGGCGCATACCGGTTAACACCATTGCCATACCGTGTTCGTTAGCAGCATCAATCACTTCTTGATCTCGCATTGAGCCACCCGGATGGATTACGCAAGTAATGCCGACTTTAGCTGCCGCATCAATACCGTCACGGAATGGGAAGAACGCATCTGAAGCCATTACGCAGCCAGCAACTTGTAAGCCTTCGTCTTCCGCTTTAATACCGGCAATTTTCGCTGAATAGACACGGCTCATTTGGCCTGCGCCGATACCGATAGTTTGACCGTTTTTCGCATAGACAATCGCATTTGATTTCACATATTTTGCTACTTTCCAGCAGAATAATAAGTCTTCAAGCTCTTCTTTGCTTGGTTTACGTTCGGATACCACTTGTAAATCGTCAATTGAAACCGAACCTTGATCCGCATCTTGCACTAATAAACCGCCGTTTACACGTTTGAAATCTAAACGTTTTTGCGCTTGAGTAAATTCACCACATTCTAAGACACGCACATTTTTCTTCTTCGCAAGCGCTGCTTTTGCCGCTTCTGAAACGCTTGGAGCAATAATCACTTCCACAAATTGGCGTTCTGCGATCGTTTGTGCCGTTTCACCGTCTAATTCACGGTTGAAAGCAATAATACCGCCGAATGCTGATGTCGGGTCGGTTTGGTAAGCACGGTTATAAGCTTCTAAAATGTCTTTACCTAATGCCACACCGCAAGGGTTAGCGTGTTTCACAATCACGCAAGCCGGTTCTGCAAATTCTTTTACGCACTCAAGTGCCGCATCGGTATCCGCAATATTGTTATAAGAAAGTGCTTTACCTTGTAATTGTTTTGCGGTTGAAACAGAAGCTTCTTTCACTTCGTTTTCTACATAGAATGCTGCATTTTGATGTGAGTTTTCACCGTAACGCATGGTTTGTTTGCGTACGAAATTTAAGTTTAATGTACGAGGGAATTGACCGCAGACTTGAGTTAAATCTTCTTCCTCAGCACCTTGGTATGGCGGGACAAGTTTACCGAAGTAGTTTGCAATCATTGAATCGTATTGTGCCGTATGTTCAAATGCTTTAATTGCCAGGTTGAAACGCGTTTCAAGGGTTAATTCGTTTTGGTTTTGATCCATTTCGGCAAGAATTGCATCAAAATCGTTATTATTCACCACGATCGCCACATCTTTATGGTTTTTCGCTGCAGAACGCACCATTGTTGGGCCGCCGATATCAATATTTTCAACCGCATCCTCTAAGGTGCAATTTGGATTCGCAACCGTTGCCGCAAACGGATATAAGTTTACTACCACTATATCAATACGTTCGATACCGTGTCGGTTCATCACTTCATCATCCGTACCGCGGCGACCAAGAATACCGCCGTGTACTTTTGGATGTAGAGTTTTTACACGACCGTCCATCATTTCAGGGAAGCCTGTGTAGTCCGATACTTCCGTGACCGGTAAGCCTGCTTCAGCTAACAGCTTTGCCGTACCGCCTGTCGAAAGTAATTTTACACCACGAGCGGCAAGCCCTTGTGCAAATTCTACAATACCTTTTTTGTCAGACACACTTAATAACGCCTGTTGAATCGCCATTTTTCTAAGTTCCTTAAAATGAATGTTAAATAAATACTTTTCTAGTATAACGCAAACGTTTGCTTTTTTCATTAGCAAGCGGTCGAATTTGCAAAGTTTTTCAGTATTATGTAGCATTTGCACAAACATTAAATATTTCGTAGGGGCGGGGATAAACCCCGCCCCTACATAAATTTTCCTAAAATCAACTTTTGTGCGACTGCTACATAATACCGCTTATGTCTGCTTAAATTTTATTAAACAGCACCCTGTTATTGAATATATTTTATGAAATTTCTAGTCTTACTCCCCTATATTTACTTAGATTTAACGATTTAATTTAATAGGTAAATAAATAGAATTTCAAATTAAAAAAGTCATAGTTTTCCCCTTCCCTCTTCGGGTAAAATAACCAGCAATTTAGATTTAAGGAAAAAGTATTTATGACAACACCAATGATTGATTTACAGATTGCCTGTGAAAATAGTGAAAATTTACCCAGCTTAGAACAATTAACTCTTTGGGTGCAAACAGCGCTGGCTTATGAAGCTCAAACGGAGGATTTTCCTGAAACGGAAATGACTATTCGCATTGTTGATGAAGCCGAGAGCCACGAATTAAACCTGACCTATCGTGGTAAAGATAAACCAACCAATGTACTCTCTTTTCCTTTTGAAGTGCCGGAAGGTATTGAATTGCCGCTATTAGGCGATTTAGTCATCTGCCGCCAAGTGGTAGAAAAAGAGGTGGAAGAACAGCAAATATCCCTTGAATCTCATTGTGATGAAATTCATCACACTCATCAAAAAAATATAACAAAAACCGACTTTTATCGTCTTCTTGCCGCAGCGCACTATAAAACAACGCCTACGGATTTACGCCGTTTATTTGATGGCGAAAATCAGATTTTATTTCCTTATTCAGAAAACGGGCAACTTATTGGTGGGATTTGGGCGATCAATGAAGGAGGGCTAGATAATGAACTTTCTCAAGCCATTTGGCGAGGAGAACGGCGCCCTCAAGGGAATTTAGTGGCGCAATATCTTTGCTATCAAGGTAATCTACCCGAAGCTCCGCAGTTATACTCTATCCGAATTTCTCGTATTGCCGTTGAACCTCATTTCCAAAATCAAGGTATTGGCAAGCGGTTAATTTCTGATTTCATTTTGCAAATCTCAAAACAAAAACAACCGCTTGTTGATTTTATTTCGGTGAGTTTTGGACAAACCGAAGCATTAACCTATTTTTGGCAACAATGCGGTTTTGAATTAGTCCAAATTACGCCGAATAAAGAAGCCAGTAGTGGTTATTACAGCGCAATGATGCTCTATCCTTTAACGGAGAAAGGCAAACAATTTGTCAAAAAAGCGCAAATGCAATTTAGCCGAAATCAAGCACTTTTGCCCCATATCCAAAATGGCAATCAAAAAATGACTAAATATCTCAAGCTAGATAAAACTGATTGGCATGACTTATACGGTTTTGCTTATGCACAACGTTCTTTCCAAGTAAGTTATGCCAGTTTAAAAAGACTTTATTGGCAATATCCTGAACAATTTTCTGCGATGAAAGGTATTTTTGAACGTGAAGAGCCATTACCCAACAACAAAAAGCAATGGCTTAACCATTACAGAACGTTGGTACAAAAAATTTTACAGGAAAATGATGGATAGTCCTTAACAAAAATTAATGTTTTATTTCCTATAAAACATCCGACCAGTATTATTTTTGATTAAAAAAAGAACAAACAGATCATGACAAACGTTTGCCTTGTTTTCCTTCACAAAAATATTATGGTTTTTTATTTAGAATAAATTATCTATATTCATTTTTTAGGGAATGGGAGGGATGATGCTAAAAAATGATTTTAACGTATTGGGACAAATTGCTTGGTTATGGGCAAATTCTCCAATGCACCGAAATTGGTCAGTTTCACTGTTAATGAAGAATGTTATTCCTGCAATTGAAAATGACCAATATTTGTTACTAGTTGATGATGGTTTTCCTATTGCATATTGCAGTTGGGCCAAATTAACTCTAGAGAGTGAGGCTCGCTATGTAAAGGACACCAATTCATTAAAAATAGATGATTGGAATGCAGGAGATCGTATATGGATCATTGATTGGATTGCCCCATTCGGGGATTCATCTCTATTGTATAAACATATGAGACAACGTTTTCCATACGATATTGGAAGGGCAATTAGAATCTATCCTAGCAAAAAAGATACTGGAAAAATCATATATTTAAAAGGAGGAAAAATAACAAAAAAAGTAGCTGAAAAGACATTTCTTCAGTATGAGCAAGAGTTAATAACAGCTCTACAATAATATCTTTAAATGATCAATTATATAAAGGAGACTCTTTTATGTCAAAAATCACTTTGTCATCATTAAAATCGTCCTTACAACAAGGATTGAAAAATGGGAAAAACAAGTTAAATCAAGCAGGTACAACACTGAAGAATGGTTTAACTCAAACTGGTCATTCTCTACAGAATGGGGCTAAAAAATTAATCTTATATATTCCTCAAGGCTATGATTCGGGTCAAGGAAATGGAATTCAAGATTTAGTTAAAGCTGCTAATGATTTAGGTATTGAAGTATGGCGAGAAGAACGCAGCAATTTGGACATTGCAAAAACTAGCTTTGATACAACTCAGAAAATTCTAGGTTTTACTGATAGAGGAATTGTATTATTTGCACCTCAGCTAGATAATTTATTAAAGAAGAATCCTAAAATTGGCAATACATTAGGAAGTGCTTCTAGCATCTCACAAAATATAGGTAAAGCCAATACTGTATTAGGTGGTATTCAATCTATTTTAGGATCTGTTTTATCTGGAGTAAATCTGAATGAATTACTTCAAAATAAAGATCCTAATCAATTAGAACTTGCAAAAGCAGGGCTAGAACTGACTAATGAATTAGTTGGTAATATTGCTAGCTCGGTGCAAACTGTAGATGCATTTGCAGAACAAATATCTAAACTAGGTTCACATTTACAGAATGTGAAAGGATTAGGAGGATTGAGTAATAAATTACAAAATCTACCAGATCTAGGAAAAGCAAGTTTAGGTTTGGACATTATCTCTGGTTTACTTTCTGGAGCATCTGCAGGTCTCATTTTAGCAGATAAAAAGGCTTCAACAGAAAAGAAAGCTGCCGCAGGTGTAGAATTTGCTAACCAAATTATAGGTAATGTAACAAAAGCGGTCTCATCTTACATTCTTGCCCAACGAGTCGCTTCAGGTTTGTCTTCAACTGGTCCTGTCGCTGCATTAATCGCATCTACAGTTGCACTAGCTGTTAGCCCTCTTTCATTCTTAAATGTAGCTGATAAGTTTAAACAAGCTGATTTAATCAAATCATATTCTGAACGCTTCCAAAAATTAGGATATGATGGAGATCGTTTATTAGCTGATTTTCACCGTGAGACAGGAACTATTGATGCTTCTGTAACAACAATTAACACTGCTTTAGCAGCTATCTCCGGTGGAGTTGGAGCTGCAAGCGCGGGTTCTCTAGTCGGAGCTCCAGTTGCGTTACTCGTTGCTGGTGTTACGGGACTTATTACAACTATTCTAGAATATTCTAAACAAGCCATGTTTGAACATGTTGCAAATAAGGTTCATGACAGAATAGTTGAATGGGAGAAAAAACATAATAAAAACTATTTTGAGCAAGGTTATGATTCTCGTCATTTAGCTGATTTACAAGACAATATGAAGTTTCTTATCAATTTAAATAAAGAACTTCAGGCTGAACGCGTAGTAGCTATTACCCAACAAAGATGGGATAACCAAATTGGAGACCTAGCGGCAATTAGCCGTAGAACGGATAAAATTTCCAGTGGAAAAGCTTATGTGGATGCTTTTGAGGAGGGGCAACACCAGTCCTACGATTCATCCGTACAGCTAGATAACAAAAACGGTATTATTAATATTAGTAATACAAATAGAAAGACACAAAGTGTTTTATTCAGAACTCCATTACTAACTCCAGGTGAAGAGAATCGGGAACGTATTCAGGAAGGTAAAAATTCTTATATTACAAAATTACATATACAAAGAGTTGACAGTTGGACTGTAACAGATGGTGATGCTAGCTCAAGCGTAGATTTCACTAATGTAGTACAACGAATCGCTGTGAAATTTGATGATGCAGGTAACATTATCGAATCTAAAGATACTAAAATTATCGCAAATTTAGGTGCTGGTAACGATAATGTATTTGTTGGGTCAAGTACTACCGTTATTGATGGCGGGGACGGACATGATCGAGTTCACTACAGTAGAGGAGAATATGGCGCATTAGTTATTGATGCTACAGCCGAGACAGAAAAAGGCTCATATTCAGTAAAACGCTATGTCGGAGACAGTAAAGCATTACATGAAACAATTGCCACCCACCAAACAAATGTTGGTAATCGTGAAGAAAAAATTGAATATCGTCGTGAAGATGATCGTTTTCATACTGGTTATACTGTGACGGACTCACTCAAATCAGTTGAAGAGATCATTGGTTCACAATTTAATGATATTTTCAAAGGAAGCCAATTTGATGATGTGTTCCATGGTGGTAATGGTGTAGACACTATTGATGGTAACGATGGTGACGATCATTTATTTGGTGGCGCAGGCGATGATGTTATCGATGGAGGAAACGGTAACAATTTCCTTGTTGGAGGAACCGGTAATGATATTATCTCGGGAGGTAAAGATAATGATATTTATGTCCATAAAACAGGCGATGGAAATGATTCTATTACAGACTCTGGCGGACAAGATAAACTGGCATTTTCGGATGTAAATCTTAAAGACCTCACCTTTAAGAAAGTAGATTCTTCTCTCGAAATCATTAATCAAAAAGGAGAAAAAGTTCGTATTGGGAATTGGTTCTTAGAAGATGATTTGGCTAGCACAGTTGCTAACTATAAAGCTACGAATGACCGAAAAATTGAGGAAATTATTGGTAAAGGAGGAGAACGTATTACATCAGAACAAGTTGATAAACTGATTAAGGAGGGTAACAATCAAATCTCTGCAGAAGCATTATCCAAAGTTGTGAATGATTACAATACGAGTAAAGATAGACAGAACGTATCTAATAGCTTAGCAAAATTGATTTCTTCAGTCGGGAGCTTTACGTCTTCCTCAGACTTTAGGAATAATTTAGGAACATATGTTCCTTCATCAATAGATGTCTCGAATAATATTCAATTAGCTAGAGCCGCTTAATATTCAAATCATAGCAATCCTATGGTGTAAATTATAGGATTGTTATTTTTTTAAAGGAGAAGTTATGGAACCCAATAAAAATAAGGATCTTGGTTTATCTGTAGAAAATCAAACCTAATCTGACAGTTCCCGTTTAAAATTACCGTGTCTGTCAGATTAATTTGAGCTTAAATTCTTTTCTGCCCAAATCCGTTTTCCATCAAGTAATGTTGCCATCGGTGTTCTGCCACAGCACACTTTTCCTTGATGTGTTCGATGGTGATTATAATACATTAACCACTCATCTAAATCAGCTTGTAATGTCGCTAAATCCGTATATATTTTCTTCCTAAATGCGACTTGGTAAAATTCTTGTAAGATAGTCTTATGAAAACGTTCACAGATACCATTCGTCTGTGGATGCTTCACTTTCGTTTTAGTATGCTCTATGTCATTTATCGCTAAATAAAGCTCATAATCGTGATTTTCCACTTTGCCACAATATTCACTGCCACGGTCGGTGAGAATACGCAACATCGGTAATCCTTGGGCTTCAAAGAACGGCAGTACTTTATCATTGAGCATATCTGCAGCGGCAATTGCGGTTTTCATTGTGTAGAGCTTTGCAAAAGCAACCTTACTATAAGTATCAACAAATGTTTGCTGATAAATGCGTCCAACACCTTTTAAATTACCTACATAAAAGGTATCTTGTGAACCTAAATAGCCCGGATGAGCGGTTTCAATTTCTCCACTCGATATATCATCCTCTTTCTTACGTTCTAGGGCTTGGACTTGACTTTCATTTAGAATAATGCCTTTCTCAGCCACTTCTTTCTCTAGTGCATTTAAACGCTGTTTAAAGTTAGTAAGATTATGACGTAGCCAAATGGAACGAACACCACCGGCTGAAACAAACACACCTTGCTTGCGAAGTTCGTTACTCACTCGAACTTGTCCGTAAGCTGGAAAATCTAGAGCAAATTTTACAACAGCTTGCTCAATGTGCTCGTCTACTCGATTTTTGATATTCGGTACCCGACGAGTTTGCTTAAGTAATGCTTCAACACCGCCTTGCGCTACGGCTTGTTGATAGCGATAGAATGTATCTCGGCTCATTCCCATCGCTTTACAAGCTTGAGAAATGTTTCCGAGTTCTTCTGCTAAATTGAGTAAACCGGTCTTGTGTTTAATGAGCGGATTGTTAGAATAAAACATGAGAGTTTCCTTTTTTGTTTAGATTGAATTTTAGACACTCATATTCTAAACGGGAAACTCTCATTTTTATAATGATTTGTCAGATCAAGTCTGATCTTCTACAGCCAAGTCGAAAACAAGTGGATTTAATTGCTAAAGCGCAAGATCACATGGCTAGGGATAGTGATAAATATATCCTTCGTATGAATATTGACTTAGATAGTATGAAGACATTTATAAGAGCAGGATGTAATTATTTTACTTATTGGGATAATCTTGCAAGAATAGAAAGTGATTCATCTTGTATTGCAACAAAATTAGCCGATGCCGAAATCAATATTTTCAAATCTAATGATATTAAAGATAAGGATGGCTTTACTATCCCTTATGAAAAACGACGCTGGATTTTAGTCGATACCATTCCAGTGAAATGGGAATAATTATCCCCATTTATGGAGTTCGTCTTTTAGATGAACTCCTATTGTTTATAATTCGATAAAATTAGCTTTCTCACAGCAACTCAGCAATGAGTTGCTTTTTTATTTGACAGAAAAACAACGTAGATCTATATTAAATACCGTTCATCGTTGATGAACATCTACAATTTGCCAATGAACCATTTATTTATATTTAGCCTAGTTTCTTTCAAAGAAGCAAAGCGAACCATATAGGCGTAGAGACCTTTATTAAGGCTCTATTTCGGTTTGCAACTCATTTATTAAAGTCCACGTATTTCTTGTGGCAGTACGGTATTCAAGGCAAAACGCTTTGAGCCGACCTGAAAATTCAGGTGGGTGATTTTTTATGTCTGGCGTTTAGCTTTGAGTGCCTTGTACACACAAGGAATACTTATGGCTCATTACTTACTTTCCAGCAAATCTAAAACATTATCCCTTAAACACATCTTCCGCCTAAGTGAAGATGAAGCCTTCCGACTTTTAAAAGCAAACCGTTGGGGCAATCCTGATAATCTTCACGATGTTTGTTGTCCGCATTGCGGCATACGCCATCACGCTTATTTTCTTCAATCTCGCAAACGTTGGTGCTGCAAACATTGCCAACGCCACTTCTATATTACGACTAATACAGCATTTGCTTTTCATAAATTACCGTTTGTTGATATTTTGGCAGCAACTCTTCTCTTTGCGAATGAAGTCAAAGGAATTTCGGCAATAACAATGAGCCGTCATCTTAATATCAGTTATAAAACGGCATTCGTCCTTTGCCATAAATTGCGTGAAGCCCTATTCAAAACTCGTGATTTAACTCCGTTACAAAGGGAAATTCACGAAGATGGGACGTTGATTAACTATAAGCTACGCAAAGCAAATTTTAAAAAGAATCAACATAAACAACGAGATAAAAAGACAAACTATCCTAAATTGAGACCAACTAAACGTTTCATTATCAGCCTAAATCAACGTGCTTCTAATGATGAAACATTGTGGGGCTCAAATAGAACTATTGTCGCAATGGATTACACCGAAAACGCTAACATCGTTCTCGCCTTAAACCATCGTTTTGTAAAAGCAGGTAGCGATATTATGTGTGATGAAAACCTAGCCTACAAAGGTCTGGATTTTCACTACACTCGTTGGAGTGTTAATCATAAAGAATGTTATAGTGCCAAAGGTGTGAGTAATAATCTCGCCGAATCCTTTAACGCTCGTTTCCGTGATTTACATCGTGGTGTACATCACAAATGCGATAACAAATACGCCCTACATTATGCCAACCAAGCGGCATTTATGTCAGATAATCGCCAAAAGTCTAATGGTGAGCTATTTAGTGATATTCTCAAACGTTGTTTATGGATATTGCCATTAAGGGAATGGGTGGGTTACTGGCAAGGAAATCATCGCACGCAAGAGCTTATCGGTATGACTGCATTTAGCCCCGAAGAAATTTCCCAGTCCTACTTCAAAAATCTCAATGAAAGAATGAAGTACGAACAAGAGTTACTGGCAGCCTAATTTGTTTAACTAAAAAACGAATTGAAATGTAAGTACAGGGAAATCAGCTAAAATTTGCCAAAATAAATGCCCTTAACGATTAAGGGCATCAAAAATTTTACTGCGGCTAAGATTGCATTTTAGGCTTTGTGCAACTGCTACATAATACCGAAGTTTTTTGTAAAAATGACCGCTTGCAGGAAACAGAAAGAAGCGTAGAATGCAGAAAATATAGGAGGCGTTATGATTAAACATGATTTAGATAATTTTGAGTTTAGCTATCTAAGCGAAGAGGGAATCAAAGCCGGAAGATTACGTTATCGCTATATTAAAGATAATGTGATTGACGCTTATACCACCAAAGTGGACGAAGCTTTTCAAGGAAAGGGGATTGCCGGTGAGCTTTATGCCGCATTAATTGCATTCGCTCAAGAAAAAGGGCTAAAAATCAAGCCAAGTTGTAGTTATATTGAAGTAAAAATGCGGAGAAGTCATCAGGATTTAATTGCATAAGTAAAAGGCACTCGTCAGGAGTGCCTTTTAGGGAAATTATTCGTTAAAGAGCGCCATATAAAATTTATTTTCAAAATTCACTAACGGCGCACGTTTGGTTTTACTTTCCAGCTCGCCGGTTGAATAGCCGTTTACAAATTGTACAAAGGCGATACGTTCACCTCGCGCATTTTTCATAAAGCCCGCCAGATTATATACCCCTTTCAGTGAACCGGTTTTGGCAATCAGATTTTTCGCCAGCGGTTCGACGGAGATAGAGCCCCTACCGGAAATCGTACCGTCCACACCCGCAATCGGGAAGGTTTCAAACAGCTGTAATTGCGCTTCATTTTTTGCAATATATTCAAGGGCTTGCAACATCGTTTCCGCATTGATTTGGTTATGACGAGAAAGACCTGAACCGTCTGCGACAATACTATTTCCAAAGGTAACGCCCGCTTTAGATTTTAATAAAGTGCGTAATACGTGACTAGCTAACGGAAAAGACGCCGGACGATTATGCTGCTGATTGGCAATGGTTCTGAATAGACTATCCGCAATTTGGTTATCGGATTTTTTCATCATTTTTTTCAGAAGTTCCGGTAACGGAGCAGACCAATGTTCCGCCAACAAAGTACCTTTTTGCGCATTAAGCGGTTCTTGAATTTTCCCTTCAAAAGCAATGCCTAGGCGCTTCAAATTCGCTTTAATCAAATTTGCACCATAAGTAGCGGGATCTTGTACGGAAAAACTCAATCCGAACGGTTCCGCTTGGCGAGCCATACAGCCTTTGATTTGATAGCGGTTGTTGTCATTAACTACGACATCCAACTGGCAATAAGGAGCTTCCGCTTTATCGACGATATAAGCGGAGCTAAATACTTGTACCGGATAAGCGGAAGGCACATTAACTTTGGCAAAATCACCGACTTTTTGATTGGCGTCTAAATTGACATAAAAACAGTTGTTATCCACATTGACGGCTGCCGGCGGAGCGTTAAAGCACATAGTTAAATCATTCCAAATCCAGCCCGCTGCTTTATCGTGGCTGGCAAAAACAGAGGTATCTAAAATTAAATTACCTTCTATTTTTTCAATACCTTGTTTTTTTAATTGTCCGATAAGCTGATAAAGCTGACCGCTAGTGAAATCCGGATCACCTGTGAATTTGGCGATTAAATCACCTTTTATTATTCCGTTTTCCACTTTTCCATTCGTTAATAAAGCCGTTTGAAAGCGAAAATCATTCGGTAAAACCAATTTGGCGGCAAGTGCGGTAAATACTTTTTGTGTACTTGCCGGCAACATAAAAACATCACTTTGATATTGTGTAATAATTTGATTGGTTTCGAGGTTTTTCGCAATAAAACTGGCGGAGGCACCTGCCGGTAAATTGGTGAGAAGCTCCGAGGTATTTATTTCGGCAAAAGAAATACTCGGAATAAAGATACTCGTCAGTAAAAGATTTTGAATGTATGAGCGAACGGATTTTAACAACATATAAATTCGGGAGTTGATATTTTTAACAAGACGTTGAATAATAGTCCTTTAAACTATTTTAGTAAACTTGAAAAGGATAAATAATGAAACAAATTCCTATGACGGTGCGTGGAGCAGAATTGCTTCGTGAAGAATTAGAATTTCTAAAAAATGTTCGCCGCCCACAAATTATTGATGCTATCGCAGAAGCACGCGAACACGGCGATTTAAAAGAGAATGCCGAATACCACGCGGCACGTGAACAGCAAGGTTTCTGTGAAGGTCGTATCCAAGAAATCGAAGGTAAACTAGGTAATGCACAAATTATTGACGTTACTAAAATGACAAATAACGGCAAAGTGATTTTCGGTGCAACCGTCAGCTTAGTAAATGCGGACACCGAGGAAGAAGTGACTTATCGCATTGTCGGTGACGATGAAGCGAATATTAAAGAAGGCTTAATCTCGGTCAATTCTCCGATTGCCCGCGGCTTAGTCGGTAAAGAAGTGGACGATTCGGTCAGCATCGTAACGCCGGGCGGTAAAGTGGAATTTGATATTATTAATGTGGAATATATTTAATCCGAATTCCGTATAAAGTTAAGCGGTCATATTTCTTCAAAATTTTGTAAAAAAGGAAGAAATATGGCCGCTTTTTTAGGTCTATTGGAACAACTGATGGTGTTTTACTAATTCCTCACGAGTGAGGGCAAATACACCGAGTCCGCCGTTTTTGAGTCCAACCCAGTGGAACGGTACGCTTGGGAATTGTTCCATTAAATGCACCATACTGTTGCCGACTTCGCAAACTAATACACCGTTATCCGCCAGATAATTCGGTGCTTCGGCAAGAATACGCTTGGTAATATCTAAACCGTCAACGCCGGAACCTAATGCTAATTCCGGTTCGTGGTGGAATTCTTGCGGCATATCGTCTAAATCTTCTTGATCCACATACGGCGGATTGGTCACGATTAAATCATATTTATCTTGCGGAATATCGGTAAATAAGTCTGAGCTGATTGGGAATACGCGATGTGCAACTTGATGACGCTCGATATTAATTTGTGCCACGTCTAACGCATCAAGCGATAAATCGACCGCATCAACTTCTGCGTGCGGGAATCGTTCGGCACAGGCAATCGCAATACAGCCGCTACCGGTACACATATCTAAAATACGTTTCGGTTCGGCACGTAAAATGCCGGTAAATCCTTGTTGAATTAATTCGCCGATTGGTGAACGAGGCACAATCACACGTTCGTCCACATAGTATTCCGCACCGCAGAACCAAGCGGAATTAGTTAAATATGCCACCGGTTTACGCATACCTAGGCGTTGAATCACCATCTCGATAATACGTTCTTTTTCAATGCGGGTCAGGTTAGAGGAATACATCGCTTCCGGCACGTCAATCGGTAAATTTAACGCACTTAATACCAATTGATGAGATTCGTCCCAAGGATTATCCAATCCGTGACCATAGTAAAGATCCGAAGCGTTGAAATAGCTATATGCCCAACGCATCATATCTTGAATCGTTTTTAAATCATCCGCTGCGGATGACTCGGTAATTTCTTCTAATAATTCTAAGTTATGTTCAAACATAGTTGCCCCTTTTATATAAGTTAAAGCAGGCTTATTCTATACCGATATAGTTTTTTGCGCTAGAATTCCGCAAAATTAAAGGAAATAAAAATGAGAACGACCGAGCTTATCGAACTAGACCAAAAGCATATTTGGCATCCTTATTCTTCCATTACTCATCCTATTCCCACTTATCCGGTAGAACGTGCTGACGGTGTAATAATTACACTTAAAGACGGTAAAAAATTGATTGATGGAATGTCTTCATGGTGGGCTGCATTACACGGCTATAACCATCCTCGATTAAATCAGGCGGCAACCGAACAATTAAGCAAAATGAGCCATATCATGTTTGGTGGCTTGACTCACGAGCCGGCGGCTAAACTTTCGCAAAAATTATTGGAAATCTTACCGCCTGAGCTGAATAAAATTTTCTTTGCTGATAGCGGCTCGGTAGCAGTTGAAGTCGCTATGAAGATGGCATTGCAATATGCGCAAGCAAGCGGTCAAAAAAATGCTAAAAAACGCACTAAATTTGCCACTATTCGTTCCGGTTATCATGGCGATACTTGGCATGCGATGTCAGTTTGTGATCCCGTTACTGGGATGCACGGTTTATTCAATTCCAGTTTACCGGTGCAATATTTTCTGCCGCAACCGAGTGTGAAATTTGGTGAAGCATGGCGAGATGAAGCGATTTTGCCACTACAAGATTTATTTGAACAACATGGCGATGAGATTGCCGCATTAATTCTCGAACCTGTTGTACAGGGCGCAGGTGGGATGTATTTCTATTCGCCGGTTTATTTACAAAAAGCAAGAGAATTATGTGATCGTTTCGGGATTCTGTTAATTTTCGATGAAATTGCAACCGGCTTCGGGCGGACTGGCAAATTATTTGCGTTGCAACACGCTGAGGTGGTGCCGGATATTATTTGTTTGGGCAAAGCACTCACCGGCGGTTATTTGACTTTATCTGCAACCGTTACTACAGAAAAAGTTGCAACGGTCATTTGCGAAGGAGAAGCAAAATGTTTTATGCATGGCCCGACATTTATGGCGAATCCGCTTGCCTGTGCGATTGCTTATGAATCGATTAATTTATTATTAGAAAGTGATTGGCAAGCCAATATTCAACGTATTGAACGGCAATTAATTGAGGAACTCGCACCGGCAAAACACTTTAAATCGGTAGCGGAAGTACGAGTATTAGGCGCAATCGGTGTATTAGAAATGCAACAGCCGGTTGATTTGGTACCACTACAAAAATTATTTGTCGAACACGGCATTTGGGTTCGCCCTTTCGGCAAACTGGTTTATATTATGCCGCCGTTTATTATTAGTCAGGCGGAATTAACCCAACTCACTAGCGCATTATTGCAAGTATTAAAAATAGCTTATAACGAATAAAACGTAATACATTTTACGGAGGTTTTATGAATGTATTCGAACAAAAGTTAGCGGAATTAACGCAAGCCGGTTTAAAGCGAGCGTTACCGCCGATTCAACACGATGGGAAGTGGATTATTGCCGATAATCGTCGAATGCTAAATTTTTCTTCAAACGATTATTTGGGGCTAGCTTCAGATCAGCTCTTACAAAAACAATTTTTGCAAAAAATCAATGAAAATGAACCGCTTGTTACCCCGCTTACCTCATCTTCTTCGCGTCTGCTAACCGGTAATTTCCCGATTTACCGAGATTTTGAACAGCTGATTGCCAACCGTTTTCAGCGAGAAGCGGCTTTGTTATTTAACAGCGGTTATCATGCCAATATCGGTATTTTGCCGGCGTTATCGGATAAAAATACCCTCATTCTTGCCGATAAGTTAGTACACGCCAGTTTGATTGACGGTATCCGTTTAGCCGGCGTGTCTTTTTATCGTTATCAACATAATAACCTCGAACATTTAACTCAATTACTCAGCAAATATGCTGCACAGTTTGAGCGAATTATCATTGTGACCGAAAGTATTTTTAGTATGGACGGCGATATTGCGCCTTTGGCTGAACTCGTGGCATTAAAAAAGGCCTTTGCCAGCCAGTGTCACATTATGCTGTATGTGGATGAAGCGCACGCAATCGGGGCATACGGAGAACAGGGATTAGGCATGGCGGAAGTATTAGGCTGTATCGATGAGATCGATTTTTTAGTCGGTACGTTCGGTAAAGCATTGGCTTCGATGGGGGCTTATTTAGTGTGCGATCAAGTGATTAAGGAATACTTAATCAACACGATGCGTCCGCTGATTTTTTCAACGGCATTACCGCCACTAAATGTCGCGTGGACGGCATTTTTATTTGAGCGGTTACCCGAATTTCAACCTAAACGACAGCATTTAGCGCATCTCAGTGAGAAGCTAAAACAAGCGGTACAGCAGAAAAATAGTTATCCGCTACAAACGCAAAGTTGCATTATTCCGTTTATCGTGGGAGAAAACGAACAAGCGGTACAAAAAGCCAAAACATTGCAACAACAAGGTTTTTATTGCTTGCCGATTCGCCCGCCGACAGTACCGAAAGGTACGGCTCGTATCCGACTATCCTTAACCGCAGATGTAACCACAGAAGAATTAGATCGCTTAATTGCTTGTTTATAAGGAGACAAAGTGAAAACAAAATTAATTTCAACTCAACAAGCCAATTTGATTATTTATTTTGCCGGTTGGGGCACACCGGCATCAGTCGTCTCACATTTAGCGTTGCCGAACGGTTATGACTTATTGATTTGTTATGATTACCAAGATTTAAACTTTCCTGCTTTTGATTTTAGCCGTTACCAAACCGTCCGCTTAGTGGCGTGGTCGATGGGTGTTTGGGTGGCGGAAAAGGTATTGCCGGAGATTAATTTGGCTTCTGCGACAGCAATTAACGGTACGCTTTTTCCTAAACACGACTTGTGGGGCATTCCGCTACAGATATTTGACGGCACATTACAAACATTAAATGCAGAAAATCGCTTGAAGTTTGAACGCCGAATGTGTGGTGATAAACAGTTGTTAAATGTTTACCTCGCATTACCCGAACAGCGTTCGCTTGCTGAAATTCATCATGAACTTGAGGTATTGAATACGGCAATCGAGGCAAATCTTGTTACGCCGAAGCTACATTGGACGAATGTCATTATTGGCGAGAAAGATCGTATTTTTTCAGCACAAAATCAGCTAGCTTTTTGGCAAGATAAAAAGGTGCGTATGACACACCTATCTAAAGGTGAGCATTATCTCTGGCAACATTTTTCTGAGTGGGAACAATTATGGCAGAGTTAGATAAGCCATTGATTGCACAACGTTTTGCAGCCCATATCACGGAATATGATGAGCATGCGATCGCTCAACAACAGATTAATCGACAATTGGTAAATTTGCTTGCCCAAACGAATAAACAATGTTTTCGGCGAGTGTTGGAAATCGGTTGTGGTACGGGCGATTTAACTCAGCATTTAATGCGTGAATATCAAGTGGAACATTTGGCCGTCAATGATCTGAGTAATGTCTATCAAGATTGCGTCGTGCAAAAAATTGGCGAAAATCGACCGCTTATTTCCTTTAAATTTATAGCCGGCGATGCGGAACATTTAGCCTTTGATGGACAATTTGATTTGATCAGTTCTGCGTCCGCAGTACAGTGGTTTGAACAGCCGCAAACTTTTGTTTCGCAAGCCGCGAAGCTGTTACAGCCAAATGGTGTTTTGCTATTTAATAGTTTTACAACGGAAAATTTGGCGGAAATTCGTGAACTAACGGGTGTCGGTCTGACTTACCCAAGCCCAGCAGATTGGCATTTTTGGTTAAGTAAAGACTTTACCCAGTTACAGATTATGCAACGGCAGATTCGTTTAACCTTTGCTTCACCGCTTGCCGTGTTGCAACACCTGCGGAAAACCGGGGTAACGGCAATTAGTACGCAAACCTGGACACGCAAAAAGTTGATGGAATTTAGTGAACAATATCAAGCGCAATTTAGCTGTGAACAAGGCGTTTATTTGACTTATGCGCCTATTTTTATTTTGGGAGTGAAAAAATAATGGGCAAAATCATTTTTGTATCAGGTATTGATACCGATATTGGTAAAACGATCGCCACCGGCTTTTATGCTAAACGCTTGATGGAACAAGGCTATTCGGTAATCACTCAAAAGATGATTCAAACCGGCTGTGAGGGGATTTCCAGCGATATTTTGCAACACCGTCAAATGCAGAATCTGCCACTCACGGAAGAAGATAAAGAGGGTATTACTTGTCCTTATCTTTTTCGCTATCCTTGTTCGCCGCATTTGGCAGCGGAAATGGAAAATATCACGATTGATACGCATAAAATTGCCGAAGCCAGCCGATTATTAGCCGAAAAATATGATTATGTTTTGTTAGAGGGAGCAGGCGGTTTAGCTGTGCCTTATGATAACCGACATACCACGCTTGATTATATTGCGGAGCAGCAATTACCGTTGATTTTAGTGACTTCCGGCAGATTAGGTTCGATTAATCATACCTTGCTCAGTTTAATGGCGTGCCAACAAAAACAGATTCCGTTAGTCAGTTTGATCTATAATAGTTATCCACCAACAGACGAAATTATTCAGCAAAGTACGCTAAACTATTTAAGAGAGTGTATTGAACGCAATTTCCCGGAAGCGGAATTTTTAGTAATGGACAAACAGCATGTTAGATAACGAAGATTTTGCACTTTTCCAAGAAGCGGTAAAAGGCACGAAAAAAATTAAACAAGACACTTTTGTGCCGAAAACTGCGCCTCGTAAAAAAGTTAATGAATTACGAGAGTTACAAGAACAAAAAGACACCGAATTTTTCTTCTCCGATGAATATGAACCGTTATTACGAGAAGAAAATGAGAAAATCAAATATTTGCGTGCGGATATTGACCCGTATATTTTAAAACAACTACGTCGTGGCGATTTTCAGCCGGAGCTTTTTTTGGATTTGCACGGTTTAACCCGTGAACAAGCAAAAAAAGAATTAGCGGCACTGATTTTGGCGTGCGAGAGAGAACAAGTTTATTGTGCCAGCATTATGACTGGTTTTGGCACCCGTACTTTAAAAGATCAAATTCCCCGTTGGTTGGTGCAACACCCTAAAATCATCGCTTTACACCAAGCGCCAAGAGAGTGGGGCGGTGATGCGGCAATTTTGATTTTGGTAGAACAAATCGAAAGTCCGGAAAGACGTTTATTTGAACGTAAATAGAGCATAACAAGCGGTCGTATTTTTGCAAAATTTTGCACAGATCCGACCGCTTGATCTATCTATCTCATAAGGAAGTTTGTAGAATGCGAAGCTTTGTTTATAAAGGAGAATTTTTATGTTAGAACTTGTGATCGCTATTTTATGTAGCGTCTCGGTCGGTGTGCTGATTAAGGTTGCACGCCAAAAGCAAATTGCCATTGATCAAAGTATCGCAGTGAACTATATCGTCACGACTTCGATGACTTATTTTTTACTGAATCCGGATTTTAAAGGGCAAACTGTAGTCGATATTGTGGCGAATAACCCTTCGTCTTATCTGTTTTTTGCATTAGGTTTCTTATTACCAACCATTTTCCTGATTCAAGCCAAATCACTTGAATTTGCTGGCATTATTCGTACCGATGCGGCACAACGTCTTTCGCTGTTTTTACCGATTTTGGCGGCATTTACCATTTTCGGTGAGCAAATTACCCAAAATAAATTGATTGCATTGGTATTAGCCTTTATTGCATTAGGATGTTTGCTCTGGAAGACTCATCATGGTATGGGTAAAGGCGGTAAAATTGCAATTGTGAGTTTAGCTTGCGTATGGTTAGGCTATGGAATGACCGATACCTTGTTTAAACAAATTGCCAAATCCGGCTCGGCTTTTCCGGTAACGCTGTTTATCGCCTTTGTCTTTGCCGGCTGTTTAATGTTTGTTTATTTATTGCTTAAACGTACGCAATGGCACGTGCCGAGCGTAGCTGTCGGTTTAGTGTTGGGCGTATTGAATTTCTGCAATATTTTATTCTACATTAAAGCACACCAAGTGATGAAAGATGATCCGACATTAGTGTTTACCGGTATGAACCTCGGCGTGATTTGTTTAGGCACATTTATCGGCGCGTTAGTTTTTAAAGAAAAAATTAATAAAATTAACTACTTAGGTGTCTTTATTGCAATTATTGCGATTATCTGTTTATTTTATTGGAAATAATCCGATTTGAATCAATAATCAAAACTATTCAGATACACAGTTTAAGCTATAATAAATCCTTTCTATTTTTAAACGATAGAAAGGATTTTCTTTTAAGGGGGAACAATGAAGGCGATCAAACAATGCAGCCAGAGTTATGTAAATTGGGTATTGCGCTTGGGGAGAGGAAAGGCTGCCCTGTTGGGATTCTTTGTATTGGCCAGCTGTGCCATTGTCGCACAAAGTCTTTTAACCTATCTGTTTACGGGCGGTATTTTAGCGCAAGATATTTTACGTTCGATTTCTTTCGGATTGATTTCCGCACCTTTTGTCATTTATTTCTTCAATCTGATTGTCGAGAAATTGGAAAAGTCTAGAATCCAGCTTGAGCAGAGCGTTTATGATCTCGGTATTTTGCGGGAACAAGACGCTTTTTTAAATGCAACTTTAGAAAAGAATAACCGTGATAAAAGCGTGTTAATGGCAACGATTAGCCATGAATTACGCACCCCGTTAAACGGTATTATCGGGTTAAGTCGAATCTTACTGGAAGGCGAATTGACCGATCAACAACGTGAATATCTAAAAACGATTAATATCAGTGCGGTTTCGCTGGGGCATATCTTTAGCGATATTATCGATTTGGAAAAAATTGACAGCCGTCGAGTCGAGTTGTTTAGAAAAGAAATCGAATTCTCGCAACTGATTAGCGATATTAGTAATTTCGGCAATTTAATGGCGGAACAAAATAAAATTAAATTTCATATCGATTACTCGGATGATTTACCGAATTTTATCTATGTGGATAACGCCCGTTTAAGCCAAATACTGTGGAATTTGGTCAGCAATGCGGTCAAATTTACTCCGGCTGGCGGCGATATTTATTTAAGCGTGAAACGGATTGATAACGATCATTTCAGCTTCAGCTTGAAAGATACCGGCATCGGTATTCCGAAACACGAACAACGCAAAGTGTTTGCAATGTTCTATCAAGCGGAAAATTCTCAGGAAAGAAAAGCGCAAGGCAGCGGTATCGGTTTGGCGATTTCAAAACGTATCGCAAAATTAATGGGCGGTGATTTAACCCTACGCAGTGAAATGGGCAAAGGTTCAACTTTTACCTTGACTATTCAGGCGGATCCGGTCGAAGCGAAAAAATCGGTGAAAATCAACGCGCACGCGTTAAAAGTCTTATTGGTGGAAGATATTGAAGTGAATGTGGTTGTCGCGCGTGCCATGTTAGAGAAATTCGGCTGTGATGTGGATGTCGCAATGACCGGCGCACAAGCGTTTGAGTTATTTGAACGGAACAGCTACGACTTGATTTTACTGGATATTCAATTACCGGATATGACCGGCTTTGATATTGCACAACGATTACGCGAACGTTATGAAAACGAAGAGGTGGATTATTTACCATTGTTAGTGGCATTAACCGCAAATATTATGCAAACCAAAGAGGAATATCAGCAACAGGGTATGGACGACGTGTTGCGTAAACCGCTTTCGTTGGAAGCATTATCCGAATGCCTAAATCATTATTTTAACAGTGATTTTTCGGAAAAAACCGCTGAAATTCCACCGCTTGTCGAAACGGAAGAAACGCTCAACCTACCGTATGATCGTAAAATTTTATCGGAATTTATTGAGGTAATGGGGGCGAAAGCGGTATTGGCGAACTTTGCATTATTCGCCAAATTAATGCCGGAGTATTTGGCTAATCTACAACATTATCTGACCGAATGGCAGGCAACCGATTCGCCGGAAATGCGCAAATGTACGGCGGATGAAGCGCATAAAATCAAAGGCGCATTGGCTTCGGTCAGCTTGAAACGCTTACAAGAAGTCGCACAACTTGCGCAGAGCGATAACGGAGAAGTGTGGGAACAGCATATCGCACAATGGGTGTTCCAAATCGCTCAACAGTGGCAAGCGGATTTAGCATTAGCGGAAAATTGGGTAAAAGAAAATTACTAATCGAAAGGGGATAACGTATTTAGGCTTTATCCCATTTTTTATGTTTCGGATTGACGAATTCAATCCCTTTATCTTTAAAATGAATTCCTTCGAGTGCCAATAGATAGCGTTTAGCCGGTAAGCCGCCGCCAAAGCCGGTCAAAGTTTGGCTCTTGCCTAATACGCGGTGGCAAGGCACGATAATTGAAATCGGATTGCGCCCGACCGCACCGCCTACCGCTCGCATTGCATTCGGTTTACCGAGTTGTCGTGCGATTTCACCGTAACTGGTGGTTTTGCCGTAAGGAATGGTTAATAAAATCTGCCAGACGGATTTCTGAAATTCGGTACCTTGCGGTGCCAGAAAATCCAAATGTCTAAACTCCAATTTCTCACCGGCAAAATAGCGGTCTAAAATATCGCGCGTTTTGCAAAAAATTTCGAAAATTTGACCGCTTGTTTCGTTAGCTTCTTGCCATTTTTGCGCATCGCTTGTGAGCTGTTCTTGCTCAAACTCAATGCCGATTAAACCTTTATCATTGGCAATCAATAACAGCTTGCCGACCGGTGAATCGTAATATTGATAGTAAATCGTTGATTTCATTATTTCTCCTTAAAGTAAATAAAAAGGCGTGTAATCAGTTTACACGCCTTTGGCATCTTCGTAATTTCCTATTTTGAGTTAGGCGTTAGAATTTGTAGTTAAGATTTAAGCCGTAGAGATTCCCGCGAGCTTTAATTTTAAATGCCGTACCTTTTTCGTCAAAGCTGTTTGCCGTACCGCGTAGGAACGCATAACCGGCATCCACCGAAAGCGCAGGGGTTACACGATAGGTTGCACCCACCGAATACCACATACGGTTTGTATCCGGAATCGAAATTGACGGATGATTGGTACTTGCGTTTTCATCATAAGCGATACCCGCACGTAATGTTAATGGCTCGGATACATCATAAGATACGCCTAGTGCATAACGACTCGCATCCGAGAAATCTTCTTGTTTGTGTAAGTAATGTTCGCCTTTAGTGCTGTAAGCATCTAACGTTTTTAAACGGCTCCATTCGGTACGTTTCCAGCTATATTGAACCGCTAAGCGGTCGGTTAATTTATGGAAACCCGATAATTCCCAGAATGCCGGTAAATTAAGTGTTAATTTACCCGGAAACTCTTGACCGGCTGTTGGGAATGCAACGATAGAACTTCCTGTTGCAGCAGAAATACCGTTACTGTAATGACCTTTAAATTTCACATCTACAGGAGAGTGGTATGCTAAACCCCAGCGGTGATTTTCATTCAACTCGTAAACTAAACCGGCATTCCAACCTAATGACCATTCATCGCCACTGACACGAGCTACTTCTGTTGAACGTTTATAAGAGGATAATAAATTACCTAAAGCTTGATATTGGTTTGCTGTGGCGGTTAATGCTTGCGCTTGAGCGGTTAAACCCGCTGCGTTTGCTTTTGCAGCCGCCGCTCTTGCTTGTGCTGCCCCTGCCTTAGCTCGAGCTGCACCTGCTTCGACATTATCACCTAAATGACGAATAAATTCCGCTTTAGAGTAAACAACATTTAAACCTGCACCAATGCTAAAACCGTAACCTAATTTATAAGCGCCGCTTAGGTTGAAGTTATGCGCTTGTAATTCGGTATTACCGCCTAATGAACCTGCGGCGAAATCGGTCGGATATTTTGTTTTTAAACCGTAATTTACGTTATAACCTAAACCGAATGAGAAATCATCATTCACCGGTAATACGAAATATATATTAGGAATCGGTGCGGTTGGTACGACATTACCTGCATAAGCTTGATTACCGTTTGAAGTGATTCCGCGAACGGTCAAATCTGTATCAACGAGCACGCCACCGGCTGAAATTTCAGGGCGTTTGAATTTAGTCATTAACGCCGGGTTATTTGCTACTACGGACGCATTGTCCGCAACCGCCGCATTACCTGCGTACGCCATACCGAGTCCTGACGTTGAAACTTCCGCAAGTTGGAATAAAGAAGCCGATACACCGCCGGCAGATAAAGTTAAGAGTGAAGCAATAAGAGTTTTATTAAATGTGTGATTCATTAGGTATCCTTTTAAATAAAAAAATAGCCGTATAAAAGGCCATTTTTGTGAACTGTCGTTCATATTTTTATGATTGCTAAAAAGCAAAACGCGGGCGATTCTACGTAGGGATAACAAGGTGAGCAAGTGTATTTACTTAAAAAAGTAGGAGTTCCGACCAGTAGGCGGAATACCTCTTTCCGTTTATAAGGCTATCGGGTCGATATGAGAACTAAAACGGCAATAGATTGTACGTTATATCAATTTCTTCGGCTTTAGTCGGGATTATTATTTTATGAGCTTTAAAAATCATTTATAATTGTAAAGTTATTGATTTAAAAAAATGCAAACTATTCTTTTATGTTATCAATAAGGATTATTAATAATCTTTATCATTTATAAAACCTTTCAGTGTGATAAGTGTAAAATTCTTGACTGTAACAGTCAGGTATATCAAAATTCACACCGTAAATCGATTACTATTTCCTTATTAAAAGAGGGACAAAAATTATGAAATTAACGTCAAGAGGGCGTTATGCGGTAACTGCGATTCTAGATATTGCGTTACACGGAAAGTCTTTGCCGGTAAGCCTTGCCGATATTTCGGAACGTCAAGCGATTTCATTGTCGTATTTGGAACAATTATTTGCTCAATTACGTCGCGAAGGAATCGTGCATAGCGTGAGAGGTCCGGGCGGCGGTTATCAACTCGGTAAGCAACCTGAAGAGATTAGTGTGGGGATGATTATTGCGGCGGTGAATGAAAATCTCGACGTAACCAAATGTAAAGGTAGCGGCAACTGTAGCAAAAACTCTCAGTGCTTAACCCATCATTTATGGGAACGTTTAGAAGAACAAATCGGTGTGTTTTTAAATACGATTACTTTAGCGGAACTTGTTGAAGAACATTCGGATCACGATTGTGAAAAAGAACATTGCCACGATCATTCACACAAACATTAATTGCAACAATTTCAATAAAAACGGCCGCTTATTTAAAGCGAGTTAGGAGTAACAATGTCAGTTAAATTACCTATCTATTTAGATTATGCAGCAACTACGCCGATGGACGAGCGTGTTGCGCAAAAAATGATGCAATATATGACCAAAGACGGTATCTTTGGTAACCCGGCTTCACGTTCGCATAAATTCGGTTGGGAAGCGGAAGAAGCGGTAGATGTTGCACGTAACCATATTGCGGATTTAATCGGCGCGGACAGCCGTGAAATCGTATTTACTTCAGGTGCGACGGAGTCGGATAATCTTGCGATCAAAGGTGCGGCGCATTTTTACCAAACTAAAGGTAAACATATCATCACGGTTAAAACCGAACACAAAGCGGTATTGGATACTTGCCGTCAGTTAGAGCGTGAAGGTTTTGAAGTAACTTACTTAGATCCGGAAGAAGACGGTATTTTAGATTTAGCGAAATTAGAAGCGGCGATTCGTCCGGACACCATTTTAATTTCCGTGATGCACGTAAATAACGAAATGGGTGTTATCCAAGACATCAAAGCAATCGGTGAAATCTGCCGTGCGAAAAAAATCATTTTCCACGTGGATGCAACGCAATCGGTCGGTAAAGTGCCGGTAAACGTACAAGAATTAAAAGTGGATTTAATGTCTTTCTCAAGCCACAAATTATACGGACCAAAAGGTATCGGCGGCTTATATGTATGCCGTAAACCACGTGTTCGTATCGAAGCGATTATTCACGGTGGTGGTCACGAGCGTGGTATGCGTTCAGGTACATTACCTGTACACCAAATCGTAGGTATGGGCGAAGCATATCGTATCGCTAAAGAAGAAATGGCAACAGAAATGCCTCGCTTACGTGCATTACGTGACCGTTTATACAACGGCTTCAAAGATATCGAAGAAGTGTATGTAAACGGTTCAATGGAAGAAGGTAAACGTGTAGATTCAAACTTAAATATCAGCTTCAACTTCGTTGAAGGCGAATCATTAATGATGGCGTTACGTGATATTGCGGTTTCATCAGGTTCAGCGTGTACATCGGCAAGTTTAGAGCCTTCATACGTATTACGCGCAATCGGTCGTGACGATGAATTGGCACACAGCTCGATTCGTTTCACTTTAGGTCGTTGGACAACCGAAGAAGAAATCGACTACACCATCGAGCTTGTGAAAAAAGCAATCGTAAAACTTCGTGAGCTTTCTCCACTTTGGGAAATGTTTAAAGAAGGTGTGGATCTATCAAAAATCGAGTGGAATCACCACTAATCAGTAGAAATATTGCAATGCATTTGCGTTGTTGAACCGCCTTGCCGTACTGATTGTACTGTCTGCGGCGGTTCGCCTAGCAACTGCAAACAATATTTTACTGATAACAGAATTTAACAGAAGGAATACAAAATGGCATACAGCGAAAAAGTAATTGACCATTACGAGAACCCACGTAACGTAGGGACATTTGATAAAGAAGCGGCGGATATCGGTACCGGTATGGTAGGTGCGCCGGCTTGCGGTGATATTTTACGTTTACAAATTAAAGTGAACGATCAGGGTATTATTGAAGACGCACGCTTTAAAGCGTACGGTTGCGGTTCTGCAATCGCATCAAGTTCTTTAATCACCGAATGGGTGAAAGGTAAATCTTTAGAAGAAGCGGGCGCAATTAAAAACAGCGACATCGCAGAAGAATTGGAATTACCACCGGTAAAAGTTCACTGTTCAATTCTTGCGGAAGACGCAATTAAAGCAGCGATTGCCGATTATAAAGAAAAACAAGCTAAATAATAATTAACTTCGAATAACACGGAAAGCACGAAAACAAGCGGTTGTTTTTTCGCAAAATTTTGCAAAATCAACTTTTTCGTGTATTTCCGTGTTTTCTGTGGTAAAGATCGCTTTCATTTAACAGATTAAAAAGGATAACTTATGGCAATTACATTAACCGAAACAGCAGCAAATCGAGTTCGTACATTCTTAGAAAACCGTGGTAAAGGGATCGGTTTACGTTTAGGTGTGAAAACGTCGGGCTGTTCGGGACTGGCTTATGTGCTTGAGTTTGTTGATGTGTTAAATGAGGATGATCATGTCTTTGAACAACACGGCGTAAAAGTGATTGTAGATGAAAAAAGCCTGACTTATTTAGACGGTACCGAATTGGATTTCGTCAAAGAAGGTTTAAACGAAGGTTTTAAATATAACAATCCGAATGTGAAAGATTCTTGCGGCTGTGGTGAAAGTTTTAACGTATAGAGATAAACAATGAATAATCCTTTTGCACTATTTGATTTACCGGTTCAATTTGAATTGGATAACGCGCTACTTTCCGAACGCTATTTGGCATTGCAAAGACAACTGCATCCGGATAATTTTGCGAACGGTTCTTCAACGGAACAATTAGCGGCGGTACAAAAATCGGCAGATATAAATTCAGCGTTACAAACGCTTAAAGATCCGATTCTACGTGCGGAAGCAATAATTGAAATTCATACCGGCGAAGCAAAAAATCTCGAAGAAAAAAGTATGCGAGATATCGAGTTCTTAATGCAACAGATGGAGTGGCATGAGAAACTGGAAACAATAGAGCATCGTCATGATGAAGCTGAATTAACCGCCTTTCTAAAGCAAATTAAAACCGAACAGAAAGCCGTTTTAGAGCAACTGCAACAAACGCTGGAAGCGCAACAATGGCAACAAGCCAATGGGCTGACCGATCGCTTACGCTATTTTAAAAAGCTGATTATTCAAATCGAAAAAGTTGAAGAAAAATTCTTTGATATGTAGCGGTATCAGCCGGATACAAGCGGTCTGATTTTAAGAGAATTTTGCAAATGGCTTTACCCTATATTTTATTGGCACTGGTCGCCGGTTCCGCTCTGGCAAGCCAAGCGGCAATTAATAGCCGATTAGCGCAGGCAATGCTCGGGCAACCTTTGGTAGCAGCGGCAATTTCGTTTGCAACGGGGACGATTGCGTTATTGTTATTCTGTTTTTGGAAAACGGATTTAAGCGGTGCGTTACAACAGCTTCCGTCACAGCCGATTTGGAAATTGCTCGGCGGTATTTTAGGCGCCGGGTTCGTCTTTACTACGGTATTTTTAGCACCTAAAATCGGCATTACCAATATGCTGTTTTTTATTATTGTCGGACAGCTGGTCACAGGGGCGATTATTGACCATTTCGGTTTGTTCGGAATGGCGGTTCGTCCTTTCCAATTAAATCAGTTAATCGGCTTATTAACGGTTGCTTGCGGTTTGGGGATTTATTTCTTAGCCCGAAAATAAGCGGTCGAATTTAAAGGAAATTTTGCAATGAAAGCATTAGAAGAATTATTAGATAAGCAATCGGCGTGGCTCATTTTAAGAGATTGGTTTACGCAAGCAAAAAATCATTATGAAATTTTAGCGAGCTATCCGGAAGACGCCGGTGCGGCGTTAGTCGGAATGCAGCTTTCGACGCGTTCGCCGATGGGCGCAATCGTGTATGAGACCGGCGGTATTTTTATTGATCACGGCTGGTTACGTATTTTAGGCTCAGGTAACGAAAAGTTACCGAGAGGATTATTCGACTGGAATTTCGGAAAAACCTTTAAACAATCGGGCGAACAACCGAGCCATTTATTAGTGGCGGACGATGCAATCGGCGGTTATTTTGCGATTAATGCCGGCGGCTTAGGCGATAAAGTCGGACAGGTCTATTATCACAACCCGAAAACCCAAAAATGGGAACCGTTAAATTTAGGTTATTCGGAATTTCTCGGCTGGGCGTTAGCCGGTGATTTAACCGATTTTTATAAAGACTTACGCTGGGAAAACTGGCAAACGGATATTGCGAATTTACAAGGTTATCAAGTATTAGAATTAGAAAGTAAAATCGCCGTCCCGATCGAACGCCACTACCAAGGCGTATTCGCACCGGAAAATATGGGCTATTCGGTCGCATAATTTTATCACTCTCTCCCACAGGGGGAGAGAGTGCAGTAAGTACTCGTTTTTGAATTAGATCTTGAGCGGAATTTGGTAGAGTTAAAACATAATATTATATAAAGAGAGATAAAAAATAATGGCATTACTTCAAATTGCTGAGCCGGGGCAGACGGCTGCGCCGCATCAGCATCGTTTAGCCGTCGGTATTGACCTTGGTACAACCAATTCATTGGTGGCAAGTGTACGTAGCGGGCAAACGCAGGTGTTGTTAGATGATCAGGAACGTGCGTTAGTGCCGTCAGTCGTTCACTACGGCGAACAACAAAAAACGGTTGGGATTGAAGCATTTACACAGGCGAGTCTCGATCCGCAAAATACGGTCATTTCGGCGAAACGCTTAATCGGTCGCTCGCTTGCAGACGTACAAACACGTTATCCGGATTTGCCTTATCAATTTATTGCCAGCGATAACGGCTTGCCACTTATTCAAACCAAGCAAGGTAATAAAAGCCCGGTTGAAGTGTCGGCGGATATTTTAAGCCACTTAAATCGCTTTGCCGAACAACGTTTAGGCGGGGAATTATCCGGTGTGGTCATTACCGTGCCGGCGTATTTTGACGATGCACAACGCCAAAGCACTAAAGATGCGGCACGTCTTGCCGGTTTAAACGTATTACGTTTATTAAATGAACCGACGGCAGCGGCGATTGCTTACGGTTTGGATAGCGGACAAGAAGGCGTGATTGCGGTCTATGACTTAGGCGGCGGCACTTTCGATATTTCGATTTTGCGCTTAAGTCGCGGTGTATTTGAAGTGTTGGCGACCGGCGGCGATACCGCACTTGGCGGCGATGACTTCGACCATTTACTCGCAGATTGGATTGCACAACAGGCAAATTACAAACCGCAAAATGCTAACGAACAGCGTAAGTTATTAACCCTTGCCACCCAAACTAAAGTAGCACTTTCACAAGCGGTCGAAACCGAAGTGAAATTTGCAAATTGGCAAGGCACGGTAAGCCGTGAGCAATTTAACGAGTTAATTCAACCGTTAGTTAAGCGTTCATTGATGACCTGTCGCCGTGCGTTAAAAGATGCCGGCGTGGAAGGCGAAGAAATCCGTGAAGTAGTGATGGTGGGCGGTTCGACTCGAGTGCCGTTTGTACGTGAACAAGTCGGTGAGTTTTTCGGTAAGCAGCCTTTAACTTCGATTGATCCGGATAAAGTTGTGGCATTAGGGGCGGCGATTCAAGCAGATATTTTAGTCGGTAATAAACCGGACAGCGAAATGCTGCTGTTAGACGTGGTACCGCTTTCTCTCGGTATCGAAACGATGGGCGGTTTAGTTGAGAAAATTATTCCGCGTAACACGACGATTCCGGTTGCACGTGCGCAAGAATTTACTACCGCGAAAGACGGTCAAACCGCAATGAGCGTACATGTGTTACAAGGCGAACGTGAGTTGGTCGAAGATTGTCGTTCACTCGGTCGCTTTACGTTACGAGGCATTCCGCCGATGGTTGCCGGTGCGGCGACGATTCGTGTTACTTATCAAGTGGATGCGGACGGTTTGCTCAGCGTAACGGCAATGGAAAAATCGACTAAAGTGCAGGCTTCGATTCAAATTAAACCGTCTTACGGTTTAACTGACGAAGAAGTTACACAAATGATTAAATCTTCAATGACCAATGCCAAAGAAGATATGGAAGCCCGCCAACTTGCCGAACAGCGAGTTGAAGCGGACAGAACGATTGATACGGTTATTTCGGCATTACAACAAGACGGTGCGGAAGTATTAAGCGTTGAGGAGTTTAAATTAATTGAAGCGGAAATCGCAAAACTGATTCAATTAAAACAAGGGACGGATC
This sequence comes from Actinobacillus suis ATCC 33415, assembly GCF_000739435.1. Lineage (NCBI taxonomy): Bacteria > Pseudomonadati > Pseudomonadota > Gammaproteobacteria > Pasteurellales > Pasteurellaceae > Actinobacillus > Actinobacillus suis. Next base: position 446,366 of record NZ_CP009159.1, read on the forward strand.
GACAAGCGATTGCCCAAGGGGTAAAAGATTTAGATCTCGCCACACAAACATTTGCTGCGAAGCGAATGAATTTATCAATCCAAAAAGCATTAGCGGGTAAAGCCGTTGATGAGATTATTTAGTTTTTATCACTGAAAATACGGAATACTCGGAAAATAGTATTTGCAAAGAATCGGCAAAATCCGACCGCTTGCATTAATTGATTTCCGTGTCTTTCGATGGTAAATCAAAGAGAGGATATTATGCCAAAAGTTGTTTTTCTTCCGCATGAAGAGTTCTGCCCGGAAGGTATGGTGATTGAAGCGCAAACCGGCGACAATTTATTAGAGTTAGCACACAATGCAGGTGTTGAAATTCACCATGCTTGTGACGGTTCTTGTGCGTGTACCACTTGCCATGTGGTAATTCGTGAAGGATTTGATTCATTAAATGAAACGACCGATCAAGAAGAAGATATGCTAGATAAAGCATGGGGTCTGGAAATGGACAGCCGTTTAAGTTGCCAATGTGTAGTCGGCGAGGAAGACTTAGTGGTAGAGATTCCGAAATATAACTTAAATCATGCAAATGAGGCGACGCACTAATGAAATGGTCTGATACACGCATGATTGCGGAAAATCTCTATGATATGAATCCGGATTTAGATCCGACGACGGTTCGTTTTACCGATATGCACAAATGGATCTGCGAAATGGACGATTTTGATGATGATCCGGAAGCGTCAAACGAACAGGTTCTTGAGGCTATCTTGACTATTTGGCTTGAAGAATACAAATAATCTGTAAAAACCTAAAGCGAAAGTTTTAGTTTTTGTTCGCAACTACTTATATTTTTGCATCTGTTTTGCTTGGCATTAGTTGGTTTAAGGTTTTTCGTGAAAAGTGCTTAGATGGCAGAGAATCATCTTTTGGGTAGCTTGAATTACCTAAAATATTGAGATCAAAGATAAAAAAGAAACAGATTTACGTGCCTGAACCAACAGATTTATCACTACACGCCTTTAAAAAAATAACAACGTGAGCTTGCGATTTCCCGCTATGAGATTGCTTACTTAAAAGGTTGAAGGGCTTGACTGCCAAAAACGACAGCAGAAAAAGGAACCGCCATTCATGCCCTAAAAAAGCACATTCATTAAATGATTTATTGCAAGTGGCTCAAATGGTCAGCTCCCCCTTTTATTATCAAGAGGTTAAACGAAATTATTCTGAAGAAAAAGCAGTGATGTTGAGAGAATAGCGGGATGGTTATCGTGCTTTAACTCTAAAATTGCGTCAAATCGGTGTTAGATTAAATCATACAACTATCTTGAAGCTGAGGAATGTCCAGCAAGATCTATTCTATTGTTCGCAAGAAAAACTTTATTTTTCATTAGCTAATTGAGAAATTATCTCTTATCAGATTGCGACATGTCCCAAATTCCCGATGGTTAAAAAGATGCTAGAACAAGGGCTGAGTCAATTAAAAGCCACGGATGGTCCGATTATTCATTATGCTCAAGGTGTAATGGTACAGCGGCGTGGCGAAATATGTTAGAAGGAAAAGTTATCCAGAGCATGAGTCGATAGCTGTTATAATAATGCGCTAATTGAAGGTTTCTTTGGGATTTTGAAATCAGAATGCTTTTACCATCGCAGTTATACATCGATAGTAGCGCCACAGACCGAGTTGGAAGAATATTTAGTGTATTATTACTAAACTGGATTTAAAAGGACTGGGCCCTGCTCAATCCCGAGGCTCAGCCTTTATAGTTTATTAATCTGTTCAACTTTTTGGGGCAAATCATATCGTTTTTAATTATTAGATTAAAAACGACTTTCGATGATTAGATTCGCATTTTTATCCGTGTAAGCATATAGGCTTGGTAAGTTGCTATGATGTTTAGCATAGCCAAGTTGCAGTTTGGGTGTAAGCCCTAACCAATGCCAATCTCGTTTCCAAAGGGTAAGATTAATGCTGTTCACACGGTCATGGCGAATTTTACCTAGATTAAGTTTGCCACCCAGCACCGCAGTGTCTTTATAATGTCTGTCGGTGTAAGCAAGGGTCAGGCGGCTTGATAATCCAAGTGTTTGCCATTCCTGCTGCCAGCCGAAACGTAAGCTTTTGGTATCAGAACTATGTTGTTTCAATACGGTTTTATCTCGGTTGAAATCGGTACCAATAAAGAAAAACTGTTGCGGATTACGTAGCCAGAGTAGGGTAGCTGAAGCAAGTTTATAGCTGCCATTGTAAATGTGCTGGTCGAAATAGCGTTTTTTCCCATACTCGAATGCAGTAGCAAGTTGCCAGTGAATAGAAAGCCAATATGCATGTTCTAGCCTTAATCCGTTTGTCCAGCGTTCTGATTGATGATGTTTCCAGCGTTTTTCATAAAATGGCAATACGCGGGTGGTTTGGTGTGACTTTTTGTAAGCATAGCCAAACAAAGCGCGATTGGTGATTTCATCGTAGTCATGATTATCCCAATAAAGTTCCCCCTGCGTTTGATTATCGAAACTAAGGTAATGCGAGCCAAGTAGGTTAAAATCTCTTTGTAGTCCAAAAGAATAGTGAATTCCGTGCGCAGTTTGTGGTAACAGGTTAGGCTGTTTCACATAGCCGGTATGCTCAATTTCAGTTTGTTTGGATGTGTTATTGATATTACCATCCCGTACATAGTGGGCAGAGAAATTGAACTTCCAAGCTTGTTTTTTCTCCAGATATTGCTGATACTGTTCAATCAGTTGCTGCACTTTATAAGGTAGGTTTTTGGCACTTTTAGCTTTATCGAATTGTTCACTTGCCGCATTCGTTTGTTGATCATGTAGTAATGCAATTGCCAGTTCAATTCGTACGGTATTTAGTTCAGGTTGTTTAGCAAGAATAGTGCGAAACTCTCGAATAGCTTGTGAATAATTTCCTTTAAGTAGCGCGATTTTACCTTGAGCATAGCGCAATAAAATTGGGTCAATTTGGTTAAAATCTTGATAAATTATCACCAGTTTTTCCATATTAGTGAGCTGGCGAGTATAGATAGCTTGGCTGAGTAATTTTTCGGTTAATGCCTGATTAGCACGTAATTCAGCTTCGTTAAAAATGTGGCGAGACGATTGTTCCACTGCAAGCTGTAAGGGTGCCGATGTTGGTTTAGCGATATGTTCTATTTGGCTAGGTGTACTATTGGGATCTTGAGCAAAGAGTAATGTCGGAAAAAAAAACAGTAATGGAAATTTCTTCATTTCTTATCCTTAGAAAAAGAAAAGGGCTGTTACCAGCCCTTTTAGCTATGGCGAGCCTATTTTTCAGTTTTCACTGCACCAAATACAGCGTTATATTTAGTTATGTCATTGTTATTAATATCATCCGTTTTATTTTCTAATTCAATAGAACCAACGGCATCGTTAAGCTTTGGACCAGCAAACTCGACAGAGTAGAAGCCTTCCAACGAGTTATTTGCTTTAGCTTCGCCATTAAAGCCAATATGATCCACTAAATAAGTTGCTGGAGCAAGTTTACTTTCTTCAAGCTTAATTTCACCTATAGTTGTACTATTTACTTTCCCACTAAGCTTACTGTCTGTCCAATTATTATCTAAGTGCAAGTTCAAGGTTACATCGCCATCTACTTGTGGAGCAAAGACAACGGTTTTATCGCCAATCTGCTTTTCAATACGTGCAATCACGTTTCCTTGGTAAACAGCATCACCTACAAGCCCATTATTCCATTTGGCAGTTTGACCATTTAATGTATAAACGCCATATTCAGCATAGCTTGCGCCACTTTCTCCTTCGCTAATGATTCTCCTTCCATCTCTTCCTGTGCTGAGTTGTACATGGAAGAGATTGCTGTTATTCGCATCTGTAAATAGTGCTCCATAACTAGAATAAGGCTGATTCACGTACAAGTAGTTGATTTTATTTGAATCCCCAACAATTTTACTATCTTGGTAGATGCCACTATGTTGCCCTAAGTAGTTATTACCTTTTTGATTAAGATTTTTGATAAAAGGGCTACCCTGTTCATTTTGTCCAAGTTCAAAACTAAGAAAATGATTATATTCTGTCTCCCCAAATTCCTTGCTATTATCAAGAGGTGAATTTTTGCTTTTAGTCAGTGAATCCAGATGATCTTTGCGATATTCACTAATATTGAGCAAACTGCCATTTCGACTTAATGCAACAACTCGCCATGCCTTGCCTTTGCTATCCTCATTAATACCAGAAGCGTACGGTTTATTCTTTGGTATATCAGGTTGTGCGGGTTGTTCTGGTTGAGCAGGTTTTTCTGGTGTAGGAACAATGGACTCTGGCTGTTTTGGTGTTTCGGCTGGAGTAACCGGTTTAGCCGGTTGCACCGGTTTTGGTAGCTCAGGTTTAGCAGGAATGTTATTGGCCTTATTCGATTCTTCCTTTTTATCCTTTTCCTTTGTGATTTGAATTGGTTGAGGCTCTGAATTTTTTGCTACCACAGATGGACCATGGCTAGATTTACAGCCAGTAATCACAAAAGAAACCGCAATTGCGGCAAGAGTAAGTTTAAATGTAGAACGCATGTTTTATCTCCGTTAAGTTAAATCCATAAAATTTTAATGGATATGTTTCCTGCTTGGCAAGAGGGGAAAGATAAAAACACATAATTTTTTTATGGTTATTATTGTCAAGTCTCATATTTTGCAGTAACTTATTAACCATAATTATTTTATGGAGAATAAAATTGTTTAATAAAAAATTACTAGCTGTGTTGATTTCAGCCCAATTTAGCCCGCTTGTTTGGGCAAACAATAACGATGTTGCAGTGTTAGACGAAGTTTCAGTAGTTGGTAGCACGCCGAGTATTTCGCAAGGAAGTGAAGTTACCTTACTGAAAGTCAGTGATAAAATTATTGCAGGTAAGGAATTTAAAAAGCGTTCGGCAACGCTGGGCAATGCGCTTGCAGCGGAGTTAGGTGTACACAGTAACCCGTTTGGCGGTGGCGCGAGTAAGCCAATTATCCGTGGCCAAGAAGGCGCGAGAATTCGTATTCTGCAAAACGGTTCGGATGTGATTGATATGTCAAACCTATCGCCAGATCATGCGGTAGTTGCCGATTCATTGCTTGCTAAACAGGTAGAAATTTTGCGTGGTTCCAGTACCTTGCTTTATGCCAGCAGTTCACCGGCGGGGATTGTGAACGTGGTAGATAAACGTATTCCAACTGAGATCCCAGAAAAGGGCTATGAGGTGGAACTCAATAGCCGTTTTGATACCGCTGCCAAAGAGAAAGTCGGCGCATTAGGGGCAACCTTTGGTATCGGCAAACATATTGCGGTGCGAGCCGAAGGACTGACCCGCCACAGCGATAACTACCGTGTTCCAGGGATTAATTTAGGTGAACGGTTAAACTATGTCCCGGATACTTATAATAAATCAAAAGTCGGCACGTTAGGGTTATCCTTTGTTGGTGAGCAAGGTTATATCGGTGCGTCATACAGTAAACGGCGGGATAACTATGGCTTACCAGGGCATAACCATAAATTCGATTTCTGTATTGGGCATATTTATGGCAATAAACAGGGCAAATACGCCTATACCTATCTCTATCCGCATTTGATTGGCGAGGAAAACATTGGGAGCAATCCGCATTTCCACTGTGGAACTGATCATGCAGAAGATGGTACACACAGCCACGATAATCCATTCGGACACGATCACGACCATACACACCCTGGTCCATGGGTTGATTTAGAATCCAAACGATTTGATGTAAAAGCCGAGTTGCGTCAGCCATTCAAAGGTATTGATAAAATTAAAGTAAGCTACGCCGATGCCGATTATTACCATGACGAAAAAGATGCCGGTGTGTTAGCAACACGCTACCATAAACAGCTGAAAAAAGATCAGGATTATGGCAAACCGGTCAATATTTTCAAAAATCGAGGTAAAAATGCCCGCTTGGAAATCTATCATGCACCACTAGGTGGTTTAACCGGTGTATGGGGCGTGCAGTACCAAACTCAGAAGAGCAGCATGCATGCACCGAAAGATCGTGAAGTGAAATTCCCGCTGGTTGAAAACACGAATAAACAGATGAGCCTGTTTGGTATTGAGCAATATATGTGGGATAATTTTGCTCTTGAATTTGCTGGACGAGTAGAAAAGCAGAAGATTGAAATTGAATACGATCGCAATGAAATCAAACGCTTGCAGGATCATTATCGCATTAGTGGTGGTAAACAGGTTGAGCCAGATCTGTCACCTTATAACCAAAACGCTTATGCCTATTCCAGTACGCTAAATTGGTTCTTCCACCCAGATTATCAGCTCTCGTTTACTGCATCGCATAATGAACGTTTCCCAACGCCGATGGAGCTGTATTATCATGGACAGCATATTGCGACTAACTCGTTTGAATACGGCAATAAAGATTTGAAAAAAGAGCAATCTAACAATGTAGAACTAGGCTTAGGTTATCAAACTGAGCAAGTTGGGTACAAAGTGAATGTTTATTACAACCACTTTAAAAACTACATTTACAATGAAAATTTATTCCGTGAAAATCAGTTATTTATGCGTCGTTATAACCAGGCAAAAGCCCGTTTTTACGGCATAGAAGCTGAGGCAAGCTACCGCTTTAACGACAAATACCAAGCCACGATTTTTGGTGATATGGTAAGAGGCTGGCTGACCAATTTACCTCCACTGACGGTAAACAGCGATTACAGCGTATTTAAAGATTATTTACCAAAAGATGCTAAACCAGGTGAAGATTATTTGATTTATCGTGCTGATCAAAATACGCCTCGAACCCCTCCTGTACGACTAGGTTTTCGTTTTAATGCGGAGTTTACCCCAAATTGGTCAGGAGATTTAGAATTGATCCGTACCTTTACTCAACGCCGTACCAGTCAGTTGGAATATATTACGGAAGGTAATACGATGTTAAATATTGGTGTGGCATATAGTAATAAGTGGAAAGATTTGGATTACAAAATCAGTCTAAACGGTACTAATTTACTCAACCAACCAGTCTATATTCACACCTCTTACCACCAATTTGTACCGCAAACGGGACGGAATTTTATATTAGTTGTGAATGTTAAATTCTAAAAACAAGGAGCCTATGAATGATCTGACCCCAAAAAGTTAGACTGTTTAATTTAAGGACTGAGTTCTGTATTGTACAGGGCTCAGTCCTTTTAATTTCACTTGAATACGCTCATTGTTGTAATAATGAATGTACTCGTGAATCACTTTCTCAAGTTGTTCGAAAGTTTCAAATCGCTTACCAAAGTAACATTCCGTTTTCAATCGCCCAAAAAAACTTTCCATTGCCCCATTATCCAAGCAATTCGCTTTTCTCGACATACTTTGTTTAATATGATGTTTTCTCAGCATGTCTTGATAGCCTGCCATCTGGTATTGCCAACCTTGGTCGGAATGTAAAATCGGTTTAGCGTCCTTAGGCAGTTTCGCGACCGCTTGCTTTAGCATCCGCATCACTTGCTCAAAGTTAGGGCTTCTTGCTAAATCATAAGCAAGAATTTCACTATTAAACAAGTCCTTAATAGGCGATAAATAGAGCTTGCCTTCCGCACATTTAAACTCGGTGATATCCGTGACGAGCTTTTCATTTGGCGCCGTTGCGTGAAAATCCCGTTGCAATACATTCTCGGCAATTTTACCCTCTTCACCTTGATAAGAACGATATTTCCTCTGCTTACATTTCCCTTTTAAATCAAGCTGTTGCATTATCCTTTGAATACGCTTATGGTTAATCGCACCCAAAAAATCACGTAACTTTAACGTAATACGACGATAGCCGTAATTGCCATCATTATCTTGATAAATCTCAATCACTTTCTGCCTAATCACTGCATTTTTATCGATTTTAGGCGGTAAGTGATAAAAGAACGTACTACGTTTTAAACCAGTCAAAGGGAGGAGGATTTCTAAGGGAAAATCCACTCGCAACGTTTTTACGATGGCTGCTTTTGCCGCATTTTTTGTTGGTTGAACTCCCGCAACTTTTTTAGGTAAGCTACCTCTGCTTCCAGCTCTAAAATACGATAACGTAAGCGTTCTTCTTCAGTTTTAGGTGGAGGAGGCATTTTCGGGTATTTCGGTTTCATTGTCGGACGACCTTTGGGCTTGGGTAATAAGCCGTTTATACCTTGTTCTTCAAAGATGTGCAACCATTGGCTAATCGAACCTGAATTAGCAATGCCAAAATGAAGGGAGGCGCTTTCCGCAGAAAATTGCCCCTTTTTGACCGCTTGTATGACGGTTAATTTGAATTCGGGGGAATATTTTTGCTTCTTACCTATCACCGCTAGCCCATTGATTCCGTTATGATTAAATTGAGCAATCCATCGAGTTAAGGTTTTCTTGGATAATTGAAAATATCGTTGAGTGAATAAACGGTTTTTGTCATTTTGAAGATAAAACTCGATGACTTGTTGTTTGAATTGTTGGTTATATTTAGTCATAAAAAATCTGCACCTTAATCCGTTGGAGGTTTAGTCCAACTTTTGGGGGGCAGATCAGAAGGCTCCTTGTTTTATACATTGGGTTTTATTATTTTTATTGCTGTAATTCGCCGCTTATTCAACTCTTCCCTGATTGCTTTTTTTTCAAAACCGTCTTGAATCACAGCTTGTACATCTACTTGGGCTGCTACTTTAAAATACCATTTAGCAAGTTCAGCTTGTGGATATTCCCTATTTTCAAAACCTAATCTGCCACGAGCATCCGCTTCACAAGCGAGTAAAAAATCACAGAAACGTTGCGGTTTACGCCATATATCAAGTGCATTAAATACTTTTAATACGGTTTCCGGACGCAGCTCCGCCATTTTATGGCAGTGGGTGTGGTATTCAGTGACCAAAATGGCGAAATCTTTTACGTCTGTTGACACTTTCAGGCGATTTGAAAGTTCTCGAGCCGGTTTGACACCTTTTACTTCGTGCCCGTAATGATGTGGGAGAATGTCTTTTTCGGTTAACCCTTTGCCTAAATCGTGGCAAAGTGCAGCCCAGAGTAAAGCGGTCGGATTTTCTGCATTTTTTGCAAGTCTTTTGGCTTGCTCAATTACCAGTAAGGTATGAACCCCACTATCAATTTCAGGGTGATGTTGCTCGGGTTGAGGTACACCGAATAAGCGATCGAATTCCGGAAATAATACGGCTAATGCGCCGATTTCTCGTAATACTTCAAAATAGATTTGCGGATTATCCGTTGCAAACGCTTTTTGGGTTTCTAACCAAACACGCTCCGCAGTTAAGTGAGCCAATTCACCACAAGCGGTCATTTCTTGCATTAATTTTACCGTTTCAGGGGCGATCTTAAAGCCAAGCGAATGGAAACGGGCGGCAAAGCGAGCTACTCTTAAAACTCGCAGAGGATCTTCACTAAATGCCGGCGAAATATGACGAAGCAGGCGATTTGCTAAATCTTGTTTACCGCCGTAAGGGTCAAAAATTTGACCGCTTGCATCTTGGGCAATCGCATTAATAGTTAAATCTCGGCGAATTAAATCTTGTTCGAGGGTGACATCCGGTGAAAAGTCGCAGAGAAAACCATTATAGCCGACCCCGTTTTTACGTTCTTGGCGGGCTAGCGCATATTCTTCTTTGGTTTTTGGATGTAAAAAAACGGGAAAGTCATTGCCGACTTGCTGATAGCCTTGCGCTAATAATTGTTCGGGCGTTGCGCCGACCACCAGATAATCCCGATCTTTTACCGGTAAGTTTAATAACTGATCACGGACAGCGCCGCCAACGAGATAAATTTGCATAGTTTTGTTACTTTTATGAAAGATGATTCCATTTTGCAGAATTATAAAAAATTTGACCGCTTGTGTTGAGTGCAAGCGGTCAAATTTCTAATGGATTTTGCGATTAGGCAACGGTAACCGATTCAATTACTACATCTTCAACCGGTACGTCTTGGTGGAAGCCTTTGTTGCCAGTTTTCACGCCTTTGATTTTATCAACCACGTCCATACCTTCAACTACTTCACCGAATACCGCATAGCCCCATTCTTGAACTACTTCACGACCAAACATTTCTTTTGAACGGTAATCTAAGAAAGTATTGTCCGCTACGTTGATAAAGAACTGTGAGCTTGCTGAATGCGGATCAGAAGTACGTGCCATGGCAAGTGTGCCGCGTTTGTTGCTTAAACGGTTGTTCGCTTCGTTTTGAATCGGCGCTTTGGTTGCTTTTTCAATTAAACCTGAAGTCATACCGCCGCCTTGAATCATAAAGCCGTCAATCACACGGTGGAAAATTGTGCCGCTATAGAAACCTTCTTTGCAGTAATCTTCAAAGTTTTTTGCGGTTACCGGTGCTTTTTCAAAGTTAAGTTCGATTTTAATGTCACCGAAATTCGTATGTAATGTAATCATTTAGATTTCCTTATAAAAGAGAAAGGGAAGTTTGGTGCGTTATTATTAAAAAGTTTACGGGAAATTGCAAAAAAATCTCAAAATTAGACCGCTTATTCGCTATACTTCTCAACATTGCGATAACAAATCAGTACAGAGGATACTATGCTCAAAATTTATAACACTTTAAAACGTGAAAAAGAAGAATTTAAACCGATTAACCCGAACCAAATTGGTATGTATGTCTGCGGTGTTACGGTTTACGATCTCTGTCACTTTGGGCACGGACGTACTTTTGTTTCATTTGACGTGATTGCACGTTATTTACGTTATTTAGGCTATAACTTGCGTTATGTGCGTAACATTACCGATGTGGACGATAAAATCATCAAACGTGCATTAGAAAACAACGAAACTTGCGATCAATTAGTCGATCGTATGATTGCCGAAATGCATAAAGATTTTGATGATCTGAATATTCTTCGCCCGGATGTTGAGCCTCGTGCAACTAAACATATTCCGGAAATTGTAGCGATGGTGGAAAAGCTGATCGCAAATGGCCACGCTTACGTAGCGGCGGACGGCGATGTAATGTTTGATGTGGAAAGCTTCAAAAAATACGGTGCGTTATCTCGACAAAATTTAGAACAATTACAAGCGGGCGCACGTGTTGAAATTAAATCGGTGAAGAAAAATCCGATGGATTTCGTGTTATGGAAAATGTCGAAAGAAGGCGAGCCGAGTTGGCAAAGTCCGTGGGGCAACGGTCGCCCGGGTTGGCATATCGAATGTTCGGCAATGAACAGCAAAGAGTTAGGCGAACATTTTGATATTCACGGCGGTGGCTCGGACTTAATGTTCCCTCACCACGAAAACGAAATTGCGCAATCTTGCTGCGCACATGGCGGTGATTATGTGAATTACTGGTTACACACCGGTATGTTAACGATTGATGATGAGAAAATGTCAAAATCACTCGGCAATTTCTTCACGATTCGTACCATGTTAGAAAAATATGAGTCGGAAACTTTACGTTACTTCTTCTTAACTGCGCATTATCGTAGCCTATTAAATTACAGCTTAGATAATTTGGATTTAGCTCGTTCGGCGTTAGAACGTTTATACACTTCATTACGTGGTTGCGATTTATCGGTTGAAGCCGTAGGCGGCGAACAATATGTTGAAGCATTTAAAGCGGCAATGGATGATGATTTCAATACACCGGGCGCATTAGCGGTGTTATTTGAAATCGCACGTGAAGTGAATAAACTTAAAACCGAAGATGTGGCGAAAGCGAACGGGTTAGCGGTGCGTTTAAAAGAATTAGCCGGCGTATTAGGTTTACTCTATCAAGATCCGGAAGCGTTTTTACAAGGCGATGCGGATAATGATGAAGTTGCGGAAATCGAAGCATTAATCAAACAACGCAACGAAGCAAAAGCAGCGAAAAACTGGGCTGTTGCCGATGAAGTGCGTGATAAGCTAAAAGCAATGAATATCGTGCTGGAAGACACACCAAACGGCACAACGTGGCGTAAGGCGTAAAATTTCATCCCCCATTTTATGAAAATAGAATGGGGGATATTTTATATTTATTTAGCAAATTTATAAGCTAAATCATTCCAACGTAGTTCATTTTTAAGCTGAGGTAATTCGGTATGTTGATTGATATGGATAAATTCAACACCAAAATACTCGGCAAATGTACGTAGCATTTCCGCATCAATATCTAAACTAAACGCACTATGATGGGCACCTCCGGCAAGAATCCATGCTTGAGTTCCTACATCAAAATTTGGGTGTAATTTCCAAAAAGCGTGTCCAACCGGTAAATTTGGCATTTGATTTGGTGGGGCGATAGCATCTAGATCGGCGACTACCATTCTAAAACGCTCTCCCATATCTACGACAGTTGCATTTACTGCTTTACCTACTTTTCCGCTAAAAATTAAACGTACCGGATCGGATTTACCACCGATGCCTAATGGGCGAATAGCTAATTTAGCTTTATCTTGAGCAATAGAAGGGCAAACTTCTAACATGTGAGCACCTAGTACAACTTGGTTCTGTTCATCTAAATCATAAGTATAATCTTCCATAAATGAAGAACCGTTTGGTAAACCGTAACCCATAACCTTAACTGCACGCACGAGTGCGGCTGTTTTCCAATCGCCCTCTCCGCCAAAACCGTAACCTTGTTCCATTAAACGTTGTACCGCTAAGCCCGGTAATTGTTTAATACCGTTTAGGTTTTGGAAATTATCAGTAAATGTTTTAAATCCACCGTTATCTAAGAAAGTTTTTAAACCGATTTCAATACGTGCGGAATAGGCAAGAGATTCTCTTGCCGAACCATTTGCTTGCAATGCTTCTTCAACTTGATACAAGCGGTCATATTCTGCTAATAATTTACTAACATCATCATCAGAAACGGCATTAATCGCTTCGGCAAGTTCGTAAACACCATACCCGTTTACGCTGTAACCGAAGACTCTTTGAGCTTCTACCTTGTCACCTTCAGTCACTGCAACTTCACGCATATTATCGCCAAAACGAGCAATTTTTAGTTGTTTATGATCATAAATTGCGACAGCAACTCGCATCCAGCGATCTAATTTTTCTATTACGCTTTTATCTTGCCAATGACCTACAACAATAGTTCTTGGTAAACGTAAGCGAGATACTAAGAAACCGAATTCACGATCACCATGTGCGGTTTGATGTAAATTCATATAGTCCATATCAATGTTATTCCATGGAATATGACGATTAAATTGGGTATGGAACTGAACTAGTGGTTTAGAAAATGCTTGTAAACCAGCAATCCACATTTTAGCCGGTGAGAAAGTGTGCATCCATGCGATCACGCCAATACAGTTTTCTTGATTATTGGCTTCCTTACATACTGAGAATACTTCTTCTGGTGTAGTAGCAACAGGTTTTAATTTAATTTTTACAAACGGGTTTTGTTGATTTAGATAATTTACAATTTCTTTTGCATCGGCTTCGACTTGTTTCAACGCTTCCGGTCCGTATAAGTGTTGGCTTCCAACAATAAACCAAGCTTCAAGTGATTTGATAAATTCCATAAAAACTCCTTATGCTTTGAATGCTAAAACGGCTTCTTTAACGACCTCGATTCCTTTTCTATAACGTTGCATAAATGCTTCATATCCTTTAGATATTTCTACATCGGGTTCTGCAACCGAAATTGATGTCGAATTAAAAATTTGTTGATTCAGGTAATCATCTAGTGAATAACCTTTTTTGTATTCGTTTAGATAATTGGCAAGTAAAGCAATTCCCCAAGCACCACCTTCACCTGCGGTTTGCATGGTGGCAATCGGTACATTTAAAGCGGATGCTAAGATCTTTTGAGCCACATTTTCTGTTTTAAAAATGCCGCCATGACCAAGAATTTGAGTAATTTCGACTTTTTCTTGCTTCATTAAAATATCCATACCGATTTTCATAGCAGCAAAGGCGGTATAGAGATGAACTCTCATAAAATTAGCTAAATTGAAATGGGCATCGGCAGGATGCATGAAAGTAGGGCAACCTTCAGATAAACCGACAATGTGCTCACCTGAATAGAATCCGTAAGAGAGTAATTTACCGCAATCAGGATCAGCTTCTAACGCTTTTAAAAATAGCGTTTGATATAGCGCATCGGTATCGCAGGGTAGGTTTAGTGCAGTAAGTATTTCTTTAAATAAACCAACCCAAGCATTAATATCCGAGGAACAGTTATTGGAATGCGCCATGGCAACCAGTTTGCCGGTTGGCGTGGTAACCATATCTAATTCTTCATATACCTTAGAGAGTTCTTGTTGCAATACAATCATCGCAAAGGCGGATGTACCGGCTGAAATATTTCCTGTTTTTTCAGAGATACTATTTGTTGCAACCATTCCTGTTCCGGCATCGCCTTCTGGAGGACAAAGTGTAGAACCGGCTTGTAATCTACCTGTAGGATCAAGTAATAATGCCCCTTGTTCAGTTAAAACTCCCGCCTTTTCTCCTGCAACCAACACTTGAGGTAAAATGTGTGAAATAGACCAATTAAAGCCTTTATTTGCGATTTTGTTATCGAATTGATTTAACATATTCGGATGGTAATTTTTGCTTACTAAATCAATAGGAAACATTCCTGAAGCATCGCCGATACCAAGAACTTTCTCTCCGGTTAATTGCCAATGGACATAGCCTGCTAAAGTCGTAATAAAATCAACTTCGGCTAGATGAGATTCATTATTTAAAATAGCTTGGTAAAGATGAGCAATACTCCAACGTTGCGGAATATTGTAATTAAACAGTTTAGTTAATTCATGAGATGCTTGGGCTGTAAAATTATTTCGCCAAGTACGGAAGGGAACAAGTAATTCGTTTTGTTTATTGAAAGCTAAATAGCCATGCATCATCGCACTGATACCGATATTCGCTATTTTTGTTAGTGGGCATCCGTATTGCTGTTGTACGCTTTCGGCTAGTTGTTTGAAAGCGGATTGAACGCCATTCCAAACTTCTTCTAAAGGATATGTCCATACACCATCGATAAAATGGTTCTCCCAATTAAATCCACCGACAGATAATATATTACCTCTGGAATCAATTAAGACCGCTTTAATGCGTGTTGAGCCAAATTCAATACCAAGAGAAATATTGCCGTCAATAATTGCTTTTTGTGCGTTTGACATAATAGTTACCCCTAAACCATATTTAATATATGGTTAGACTAGCACCCATATTTAAATATGGTTAGGGGGTAAATGGCTATTTATATGGACAAAACAGCTACATTATTTTAAATGAGAATAAGATCACATTTTATCTGGAATCTCTGAAAGCAGAGGGGCTTAAACCCGTGTAGCGTTTGAATAATCGAGCAAAATAGAGTTGGTCGTCATAGCCTAATTGACGAGCTATATGATAAATAGGGGCATTTGATGTATGTAATAAATGTCTGGCTCTAATCATTCTTTGTTCTTCTCTCCACTTAATAATGCTTGTACCGATTTGTTCTACGAATAAGTGTGTTAGGCGAGAAGAAGAAATATGTACATGAGCAGCTAATTCTTCAATTTTATGGTTTAAGTGAATATTTTGTGAGATCAGATTACACACATCTAAAATTCTAGGCTCAATTTTTCTTGTTTGATTAGAGGGTTCCAATTCAATACAAGTAATAATTAATTGTTCAAGCAAACTCATAGACATTGCTTCTGAAAACAAACGATTAGAATTATATTCTTTTTCGATTTTTTGAAATAAAGAGAGAATATTTTGGTAAGTCTTTTGATCGGGAATAGTTAGCCTGCCTACATTCTGGATTGTATTACTCCAGTTTAGCCAGTCTTTCCATAATGTTCTGGCTCTAAAATAGATCCACTGATGATGCCAAGAATCGGAATCGGGAGAACGCTGATAATCGTGTATAGCATTAGGCGGAAATAAAAGGAGATCACCAACATTACAGTCAAATTGGTGATCTCCATGAAAAACGGAACCTTTTCCTTTTATGGTTAAATTTAAAATGTAACCATTCATACCGTGAGGACGGTAAATAGGAAAATCGAGTTCATTTGATTTTTCGATTTGGGTACAACCTGCCACTAAATAAGCGTTAAAGTCGTACCCCGGTAGTAATGGATTATTTTGTGAATTCTGCTTGTGTTGACCCATATTGATCTCAATGATTTTATTTAAATATTTTTTGTTTATATTTATCAAAAATCACTGCTGTCATCAAGATCAAACCGCGTACAACATATTGAGCAAACGGAGAAATATTAAGCAGATTCATTACATTCTCAATCGTACCTAAAATAAGTACGCCGGCAATTACAAATGAAATTCTACCTACACCGCCAGTTAGTGAAACACCGCCTAAGACACAAGCAGATATTGCGGTTAATTCAAAACCAACGGAAGTCATTGGTTGTCCACTAGTCATTCGGGCGGCTAAAATTACACCCGCTACGGCAGAGATAAATCCGGATACGACAAAAATCATTAACTTGGTACGATCTACATTGATACCGGCTAAACGAGCGGCTTCTTGATTACCACCGATAGCTAACGTATTACGTCCGTATGTTGTCTTGCTAAGTAAAAAACCGAAGATTATAAAGCAAACGATTGTAAACCAAATAGGAAGAGGTACTCCTAAGAAATTTTGATAACCGATTTCGAAAAACTCTTCTTTAGTAATACCGACAGCTTTACCGTCAGATATGATATAACCTAAACCACGTGCAATCTGCATACTTGCAAGCGTGGTAATTAATGAGTTAATTTTTAGTTTGGCAATAATAAAACCATTTAGTAATCCGACAGCAATCCCTAAGCCAACACCTGCTACAATACCAATCCATACACTTTGTGTTTGATTGATAACAACAGCCGTAACTACTCCAGCACAGGCGATCACGGATGCAACGGATAAGTCAATTTCACCGGCTGCTAAACAGAATAACATTCCGCAAGCCACCATACCGCTCATTGATATTGCTAGACCTAAACCTTTCATATTTATTGCAGTTGCAAAATTAGGTACAAAAATACAAGCTGCAATAAAAATTGTGAAGAAAATCAGTAACATTCCATAAGCAGTCCAAACTTTGTTGATTACACTAGCTGATTTTGCATTTGTCATAATTGTTTCTGACATAATATATTCCTCATCAGTAAAACTTCTAGTTATTATTAACCATAGCAAGTTTTAAAATACCGGCTTCCGTTGCATCTTCTCGACTCACTTCTCCCGTAATTTGTTGCCCTTTCATTACCATAATTCTATCGGATAAACCAATCACTTCGGGTAAGTCACTAGATACTACGATAATGGCCAATTTTTCGTCCGCAAGTTTAAAAATTAAATCATAAATTTCTGATTTTGCTCCTACATCAATTCCTCGTGTTGGTTCATCTAACAATAAAACTTTAACATTTTCGGATAACCATCTGCCTAAAATAGCCTTTTGCTGATTACCTCCCGATAAATTCACGATTAATTGTTCCACGGAAGGTGTTTTTACATTCATTTGTTCACGCTGAAATTCAGCGTTTTGCTTTTCCCATTTATCATTAATGATAAATTTCATAAAGTTATGCAAACGTCTAGCACTGATATTGATATTTTCTCCCACCGTAGCGGTTGGAATAATACCTTCTTTTTTGCGGTCTTCCGGGCAAAGTACAATTCCGTTAGTAATCGCATCTTTAGGAGAATGGATAGTTAATATTTGTCCGTCTAATTCAATAGTACCTTGTGTAATTTTATCTGCACCAAAAATGACTTTAAGTAATTCCGAACGTCCGGCACCTACTAAACCAAATAAACCTAAAACTTCTCCAGCTTTTACATTTAAATTAAAATCTCCTTTAAGCGCCGAGCCTGATAAATGAGATATTTTTAAACGTTCTTCGCCTAACTCTCGAGAACGATAATGGTAAATGTCCCCTAAATTACGTCCGACCATACTACGAACGAGATCATCATTCGTAATTTTGGATAAATCGGAAAACGTTTGTACAAATTGGCCATCTTTTAATACAGTGATTTCGTCACTGATTCTAAAGATTTCTTCCATTCGGTGAGAAATATATAAAATGACTTTCCCTTCAGCTTTTAACTCATTAATAACTGAAAATAATTTTTCAATTTCAGGCGCGGATAAACTACTGGTTGGCTCGTCAAAAGCAATTACTTTTGCTCCTCGGCTTAATGCTTTGGCAATTTCAATCATCTGCCATTGACCGATAGATAAATCTTTAAGCTGAGTGGATGGTGAAATATTCAGTTCAAGTTTATCTAAATAAAATTGAGCATTTTCTTCCAGTTCCTTTTGGTTCACGATGCCAAAAGTATGTGGAAATTGCCCTAAGCAAAGGTTTTCGGCAACCGTCATTTCAGGAACAATATTTAATTCCTGATAAATAATGGCAACACCGGCTAACAAAGCATCTTTGGTATTACGGAAATTTACCGTTCTACCGCCAATGTGTAATTTCCCTTGAGTTGCGGGATAGTTGCCACTTAATATTTTCAGTAAGGTGGATTTTCCCGCCCCATTTTCCCCCATTAATGCATGTACTTTTCCTTCGTAACATTTAAATGAAACGCCTTTTAAAGCTTTAACACCGGGAAATTCTTTATGAATATTGTCAAATTCTAAATATGCGACCATATATCCTCCTTACTGAATTCTTGTTATTTTATCTAAAGTTAAAGACCTTTTTTATCCAGTTCCACTTTAAAGTTTTCACGATTAAGTAATACTGGATCACCAATAGGAGTGTATTTTGGCGGTTCTACACCTTCTTTCACCCATTTGTATAACATTTCCGTACTACGATAGCCATGAACATCTGGGCTAGGTAATAATGAACCTATAAAACCGGTTACTTTTGGCTTAGAAAGCTCATTAACTGCATCTGTACCGTTAATACCAATGCCGATAACATTTTCAGCTTTAAAACCTTGTCCTTCTGTTGCTCTTACTCCGCCTAAAACGGTATTGTCATTCATACCGACAATAAGCCAATTTTTGACTTCAGGATGTTGCACTAACATTGAATTAGCGGCATCTAAAGCTCCCGGAATATCATTGCTTTTTGTTGGAGATTTATAAATTTTTTCAGCAGGGAAGCCAGCTTTTATTAATGCATCAATAGAGCCTTCAGTGCGGCGGCGGGCTGTATCCAATTCATCTGCTGTAATAGCAAGCACTGCGGTGTCTTTTACATCCCAATTACGCTTTTGCATTTCTTTATAGAGTTCTTGACCTTGACGTTCACCGATTTCGGTTGCTGCCATCATAATTAAAGGCACATTAGTCATTGGCTCACCAGCGGCATTTAAAAACTGATCATCAACAGTAATGACTTTAAGATCATAAGATCTCGCTTTTGCCATAATTGCTGGACCCAGTTTTGGATCGGGAGTACAAATCACAAATCCTTTCGCACCATTAGCAGCTAAATTATCTATAGCATTTAAGGTTTTTTCTCCATCCGGAACAGCAATTTTTATGATTTCAACATCCCCTAAATCTTGAGCGGCTTTATCAGCAAAACGCCATTCTGTTTGGAACCATGGTTCTTCAGGTTGTTTTACTAAGAAACCTAATTTAAGGTTATCTGTAGATTTAGCATAGGTAAAACCTGAATGTAAGCCACTAATAGCAAGAATGGAAACTGCTAAAAGTGATTTTAAAAAAGTTCTTTTACTAGTTTTCATATAAAACTCCTTAAAGTTAAATGTAACTATTAAATAACATTTCTGCTTGATAAATAGACATGCGCTTTAATATGCAAATGGATAATAGCAGTATATAAAACGTGTATGTGTGATCTGTTTCACATTATGAATTTATAGCAAAAAAATCCATATATTCGACAATTAAATCCTTATGTATCAAGAATGAGTAATTTGTAAAAAATTTTGCAAATTTCACCGCTTTTTTTGTTCTTAGAATGATTGAATGCTTTTTTATTCCTTTTCGGTATAAAAAAACTGGTTTAGTGAATTGACATAGCATTCTAGACGTCTAAAATAACTAGCTAATTTAATTTGATTTATAGTGTGGATATAGAGTTATGATTCAGCTGAAAAATATCAGCAAACAGTTTGAGGTAAAGGGTAAAAAGATTACCGCCTTAGACAATGTAAACCTTGAGGTGCCGAAGGGGACAATTTACGGCGTAATCGGGGCGAGTGGTGCGGGCAAAAGTACGCTTATTCGCTGTGTGAATTTACTTGAACGTCCAACGATCGGCAGTGTGATTGTGGACGGGCAGGATTTGACCGCAATGTCGGAAAAAGAGCTAATTTTAGCTCGCCGTAATATTGCGATGATTTTCCAGCATTTTAATTTGTTGGCTTCACATACGGTATATGAAAATATTGCATTACCGTTAACGTTAAGCAATACGCCGAAAGATCAGATCGAGAAGAAAGTAAATGAATTGATTGAATTGGTCGGCTTAACTGAACGTAAAGACGTTTATCCGAGCAATTTATCCGGTGGTCAGAAACAACGTGTAGCGATTGCCCGTGCGTTGGCAAGTGATCCGCACGTTTTATTATGCGATGAAGCGACAAGTGCATTAGATCCGGCGACAACACAATCGATTTTACAGTTATTAAAAGACATTAATAAGCGTTTAGGCTTAACCATTTTATTGATTACCCATGAAATGGAAGTGGTAAAACGTATTTGTGATCGAGTGGCTGTGATCGATAAAGGTCAATTAATTGAAACCGGTTCGGTCAGTGAAATTTTCTCTAATCCGAAAACGGAATTGGCACAGAAATTTATTCAATCGACATTCCATTACGAATTACCGGCGGAATATACCGAGCAGCTTTCTGAGCATCAAACGCCAAACGGGAAACCGATTATTAAATTTGAATTTACCGGTCGTTCGGTGGATGCGCCGTTACTTTCTATTGCATCGAAAAAATTCGGTATTGATTTCAGTATCTTAATGTCGCAAATTGATTATGCGGGCGGTGTTAAATTCGGTTTTGTGATTGCGGAAGTTACCGGTAATAATGATTCGATTGCAGAAGCCAAATTCTATTTAATTGATAATAATGTAAAAGTGGAGGTGTTAGGTTATGTGGGATAGTTTTATGCAAGAACTCACACCTCAAATGTGGGGTTTAGTCGGCACTTCAACGCTTGAAACGCTCTATATGGGCTTTGCAGCGACTTTACTTGCCGTAGTAGTCGGCTTACCGATCGGTTTCTTAGCATTCTTAACCGGCAAAGGTGAGATTTTAGAGAATCCACGTTTACATCAGGTATTAGATGTTGTTATCAATATCGGTCGTTCTGTTCCGTTTATTATTTTGTTAGTCGTGTTGTTACCTTTTACCCGTTTATTGGTAGGGACAACGTTAGGTACAACGGCGGCGATTGTGCCGTTAAGCGTTTCGGCAATTCCATTTTTTGCGCGTTTAACTTCAAATGCGTTATTAGAAATCCCAGCCGGTTTAACCGAAGCGGCGAAATCAATGGGATCAACCAATTGGCAGGTGGTTCGTAAATTCTATTTACCGGAATCACTTCCGATTTTAATCAACGGCATCACGTTAACCCTAGTCGCTTTAATCGGTTATTCGGCAATGGCGGGTGCAGTTGGCGGCGGTGGTTTGGGTAACCTTGCCATCAGTTACGGTGAACACCGTAACATGGTCTATGTAAAATGGATCTCAACAATTATTATTGTAGCGATTGTGATGATTAGCCAAAAAATCGGCGATAACCTCGCAAAACGTTACGATCATCGTTAAACACAACATTAAAAAGGAGTTTTCCTATGAATTTCAAGAAAGTATTAGGTGTGGCGTTAGTGTCTGCTTTGGCATTAACCGGCTGTAACGAAGAGAAGAAAGCGGATGCTGCACAAGCAACGTCAAAAATTAAAGTCGGCGTAATGTCTGGTCCGGAACATACTGTGGCGGAAAAAGCGGCACAAGTGGCGAAACAAAAATACGGTTTAGAAGTGGAATTCGTATTATTCAATGACTATGCGTTACCAAATACGGCGGTAAGCAAAGGTGATTTAGATGCGAACGCTTTCCAGCACAAACCGTATTTAGATAAAGACAGCCAATCAAAAGGCTTAACTAACCTTGAAATCGTAGGTAATACCTTTGTATTCCCACTTGCGGGTTATTCTAAGAAAGTTAAAAACGTTGCGGAGTTAGCAGAAGGATCTGTAGTGGCAGTACCTAACGACCCTTCAAACCTTGCTCGTGCATTAATTCTTTTAGAGAAACAAGGCTTAATCAAGTTAAAAGACAATACAAATTTATTCTCAACTACATTAGATATTGTTGAAAATCCGAAAAAATTAAACATCAAAGAAGTGGATACTTCAGTGGCGGCAAAAGCATTAGATGATGTGGATTTAGCGGTAGTAAACAATACTTACGCAGGTCAAGTCGGTTTAAGTGCGAATGACGGTATTTTTGTAGAAGATAAAGATTCTCCGTATGTAAATATCATTGTGGCACGTGAAGACAACAAAGACAGCGAAGCAGTGAAAAACTTTGTGAATGCATTCCAAACTGAAGAAGTGTTTGGCGAAGCGCAAAAACACTTTAAAGATGGTGTAGTAAAAGGTTGGTAATCATTTATTGATTCCAATTGTTACTCAAACAAGCGGTGAGATTTTATCTAAATTTTGCAAAAAAATGAGAGAATTTTACCGCTTATTTTTTATCTAGATTGAGAGGTTTACTCTATGAATATCAAAAAATTATTTGGTTTAGCCGTTGTTTCAGCTTTAACATTAACCGGTTGTAAAGAAGAGAAAGCAGCAGATACGGCAAAAGTAGAAGCAAGAACATTAACGGTTGGTGTGATGCAAGGCCCTGAAGCGCAAGTAAACGAAGTGGCGGCTCGTATCGCAAAAGAAAAATATAACTTAGATGTGAAGTTGGTTGAATTTAGTGAATATACTCAACCGAACTACGCATTAAGCCACGGTGATTTGGATATCAATGTCTTCCAGTCAGTACCGTTCTTTGAGCGTGAAATGAAAGAGAAGGGTTACAAATTTGTTGCGCAAGCAAATACGTTTGTATTTCCAATCGCAGGTTATTCAAAAGCACTAAAAGCGATTGCTGACTTAAAAGAAGGCGCAAAAATTGCCATCTCAAATGAACTAAGTACAGTAGGCCGTTCATTACTGCTATTACAAGCAAACGGCGTGATCAAATTAAAAGATCCGACAAATCTTTATGCAACCGAAATCGACATTGTTGAAAACCCGAAAAAGGTGAAAATCACTCAAGTAGATACGGCATTATTAACACGTGCATTAGATGATGTAGATCTTGCAATCATTAATAATAACTATGCAGGTCAAGCAGGTTTAACACCGGAAAAAGACGGTGTGATTGTTGAAGCGAAAGATTCACCGTATGTGAATTTGATCGTTTCTCGTGAAGACAACAAAGACAATCCAGCAATTAAAGACTTTGTCAAAGCATTCCAAACTGAAGAAGTGTACCAAGAAGGGCTTAAACACTTCCCTGGCGGTATTGTAAAAGGCTGGTAATAAATGATAAGCGGTAAGATTTTGTGGATTTTTTGCAAAAATTACCGCTTTTTTCTAAATGAAGGAGAATAAAATGAAATTAAAAAATGTATTAAGTGCAGTTGCAATTTGTTCGGTATTTTTAACCGCTTGTAATGAAAAACAAGAAAAATTAAAAGTCGGTGTGATTTCAGGGCCGGAACTTTTCTAAATGAAGGAGAATAAAATGAAATTAAAAAATGTATTAAGTGCAGTTGCAATTTGTTCGGTATTTTTAACCGCTTGTAATGAAAAACAAGAAAAATTAAAAGTCGGTGTGATTTCAGGGCCGGAACATCAGGTAATGGAAGTGGCGGTAAAAGTCGCTAAAGAAAAATATCAGCGTGAGGTTGAATTAGTGGTGTTTACCGATTATGCGACACCAAACGAAGCGCTAAATAAAGGCGACTTAGATTTAAATGCGTTTCAACATCAACCTTATTTAGATAATCAAATTAAAGAAAAAGGCTATAAATTGGTTTCGGTCGGTAATTCATTTGTCTATCCGATTGCCGCGTATTCTAAGAAGATTAAAGCGCTGAATGAATTAAAAGACGGAGAGACAATTGCTGTACCGAATGACCCAACTAATTTAGCTCGTGCATTAATTTTGCTTGAGAAACAAGGCTTAATTAAATTAAAGCCGGAAGCCGGTTTAAAAGCGACAAGTGTTGATATTATTGAAAATCCTCGTCAGTTAGTGATTAAAGAAATTGAAGCGCCGTTGTTACCAAGAACGCTGGATGATGTAACATTTTCAGTGATTAATACAACTTATGCTGGGCAAATCGGTTTAACACCAACAAAAGATGGTTTGTTTGTTGAAGATAAAGATTCGCCTTATGTGAATATCATTGTTGCTCGCACAGATAATAAAGATTCAGCAGCAGTGCAAGACTTTGTGAAAGCATACCAAACGGACGAAGTGTTCAATAAAGCGAATGAAGTGTTTAAAGGCGCGATGATAAAAGGTTGGTAATAGAAGATAAGTGGCTGAGTGTTTACTCAACCACTTATTTTATTCCCTTAACGCATCAATCACGCACTTCAGCGCAGGCGAAGTATTCCGATGAGGGTAATAAAGATGAAAGCCTGTAAAGGTATAGCTAAATTCGCTTAGCACTTGAATCAATTCGCCTTTTTCCAACTCTTTCTGAACCAAATCTTTACAGATATAGCCTAGTCCTAATCCTAATTTCGCAGCATCTCGAATCGAATAATCATTAGAAAATGTCCATTGTCCTTGTGTTTTGACCTGAATATGCTCGTGATTGACGATGAAGTCCCAATGGTACATCGCTCCGCTGGCGTAGCGATAATTTAAGCATTGATGATGAGCTAAATCAGAAGGCGTTTTGGGAAATCCGTGAGTATGAAAATAATCAGGTGATCCAATAGCCGCCATTTCTTCATCGTTGCTAATTCTGACTGCAATCATTCCTTCAGCAACTGAATCGCCAAAGCGAACACCCGCATCAAATTGTTCGGAAATAATATCAGAAAAAGCGGTATCGCTGATTAATTCGAGCTGAATATCAGGATATCGTGTTTGGAATTTAGCGAGTTTAGGTAATAACACTTTATCAATCGCATATTGTGAGGCTGTGATTCGTACCTGTCCAGACGGAGTTTGGCGGTAATGCTCTAGCATTGCTAATTCGTGATCGAGTTTAGAAAATGTTTGTTCAGCAGTTTGAAAAAGCTGGTTACCTGCGTGAGTGAGTGATAATCGGCGGGTGGTTCGAGCAAAAAGTTGTATACCTAAACGAGATTCCAACTGTTTAATGGTACGACTTAACGCAGATTGTGAAATACCTAATTTAGTGGCGGCTTTAGTGAAGTTTTGTTCCCGTGCAACACATAAAAATGCATACAGATCATTATAGTTTTCTCGTTGAAGCATAATACAAGTCTTATAGTAAAAAATAGGAGAAATTTAACCGCTATTTTACCTGATTTAGAACCTGAATAAATAAATGTTATTGAATTTTTGGTCATTATCATTTGAATGGAAATTTTTATAATGCACACATCTTTTGAGATGATTAATGAGGAAAGCAAATGAAAATTCGTACAAAATTAACTGCACTTTCTAGTGCACTTTTACTTGGTTCTACATTTATCGGAGGCAATGCTATGGCAAATTTACCGCAATCAGCAACGGTAGTTGAAGTTCCCGCTCAAACTATCCAACTTACTCAAGAATGGGATAAAACATTCCCAAAATCAGATAAGGTGGAACACCGTAAAGTAACCTTTAAAAATCGTTATGGTATTACTTTAGTGGGCGATTTATATGTACCGAAAAATGCTAAAGGCAAGCTAGCTGCGATTGCAATAAGCGGACCATTTGGTGCGGTAAAAGAACAGGTTTCGGGTTTATATGCTCAAACATTGGCGGAACGAGGGTTAGTCACTATTGCGTTCGACCCGTCTTATACCGGTGAAAGCTCGGGTACACCTCGAGGTATGGCATCACCGGATATTAATAGTGAAGATTTGTCTGCCGCATTAGATTTTCTTGGCAATTTACCTGAAGTAGATCGTGAACGCTTAGGATTATTAGGTATTTGCGGATTTGGCGGTATGAGTATTAATGCAGCTGCTATGGATAGTCGTGTTAAAGCGCTTGCAACCTCGGTTTTATACGATATGAGCCGTTCAATAGGTAAAGGTGTCGGTAATCAACAAGATCTTTATTCAGCTAAAGACCGCCAATTAGTGAAAGCCTATTTAGCGAATCAACGCTGGGCAGATGTGGATAGTGGCAAACGTGCCGTAGGTATGCATGAGTTGCCAATCATTAACGGTAAAGTAGAAGGAAGTGGCACGCGTATTTTACCGGAAACCAAGCCGGTGGATTTCCCTGATATGTGGGCAGGCTTTTTTGATTATTACCGTACCGAGCGAGGATACCATCCCCGTGGAATTAATTCCAATACAGCTTGGTTAGCAACAATGCCACTATCGTTTATTACGATGCCAATGGATACTTTTGTTCATGAAATTTCTGCTCCGGTGTTAATTGTGGCAGGTGAAAAAGCCCATTCTCGTTATATGAGTGAAGATATTTTTGCCAAATTGACAGGGACGCAAACTAAAGAATTAGTGATTGTACCAAATGCAACGCATACGGATTTGTATGATAACGTTGCAGGCAAAATTCCATATGATAAATTTGAACAGTTCTTTAAAGCTAACTTGAAATAATAACAAGCGGTCAAATTTCTCTAAACTTTTGCAAAAATGAGAGGAATTTGACCGCTTATCTTTTTGAAAACCGGAGAACAAAAATGCAATACGCTGTTGATTTACCCATCGATAAGTTGATTCCTCAAGGAAGCCAAATTTTTGAAGATATTCATCGAATTGTTGCAGAAAATGCCCCTAAAATTGCTGAATTATCAGGAGAGTTTCAAACACAAGAGAACATTCAACGCCTCTTGAGTGAAATTACTCAA
This sequence comes from Actinobacillus suis ATCC 33415, assembly GCF_000739435.1. Taxonomy (NCBI): domain Bacteria; kingdom Pseudomonadati; phylum Pseudomonadota; class Gammaproteobacteria; order Pasteurellales; family Pasteurellaceae; genus Actinobacillus; species Actinobacillus suis. The sequence goes on from NZ_CP009159.1 coordinate 473,265, forward strand.
TCGCAAATTGACGAAACCTTGTACGTTAATTTACCGTTATATAGTGATTTCGGTCGTCATCTTCGCATTGGTAAAAATGTATTTATTAATACCGCTTGTGTGTTTACCGACTTGGGAGGGATTACACTTGAAGATAATGTTTTGCTTGCCCCAAGAGTAAATATTATTACGGTTAATCACCCTACAGCTCCGAAAACTCGTCGTGGTGTGATCGTCAAACCTGTAATAATTAAGCAAAATGCTTGGATTGGTGCAGGAGCTACGATTTTACCTGGCGTTACGGTTGGTGAAAATGCGATTGTTGCGGCAGGTAGTGTGGTTACTAAAGATGTGCCAGCAAATACGATAGTTGCTGGAGTGCCTGCTAAAATCATTAAAATGATTGATGAGGTTAGCAATGAAAATTAGGTTTCTAGTTGGGTTGATTTTCAGTTTATGTTTTAGTCCGTTTTTACAGGGGAAAATGATGCAAATTACGATAGGACAACAAATTTTCGAAGCAGAATTAGCCGATACCGAGGCTGCACAACAACTTACAGAATTGTTACCTTTAACATTGGAAATGCAAGACCACCTACGCAATGAAAAATTTGCAGAATTACCTAAAAATTTGACCGCTTATGATCACGCAGTTGGCTCAATTCAAACCGGCGATATTTTGCTTTGGCAAGGAAATACATTAGTGATTTTTTATGAGCGTTTTGATACCCCTTATCATTATACTAATATTGGTAAAATTCATAATGTGAAGGGATTAAAAGAAGCGTTAGGGAAGGGGAGTATAAAGGTTTCTTTTGAAAATTAACTATAATACGTGAACTTTGTATATTTCAAATAGCTAAAGAAGAAAGCCTTTCAAACTTTCTTCTTTTTTATTAATAACGTTATTTATGGTAACCCGCGAGCAAGGCTTGCCAATTTTGCTCGTTAAATCGAATATTTAAACGAGTTTGCTCCTTTTTAAACGAACGTAGTAAGCGGGCTAAGTTTTCCGATTTCCAATCATTAGTTTGTGAAATGCCACATTTATCGAAATCAATTAAGAAAAATTGACCGCTTGTTGGCTCAAGCAAAATATTATGGATATTTAAATCCGAATGATGCACTTGATGATCGTGTAATTGGCGAATCAGTTTACCGATTTGCTGATATTGCGTGTCGGAAAGTGTGTGAGTTTGGAGATATTTACTCAAATCTTGCGTCCCTTCAATTTTTTCCAGCATGATGTCAGCACGATACCAACAACAGTTTTTTTCTACTTTTAATGCAACAGGGCGGGGGACGGGTAAATGCCATTCGTGCAATTTTTCCAATAAGGAAAATTCTTGAAACGCTCGGGTGTTTTCCAACCCATTAAATAGATACTGATCTTTGACGATTTTGCCGAATAGCCCACCTCGATAGTAATGACGAAGCACCACATTTACACCCAATTCGGCTTGAGTGTTTAGAAACCAAGTAATGCCTCTGCCTTTGGATGAACCTAACAAGCGGTCAGAATCAGCAAAATTTTTGCAATTAAGTAACGTTTTTAGTGTTTCTATTTGTGTGTGAGGGACAAGTTTGGCATTAAAGTGGTAAAAAATCATACAAGTTATTTAGATTGGTTATCATTAAGTTAAATTTTAGTGCTATTTTTTTTGATGTCAATTTGTTAAAATTCCTGCCTTAATTTTTAGAGGAAACCCAATGAGCATTATCTCCGCAGAAGCCCAAAAAGTGCGTGAAGCCTTAATTGCGAAAGGCATTGAAACCCCAACCATTCAATTAACTAAAGATAAAGATTCCCGTCGTGCAGAAATTCAACAACATATGCGTTCGGTAATGGAGTTACTCGGTTTAGATTTACAAGATGATAGTTTGGAAGAGACGCCGCACCGCTTAGCTAAAATGTATGTGGATGAAATTTTTAGCGGCTTAGATTATGCGACTTTCCCAAAAATTACCAATATTGAAAATCGTATGAAAGTTAGCGAAATGGTATTAGTGGACGATATTACCCTAACTTCCACTTGTGAACATCATTTTGTAACGATTGACGGTAAAGTAGCGGTAGCGTATTACCCGAAAAAATGGGTGATCGGTTTATCTAAAATTAATCGTGTGGTGCAATTCTTTGCTCAACGCCCGCAGGTACAAGAACGTTTTACCGAACAAATTCTAACCGCATTCCAAACCATTTTAGAAACTGAAGATGTGGCGGTTTATGTAAAAGCAACACATTTCTGTGTGAAATGTCGTGGGGTGAAGGATACCAATAGCTATACGGTAACGTCGGCATTTGGTGGTGCTTTCTTAGAAGACAGAGAAACACGCAAAGAATTTTTGGGCTTAATCAATAAATAATCAGTGGGCGAAAGCCCACTTTTGCTATATAGAATAGAGCAATGAGACCGTAGCAAGCGGTCAAAAAAACGAGAAATTTTACAAATGAAAATAGCGTTAGGCATTGAATATGACGGAAGCCGTTATTTCGGTTGGCAGCGTCAAGATGAAGTAGAGAGCGTGCAACAAAAGCTGGAAGAAGCATTGTCGGTTGTGGCAAATGCACCGGTAGAGGTTTTCTGTGCGGGACGTACAGACTCCGGCGTACACGGCACGGGGCAAGTGGTGCATTTTGAAACGGAAGCGGTACGCCCGCTACAAAGTTGGTGCTTCGGTACCAATGCGAATTTGCCGGACGATATTGCGGTGAAATGGGCAGTAGAGGTAAGTGAAGATTTTCACGCCCGTTTTAGTGCTACGGCGAGACGTTATCGCTATATTATTTTTAATAACAAACTGCGTTCGGCAATTTTGCCGAAAGGTGTTTCACATTATCACCATGAGTTAAATCATCAAAAGATGCACGAAGCCGGTCAGTTCTTATTGGGCGAGAACGATTTTAGCTCGTTCCGTGCCGCAAAATGTCAATCACATACCCCTTGGCGTAATATTCATCACCTGAATGTAAGCCGATTAGGCAATTATATTGTGGTGGATATTCAAGCGAATGCTTTTGTGCATCATATGGTTCGGAATATTGTTGGAAGCCTGATTGAAGTCGGGCAGGGCAGACAGCCGGTGGAATGGATTCAATGGTTATTAGCTCAACGAGATCGTACGTTGGCGGCACCGACCGCAAAAGCGGAAGGACTCTATTTAGTGGATGTGCATTATCCGGAGCATTTTGGGATTCCTAAAACGGCATTAGGTCCGTTATTTCTTGCGGATAATTAATAAAAAAGCCAAATCAAATTTTGATTTGGCTTTAAAGTTAGTCACGATTTATTGAGTCGTTATTGTACGCTTTTTAACGTGTTATCAGTACGACGTGCTTCATTTTTATGTACTAATTTATTTAATTGCGTTTCAAGTTTTGTTTCGACTTCGTTAATTGCTTTGTATAAATCTTCGTTATCAGCCTTCGCAAAAAGTTCTCCAACTGGAGTGCCAATCGATGCCTCAACTTCATAACCGTTCGGCAATTTATGAATCATAAAGTGCGGGTTAATTAATTGAGTTTGCCATTTTTCGAGTTTCGCTAAGCGTTCTTCAATATGGGTACGGATTGCAGGAGTGATGTCCATTTGTTTACTTGAAATATTGATTGTCATAGCATTTTCCTCTTTGTGAAGGGGTTATTAAGTTGATTTCAAAATATGACTTTTGCTCCAAAATATCAAGTCAAAAAATGAAGCAAAATTTAAAAATTTGATCTAGTTAACACTTTTTCTGTGTTTTTGATTATAATCTATCCGAAACATAAGGATGACGAAAAATGACGGATACCCAAAAATTTCCTCCATTTGAATGGCGGTTTTTACACCCTAGATATTGGGGGCTTTGGCTTGGATTGGGCCTATTTAAATTAATTTTGTGTTTACCTTATCCAGCCTTGGTTGTAGTGGGTAAAGGGCTTGGAAAACTATTTGCCAAACTTGGTTTCGGTAAGCGTAGAATGCGTATTGCTCGCCGTAATTTAGAACTTTGTTTTCCTCAGTATTCAGCGGAACAAATTCAAACTATTCTAGATAAAAATATTGAATCGGTCGGTATGGCGATCATCGAAACCGGTATGGCGTGGTTTTGGTCGGACAACCGTATCCTAAAGTGGTCTAAGATTGAAGGCTTAGAATATCTTAAAAATCAGCCGGAAGGTGCGGGCATTTTATTTGTTGGCGTGCATTTTCTTACGTTAGAAATGGGAGCTCGCATTGTAGGGCTTCATCACCAAGGCGTGGGCGTTTATCGACCGAATGATAATCCGTTATTAGATTGGATTCAGTTTCGAGGCAGAGTGCGTTCAAATAAGGCAATGCTTGATCGTAAAGACTTACGCGGTATGATTCGTGCATTAAAAGCGGGTGAAACGATTTGGTATGCACCGGATCATGATTATGGGCGTAAGAATAGTGTGTTCGTTCCGTTTTTTGCCGTGCCGGAAGCTTGTACTACGGCAGGTACGCGTATGCTATTGCGGTCTGCACCGAATACGGTTGTTGTACCGTTTAGTCCAATTCGAAATGATGACTTTTCCGGATATACGGTAAAGATTAGTCCAGCGGTCGATTTTAGCGAATGTGAAAATGAACTGGATACCGCAACGAAAATGAACAAGGTTGTGGCAGCGGAGATTCTTAAATCAGTAAGCCAATATATGTGGTTACATCGACGATTTAAAACACGTCCTCAAGAAGCGGATAAAAGTTTATATGATTAAAATAAACCCGACATTTATACTTATAGTGTCGGGTTTATTTTTAATAGGGTGATTTAAATAAATTTTTTAGTGGTTATTCGCAAAAAGTACTTGCATATTTAAAGCGAATTTTGCAATCTAACAAATAAACATTGCACATAACAAAAAAGTACAGGAGATGATTATGGCGACCCCTTTATTTCACGGCAGTATTGTTGCACTTGTCACACCAATGACTCATGGCGAAGTAAATTATGAAGAATTAAAAAAATTGGTTGAATATCATGTTCAAGCCGGTACACACGGGATTGTGTCGGTAGGAACAACAGGTGAATCAACCACATTAAGCATCGATGAGAATGTGAAGGTTATCAAGAAAACTGTGGAATTTGCGGATGGACGAATCCCTGTGATTGCAGGTACTGGTTCGAATGCAACCAGCGAAGCAATTATTTTAACCAAATTGTTAACCAATAGTGGTGTTGCAGGCTGTTTAAGCGTGGTTCCTTATTACAATAAACCGACTCAAGAAGGCATGTATTTACACTATAAAGCAATTGCTGAAAGTACCGATTTACCACAAATTTTATATAACGTACCGGGCCGTACCGGTAGCGATTTAAAACCGGAAACTATCGGTCGTTTAGCTGAAATTCCGAATATTGTCGGTGTGAAAGAAGCAACAGGTGATTTAACTCGTTTACCTTTAATTAAGCAATTAGCCGGCGAAGATTTTATTTTCTTAAGCGGTGACGATGCGACAGGTTTAGAATCAATGAAACTTGGTGGTCAAGGCGTGATTTCGGTAACAAACAACGTCGCGGCAGCAGATATGGCAAAAATGTGCGAACTTGCATTAGCCGGTAAATTTGATGAAGCGGAAGTTATTAACCAACGTTTAATGGCATTGCATCACGATTTATTTATTGAAGCAAACCCGATTCCGGTTAAATGGGCAGCTTATAAATTAGGTTTAATCAGTGAACCGAATTTACGCTTGCCATTAACTACTTTATCGGAAGGCGCTCAACCAGCCGTATTAGCAGCCTTGCAAAAAGCCGGTTTAATTTAACCGCTTGTTATTCGTAATATGAAGACCCCGTATTTGAATACGGGGTTTTTTATTAGACAAGCGGTCAAATTTGCCGAAAAATTTGCAACATGCCGTTTAGAAAAGTTCGACGACTTTAGCAAATACCATAATAACGCCATAAGTGAGCGGCACGGTCACAATAATCCAACGTAGCCACACCATACAACCGCCGTGAGCAACTTCTTCAGCCACAAGATAAGTATCTGAGATCACCGTTTCATCACTCGGCTTAGCACTATATGCAGCCTCTTTAATCGGCAATTCATGATGTTTTTCGTGCACGGCTTTCACACTTAAATTACAGAAGAAACCGACAATTAATAACGCCGCCATAATATACATAGTAATGCTGTACGCTTGCGCTGCCGGTACGCCGCTGTCAATTTGCATTTGGCGGATATAGTTCACTAATACTGGGCCTGCCACTGCGGCCGTTGACCATGCGAGCAGAACTCGTCCGTGGATTGCACCGACTTGGTAAGTTCCGAATAAATCACGCAGATAAGCTGGGATTGCTGCAAAACCGCCGCCATACATGGAAATGATCACACAGAAACCAACCACAAATAACGCTTTATTACCACTTTCGCCTAATGACGGAACGGCAAAATAAAGTACCGATCCCAATAAGAAGAAAATAGAGTATAAGTTTTTACGTCCGATTTTGTCCGAAATACTCGACCAAAAGAAACGTCCCCCCATATTAAATAAGCTGAGTAAGCCTACAAATCCGGCTGCCGCTAAGGTGCTGATTGCCGCTTGTTTGCCGACTGAAATTTCGGAGAATAATTCCTGAATCATTACCGATGCTTGACCAAGTACTCCGATACCTGCCGTTACATTTAGACATAAAATCCAAAACAATAACCAAAATTGTGGCGTTTTCATTGCTTTATTTACGCCGACATTGTGCGAGCTGACCAATTTATTTTTAGGTTTGTTATCGACAAAACCTTTCGGTTTCCATTCGGGATGCGGCAGGCGAATAGTAAAGACACCAAACATCATAAAAATGAAATAGAACACACCTAAAACAATAAATGTTTCAACAATACCGACCGAGGTTGGGTTGCTGAAGAAATCCATTAATGCAACCGAAATCGGCGAAGCGAGCATGGCACCACCGCCAAAGCCCATAATCGCTAAACCGGTTGCCATGCCCGGTTTATCCGGAAACCATTTCATTAAGGTAGAAACCGGGCCAATATAACCGAGTCCCAAGCCAATACCGCCCAGAACACCGTTGCCTAAATATAACAGCCACAGATTGTGAGTGTGTACGCCAAATGCTGCTACGAGAAAACCTAAGCTAAAACAGATGGTTGCGACAAACATCGCTTTACGAGGGCCGACACGTTCCATCCATGTGCCAAATAGTGCAGCTGAAGCGCCTAATACGGCAAGCGCGATACTAAATACCCAGCCGATTGTTGTGAGTTTCCAGTCATCCGCAGCTGATTGAGTGATGCCGATTACCTTGGTTAGCGGCGCGTTAAATACCGAATAAGCATAAATCTGCCCGATAGATAAGTGTACTGCAAGAGCAGCGGGAGGAATTAGCCAGCGATTAAATTGCAAGGGGGCAATTGTCTTTTCACGATCTAAAAATGACATGGAGACTCCAAGTTGTATTAACAATGATTTAACATTAGTATAACATTAAAATTTATTTGCGCAAACGTTTGCGCAAATAAATTAGCAACAAAAAAGCCTCTTGGTTGAAAGAGGCTTTGAATGCTAAATTTATAGGAAATTAGACCGCTTGTAAGTGTGCTTCGTAAGCTTGTAGCGTATTTTGCATCAACATCGCAACCGTCATTGGGCCAACGCCGCCGGGCACAGGAGTAATAAAGCTGGCTTTAGGTTCTGCCGTTGCATATTCCACATCACCGACTAACTTACCGTCCACACGATTAATACCGACATCAATTACAATCGCACCGTCTTTAATCCATTCACCTTTTACAAAGTTTGGTTTGCCTACACCAGCAACTACGATATCTGCTTGCGAGACGTGATAAGCTAAATCTTTAGTACGACTGTGTGTGACTGTAACAGTACAACCGGCAAGTAATAATTCCATTGCCATCGGACGACCCACGATATTTGACGCACCGACAACAACAGCGTGTAAACCGGCAAGATTCACACCGGTACTTTCTAATAATTTCATTACGCCGTATGGGGTGCAAGAACGCAAAGTGGGAATTTTTTGGCATAAACGCCCAACGTTATAAGGGTGGAAACCGTCCACATCTTTATGCGGCACAATCGCTTCAGTGACTTTAGTCGCATCAATTTGCTTCGGTAGCGGTAATTGTACCAGAATGCCGTCTACCGAATCGTCATGATTTAATTGCTCGATAATTGCCAGTAATTCGGCTTCACTTGTATCTGCCGGAAGGTCGTAAGATTTCGATTCAATTCCGATTTCAGCACAGCTTTTTCGTTTACTATTCACATAAACTTGAGAAGCAGGATCCATTCCCACTAAAATTACGGCTAACCCCGGTTTACGTTTGCCTTGCGCCGTATGGGCTTGAATTTGTTCGGCGATATTCGTTTTAACTTGCTTGGCTACTGCGGTGCCTGAAATGATTTGTGCGGTCATAGTTTCTCCTGTCTGGATGTGAATAGTTGAAGACCATTCTATTCTGTCAGAAAAAAGGTGATTTGCAAGTGAGAGATGAGTTAATTTATTGTTTACAGTTGCGAACAAAGTTCAATCAATCGAACTGCGATTGTCAAAAAAGGGATTGACGAGATTTTAGATAAGTCTATAATAAATATCACTTTTCAGTCGGCGAGTAGCGCAGCTTGGTAGCGCAACTGGTTTGGGACCAGTGGGTCGTAGGTTCAAATCCTATCTCGCCGACCACTTTATCTTTCATAAATATTTCTTCCTTATATTTATTTCACTTGCGCCCTTAGCTCAGCTGGATAGAGCAACGCCCTTCTAAGGCGTGGGTCAAAGGTTCGAATCCTTTAGGGCGTGCCATTTAATCCTTTTAAAATTAATTCTTTAATCTCCTATTTAACATTGCTTTATATTGTCATATTTTGGGATTGTGTCACGAATTTTACGTTTGCTGCGTGTACTAACAAATGGTTGGCTTTTGAGTTAAGCATAATATTTAAAACAACAAGCGGTTAAATTTAGGAAGTCTTTTGCAAATTTTTCCCAAAATTTAACCGCTTGTAATGAGTTTGAAAGGCGCGTTTACCAGCTACCGCCTGCGCCGCCACCGCCGGAAGAGCCACCGCCGAAGCTGTCACCGCTACCTCGGCTTCCGCCACCAAACCCACCGCCGAAGCCACCGGAAGAATCGCCTCCAAAGCCGCCCCCAAAACTACCTCTACGACGAGATGAATTAATGATGATTCTACCTAATTGATCCGCAGCACTCGGGCTAATATATTGCGTATTTCTACCCGGGCGGAAGATTAAGAAAATTACAATACCGGCAACAAGGAAGAACAGTAAACCGTCAATTTGCTCTAAGGATTCTTCGCCTGCGTCTTCGCCATAACTATCATAAGCCGCATATTCGCCGTTAATTGCCGCCATAATCGCCGATAAACCACTAGCAATCCCTTCCGCATATAAGTTTTGTTTGAAGTACGGCGTAATGTTATGACGAATAATGGTTGAGGCAATCGCATCAGGCAATACACCTTCTAAGCCTCTGCCGGTTGCAATAAACAGTTTTCGATCGTTTTTGGCAATCAGTAATAATATGCCGTTATTTTCATTATTTTTGGTGCGACCGATGCCCCATTTATTAAATAAGTTATGCGAATAACTTGCGACATCCTCGCCATTGGTTGACGGCACAATTACCACAATAATTTGCGAGCTGGTTTTAGCACGGTTGGCAATTAGCGCATCTTCTAAGGTTCGCCATTCTTGTTGAGTTAATGTTTTGGTGTAATCGGTCACATAATAAAAAGGATTCGGTGCAGCAGGGTAGTTATCCGCAGCAGCGGCTTTTAATGTGAAAAATGCCAACAGGATAAACCAAATCGGCTTAAAGAACGCTTTTATCATTTAATCACCACCTCATTTGACAATTCATTCGTATCATCATCACGACGAGGAAAATAAGCAACTAACTGTGCTTCTACTTGTTTAATGCCGTCACAAATTGCTTGAGTATAATCCGCTTGTTGACATTGTTGTTTCATCGCATCATAAACTGATTGCCAAAAAACTTGACCGACTTTTTCATGAATCGCCTTATCACCGACAATCGCTAAATTGTGCGGTTTGAACGAGAGGTAAATCAGTACGCCGTTACGATCTGCCGTTTCTCGCATCTTTAATTCATCGAAAAGTTGATTGGCACGAGCCATCGCATCGATTTTTTCTTTGGTTTTACGTTCAACGACTACGCGTAATTCGGCAGATGTTTGATGTTCTAAATGTGAAATTGCCTGTTCGATACGCTGAGTATCAACAGGCAATTTATTTGAAAGAAAAGAAAATAATTTCATAGAGTTATCACTAAATTCACAAAAAACACGGAATATTTTTAAGTATTCCGTGTTTTGTGTAAGAAATTAATTAAAGTTTACTGTTGGTGCTTTTTCTGAACCAGCTTCAGCTTTGAATTGTGGTTTAGCTTTAAAGCCCATAATCATCGCAGCGATTTTGGTTGGGAACTCACGCACTTGTTTGTTGTATTCTTTCACCGCAGCGTTGAAGTTATTACGCTCAACATTGATACGGTTTTCCGTACCTTCTAACTGAGCTTGAAGATTTAAGAAACCTTCGTGCGCTTTTAACTCAGGGTATTTTTCAACTGAAACTAATAAACGAGAAAGGGCAGAATTTACGCCTTGTTGCGCTTCTTGGAATTTCGCCATTTGTTCCTCAGTGGCATTGTTTGGATCAATGGTCACTGCAGTCGCTTTGGCACGAGCTTCAATCACAGAGGTTAAGGTTTCTTTTTCAAAGTTTGCTTGGCCTTTTACCGTGTTTACTAAGTTAGGGATTAAATCCGCACGGCGTTGGTAAGCCGATTCCACATTACCCCACACTGAGTTGATATCTTCTTCCGCACGCATTAAGTCGTTATATTTCGTTAAAGAGAAACCGCCGACTGCAAGTACGGCAATTACTAAGATCCAAAAAATTTTCTTCATATTAAAAAGTCCTATTTAAGGTTAAAAAAACGGGCGGATCTTATAGGTAAGCGGTCGAATTTCCTAGCAAACTTACAAAAGTTTTCAGATAGAAACATAAATTACTTGCATAAATAACCAGTATCGGATAATCTTTCCTCGTGGTGGTAGAGACGCCCCACGTAAAAAACTAAAAGCTCGATTGAAATCTGTGGCGGTAGGTTCGCCCCACGTAAAAAACTAAAAGGCCAAATGAAATTACACCCACTTTTATAGTGGGTGTTTTCGTATAGGAGACTACGATGCCAAAGGCAATAGAATTTTATAAACTAACAGAACAATTTTATATTGATAATAAAGATAATACGCAAATTTTATTTAATAAAGGTGGGAGAGGTTACGGGGTTATTCTCGTTAAAATTCTAGGCTGTGATTTTGCAATACCTCTTCATTCTAATATTAAAAAAGGATTTATATTAGGGATCAACCAAGAAACGGGTATTAAACACGGATTGGATTATCTGAAAGCAATTTGTATTACGGATAAAACCAAATACATTGGTGATAGGTATTATTTAAAAGAGCGCCAAGAGTTTAATAAAATTAATAATGCGCAAAAGCATATCATTCAAGAATTTGAGAAATTTGTTAAAAAGTATATTAAAGCGGTACAGGAACAAAATGAAAATATTCTAAGGACAAATTATCGTAATACTACGTTAGTTTATTATCATCATTTATTAGGCATTACTACTAAATAAAAACGGAGCTAACAAGCTCCGTTTTTTACTGCAAAAGAATTATTCTGATGCTTTTTGTTTGATTGCTGCGTAAATCACACCGGTTACTACTGAGCCGATTGCGATTGCCGCTAAGTACATTAACGGTTGTGAAACAAATGGAATCACAAATAAACCACCGTGTGGTGCTTGGAGTGTGATAGCAAATGCCATTGAGATCGCACCTGCAGTTGCACCACCTAACACAGAACTGATAATTACACGCACAGGATCTGCCGCAACAAACGGTAACGCACCTTCAGAAATAAAGCATAAACCTAATACGAATGACGCTTTACCTGCATCGCGTTGGTTAGAAGTAAATTTATTACGAGCGATTAATGTTGCAATCGCCATACCGATAGGTGGAACCATGCCCGCCGCCATCACTGCTGCCATTGGCGTATATTGTTGCGAAGCGATTAAACCGACACCGAATGTATATGCCGCTTTATTTACCGGACCGCCCATATCGATACACATCATTGCACCAAGGATTGCACCTAAGATAATCGCATTCGCTTGACCCATTGAATTTAACCATTCAACTAAAGCATCCATGATGCCTTTTACCGGTGGGTTGATGAGGTAAATCATCGCTAAGCCGACAATTGCAGAACCTAATAATGGTAGAATCAAAATCGGTTTAAGCGAAGTTAAACTTGCCGGTAATTGAATCACGCCGTTTAAAAATTTTACGGTATAACCCGCAAGGAAACCGGCTACGATACCGCCTAAAATCCCCGCACCGGCTGTAGTGGCTAACATACCGCCGATTAAACCGACTGCTAACCCCGGACGGTCTGCGATAGAGAAGGCGACATAACCGGCAAATACGGCGATCATTAAGTGGAATGCTGCGCCGCCACCGATATCCATTAACGCTTTCGGTAAGCCGCCTGCGATGGTTTCATCTTTGAACGCTTCAATACCGAACATAAATGAAATCGCAATTAATAAACCACCGGCAACCACTAACGGTAACATATGTGAAACACCGGTCATTAAGTGTTTATATAAGCCTTTTTTCTCACCGCTTGCTGAACCTTCAGCTTGTTGTGCAGCCGTTGTGCCACCTTGATAAACGGTTGCTTGTGCAAACGCTTTTTCAAATTCTTGTGCCGTTTTCTTCAACGCTAAACCGGTTGAGGTACGGTACATCGGTTTACCTTTGAATTTATCTAAATCCACGTCAATATCCGCCGCCACAAAGACTAAGTCTGCCGCTGCAATTTCTTCCGCAGAAATCGGGTTACCCGCACCAACCTGACCACGCGTTTCAACTTTAACGTTCCAACCTTGCGCTTTGGCATAGTTTTCGATAGCTTCCGCAGACATAAAGGTATGTGCCACACCAGTCGGGCAAGCGGTTACTGCTACGATGTTTTTCACACCTGAAGAGGATACGCTTGAAGCAGTTGCATTTGCAAAAGTTTTTGCATTTTCGACCGCTTGTTTAAGCGTTGCTTCCGGTTGAGCAAAAGCTTGGTCTAAGTTCACTACCGCACCTTGTTTGCCGGCAGCACTTGTAGGAATTTCATCGTTAAATAACACGACAAAATCAGCTTGTTCAGCGTTTACAACTTGATGGCCTTGTTGCTTGGCTGCCGCTGATAATACTTCATTCACGAGGAAAGCACGGGCTTTACCTAATGATTGAGGGAATACAAAGGAAATATTCATTTTGAGATCCTTATAAGTTTGAGAAAATTTATTCCGCCCTCTTTTCTAAAGAGGGGAATGTTGTTACAAATTATTAACGTAATTGAGTTAATTTCACCTGCGCTACAATTTCATCTAGGGCTTTTCGGTCGCTGATACCCACATTACTTTGTGATACTGCTAATGCCGATGTACCGCTTGCGAAGGCGAGGGTTTTTGCTTTATCCCAACCTTGAGAAAGCCCATAAATTAAGCCTGCCACCATGGAATCGCCGGCTCCGACCGTACTCACAACATTTTGGCAGCGAGGCGGTTGAGCTTGAACCACGCCTTCGCTGTTAAGCCATACGGAACCGTCTGCGCCCATTGAAATAATTACGTTCTCAATACCGCCGGCACGCAATTCTTGTGCCGCTGCAATCACTTCTTCTAAGCTATTTAACGGACGATTCGCCCAAACTTCTAACTCACGACGATTCGGTTTTACTAACCACGGATGGGCTTTTAAACCTTCGGTTAATGCCGCATTGCTGCTGTCTAATACAACTTTTAAGCCTTGTTGGTGGAGTGATTCCAACCATTGTGAGAATTGTTGTGCCGTTACACCACGAGGGAGTGAACCGCATACCGCCACCAAATCAAACTCTTTTGCCCATTGCTGTGATTGAGCGGTAAAGTTTGCCCAATCTTCGGCGCTAATTTCAAAACCTAAGAAGTTTAAGTCTGTCACATCCGCTTCGGTTTCGGTAATTTTCACGTTAATACGCGTTTTACCGTCAATACGATAGAATTGATCGTCCACACCGTTTTGTTTAAACGATTGAACGAAATCGCCTTGATTTTCAGCGCCTAAAAAACCGGTAACTGCTAATTTAACGCCGAGATCCGCTAATACTTTCGCTACGTTGATACCTTTACCGGCAGGGTATAAGCCTAAGGTTTCAACAGTATTTACTTCACCCACTTCAATGCGTTGTAGGCGACCGACCAAGTCAAATGCCGGATTTAAGGTTACGGTTGCAATTCGTAATTGTTGTGTCATTGTTTGTTCCTCAATTACTCGCCTAAACCTGCAGCAATCGCCGCACCGATACCATCAATCGCTTTTTGAGCGTCATCACCGGTTGCCACGAAGCGTAAGCGGTGACCTTTTACTACACCTAATGCTACAATTTTCATTAAACTTTTCGCACTGACTAATTGGCTATCTCGATCTAAGTTTTGCACAACGATAGTCGCATTATATTTTTTCACTTCGTTGACTAACACCGCACTTGGACGAGCGTGTAAGCCGTGTTCGTTTTGAATCACGAATGTACCTTCCACTTGCCCTTCCACTTGACCTTCCACCGTAGGCTCAGAAGCGGTCGGATTTGCAGAATTTTTTGCAGATTCAACCGCTTGTGGTTGTGCAGCACCTTCAATCGTATCTTCAACCGCAGGCACGAATGAAACGCTTTCGCCTAAACCTTCTACGAATGCTTTTGCTAATGCTTCGATCGCTTGTTGAGCATCTTCACCTTCTGCCACAAAACGTAAGCGATGTGCTTGGCTTGCACCTAACGCCACCACTTTCATCGTGCTTTTCGCATTTGCCGGTGCAGTACCTCGATCTAGGTTTTCAACGGTTACTTTTGCCGCAAACGGTTTTAAGGTTTGCACTAATACTGCGCTTGGGCGAGCGTGTAAACCATTGTCGTTACGTACGGTGAAAGTTCCGATAACCTGACCCGCCACCGGTTGTTCGGAAGCAGTCGGATTTGCAGAATTTTTTGCAGATTCAACCGCTTGCGGTTGTGCTGCGCCTTCAATCGTATCTTCAACCGCCGGTACAAATGAAACGCTTTCGCCTAAACCTTCTACGAATGCTTTTGCTAATGCTTCGATCGCTTGTTGAGCATCTTCACCTTCCGCCACAAAACGTAAGCGGTGTGCTTGGCTTGCGCCTAATGCCACTACTTTCATTGTGCTTTTCGCATTCGCTGGCGCTGTGCCACGGTCTAAGTTTTCTACCGTTACTTTTGCCGCAAACGGTTTTAAGGTTTGCACTAATACTGCGCTTGGGCGAGCGTGTAAACCATTGTCGTTACGTACAGTGAAAGTACCGATAACTTGTTGGCTGGTTTGTTCTGCTGCTGTTGAGCTTACTGCTGAAGCCGCATTTTCATTTGCGCCAAAGAGAGCGATGATTTGTGCTGCTGACGCTGTGGTTAATTGTTTGCGAATATCGGCATTTAATAAACGTGCGATAAGTGCAGAAAGGTTGTTATCTGCCGCTGCGATAGTGACTAAAGTTTGTCCTTGTTGGCTACGTGCCACTGCAAAGCCGTTCGCTTGATTACCGTTTGCAGAGTCAGTTACAAAAAGATTGTTACCTAGGTTTAGAGGAGAGTTTGCAACCACATCGCTAATAAATGCTTGTGTTACATAGCCTTTTTCTTGAAGTTTTGCCGCATTAATGGCAGAAAGTGTAATAAGACTTGCAGAATCGATATTTAATGAAATCGTTTCTTCTGAAATAACAGGAAGTGATTTTTTACCGCTTAACACTGCAGCAAACTCTTCGACATCTTGCGTTTTAGCTAAGGTCTCTGCCGCATCTTCATCACTTAATACGCCGGTTAATTGGCGAAGGAGAGCCAAGTGTTCGTCAGATTTTGCTGCAATACCAATCACGACATAGGCTTTATTGCCTTCGCCCCATTCCACACCTTGTGGGAATTGATAAATTTGTACACCGGTATTTTGTACAAGGTGGCGAGTATCTAATGTGCCGTGAGGAATGGCAATACCATTACCAAGGAAAGTTGAGGTTTGCGTTTCACGGGCTAACATTCCCGTTTCGTAACCTTCCGCAACGTTACCATTTGCTACAAGGCCTGCTGCAACAAGCTTAATCGCTTCTTCTTTGTTGCTAGCAGTACCATTTAAACGGATATTTTGTGCCGATAAATTTAGCATCTGAGCTCCTTATTGGATTTAATTTTAAAAATAAAAATATTGCTACATATTGTACCCCATAATCTGCTAAATCGTTCTAGCTGATTAAAAAAAATGTCAAAAAGTGTGAACTAGTTCGCATATATTGCGAAAAAAATATGATGTAAATCACAAAAGCGCATAGTTTTTCGGTGAGGTTTTTATTTTAATGTTAAAATGCAAACGTTTTCGTCAGAAAAGAAAAATAATTTAGAGTGTAAAAAAATGAGGAAGCAAATAATGACAACTTATAATTATTCAGAACAAGATTCGTCTTTTATTGAGCAGCTTTCCGGTGGGTATTGCAAAGACCCGTTTTCCTATTTGGGCAGTCATTTTGAAAATGGACATTGTGTGATAAGGATTTATTTACCTGAAGCTGATGCCGTTAAGATTGTGGATGAAAAGGGGCGATGTTTATCCGACACGCTAAAAATTGATGATTGCGGCGTTTTTATCGCTGTGCTTGATTGTTCCGACCCTCATTTCTATTACCGTTTACGCGTTACTTATCCTTTGGGTGAAATTGATATTGAAGACCCATACCGCTTTAAATCCTCCCTATTCGAATTAGATAATTGGTTATTATCTGAAGGCACTCATCTTCGTCCTTATGAAAAATTAGGCGCTCATTTTGAAATCCAAGAAAATATTGACGGTGTACGTTTTAGTGTTTGGGCGCCAAATGCAAAACGTGTTTCTGTTGTCGGGGATTTTAATTATTGGGACGGGCGAGTACATAGTATGCGCTTTCACGCAGAAAGCGGTATTTGGGATATATTTATTCCGAATATTGATGCAGGAGCATTATATAAATTTGAATTATTAGATAGCCATGGTCAGCTGCGTTTGAAATCAGACCCTTACGCCTTTGCTTCACAGCTTCGCCCTGAAACGGCTTCAATCGTTACCGGATTATCGGAGATTGTTCAGGTTGAGGAAAAACTTCGCCGAGCAAATAATATTGATCAACCGATTTCAATTTATGAAGTTCATCTAGGTTCTTGGCGCCGCAATTTAGAAAATAACTATTGGCTGAATTATGATGAAATTGCCAGTGAACTCATTCCTTATGTAAAAGATATGGGATTCACTCATATTGAATTACTTCCTATTACCGAATATCCGTTTGATGGCTCTTGGGGTTATCAGCCTATTGGACTTTATTCGCCAACTAGCCGCTTCGGCTCGCCACATGATCTCCGTTCGTTTATCCGCAAAGCTCACGCAGCGGGCATTGCAGTGATTTTAGATTGGGTGGTCGGACATTTTCCAACCGATTCACACGGTTTAGTGCAATTTGACGGTTCACATTTATATGAGCACCAAGATCCGAGAGAAGGCTATCACCAAGATTGGAATACGTTAATTTTTAATTACGGTCGTAATGAAGTTTTCAATTATCTCTCCGGCAATGCGTTGTATTGGACGGAACGTTTCGGCATTGACGGTTTACGTGTGGACGCGGTTTCTTCAATGATTTACCGAGATTACTCACGTAAAGACGGTGAATGGATTCCAAACCAATATGGCGGACGTGAGAATTTGGAAGCATTGGATTTTTTACGCCGCACCAATCAAATGCTTGAGCAAGAAGGTCATGCTGCGGTGACGATAGCAGAGGAATCGACCTCATTTAACGGCATTACGCATGCGGTAAGCCAGCAAGGCGTAGGTTTTGATTATAAATGGAATATGGGGTGGATGAATGACACGCTCCGTTATATGGCGTTAGATCCGATTCATCGTAAATATCATCATGACTGGATGACATTCGGCATGATCTATCAATATAGCGAAAAATTTATTTTGCCGCTTTCACATGATGAAGTGGTGCATGGCAAAGGTTCCTTAATTGGAAAAATGCCGGGCGATTGTTGGCAAAAATTTGCGAATTTACGTGCTTATTACGGCTATATGTGGGGCTATCCGGGCAAAAAATTACTGTTTATGGGTAATGAATTCGCTCAAGGACGAGAATGGAACTTTAACGAAAGTTTGGACTGGTTCTTGCTTGGTGAAGAAGGTGGCAATTGGCATAAAGGTATGTTGAATTGGGTTCGAGATCTGAATCGTGTTTATCAACAATATCCGGCGCTTTATCAACTTGATCATGAGCCTAGCGGTTTTGAGTGGCTGGTAGTGGATGATTGGCAACAATCGGTATTCGCTTTTGAACGTAAAGCGAAAGACGGTTCAAGCGTGATTGTAGTCAGTAATTTCACGCCGATCGTGCGCTATAACTACCGTATTGGTGTCGCACAAGACGGGGTTTATAAAGAGATACTCAACTCGGATGCGGCTTATTATGCCGGTAGTAATGTTGGTAATTACGGTGAGATTCTATGCGAGGAAGAACCGTCACACGGCAAGCCTTATTCTCTCAGCGTTTCATTACCGCCGTTAGCCACGATTTTTATTGTGCGCACAGCAAAACCGGAAGAGGAACAAGCGCTGATTAAAAAGGTAGAAAGCGCATTTAAAAAAACGAAAAACGCTAAGAAAAAAAGAAAAAGTAAGAAGTAGCAGATGAAAATATCAGTGGGAAAGCCGTTCCCTCTTGGTGCACAAGCGGGTAAAAAAGGCACGAATTTTGCAATTTTTTCAGCAAATGCGACCGCTATTGAGCTGTGTATTTTTGATGATAAGGGCGAGCAGTGTTATCCGATGCAGCGTAGTGGCGATATTTGGCATCTGTTCGTTTACGGTGTTGGGAGTGGCACCTTATATGGCTTTAGAGTTTCAGGCGATGTTGATGAGCAAAAAGGCGCATTATTTAATCCGAATAAATTGTTGCTTGATCCGTATGCTAAACGAGTAGTCGGGCTACCCGATGCGCATGATGAGAAGGCGTTAAGTTATTTTGTTTGGAATGACCCGCAAGATAATGCTCACCTTGCGCCTAAATCAGTTGTGGTAACCGATGATTTTGATTGGACTGGTGAAAAACGTCCGCATTATTCATGGGCGGAAACGATTATTTACGAAGCACACGTAAAAGGCTTTAGTCGTTTAAATCATAATATTCCGGAGCCGTTACGCGGGACTTACGCAGGTATGGCGCATCCGGCATCGATCGCACATTTAAAACGGTTAGGCGTGACGACGATTGAACTGCAGCCGGTGAGCTACCATGCGGATGAAGTGCATTTACAGCGATTAGGGCTAACCAATTATTGGGGATATAGCGTTTTAGCGCATTCGGCAATTGATCCTTGCTTAGCCTGGGACCAAGAAGATCCGCTTTCCGAGTTTAAATATTTAGTTAAAACCTTACACCAAAATGGCTTTGAAGTAATTTTAGACGTGGTTTATAACCACACGGTGGAAGCCGGTAAAGACGGTATGATGCTCTGCCAAAGAGGAATTGATAACCAAAGCTATTATTGGCTGGACGAACAAGGCGAATATCGCAATTGGACGGGGTGTGGCAACGCATTAAATTTAGTTCATCCGATGGTATGCCAATGGGCTGTCGATAGCTTAGTTTACTGGGTGGAAGAATGCCATATTGATGGTTTCCGTTTTGATTTGGCGACAACATTAGGGCGAACGCCTGATTTCTCTAATGTTGCACCACTGTTTGAAAAAATCAAACAAACACCAGCATTGCAGCAGATTAAATTAATTGCAGAACCTTGGGATATCGGCCCGGAAGGCTATCAAGTCGGGCATTTTCCGGCTGGATTTGCCGAATGGAACGATAAATACCGTACCACAATGCGTAGCTTTTTCTTACGTGAAAGCGGCAATTTAGCCGAATTTGCTCGTCGTTTAGCAGGGAGTGACGACTTATATTGGCAATATGCGCCTTCTAAAAGTATTAACTACTTCGCCTCTCATGACGGTTTCACTTTGCAAGATCTCGTGAGTTATAACAAAAAACATAATCAGGCGAATGGCGAGCAAAATCGAGACGGTGATGAACATAATTATAGTAATAATCACGGTGTGGAAGGGGATACGGATAACGAATTGGTAAATATTTTGCGAGATCAGACCGCTTGTAGTTTGCTTGCGACACTGTTTCTCTCAAATGGCGTACCGATGCTACGTGCCGGCGATGAGTTGGGGCATTCGCAAAAAGGCAACAATAACAGTTATTGCCAAGATAATGAAACGACTTGGATTAATTGGCAGCAGACGAATGATAAACGCATCGACTATGTCGCTAAGTGGATTGATTTACGTAAACAAATTTCGCTGCTTTCCCACCAAAGTCATTGGTGGACAGAAAATGACGTGCAGTGGTTTTCCGCATACGGTGAGATTATGCAAGTGGACGATTGGCATAACCACTCACTTAAAGCATTACAAATTCTTCTTCAAGAACAATGGCTTATCTTAATTAATGCTAAAAAAGATAAGCAACAATTTTTCTTACCTCAAGGTAAATGGCATTTTTACCTTGGGAAAGAAACGGCAACTTTGATAGCGGATGCGCAGGCGGTTACTCTTCAGCTGGAACAGATGGGAGTATGCGTGCTTCAAAGAAAATTAGGCTCACATTAGCGTGATAAATGACACACAACATCGGAGAAACAAAGTATGCTTACACAAGAAAAAAACGATTTAACCAGAAACGATATTACTAACGATACGTTAGTGCTTATTTTAGCGGGTGGTCGTGGTTCACGTCTTTATGAGTTAACTGACAGACGAGCAAAACCAGCTGTGTATTTTGGTGGTAGCCGCCGCATTATCGACTTTGCGCTTTCAAACTGTATTAATTCTAATTTACTTAAAGTGGGGGTAATTACCCAGTATGCCGCCCACTCATTACTGCGCCACTTACAGCGTGGCTGGTCATTCCTTCCTTATGAACGTAATCAATATATTGATATGCTACCGGCTCGCCAACAGTTAGATGAAAACACTTGGTATCGTGGAACCGCCGATGCGGTATATCAAAATATGGCGATGATGAAATCGCATTATCGCCCGAAATATGTGGTGATTTTAGCCGGCGATCACATTTATAAAATGGATTATACTCAGATGTTGCGTGACCATGTAGAAAGTGGTGCAAAATGTACGGTCGGCTGTATTGAAGTGCCTCGGGAGCAAGCGGTCGAATTTGGTGTGATGGCGGTTAACGATAAATTAAAAGTGAAAGAATTCGTGGAAAAACCGTCAAATCCGCCGGCAATGCCTGATAAGCCGAATTCATCGTTAGCTTCCATGGGGATTTACGTGTTTGATGCAGATTATTTATATGACGTATTAGAACGAGAAGCTTCTATTCCGGGGACTTCGCACGACTTTGGTAAAGATATCATTCCAAAAGCGGTAGAAGAGGGCGTGCTATATGCGCATCCGTTTGAACGTTCATGTAAAGGTCGTAATGCAAGCGGTTCGATTTATTGGCGAGATGTCGGTACGATTGATAGCTATTGGGCGGCACATATGGATTTAGTTTCGGAAGTGCCGCAACTTGATTTATATGATGAGTCTTGGCCGATTCACGGACGACCGCAACAAACCGCACCGGCACGTTTCTTTTATAAAAAAGCACGTCAGCATACTTTGGATAACTCGTTAATTGCCGGTGGTTGTGTGGTCACCGATGCGGAAATCAGTAATTCGGTCTTATTTGCCAAAGTAAAAGTGGATGCGGAAACCGTAATTGAACATACGGTGATTTTACCGCAGGTAACGATTGGTAAGAACTGCGTGATCAAACGTGCGGTAATTGATCGTCACTGTACCATTCCTGATGGTTTGGAAATCGGTGTAAACTTGGAAGAAGATGCAAAACGTTTCCGAGTCAGTAAAGGTGGGATCGTCTTGGTGACTCAGAAAATGCTTGATTCATTAAGCGGTTATGAGTCCAGTATAAAATTCCATCATACAATTTAATCTGATACAGGTGGGCGTTTAGCCCACCTTTAGCGCTTTTACAAGCGGTCTAATTTTCTCTTTATTTTACAAATACAAATTAAACGGCAACAAAATGAAAATTCTACATATTTGCTCGGAGATGTATCCGTTAATTAAAACCGGTGGACTTGCGGATGTGATGGGGGCTTTGCCTTATGCACAGCAGCAAGCTGGCAATGATGTCCGAGTTTTGCTACCGCTCTATCCTCAAGTAGCGGAAAAAATTGGGGAAACAAACGAAGTAGTCACTTTAGGTACTTTTGCCGGTTTAGTGACGATTCATTTTACTTATTTCAATGGTTTGGGCATTTATCTGATTGATGCGCCGCACTTATTTCAGCGTTCTGGCAATCCGTATCACGATTCTGGTTATGCAGATTATCCAGATAACTATAAGCGCTTTGCTATTTTAGGCTATTTAGGTGCGCAGCTATCGGAAGGGCTAGATCATTGGTGGGGTAAAGCGGATATTGTACATGCGCATGATTGGCAGGGCGGTTTGGCTTGTGCTTACCTGAAAAGTTGGCATAGCCCGGTGAAAAGCGTTTTCACCATTCACAATATTGCCTATCCGGGGCGCTTCCAGCCGCATCATTTACCGGAGTTGGGTTTCTCATGGGATTTCTTCCAAGCAGAAGGTATGGAATTTTATGGTGAAATCTCCTATCTAAAAGCCGGATTGTATTATGCGGATCGCATTACGACAGTAAGTCCGACCTATGCGCTGGAAATTACCGAGCAAATTGCCGGTGGCGGAATGCACGGCTTGCTACAAACACGTAAAGCGCAAGGGCGTTTACACGGCGTGTTAAACGGTGTGGACGATAAGGTATGGAATCCGGAAACCGATGAAAATATTGTAGCGACATACAAACCGAGTTATATGCACGGTAAGGCGAAAAACAAAGCTGAGTTACAACGTATGTTTAACTTACCGGAAGACAAAGATGCAATGCTTATGGTCATGGTAACTCGCTTAACGGAGCAAAAAGGGGCGGATTTCTTACTGGATAGAATTGATGACGTGATGCAACAGCACGTGCAACTAATCGTCTTGGGTAGCGGCTCCCCGCATTTGGAATATCTGCTAAACGAAGCACGTAGTCGTTATCCGGAGCAAATCGGTTTGTATATCGGTTATAACGAGGCACTGTCTCATCAAATTATTGCCGGTGGTGATGTCATTCTTGTGCCAAGTCGTTTCGAACCATGTGGTTTAACGCAGTTATACGGATTGAAATACGGTACTTTACCGCTAGTTCGCCAAACCGGTGGTTTAGCCGATACGGTGGTGGATAGTCACAAAGACAGCATTGAACAACGTAATGCAACTGGATTTGTATTTAAATACCCTAGCAGTGATGATTTCTTTGAAGCATTCCAACGTGCGGTAAATCTTTGGAAAAAACAAAAGTTATGGTCTAGCGTGCGTCAAAATGCGTTAGCGCAAGATTTCGGCTGGGCAAGAGCCGCAGCAGCTTACCAGGCAATTTATCAAGAGATTGTATAACCTTACTTTTCACAAGCGGTCGGAATTTGCAAAAAAATTGCAAAATCTTACCGCTTATTTTGTAAACAATAGCAATAAAGCAAAATCTTTGTAATTCTCCAGCGATTTTTATGGCATTAACTATAAAATTGTTGTGTTTTTTTTACTCGATTTCCGTTTGTTACTTCACTTGTTAGTTAGGAGCTATTCATGGGCAATAAAATTTTAAGTCCCGAAAATATTCAACATGTAAAAGATGCCATTTTATATAAATTGGTTTATGCGCTAGGGGTAGAGCCTCGTGAAGCAAGTAAACGTAACTGGCTAAATGCAGCGTTACGTGTGGTGCGAGATCTTTCTACTGAGTCGTGGCTACAAACTCGCCGCAGCCAAGTGGCGAACGCCAGCCGCCGTGTGTATTACCTTTCAATGGAATTTTTGATGGGACGTACGTTCTCAAACGCAATGATTGCAGAAGGCGTGTATGAGTTAGTCGATGCCGCATTAAAAGAACTCGGACAAAATATTGAAGAGATTATTAACGAAGAAGGCGATCCGGGTTTAGGTAACGGCGGTTTAGGGCGTTTAGCCGCTTGTTATATGGATAGTCTTGCTGCAATGAAAATTCCGGCGATTGGCTACGGTATTCAATATGAGTACGGGATGTTCCGCCAAGAAATTCGTCACGGCGAACAAGTTGAGCAACCGGATCAATGGTTAGAAAATGAGTTTGTATGGCCGTATTTGCGTTCAAGTAAACGTTTCCCGATTCGCTTTGGCGGTCGCATTTGGCAAGAAGGCAAAAAAACCGTATGGCAGCCGGATGAAGAAATTATCGCTCAAGCTCACGATCAATTAATTCCCGGCTATGAAACCACCGCAACCAATAGCTTACGTTTATGGTCGGCGCACGCTTCAGGGAAAGGTTTCGGTTTAGCGGATTTCAACCGTGGTGATTATTTTGCCGCAATGAGCCATCAGAATTTATCGGAGAACGTTTCTCGGGTGTTGTATCCGGACGATTCTACTTATAACGGACGTGAATTACGTTTACGCCAAGAATATTTCCTTTGTTCCGCTTCGGTGCAAGATATTATCCGTCGCCATGAAGCGGAATGCGGATCTTGTGTCAATTTAGCCGATAAAGTGGCGATTCATTTAAACGATACCCACCCAACGCTTGCCGTGCCGGAATTAATGCGCATCTTAATTGATGAGAAAGGCTATAGCTGGGATCAAGCGTGGAATATGACTCGCAAAATTTTCTACTATACCAACCACACCTTAATGAGCGAAGCATTAGAAACTTGGCCGGTGGAAATGTTAGGGCGTATTTTACCGCGTCACTTAGGCATTATTTTTGAGATCAATGAATGGTTCTTAAATGAAGTGCGTGAAAAATTCCCGGGTGAAGAAGATTTAGTACAACGTGTGTCACTGATTGATGAACACGGTGATCGCCGAGTGCGTATGGCGTGGGTAGCGGTTGTGGCTTCAAGCAAAGTAAACGGTGTGGCAAAAATCCACTCGGATTTAATGGTGGAATCCATTTTTGCCGACTTTGCTCGAATTTATCCGGATCGTTTCACCAATGTAACCAATGGGGTAACCCCTCGCCGTTGGATCAAAATTGCCAACCCGGGTTTAGCCAATATTTTGGATAAACGTATCGGCAAAGATTGGTTAACCGATCTCAGTGAATTAGAAAAATTCAATGTCTTTGTGGATGATGCGGATGTTCAAGCCGAAATTGCAGCGGTGAAATATGAGAATAAACGTAAGTTGGCGGATTATGTTGAGAAAAATTTAGGTATCAAACTGAATCCGGAAGCGATTTTTGACGTACAAGTTAAACGTATTCATAAATATAAACGCCAACAGTTAAACGTATTACATATTATTACGCTATATAATCGTATCTTAAAAAATCCGAATGCGGATTGGACGCCACGTGTGTTTATCTTTGCCGGTAAAGCGGCAAGTGCTTACTATGCAGCGAAGAAAGTCATTCGTTTGATTAACGATGTTGCAAATGTAATCAATAATGATGAACGAGTACGTGATTTGATCAAGGTGGTGTTTATTCCGAATTATGGCGTATCGCTCGCACAAATGATTATTCCGGCAGCGGATGTGTCCGAACAAATTTCATTGGCGGGAACAGAGGCTTCTGGTACGTCTAATATGAAGTTTGCCTTAAACGGCGCATTAACTATCGGGACGTTAGATGGTGCGAATGTTGAAATTTTGGAACACGTCGGCAAAGACAATATCTTTATCTTCGGTAACACGGTCGAACAGGTAGAAGAGCTGCGTCGTAATGGTTATTCGCCGTATCATTATTATGAAACGGACGGTGAATTAAATGAGGCGGTTTCACAAATCTTAAACGGTAAATTCTCACCGGATGATCCGTATCGTTATCAAGATCTGATTCTAAATTCTGGTGACTATTACCAAGCTTGTGCGGATTTCCGTAGCTATGTTGAAGCGCAAGAACGAGTTGCAGCCGCTTATCGCAATAAGAAAGCGTGGACACGTTCGGCTATTATCAATATTGCGAATATGGGCTATTTCTCATCAGATCGCTCGGTGCTAGATTATGCACGAGATATTTGGCATATCGAGCCAATGGATGAAGTGCAATTAAAAGAAAATACTGATTTGGCGAGTATTATTGAAAGCTCAAGCAAGCTATTGATTATTCGTTAATAATATGAACAAGCGGTCTGTTTCTTGCAAAATTTTGCGGAAATTCGACCGCTTGTAGAGCTAAAAAAGCCGTTTGTTTAAAACAAACGGCTTTCTTTTTAGTCTTGCTTAAATAATTTCATTTGGTGTGAAGAAGTAGGCGATTTCACGTTTTGCAGATTCTTCAGAATCCGAACCGTGAACCGAGTTCTCACGACCGCTGATAGCGTAGAGTGCTCGAATCGTGCCGGCTTTACGTTGCTCCGGATTAGTTGCACCCATTAATTCACGGTAGTGAGCGATAGCATTTTCACCTTCAAGTACTACCGCAACAATCGGTGCCGAAATCATAAATTCGACTAACGGCGCAAAGAATTCTTTACCTTGGTGTTCTGCATAGAAGCCTTCCGCTTGTTCTTGGGTTAGTTGTACTTTTTTGAGAGCTTTAATGGTTAAGCCAGCTTCTTCTAAATGGCTAAGAATTTTACCGATTAAATTACGTTTTGTTGCATCGGGTTTAATTAAACAAAGCGTTTGTTGGATCATGGTTTCTCCTTAATTCGCAAAAAAAGCGGTGAATCTCACCGCTTGTTATTGCTTTTATTTTACTTGCATACCTGGGCGGATACCTTCATCAGCTGAAAGTAAGAATAAGTCTGCACCGCCGGTGCCTGCCGATAAGATCATACCTTCTGACACGCCGAATTTCATTTTACGTGGTGCAAGGTTTGCTACCATAATCACGAAACGACCGACTAATTCTTCCGGATTGTTATATGCCGCTTTAATTCCCGATAACACTTGACGTTGGTGATCGCCTAAATCTAATTGGAATTTTAATAATTTGTTTGATTCCGGTACGGCTTCACAGCTAATCACTTTTGCCACACGTAAATCTAATTTCGCGAAATCATCAATTGTGATTTCCGCTGCGATAGGCTCAACAGCCGTATTTTCGGTATTTTCCACTTTTTGTTTTCCTTTTTTATCTTCTGCTTTATTTTGTTCTGCAAACAATGCTTTGGTTTCTTCAATCACCGCATCAATTTGTTTTTTCTCAAGACGAGAGAACAATGATTTAAACGGTGCAACGTTTTTACCTAATAATGGTTGGTGAATATTTTCCCACGTTAATTCAGCTTGTAAGAAAGCTTCGGCACGTTCCGCTAACTGTGGTAATACCGGTTTTAAGTAACTCATTAACACACGGAATAATTCAATACCCATTGAACAAACCGCTTGTAATTCCGCTTCACGCCCTTCTTGTTTTGCAATCACCCAAGGCGCTTTATCATCGACATATTTATTCGCTTTATCACAAAGATCCATAATTAAACGAATTGCTTTGTTAAATTCACGATTTTCGTAATGTGTTGCGATCTGCTCTGATTGTGCAATAAATTCTGCGAAAAGTGCTTCATCTTCTAATTTATCAGCCAATTTACCTTCAAAACGTTTGGCAATAAAACTTGCATTACGTGAAGCAAGGTTCACCAATTTATTAACGATATCGCTGTTTACACGTTGGACGAAATCTTCAAGGCTTAAATCCAAGTCCTCAATACGTTCGTTCAATTTTGCCGCATAGTAATAACGTAAACATTCCGGATCGATATGTTTTAAATAAGTACTTGCTTGAATAAAGGTACCGCGTGATTTTGACATTTTCACACCGTCAACTGTGACGTAACCGTGCGCAAATACATTGGTTGGCTTACGTAATTCACAACCGTCTAACATTGCCGGCCAGAAAAGGCTGTGGAAGTAAACGATATCTTTACCGATAAAGTGATAAAGCTCGGTTTCTGAGTCTTTTTTCCAGAATTCGTCAAAGTTTAAGCCGCTGCGATCACATAAATTTTTAAATGACGCCATATAGCCGATAGGTGCATCAAGCCATACGTAGAAGAATTTATTTTCCGCATCCGGAATTGGGAAACCGAAGTAAGGTGCGTCACGACTGATGTCCCATTGTTGTAAACCGCTTTCAAACCATTCTTGCATTTTGTTGGCAATTTCTGATTGCAGTGAACCTGAACGAGTCCACTCTTTCAACATACCTTCAAAACTTGGTAAATCGAAGAAAAAATGCTCGGATTCTTTCACGATTGGTGTTGCACCGGAAACTGCAGAACGAGGATTGATAAGATCCATCGGGCTATAAGTTGAAGCACACACTTCACAGTTATCACCGTATTGGTCTTCCGCTTTACACTTCGGGCAAGTACCTTTTACAAAACGATCCGGAAGAAACATTTGTTTTTCAGGGTCAAATAGCTGAGAGATCACTCGACTTTTGATAAAACCGTTAGCACGTAATTTTTTATACATTTCGGTAGTAAGTTCACGGTTTTCTTCGCTATGAGTTGAATGATAGTTATCGAAACTAATGTTAAAGCCTTTGAAATCCGCTACGTGATCAGTTTTTGCTTTTTCAATGAGTTGTTCCGGAGTAATGCCTTGTTTTGCTGCATTAAGCATAATCGGTGTGCCGTGCGCATCGTCCGCACACACAAAGTGAATCTCGTTGCCACGCATACGCTGGAAGCGCACCCAAATATCCGCTTGGATATGTTCAAGCATATGACCTAAATGGATTGCACCGTTTGCATAGGGAAGGGCGCAGGTAACCAGCATTTTTCGTTTTTGGTTTGACATGAATGATCTCTCTGAATTTATTACAAAATTCTGTAAATTGTAGCGGAAAAAGGGCTTTTTTTCTAGAGCGTATCTGAAATGAACGTTGTTATTGTCTTCATTAACTTCAAATTTAACAAAATTTCATTGTAAAGAATGTATTGTTTTTGTAAAAAGTTGATAGAATGTATCTATAACAACAATTATAGAAGGAGAGGCTAATGTTTTATTTAAAAAAACATTATTACGACGGAATTGATAAGCAAGGAAATACGTTTATTATTTATTTTGTTGAGTTTATGTTATTGGGAATTAAAATTCCTTATTCTTCCATTTTATTTAATAGTAAAAATGGTCAGCAATTTGAAAAAAGTGTTTTTTTCAGACCAAAACAAATAGATCGTTCTATTAATCACTCTCGTTTAAATTTTTCAGCATATTGGATACCACATTCGCCTGAAATAAAATCAACCTTAGTTTATAACTCAACACAATATATGAATTGGAATTGCCATACGCCGAAAGGCAATTTTCATATCATATTTCAAGGCAAAGAGTACCAAGGATTAAGCTATGCAGAAACGCTAGATATGAATTTTTTGCCTTGGGAACTTACTGTTTCTGAATTATATTGGGGACGTTTCTTATCTGAAAGTCATACGGTAATTTGGATGGAATGGAAAGGTAAGCAATCGTTTAAACAGCTTATTTGGAATGGAAAGCAATTTAGTGATTTTGAAATTCAAGAAGAAGGAATTTTGTTACCTTCAGAAAATATGTTTTTGCGTTTTCAAATGTCAACCATGTTAAAAAATGAACCGATTGGACATTTGATTACAAAAATACCATTATTAAAATATTTTCTGCCTAAGCGTTTTTTACGGACTCGCACAATAAAATGGAAAAGCGAAACCAAAATACTGATAAATCAAAAAGTACAAGAAGTAGGCTACGCTTTATATCAGAAAGTATTATGGAGAAAGTAAAAATTAAGATTAGATATTCATAATATGGTTATTTTTTGATTATTTTATTGTGTAAAGTTATTAGTTGTTTTGAACAATCAATAAAGATCTTCTCGTTTCAAGCAAGAATAGCGGTAAAATAAGTCTAAAATTTTGCAATTTTTGAGGACTTATTATGCGTAAAGCACAGTTATATCGTTACCAGATTCCAGTAGAAACCGGCGTTATTTTACGTCATCGCCGATTAAAACAGCGTGAAGGTTTAATTGTTAAATTAACTGAAGAGAACCAAGTCGGTTGGGGTGAAATCGCCCCGCTACCTGAATTTAGCCAAGAAGATCTTTCGCTTGCTCAGCAACAAACGGAACAATGGCTTGCGAAATGGCTAGCCGGGCAACAAGATAATTTAGACAGTTATGTGCCTTCCGTGGCATTCGGTTTAAGTTGTGCATTAGCGGAATTAAACGGAGAACTAACTGAGCAAGGAAATTATCGTGCAGCAGTGCTTTGCTATGGTGATCCAGATGAGCTATATGCTGAGCTAAACGCATTGGAAGGTGACAAAATCGGCAAAATGAAAGTCGGGCTGTATGAGGCTAATCGTGACGGTTTAATTGCCAATATGTTGCTTGAAGCTTTACCCGATTTACAATTACGTTTAGATGCGAATCGAGGCTGGACGCTTGAGAAAGCGGTTAAATTTGCCGAAAAAATTGCAAATGAAAACAAAAGTCGTATTCAATTTATTGAAGAACCGTGCAAAACACCGGAACTTTCCCGCCAATTTGCTCAAGTCTCAGGCATTGCGATTGCTTGGGATGAGACTGTACGAGAGCCGAATTTCGTAGTAAAAAACGAACCGAATGTGACCGCTATTGTGATTAAGCCGACCTTAGTTGGCTCGTTACAAAAATGTATTCGTTTAATTGAGCAAGCTCATCAACAAGGACTAAGTGCAGTGATTAGTTCTAGCATTGAGTCGAGTTTAGGTTTAACTCAGCTTGCTCGTTTAGCACAACAATATACACCTGAAACAACACCGGGTTTAGATACGTTAGATCTGATGCAATATCAGCTAATCAGACCTTGGAAACATTCAATCTTGCCAATTGCTGATTTAGATAGTCCGTTTGTGCAAGAAATTATGCTATAATCCCCACTCTATAAGCGGTCAAAAACAGAGAAAAATTTGCAAAAAATGAAGCATTTCTGACCGCTTCCTACTTCTTATTCAATAAAAATTGAATCTCTCCTTTAATATTCAAGAGAAAATTATGCGTTTAGATAAATTTATTGCCGAAAATACGGGGTTAACTCGTTCTCAAGCAGGAAAAGCATTAAAAAGCGGTTTAGTGACGGTGAATGGCAAAATCGAAAAAAGTGGTTCAGCAAAAATTAGTGAAACAGATGAAATTTGTTATGAAGGCGAACGTTTAGAATGGGTTGATGAAGGTCAGTATTTTATGCTGTATAAGCCGCAGGGGTATGTGTGTTCGCATGATGACGGTGAATATCCGACAGTCTTCCAATTTTTTGACTATCCACTGATGACTAAATTGCATACCGCAGGGCGTTTAGATGTGGACACAACCGGTTTGGTTTTATTGACGGATGACGGTAAATGGTCGCACCGTATTACTTCGCCGAAACACCATTGTGAAAAGACCTATTTGGTGACGCTTGCCGATCCGGTGGAAGATTTTTATGAGGAAAAACTTGCGGAAGGTATTTTATTACGCGGTGAACGTGAACCTTGTTTACCGGCACAAATGGAAATTATTGATGATTACAATGTGAATTTAACTATCAGCGAAGGGCGTTATCATCAAGTAAAACGTATGTTTGCCGCTTTAGGTAATAAAGTAGAGGCGTTACATCGCTGGCGTATCGGTGATGTGGTGTTAGATGAAAGCCTTGAAGAAGGTGAATATCGTCCGCTTACCGAGCAAGAAATAGGGGGCTTTTGATGGCACCCCAAAGACCGCATCCGTGCTTTTTTATTATTTTAGGAATGATGGCAATGCTGCCACCGCTTGCGATCGATATGTATCTGCCTTCATTCCTTGATATTGCACGAGATCTACAGGTTTCGCAGGAAAAAGTACAAACTACATTAGCGGTATTTACTTTCGGCTTTGCTGTTGGACAGCTATTTTGGGGGCCGATGGCGGATAGTTTTGGGCGTAAACCGATTATTTTATTTGGTCTTTCCGGTTCGGCGATTGCCGCTTATTTCCTTACAGCAGTGATGACAATCGAGAACTTTTATCTACTACGATTAATTCAAGGGCTTTGTGCAGCAGCACCTGCCGTAGTACTGGGTGCTTTAGTTCGAGATTTGTTTGATCGTAATCGTTTCGCCCAAATGATGTCGGTGATTATGATCATTTCAATGCTTGCCCCGCTATTAGCGCCGATCTTGGGTGGATATATCGCAAAATATTTTCACTGGCATTCGATTTTCTATACCTTAGTATTTATGGGCGTCAGTTGTGTGTTCTTGATCAGCTGGAAAATCCCTGAAACATTAGTACAAGAAAAGCGCCAACCGCTACGTTTTGGTATTGTGTTTAAAAATTTCTGGAAATTGTTATCGGATAAAAGCGTATTAGGTTATGTGTTAGTTGGGGGATTGACCTTTGCCGGTTTATTCTGCTTTTTAACCTCAGGCTCATTGGTCTATATCGGGATTTACGGTGTATCGCAAGAATATTTTGGCTATTTCTTCGGTTTAAATATGATTGTGATGGTCGCAATGACTGCACTAAATGGGCGCATTGTAGTTAAAGTCGGTTCGGAGAAAATGTTGAGAATCGGCTTACTTGTCCAGTTATTAGCTGGTATTTGGCTTACGTGTGTCGCTGTCTTCCAATTAGGCTTTTGGGCGATGGCATTAGGTATTCCGTTTTATGTGGGTATGCTTTCGACCATCGGTAGTAATGCAACGGCAGCGATTTTAGATCGTTATCCGCAAATGGCGGGGACAGCAAACGGTTTAGCCGGAACAGCACGTTTTGGTATTGCTTCGGTAGTTGGTGCAATGTTATCGCATATTACGCTAACAAGTGAGCGCCCGATGCTATATGCAATGGCTATTTGTACCTTAGCGGCTTCTGCCATTTACTACTTATTATGCTGTAATCGTGCTGAACAAGCGGTCTAATTTGGCTTAAATTTTACAAAAACGGACACTGTAAAGTGTCCGTTTTTTTACCAACAAGCGTAACAATAATGCCAAGGGCGGAAATGAGTACGCTCAAAATCATAGTAACGTTGTATTTCCTCTAATTCCGCTTGGTGTTTATAGTTATCCCACGCGAGTTTATAGCAAGATTGGAACAGCGGATCATTGACTTTTTTCTGGTAGCGCTTGGCAAAAGCGGCTTTTTCTTTTTCGGTCTGAGCCACCGGCGGATCATATAACTGCGCTATTAATTCGGCAGTTTCTACATCACACTGCTTAGCTAATGCTACCGATAAGGCTTGATGTGCCTTGAGTTGTTGCGCCTGTCTGGCAGCTTGTTGCTGTGGCGTTAAAGCACAAGCAGAAAGCAATAATGAGAGCAAGACAGGCGTTATCTGAATACACTTTTTCATATTAGCCTCCAATTGATTATGCCAAAAAGTAAGCTCTTTGAGTTTATCACTCAAAGAGCTTTTATTCACATAAATTATTCGCTTTCTTGTTCGGATAATTCTTCTAATTCGTCAGCCATTGCACTGAGTGCATCACGACAAAGTTGAGCAAGCGCTTTGTAGAAACCGCTGTCATGCGCTTCAATTTGTCCTAAGAATTTAGCAGCACACGGCAATAAAAACTGCTCAAAAAAGGCTTGTTGTGCGGCGCTTGAATCTAAATTATCTTCAATCCAAGAGGCGGTAAGTAATAAAAGTGCAACGTGATCAGGTTTGTCTAACGCTGGCATTGCGCGTGTTTGGCGGAAATTGATAAAGTCTTCAACCGCAATTTTATAGGCAGAAATTGTTGTAGCAATAGCTCCTTCCTCGCCAAAAAGTGCTTGATAGCTTGCTTGTAATTGCGTAGGGTTAGCATTTTTTTCTAACACTGTTAAAGCTAATTCACTTTGAGCATCGGTTGAAAGCGCCCATTGCTGGCGTAAACCGCCTTGTGCAAGCCAAGCAAAGGTGCCGGCAAGAATCGGATCAGTTGGGGAACGGTAGAATAAGTTGCCGAATAAACGGCACAATAGTGAAAAATCGTTAATGGTTGTTTCGCTCATAAGTAATGATTTATAAAGGTTAAGAAGTTAGCCATTTTACACGAATAGGATAAGAAGATGAAATATATTGGTGCGCACGTGAGTGCTTCGGGTGGTGTCGAGAATGCTGTGTTAAGAGCGGTTGAAATTGGCGCAAATGCTTTTGCTTTATTTACTAAAAACCAACGTCAATGGAAAGCGCCAGCTCTAAAAGCGGATACGATTGAGAAATTTAAACGCTTTTGTAAGGCGCATCAGTTCTCACCGGATCATATTTTACCGCATGACAGTTATTTAATTAATTTAGGCAATCCGGAAGCGGAAAATTTGGCAAAATCACGAGAAGCTTTTATTGATGAAATGGAACGGGCAAATCAGTTAGGACTAAAGCTACTGAATTTCCACCCCGGTGCACATTTAAATAAAATTTCGGAAAGTGAATGTTTAGCGCGCATTGCCGAATCGATTAATATTGCGGTGGAAAAAGTACCGAATGTGGTTGCGGTAATTGAAAATACAGCTGGTCAGGGTTCTAACCTTGGCTATCGTTTTGAACATTTAGCCGAAATTATTGACCAAGTGGAAGATAAAAGCCGAGTAGGTGTTTGTTTAGATACCTGTCACTTATTTTCAGCCGGTTACGATATCGGTTCATTACAAGCTTGTGAGCAAGTATTTACCGAGTTTGAACAGATTGTCGGTTTTAAATATTTACGAGGAATGCACTTAAATGGCTCAAAAATGCCATTAGGTAGTCGAGTAGACCGTCACCACACATTGAGAGAAGGCACAATCGGCACAGATTTTTGCAAATTTATCATGCAAGATGACCGTTTTGATGATATTCCGCTTATTTTAGAAACAATTCAGCCTGAAATTTGGGCAGATGAGATAAAATTTTTGCGGACATTGGCAAAATAATCGACTATACTGGCTCAGCTTATAACTTAAGGCTTATCAGTGGATAAGCCTTTTTAATGTGAAACGTTATTTTTAGACTTTATTTTTAGATATAGGAATCAACCGCTGTAGTTGTTCTGGCGAGACAAATTATGATTAAACAAAATTCTACTTTTACAAGGCTTAAGCCGTTATTCACCACAGTATTGTTTGCAGCGATTACAAGCTATTCATCAATGGCTTCTGCTAGTTTAAGTAGTACTCCCGCCACACCGAATCAAATCAAAATTGTTGCTAAAGCAGCAACTGCTGATCAAATTAAAGCACAGCTTGCTTATAAAGCTTCCGCAAAAGCAAAATCTGCAACAGATAATTCATCCGCAAATTCAGCTACTCAAAAAGTAAATAAGATTTATCGTAAGTGGGCTGGTACTCGTTATCGTTTAGGCGGAGAAGGGCATAATGGCATTGATTGTTCCGCTTTTGTGCAGAAAACAATGCTCGGTGCATTTAATATTGATTTGCCTCGTTCAACCGCAGAGCAACGTTATTCAGGTCGTTCAATTTCAAAATCAGAATTACGTCCGGGCGATTTAGTATTCTTTCGCCGCAATAATCACGTAGGCGTTTATATTGGTGGCGGTAAATTTGTTCATGCCAGTACAAGCCAAGGTGTAACGACAAGTTCACTGTCGGAACGTTATTGGGCTAGAAACTATACGCAATCTCGCCGAGTAATGTAATACTAAGGTCGCTAAATGATAAATTAGCGACCTTCTTATTTATGCGGCATATTTTCTCTCGGTAACTTGTGCAAAGCGGTGACGCATTTGGTGTACAACATTTGTAATTACGCCGGCAACTGTCACTTCTTGCCAGTTTTGTATACGTAAATTCGGTTCGCTAACATCTAGTGAAAAAAGAATAATTTCGTTTATACCTTCATTATTCTCAATTTCTTTAAAGAACTGGTAAAATTTATATTCGCCATTTTTCTCAATTACAAGCAGATCGTTTACTAAATATTGAGCCGATTGCTCAACAATCAGTAAATCATCCAATTCAATCCCCCAAGCGATTAGGTTAGGATTTTTAACCTGTATAAAAAAGGTTTCTGTCGGGCGTTTAATGCAAAGTGAATTAAGATCTAATTTGATTGAACGTTCGCTATTCATATCACGGTACATTGGTATCGGTTGATATGATAATTCACGTGTAAGCGGTCGAATTGAAGCCATCTTTGTTATCCTCTATCTAAACTGTGTGTTTATACAGGTTATTTTACTGATTAAAAAAACAGTGTCAATCTTGTTTTGAAATTTTTTTGTAAAAAAATCCAGTGTTTTGTTTGTTTTATCGTATGGAGAGAATATTGAACAAGCGGTGGAATTTGGCACAGAATTTGTAAATTGCGGGCAATAAAAAAAGCACCCGAAGGTGCTTTTTTAAGAAAATTGGCAGTAAAACTGTTATTATAAGCTTTCTGTGAAAGTACGAGTAATTACGTCACGTTGTTGTTCTGGTGTTAATGAGTTGAAACGCACTGCATAACCAGAAACACGGATAGTTAATTGTGGATATTTCTCTGGGTTTTTAACCGCATCTTCTAATGTTTCACGGCGTAAAACGTTAACGTTTAAGTGTTGGCCACCTTCAACTTTGATTGTCGGAGCAACGTTTACCGGTACTTCGCGGTATGAAATTTGACCTAATTCGCTGATTGCAACGATTTGGTCTTCTTTATAAGCATCACCTTTTGCAGCGATACAGCGAGCTTCGTTTTTCTCTTCATCTAATAACCAGAAAGAGTTTACTAAGTTGCTGTTTGAAGATTCTGTAATTTGTACGCCCTTGATCATTTTGATACTCCTAAGTATTGGCTAGATAATTATAAAATTTTTTGATAAATTCAAATTTTGTTTATGTGGTGAATTTTATCATTTTTTTTGAAGAATTCTACTAAAAGTTGAAAAATGTAATCAAAAAATTATCAATTGACTAAAAAACAATCTGAAATGTAGAAAAAACTTAAAATTGTTTAACACTTTTTAACAGGACAAGCTATGAATAATTGGACGGAAGCGCTAGGCGAAGAAAAGCAACAAGCTTATTTTCAACAAATTTTACAGCAAGTACATCAAGAAAGAATGAATGGTGTAACGGTTTTCCCACCGCAAAAAGAAGTATTTAGTGCCTTTGCTTTAACGGAGTTTAAAGATGTGAAAGTGGTGATCTTGGGGCAAGATCCTTACCATGGTCCAAACCAAGCGCACGGTTTAGCATTTTCGGTAAAACCACCGGTCGCGCCGCCACCTTCTTTAGTTAATATGTATAAAGAATTGGCGCAGGATATTGAGGGCTTTCAAATTCCAAATCACGGATATTTAGTTGACTGGGCAAAGCAAGGCGTGTTGTTGTTAAACACCGTACTAACGGTGCGTCAAGGGCAAGCGCATTCACACGCCAATTTCGGTTGGGAAATTTTCACCGATAAAGTAATTGCTCAACTTAACCAACACCGTGAAAATTTAGTCTTTTTATTATGGGGCAGCCATGCGCAGAAAAAAGGGCAGTTTATTGACCGCTCCCGCCACTGCGTATTGACCGCACCACATCCATCACCGTTATCCGCCCATCGAGGATTTTTAGGCTGCCGCCATTTCTCCAAAGCGAACGCTTACTTAAGAGAAAAAGGCATTCAAGAAATTAACTGGCAGTTACCGATGAATGTATAACAAATCACAAGCGGTTAAATTTGCGGATTTTTTTGCAAGTCTATATGTCAAATCTCCCCCAACCCCTCTTTGTTAAAGAGGGGGGACTGTTTCAGTGTAATCAGTGATTCCGTGATTAAAATAATAACAGCGCAAGGCTCTGCTGGCACGAATGTCCTCACTTGTGCCTTTATTATTTGAAAGAGACTTGAGCCACAGAGTGGCTCATTCAGCCGAAGGCTGATCGTAACCACGTACGGTTTACCGTGCGTGGGCAATAAGTGGTTACAATTATGTAGTAGTTATACAGCGCCATATTTTACCTTGCACGAGCCGTGCAAGGCTGATTAAGCCTAGCCCTGTTAGGGCTATAGAGCCACAGAGTGGCTCGGATTAATTAACGCCATACGGCTCGTATGACGTTAAAACGAAAAAGGGCTTATCAAGCCGAATGCACTTGTGCGTATTCTTCGTCGGTGACCGGTGATAGCCAAGTAACCTTTTTTCCCTCTCTATAATTTGTGATAGCTAAATGCACTAAATCACTGTCGGCACTTGCGCCGTGCCAATGTTCAATATTCTCAGGGATATTAATCACATCACCGGTTTGAATTGCTTGTGCTGGTTTTCCTCGTTCTTGATACCAGCCTTTACCACTCGTTACAATCAATACTTGCCCTTTCGGGTGCGTATGCCAATTGGTTCTTGCCCCTTTTTCAAAGGTTACGCTACCGATAGAAAATTCATTATTGTGATCCGCATCCAATACCTCGGTTAAAAAGGTGCTGCCGGTAAAAAATTCAGGGGAACGAGGTTCGCCTTTCGGGAAAAGTGTTTGCATAGGGTTATCCTTTTATTACTCCTTATAAATAGGTGAATTTGCAAATAACTATATTGTAAAATTATTACTGGGTAAGTACTTTATTTTCTTGTACTAAATTAGTATAGAAAAAATTAATCCTTCAGTCCTAAATAATTGATTTAGATTAGATTCAAGTTCTCTTAATTTATTTTTTTCATCATGCCAATTGCGTAATGAGATTATGATACCTGAATCTTTATTATTTAAAATAAGTTTATTGACTAAACTTTCTAAATATACTGATTTAAAATATGGTGATAAATGTTTTTGAATCTTTTCTTTAATTCTTTTTTGATCAGTTAATGTATAATCGCCCTCTTTAAATTTTGAAACGCTTACATCAGTTTTTCTAACCTCCAAACCTGAGTTTTGTTTAGGAATACGTTTTTTAATGTCATCGATATCTATACTTATATTTAATATCCTATTGTTTATATTTTCATAAGTAAGGTCTTGCCATTTTTCATATGTGTCACTAAGTTTTTTGTATTTCTTAGTCAATAATATACTCCATATACCTAAGAATATACTAATGACACTTGATATTAAGGATGTGCATTCTGATGTTAATATTGAGGATATACATTCTGATACTAATATTTTTTCCATATATAAGTTCTCCTAAGTTGATATTTTTTTCTGAATCAGAAATTTTTCTAAGATAGCATCGTTTCTGAATAGAAAATAGATTAAATTACTTTAAATCCCCAATCGCATTCAAAATACGTTTGTCCGAAATCGGGTATTTAGTGCCAAGTTGTTGGGCGAACAGGCTGACACGTAACTCTTCAATCATATAACGAATTTCTAACACTTCGTCAGGGATTGCTTTAGATTTCGGCAGTTTGGTGAGTAATTGCTTATAAGCATTTTCTACTTGTTCCACCCGTAACATCTTCGCTCGGTCGGTGTTGGTATCCGTGCCGAGTTTATCCAATCGCTTGTCGATAGCGGTTAAATAACGGTGTAAATCGGCAAGGCGTTGATAGCCGGTTTTGGTCACAAAATTCGGATAAACCAAACCGCTTAATTGCGCTTTAATATCCGACAAGGCAAACGCCATGGTGAAGTCCATTTTGCCTTTCATTCGTTTGTTGAGTTCAAAGGCAAGTGTGAGGATTTTCTCTACTTGTAGCGCAATTTCTGCGGTAGTGTCGTTTAAGTTGCCTCGTACAAATTCGTGTAATTCATTGAATTTTTCTTCGGTCCAAACAAAGCCGCCGAATTCATCCACCAATTTATCCACCGCACAAGCGATACAGTCATCAATCAATTCCAACACTTTACCGAATGGGGCAAAGTACAACCCAAGTTTTGCTTTGTTCGGCAATTTTTCGTGTAAGTATTTGATTGGTGAAGGCACGTTGAGCAATAGCAAACGGCGTAAACCGGCTCGCATTGCACGGGCTTGCTCGAATTCGGTTTCGAATAATTTTACGCCCACTGCGGTTTGCTCATCGACAATTGCCGGATAAGCTTTTACGCTGAAATTGGCTTTTTTCTGCTCGTAGAATTGCGGTAAGTTAGCGAAATTCCACAAATGTACACCGCTTTGCTCGATACCGTCATCAGCAATGGTCGAAAGGCTTTCTTGCACCTGATCTTTCAGGGCAAACTTCAGTTCGTCCAAGTTTTCGCTTTCTTGCAGTTTTTTACCTTTTTCATCCACCACACGGAATGTCATACGTAAATGTGGTGCAAGTTGCGACAGATCCCACAGCTCCGGATCAATGGTTACACCAGTCATACGGCGAAGCTCGTAAGCCAGACTTTCTAGCAATGGTTTTTGATACGGTTCGGCTCTGCCTAAAAACGCATCTGCATAGTTCGGTGCCGGTACAAAATTACGGCGAGTGGCTTTCGGTAATGATTTAATTAACGCTACCACTAGCTCATGGCGAAGTCCCGGAATTTGCCAGTCAAAGCCCTCCGGCTCCACCTGATTAAGTAAAGGCAACGGAATATGCACGGTTACGCCGTCGTGATCTTTACCAATTTCAAATTGGTAACTTAATTTCAGTTTAAGCTGACCTTGATACCAGAAATTTGGGAAATCTAAATCGCTGACCGTATTGGCGTTTTCATTCATTAAGAATGATTTTTCAAAGTTGAGCAATTCAGAATCTTTTTGACTTGCCTTTTTCCACCATGTATCAAAATGGCGGCTGGATACCACTTCTGTTCCAATGCGTTGATCGTAGAAGTCGAATAGGGTTTGTTCGTCCACCAAGATATCTCGACGGCGCGATTTGTGTTCGAGGTCTTCCACCTCTTTGATCAAGCGGTTATTTTCTTTGAAAAATTTGTAATTATTATGCCAATCACCCTCAACCATTGCCGAACGAATAAAGATTTCACGGCTGACAGTCGGATCAATTGAACCGTAATTGACAAGACGATTCGCTACCACCGGAATACCGTAGAGCGAGACTTTTTCATACGCCATCACTGCGCCTTTGGATTTCGACCAATGTGGTTCGCTGTAACTACGTTTTATTAAATGTCC
Organism: Actinobacillus suis ATCC 33415; assembly: GCF_000739435.1. Taxonomy (NCBI): domain Bacteria; kingdom Pseudomonadati; phylum Pseudomonadota; class Gammaproteobacteria; order Pasteurellales; family Pasteurellaceae; genus Actinobacillus; species Actinobacillus suis. The sequence continues at coordinate 514,447 of NZ_CP009159.1, forward strand.
GGCGAGTGGCTCAATCCATTCCGGTTCGATTTTTGCCACGGTTCTTGCCCATAACTTGGTGGTTTCTACCAGTTCGGACGCAGCAAGCCACTTCGGCTGCTTTTTGAAAAGCGCCGAATTCGGGAACACATAAAAATGCGCATTTCTCGCCCCGAGGTAGTGCATTTTTTCGCTGTCTTTCAGCCCGATATGTGACAGCAAACCGGTTAGTAAGGCAGTGTGAATTTGCTGATAGTTTGCTTCTTCACTATTAATCGGCAAGCCCATTTCTCGTACAGAAAGACGTAGTTGATGATAAATATCCTGCCATTCACGTACACGCAAATAATTGAGAAAATCTTTCTGACATTGCTTGCGGAGCTGGTTTTTGGTCAGTTCTTTTTGCTGAGTTTGAATGTAATGCCACAAATTCACAAACGCCAAGAAATCGGAGTCTTTGTCAGCAAAACGGCGATGTTTTTCATCCGCCGCTTGTTGGCGTTCTTGCGGACGTTCACGCGGATCTTGAATCGAAAGCGCAGAGACAATCATCATCACTTCGTGTAATGAACCGTTTTGTGCCGCGGCAATGACCATACGACCTAAGCGAGGATCGATGGGGAGTTGGGCAAGTTGACGACCGATTGCGGTTAATTTATTGCCATTAATCGCGCCTAATTCTTCTAGTAAACGAATACCGTCCTGCACCTGTCTGGTATCCGGACGATCAACAAATGGAAACGCCTCAATATCCGACAAACCGAGCGAGGTCATTTGTAAAATAACCGAAGCGAGATTCGTACGCAGAATTTCCGGATCGGTAAATTCTGGACGAGCGTTAAAATCCTCCTCTGAATAGAGGCGGATACAAATCCCTTCGCTAGTTCGTCCACAACGGCCTTTTCGCTGGTTGGCGGAGGCTTGAGAGATCGGCTCGATAGGCAAACGTTGCACTTTGGTGCGGTAGCTATAGCGAGAAATACGTGCCGTACCGGTATCAATCACATATTTGATATTCGGAATGGTGAGTGAGGTTTCCGCTACGTTGGTGGCTAAAATCACACGATTTAGACCGCTTGGCTGGAAAATGCGTTGCTGTTCGGCTGCCGAAAGGCGAGCGTAAAGCGGTAGAATTTCAGTGAATCTTAGCTCTTGTTTTTGTAGCGCTTCGGCAGTATCACGAATTTCACGCTCACCGCTCATAAAAATCAAAATATCGCCGCGACCTTCGGCTTGAAGTTCATCAACAGCGTTGAGAATACCTTGTAGTTGGTCTTGGTCATCTTCTTCCACAATTGGACGATAACGCACTTCCACTGGAAAGGTTCGTCCGGAAACCTCAATAATCGGCGCATTATTGAAATGGCGAGAAAAACGCTCGACATCAATGGTCGCCGAGGTAATGATCACTTTTAGATCGGGGCGTTTATGCAGAATTTGTTTCAGATAGCCGAGAATAAAATCGTTATTGAGCGAGCGTTCGTGCGCTTCGTCAATAATTAACGTATCGTATTGATTGAGATAGCGGTCGTTTTGGATTTCGGCAAGCAAAATACCGTCCGTCATTAATTTTACTAGGGTGTTTTCGCCCACTTGATCATTAAAACGAACTTTATAACCGACTGTTGCACCCATTTCGCTTTTTAATTCTTCGGCAATACGGTTTGCCACCGAACGAGCGGCTAAACGGCGGGGTTGAGTATGTCCAATCAAGCCTTTTACGCCACGCCCGAGTTCCAAGCACATTTTCGGTAACTGAGTGGTTTTACCCGAACCGGTTTCACCGGCAATCACCACCACCTGATTTTCTGCAATCAGTTTTAAGATTTCTTCGCGGCGAGCGGAAACCGGTAAATCGGGATAAGTGATTTCAAGGCTGGAATGCTGTGCTTTTCTGGCTTGGAAAGCTGCTTGTGCTGAGAGAATTTCACGTTCAATTTCCGCAATCACATTGTTTTTGGCTTCTTGTTTTTTGATGGCAGAAATACCGTGAATACGAGCACGCAAACGGCGGTAATCGGTATTAGTGAGTTCTTTTAAGTTGGCGATTAATGCTTTCTGACTCTCATCAAGCGGTCTATTTTTGAAATTTTTTTGCGAAGGTTTCATTGTCTTGTCTTAACTATGTATTGCCTTAACGATATTTGGCATTATGCGAGATATTTTGAGACAAATTATAGCCTAAATTGAGGGGAAACAGTAGGTAGAAGAAACCGCTTGCAACGCTCACTTAATAAGAGAGGGGGAACAAGCGGTCTAATTTTGAATAAATTTTACCAATTAGCCTTTACCGATTAATAGAGAAAGGATACCGGCAGCGATTAATGGACCGACTGGCACGCCACCAAGTAATGCCACGCCGATAATGGTACCAACTAATAATCCGGTGACTAACAGCGGTTGACTACCCATTAAACTTACCCCTCTGCCACCTAACCAAGCCACCGCAATTCCTGCAACCACGGCAAGCAACATCTTCCAATTTAAAAATTCAGAGAATGAGGGGAGGGAAATTTTACCGGATACAATCGGGCTTAATACACCGATAGTCAGAATGATAATCCCAATGCTTAAACCGTGCTTATCTAAAAAGGGCAGATATTTGCTGAGGAATGTTTGTTGCACCAGTAACAGCACCGCCGCAGCAATGGTAATTGAATTGTTGTTTCCGACCACACCAAGAAAAATCAGTGCGACAAGGAAAAGCGAGATAGGGTTGAATTGTAGGGACATAGCTTGATATGAATGAGATTAAAATATTATCCTCGTTTCTCTCAAAAGTGAGTAAGTGAGGGGGCAGAAAATCAGTGATTTTCAGATAGAGAGGGATTTGCTGATTTTTATCAAATTTAGACCGCTATCCCTCTCTCTGCCGGTTCGCTGAACGCTTCACCGGCTGTCTCTCTCCCGCAAGCGGGCGAGAGTAAAATTTAGCCGGCAACCATTACCATTGCCGGGCGAAGTACGCGGCCTTGTAGGGTATAACCTTTTTGTAAAACCACGCTGATATGGTTTGCTTCGATACCTTCCGCCGGTTGCATAGAAATTGCTTGGTGAAGTTCCGGATTGAAGACTTCGCCGACAACACCGACCGCTTCCACACCGAATTTAGCCAGAGTAGAGATAAATTCTTTATGGGTCATTTCCACACCGTCAACCAATGCCTGTGTTTTTTCATCGGTGACTGCCGTATCAAGCGCATTTAAGCCACGCTCAAGGTTATCTACTACGGTTAATAATTCTTTTGAGAATTTTTCAAGTGCGAATTTATGTGCTTTTTCAACATCTTGTTCGGCACGGCGGCGGATATTTTGGATTTCCGCTTGCGCACGTAATTGAATATCTTTTTCACGGTTGTCCGCTTCCGCAATATAAGTTTCTAACTCATTAATACGTGCATAAGCCGCTGCTAATTCAGCTTCGACAGGTTGTTCTTGTTGTACTTCGGCTGTTTGTTCTAATTGCGCTTCGTTTGCAACTTCAACTTGTTCGGCTTGAGCTTGTGCATTTTCGTTTTGAGCTGTCATTTTAAATCCTCTTCGTTTCAAATATATAAATGAAAAATCATTACTAATATAGCGTTAAATTTGCTGATTTCAAGGTAAAAGCGGTAATGTGAATAAATTATTAAAAATAATTTGCAAAAAATTGCCGTTTTGATTAGAAAATCCTTGCAAAATCTAGGGGGTGGCTTAAAATCGCCCTCGTCTTTTAAGCCCTTAGGCAAGGCTATATTTTTTACTCATCTTTTCTTTAACGGAGAAAACTTAAATGAAAAAATTAGCGGGTTTATTTGCAGCAGGTTTAGCGACAGTTGCATTAACAGCGTGTAATGAAGAAAAGCCAAAAGCGGCTGAAGCAGCGGCTCAACCGGCAGCAGCGGGAACAGTTCACCTTTATACTTGGACTGAATATGTGCCTGAAGGCTTGTTAGATGAATTTACAAAGCAAACCGGTATCAAAGTAGAGGTTTCAAGCCTTGAATCTAACGAAACCATGTATGCGAAATTAAAATTACAAGGTAAAGACGGCGGTTACGATGTTATCGCACCTTCTAACTACTTCGTTTCAAAAATGGCGAAAGAAGGTATGTTAGCGGAATTAGATCACGCAAAACTTCCTGTAATCAAAGAGTTAAACCAAGATTGGTTAAACAAACCTTATGACCAAGGTAACAAATACTCTTTACCGCAATTATTAGGTGCGCCGGGTATCGCATTTAACTCAAATGACTATAAGGGCGATGCGTTCACTTCTTGGGGTGATTTATGGAAACCTGAGTTTGCGAATAAAGTACAATTATTAGATGACGCACGTGAAGTATTTAACATTGCGTTATTAAAATTAGGTAAAAACCCTAATACAACCAATCCGGAAGAGATTAAAGCGGCTTACGAAGAGTTAAGAAAATTACGTCCAAACGTACTTTCTTTCACTTCAGACAACCCAGCGAACTCATTTATCGCAGGTGAAGTATCTGTAGGTCAATTATGGAACGGTTCTGTACGTATTGCGAAAAAAGAACAAGCGCCGGTAAACATGGTGTTCCCAAAAGAAGGTCCTGTACTTTGGGTTGATACGTTAGCCATTCCGGCGAATGCGAAAAACAAAGAAAATGCGCATAAGTTAATCAACTACTTATTAAGCGCACCGGTTGCGGAAAAATTAACGTTAGAAATCGGTTATCCGACTTCAAACGTAGAAGCGTTAAAAACATTACCAAAAGAGATTACCGAAGATCCGGCAATCTATCCGACAGCTGATGTGTTAAAAGCGGCACAATGGCAAGACGATGTAGGTAATGCAATCGAACTTTACGAAAAATATTACCAAGAGTTAAAAGCGGCGAAATAATTCGTTAGCCTAACGGATAAAGCCCTCGAGAAGCGATTTTCGAGGGCTTTTCGTTTTTACAAGCGGTCTAATTTTGCAAAATTTTTGCGAAAAACAGCCGCTTGTTGCCGTATAATAACCTCCGTATTTTGAAAGAGGTAATTATGAATCTGCAATGGCAAAAATATCCGGAAAACACACGTAAACTATTTAAACTCACGCTGCCGATTTTTATTTCTCAGCTCTCGGTAGCGGGGATGGGGCTTGCCGATATTGTGATGGCGGGGCTAGTGAGTGACGATGATGTGTCTGCGATTGCGGTGAGTAATTCCATTTATTTCCCTCTCTTTTTATTTGTATTAGGTTTGCTTAATGCAATCACGCCAACCGTTTCTTATTTAAACGGATCGAACCAGCGTCATTTAATTGCCCACCAAATTCGCCAAGGTTTTTGGTTGGTTTGGGCGTGTGCAATTCCTTTGATTTTCGTGTTCCTAAATAGTCATTGGATTTTAGATTATATGAATACGCCGCAAGCTTTTTCGATTAAATCGCAACAATATTTAGCGATTATGGCAATCGGTGTTGTGCCGGCACTATTGGCGGTCAATTTGCGTTGTATGAATGACGGTTTATCCAATCCGAAGCCGGCAATGCGTATCACTTTCTTAGGATTATTGCTGAATATTCCGCTCAATTATATTTTTATTTTCGGTAAGTTTGGATTACCGGAAATGGGGGCGGTCGGTTGTGGTATAGCAACTGCAATTGTGAACTGGGTCATGTTCTTATTGTTATTCCATTACAGCTACACTAATAAATCTCAGAAAGATATCGGCTTATTTAACCGTTGGTTTGAAATGCCAAGCGGTCAAACTTTGCTAAAAATTTGCAAATTGGGTTTGCCGATCGGCTTTGCGACTTTTACCGAAGTGATGTTGTTTTCGGCGTCCGCTTTACTGCTTTCGCCGCTCGGTTCACAAGTGGTGGCAAGTCATCAGGCGGCACTGCAAACCAGTTCGTTATTATTTATGATTCCGATGTCTTTCAGTATTGCGACCACAATTGTGGTAGGAAAAACCTTGGGGCAGAAACAAGTCGAAGAGGCAAAAATTATTAGCTATCACGCTCTGATTACCGGTGCGCTGTTTGCATTAGCGGCAGCGGTCGTGATTGTGATTTTAGATGAAATTATTCCACTGGCATTTACCAGCGACCCGGTTTCGATTGCAATTGCAGCGCATTTATTGTTGTTTGCAGCGGTATATCAAATTCCGGATTCGTTACAAGCGGTGGCAAACGGTATTCTGCGTGGTTATAAACATACCAAACCGATTTTATATGTCACAATGTTCTGTTATTGGGTGATCGGTATGCCGTTCGGCTATATTTTAGCGCGAACGGATTGGATTGTTGAACCGATGGCGGCATCAGGTTTTTGGTTTATTTTCTGTGTCAGTTTAAGTATTGCCGCCGGTTTGTTAATTTACCAAATGCACAAAATCCAACAGGTTCCTGCGGATCAATTACTAGCAAAATTAGAACGCATTAAATAATGATTGAATATTGAGTAAAATAATGAAAACCCTTTCTCCGATTGAACTGCCGTTAAATTGTACTGCATTAATTGAAGCGTCCGCCGGTACCGGCAAAACCTTTACCATGGCAAATTTATATTTGCGTTTGCTACTAGGAATTGGTTGTGCGCCTTTAACGGTTGAGCAGATCTTGGTGGTAACCTTTACTAAAGCGGCAACCGAAGAATTACGTGATCGTATTCGTAAAAACATCAAAGCTTGTCGTACTTTTTTACAAGAATACGATGCGGAAAAAGCCTATGATGCCAATGATTTCTTCTTCCAATTAGGTCAGCAGATTGAAAGTGTGGAAGAGGCGATTCTACGTTTACGTATTGCCGAACGCGAGATCGATTTAGCCAGCATTTTTACCATTCACAGTTTCTGCCAAAAGATGTTGTTTCAATTTGCGTTTGATTCGGGTATGCGTTTTGACAGCGATTTGCAGCCGGATGAGAGTGATTTGTTACGCCGTTTAAGTGAAGAAGTTTGGCGTGAAATGTTCTATCCGATGGGGCTGACCGAAACGGCGGCAGTGGCGGAATATCTCGGCACACCGGACAATGCTTTTGCGGCAATTCGTGTCTTTGTGTCTGCCGAATTACCATTATTGTCGGATGAACAACACTGGTTGAATGGCGATCTCGCTACTCATTTGGCTGCCTTGCAGCATTTTTTAGTGGATGCTAAACAGCATTGGTTGGCACACGGAGAAGAAATCAGTCGCTTAATTGAAACCGAATTAGCGAAAAAATATAAAACCGGCGAGAAAAAAGCACTTAATCGCCGTTCTTACCAAACTCGTTACTTAGAAAAATGGCGTGCTTCCGTGGACGAATGGGCGGCAAGCTCGCTTTCCTATTTGCCGGAAGAACAGTTTGAGCGCTTCTGTCAGGATTTTCTAAACGAAAAAGCGGAAGAGGGCGCAGAACCGTTAGTTCATCCGCATTTTGCAAAAAATCAGCAAATTCTGACCGCTTATCAACAGCAGTTTGCCAATAAACAAAAGCCGTTATTGCTCTACCAATTCTTACTCGCAGTGAGAACAAAGTTAGCGGATTATAAAGCGACACATAGTGAAAAAAGTTTTAACGATATGCTCAGCTTTCTTAATCAAGCCCTAAAAGGCGAGAGAGGAACAGCATTAGCCGCACAAATTCGCGCGCAATTTCCGTTTGCGATGATTGATGAGTTCCAAGATACCGACAAAGAGCAATATGAAATCTTCCATAAGATTTTTATGCAAGAAAAACATACAAATCAAGGATTTATTATGATCGGCGACCCGAAACAGTCGATCTATAAATTCCGAGGTGCGGATATTTTCACTTATTTGACCGCTTCTCAACAGGCGCAACAAAAACGCACGTTAGCCAAAAACTGGCGCTCGTTGCCACCAATTGTGAGCGCAACTAATCGTTTATTTGAATTTCCGGAAGCTGCTGCACACAGTTCTTTCTTGTATCAAGGTATTCAGTTTCACTCGGTGGAAGCGAAAGCGAGCGAAGCTGAATTAATCGGTGCTGACTATGTAAATTGTTATCTACAAGCAAAATTTGATGAAAAATTAGCGGCAAAGCAGTGTGCTTACCAAATTCAGCAGCAGCTTAAGCAAATGGAAGCGGGTGAATTTGGCTTAAAATTTACCAATACTATGGAAGAGATTAATGCGTTTCAGGCAAAAGATATTGCAATTTTGGTGCGTAGCCACTCGCAAGCTACATTGATAAAAAGTGCATTAGCCGAACTGGGCATTCGTTCGGTATTTTTGTCGGAAAAAGAAAGCGTCTACCAATCGGAAACCGCTAAAGAATTATTGTGGGTGTTGTATGCCTGTTTAAATCCGTATCATCAACGCCATTTACTCAGTGCGTTAGGCACAACCCTTTGGGGGCTGTCTGCAACGGAGATTTATCAACTGAAAAATAGCGAATTGCAGTGGGATGAACAGGTAGGGCGCTTTATTGCATATCAGCAAATTTGGCAACAACAAGGCATTTTACCGATGTTGCATAAGTTATTTATGCAAGAGGGAATTATTGAGCGCTTACGAGCTAACCCGCGTGACAGTGATCGCCGCCTAACGGATTTATTGCATTTAACGGAATTACTACAAAATGCTATGCCGAGCTTAGAAAACGAATCAGCGTTAGTGCGTTGGTATGAACGTCAGTTGGCAAAAACGGATAGCACGGAAGAGCATATTTTACGCTTAGAAAGTGAAGAAGAACTGATTAAAATTGTGACCATTCACGGTTCAAAAGGTTTGCAATATCCGATCGTTTGGTTGCCGTTTATCGGTAAAAAAAATCAGGGTTCTAAAGCAAGCAATTTGGCTATCTACCGTGATGAACAAGGACAAGCGCATTGGTATTTCGGGAAACCGTCAGAAGAAATCCAAGTGCTGATGGATCGGGAAGAATTAGCTGAAGATCTGCGTTTGCTTTATGTAGCGGTTACGCGAGCAGAATCACAGCTTAACTTGATTTTGCCGCAACGATTTGAAGACGGTTGGAATGCGGTGCATTATTTGCTGAGCAATGGCGAAATCGGTTTAGATAAAAGCTATAAAGCTGAAACGGGTACAGCGGACTATTTGCAACAAAAAGGGATTGATTGTCAAGCGGTTGAATTAGACGAAAAAATTGCAAATGATGAATGGCGACCGGCTCCGTTTGTGTCAGAGACTTTATCCGCTTGTCATTTTTCCGGGCAGATTCAGCAGATGGGGCTAGTAACCAGTTTCAGTGCATTGCATCAACAACATGAATGGGCGATGCAACATCACACGGAATATAGTATGCCGAAAGCATTTGAGAATGCTGGACAAGATTATGACCAGCAACAAGTGCTTACGCCCGAAGCTGATAATCTTTTCACGTTGGAAAATGAAGAAACGAATGCCTATTCGTCTTATCAATTTCCTCACAGCACAAAAGTCGGGAATATTTTACACAGTTTCTTTGAGCACTGTGACTTCCAACAAGCGGTCGATTTTGAGCAAATTCTTACCATTTGCGAGCAGTTAGGTTTAGATGAAAACTGGCATGAACCATTACAACAATGGTTCGAAAAGGTGCTTACAACGCCGTTTAGTGAGGCAGAATTTGCGCTAAAAGATGTTCCGATGACAAAACGTTTGAATGAATGGCAGTTTTATTTACGTTTAAAAAATTCGGATGGATTACGCAAGCTAAATCAATTGTTAAAGCAATATAGTGCGGTTTCGGCAAAATTACCTGAATTGAATTTACCTCAGCTGGAAGGCTATATCCGTGGTTTTGTTGATTGTATCGTACAAATGCATGGTAAATTTTATCTGATCGATTATAAGTCCAATTTTTTAGGTTATTTAGCACAAGATTACAGCCGACAAAATTTGGAAAAAACGATCGGGCAATATCGCTATGATCTGCAATATCTGCTTTATACACTAGCGCTACATCGCTATTTACGGGTACGTTTGGGTGATCAGTATGAGTATGAGCGTGATTTTGGTGGCGTGGCATATTTATTCTTACGAGGAATGAACGGCACAACCAATAGCGGTGTATTTTTCGAAAAGCCTTGCAAGCAGTTAATTGAAGGTATGGATGAAATATTCGGTTAATGACACAGAGAAAAGGGCTACCGGTTGGTAGCCTTTTCATACTGTATTCAGTATAAGTTTAAAAATATACTTTATGGCGTATTAAATATTATATATACTGTTGTCCGTATAAAAGGAGGTGTTATGCTAATCAATGATCCTAATAGTTTAGCCGTTTACCTACGTGATATTCGTAAGCAGCAGAAACAATCACAAAAAATGATTGCTCAACGAGTCGGTTTGCGACAAGCAACGATTTCTACATTCGAGGCCCAGCCTGATAAAGTCACAATAGAAACGCTATTTAAAATAGTTCATTCTCTTGGTTTAGAAATTCATTTAGAAGAAAAGCATACGAATATGTTTAATAGGAGCGATGAATGGTGAAGTGTTTATGTGTGTTAATGAATGGGGAATTAGTTGGTTTTTTTGAGCGTACTATGTCCGGTTCGCATTTATTCCGTTATGCAGATGAGTGGTTTTTATCTCCAAATGTTAGACCTATTTCTCTTTCTATGCCATTAAGAAGGGAGGTTTATCAAGGTAAAGAAGTAATTAATTTTTTTGATAACTTATTACCTGATCACCCTCAAGTTAGAGCTAGAATTGCTGCGCGATTTCAAGCTGAAACACAACAACCTTTTGAATTGTTAGCTAAGATTGGACGAGATGCAACCGGAGCAATAACCCTATTAGAAGAAAACACAGAAATTCCCAATCATAAAGTTATTTATGCAACGGAATTAAACGAAAATGAACTTCATTCGTTATTATTAGGCTATCAGCAAAATGCACCACTTGGCATGTTGGATGAAGCACAAGATTTTCGAATTTCTATCGCAGGGGCTCAAGAAAAGACAGCATTATTATGGTATAACGAACGTTGGCAATTACCCCATGGATTAACCCCAACGACACATATTATTAAATTACCGATAGGTAAAATACAAACACCTAAATATCAATTAGATCTGTCTCAAAGTGTAGACAACGAATTAATTTGTTTACGCTTATGTGCTGCCTTCGGTTTACCGACTGCAAATGTAAATTTATTAGAGGTCGGGGATGTGCGAGCATTGGTTGTAGAACGGTTTGATCGTAAATTACATTCTTCAAATAAATATTTTTTACGCTTACCTTATGAAGATTTTTGCCAAGTATTCGGCTTAGCGCCAACCCAAAAATATGAGAGTGATGGTGGTATCGGTATTCGACACATTATGGATAAACTTTTGTATTCCAGTCATACTTCGGATCGTGCACAATTCATGAAAACCCAATTTTTATTTTGGGTGCTTGGAGCAATAGATGGGCATGCCAAAAACTTTTCTATTGCATTGAAGTCGCAGAGTCGTTATCACTTATCGCCAATTTATGATGTTATATCGGCTTATCCAATGCTGGGAGGTAAAGGATGGCATCAGAGTGATTTGCAACTTGCGATGAGTCTGTATAGTACCCAAAAAGGTAAGAAATGGAGTTGGCAAAAAATACGACCGGTACATTATCTGTCTACCGCTAAATCTGTCGGATTTAATCAGTTAGAAATGAAACATATTATTGAAGAGATTTCAGATACGGCATTAAAAAAGTTAGATTTTGTAGCTGATAGGCTGCCAATAAATATTAATGAACAAGTAAGAGATCAAATTTTTAATGGAGTCAAAAAACAGATTGATAAAATCAAATTAGATAGGATTTAATAAAAGAGCTACCGGTTGGTAGCCCTTATTTTTGTAAAAAAGGAAAGAAATTCGACCGCTTGTTTAGCTTAACGCGACACCGCTTAATTCAATAAAGAAGCCGGCGATAGTGGCACTCATTAAGTTTGCTAATGTACCGGCAATCACTGATTTTAAACCAAGACGGGCGATGTCAGAGCGGCGGTTTGGCGCCATACTACCGATACCACCGATAAGAATTGCGATCGCACTGAAGTTTGAGAAACCACATAAGGCAAAGGTAATAATCGCTTTGGTTTTGTCGGTTAACACCACAGCCGCATCCGGTTGTAAGTATTTGGCAAATTCTAAATAACCGACAAATTCGTTCACTGCTAATTTCATACCAATCATTTGGCCAGCAATACCGGCTTCTTCCCATGGTACACCGATTAAGTAAGCAACCGGTTTGAATAAGTAACCAAGTAGGACTTGTAAGGTTAAACCTTCAATACCGAATGTATTACCTAAACCGCCAATTAGGCCGTTTAACAATGCAATCACCGCAATAAAGGCAATTAACATTGCACCAACGTTAAGTGCTAACATCATACCTGAACTTGCACCGTTTGCGAGTGCTTCCACCACATTGTGCGGTTGTTCAAGGTCAACACCTTCATCAATCGTATCTTTAAATTGCTCGGTTTGCGGATACATTAATTTCGCAAATAATAAACCGGCAGGTGCAGCCATAAATGATGCCGCAATGAGGTAAGTAAGCGGAACCCCCATACCTGCATAACCCGCCATCACTGAACCTGCGATAGATGCGGTACCACCACACATAATGGCGAATAATTCAGAGTCGGTCATTTTATTGATAAACGGTTTAACCACTAACGGTGCTTCTGTTTGACCAACAAAGATATTTGCTGCTGCAGACATTGATTCCGCTTTAGATGTACCAAGCGCTTTTTGTAAGCCGCCACCTAAAATTTTGATCACCCATTGCATTACACCGATGTAATACAACACAGAAATTAACGCAGAGAAGAAAATGATTACCGGTAATACTTTTACCGCAAAAATAAAGCCTAAATTACTCGGATCGGCTAAGTTACCGAAGACAAAAGCAATACCGTCATTACCGTAATTGATAACGTTACTGATACAGTTTGCCGCAGCTAATAATGCATTGCGACCTGCTGGCACGTATAGAATAAGCGCAGCAAAACAGATTTGAATAGCTAACGCCCCAAATACGGTACGGAAGTTGATGGCTCGCCGGTTATTGGAAAAGAGTAAGCCTATTGCCAGTAACACGAAGATACCGATAACACTCATTAATGTACTCATACTAAACACCTCATAAAAAATTAAAAATAAAAAGTTAAATTAATAAATCGTGACAATTTTGGTTATGCCGCATGCTTTTGCAAAAGCGGCTAATTCATCTGTTTGTTCAATCGTTGGAACAAACGGTTTAAGTCCTTCTTCATCCCGTGCGCCTTTGGTATGTACTCGAATAATTTTTAGCAGCACATCAGGATAATCAGTGAGTAGCATTGCAACTTTTTTAATTAATGCTTTGGCATCAAAAAAGTCATTTACATAAACCAATCTGACTTCTTCCACTTTACCAAGCGGTAATAATTTGGCTAAATTTTGCAAATTACGTTGCAGGTTTTCCGGTTTGATATGATTAATCGTTGGAATGATTTGTTCCGGCACTTTCCCTTGCTGATTTTTGCGATCAAAGCAGAGTGTCTGTAAGCCTTCGCCGTCACCTTTTAGATCAAATAAAAATTTATCGGTAACCTGAATTAACGGCTCAATCGTTTCATAATCAAAAAAGCCACTACTATCTAAATAACAAGTCAGCCCTTGCTGTTTAAGCGTTTCGAATAACGGCACTAACTTTTTGTGATGGATAGTTGGTTCGCCGCCGGAAACCGTTACGCCTCGAATAAACGGCACGGCATCCATCACTTGCTCGTACAAGTATTGCAAGCTGACTTGTTTTGCTTCCGGCGTATGACAGGGAATGGTTTCCGGATTATGGCAATACAGGCAATTTAGTTTGCAACCTTGTAGGAAAATGCTGGTGCGGTTACCTTGTCCTTCTACATTCGAGAACGGGATAATGCGGTGTAATGGCACCAGAATATCGGATAACGCCGGCATCTTATTCATTTGCGCTAACGTTTTCTTCATCTCGTAATTGACGGTCAAAGACCTTAGCACAATCATCCGTGCCTGCGCCGTACCAGGTGGTATCACGTAGCACCGCCTCTCCTTTGCGATAACGTTCTACTTCACTTTTCTTAACTAAGTAACCGGTAACACGAATTAAATCAGTATTTTTGAGATAAGTCGTGATATAGCGATAACCGTTGGCAAACGAACCGTCAATAATATCGACTACCGCATCCAAATGGTCGGTATAGGTTTGGTCAAACGCAAATAAGTCGCCAGTTCCTGACGGGAAATATTTGTGGAATGGTGCCGATTGTTTTAAATGTGCCAATAAGGTTGGCTCTTCACCGACACGAATACGATGCGCCGGTGTATTCATTTTATCTTCGGCGTGATTACTTGCCCCAACTTGTGCGTGTAATAAGTATTGGTTATTGGTGCGTTCTACATATAAGCCTTGGTGTGCATCGTTGATTTCTTTCAACTTATCCATAATTAAGGTTGCAATTTCGTCGCCTCGTTTACTTTGGCCGAAGGTTTCGTTTAAGCCTTCTTTTTGTAAGAGGTGATTTGTCGCATCGGCTAAACCGACAATCGCAATCATACTGGTGAAATTCGTGCGTTTAATAAAGCCTTCTTTCACAAGGAAGTCGGTTTCAAAGAAATTACTTTCTTCCACAAGGAATTTATGACGTTTATCCATCGTTGAAAGGGCGAGTTTTGCTACTTTCGGCAACAACTCATTAACCATTTCATCTACACTGTTACAGGCACGACCGATAGTCCCTAAACGTAAGCGAGTTAGGGTATAAGCACCGCCGCACTCAGGTAAGGCGTTGTAACAACTTGCGATACCGTAGTCTTCACCTAAATCGGAAATGTAATAAGCATCGTTAGCAAAAGACGGTTTAGAAACCAGTAAGCAAGCTTTTGCGGCTAACTCGGCAAATTCACGAGAGGTTTTGCTTTTGTCATAACGAATACTCATATTTGGGGTCGGATTCTCAAGCTCAATCACCGCTTTAAGGATCAAGCGACCGGCTTTGGTATCATAAGGGCCGACATTTGCGTGGCAGAAAGAATCCGGTACGGTTTTATCAATATGATTTAAGAAACGTTTGATCTTGATATAGTCTTGTTCTTCATCGGTAATGAACGGATCGAGTAATACGTCTAAGCGACCGATATAAACCGGGTAGGTGGTAATAGACGGCACGTGAGAATAGATAATGAGTAAACCGTCTAATGCTTCATCAAGGGTGGTTGGCGGCGGTAAATCTAAAAATTTACAGCCTTTTTGGATATAAACATTATAATCCGGCAAAATGTAACGAGGACGATAAATGGCATAACCTTCATTAAGATCACAGATCATTTGGTTCTCGATATATTGCCATTCTTCTTCGGTGTAACCCAACAATTCGGTAGGATTAAACAGACGTTCGGCAATGTTTCCGAGGATCATTAATTTTTGATGATAGGTGAGCGAATTTGATTTAACCGTATCTAAAATATCTTGTAATGAAGATTGCATATTATAGCCTCAAGTGAATCAGAAGATTTGGGCTATATTGTACGGATTTGCTCAAAAAAATACTGTGAAATAGATCTCAATTTTCGATTTCGAAAAAAACAAAAGCACCAAAAATAGCTTATTTCTGGTGCTTTCTTCGACAAACAAGCGGTCTATTTCTTTCTAAATCTTGCAAAAGACAAGATCAGACAAAATAGGCCTAGCGCATAAATTAGCCAGCTTCCAGTTTTAGCGAATAGGGTTTCGCCTTTAGTCAGCTGAATTTGGGCAGTTAATACATTCGCTTCAAATTGAGGAATCTGTTCGATAATTTCGCCTTTAGCGCTGATAACCGCTGTAATCCCGGTGTTTGCGGCACGGAGTAACGGTTTACCTAACTCAAGTGCGCGCATTCTTGCCATTTGGAAATGTTGCCAAGGACCGATAGAGGCACCAAACCAAGCATCGTTGGTAATTGTTAATAAATAATCCGATTGTTGCGCTTGTTGGTTTTGTTGCATTTGATGACCGAAAATTACCTCATAGCAAATCGCCATATTAAATTTACGATTTTTAGCGAAAAGCGGCTGTTGCACAAATTCGCCTTGCGATAAATTAATCGGCAGAATAAACACATCACGCATCCAATCCAATACCGATCCGAAAGGTACATATTCGCCAAACGGCACTAAATGGTGTTTGTTATAACGCATGGTATTGTGCAAGTTATAGGGTTGCGATGGATTACCTAACACCACCGCACTATTAAATAATTGCTCGCTTTCGTCTTGGTAGAGTGTACCAATAATTACTTCACTGCCTTTTTCTGCAGCAACTTGTTGAAGTTGACTAAGTAACGGATAAATTTGCGTTTCTAACGCCGGAATGGCTGATTCGGGTAATACAATTACATCACTCTTACCTAATAATGGGCTGATTAAACGCTGATAGGTTTGTAACGTATAATCGAAATGTGCCGGATCCCATTTCATCTTTTGCTCAATATTACCTTGTACAAGACTTACGTTAAGCGGTTGTTTTTGCTCATCAATTTGCACAAATGGAATAAATTTAGTTGTAAATGCTAATCCGCATAGTATTGCTAAGGTGGCAAGAGAAGCGGTCGTTTTTGTAGATTTTTTTACTAATAACACAAGGCAACCGCTTACAACCATCACAAAGAATGTGAGCCCTTCAACACCTAACAGCGGTGCAATGCCGGCAAACGGACCGTCAATTTGCGTATAACCGAACTGTAGCCAAGGAAAGCCGGTAAAGACTACGCCACGCAGATATTCGGTAAAGGTAAAAATCGCCGCAAGTGCAAAAGGATTACGGATTTGAAAACGCTGGGCAATATAGCTGAATAGCAAATTATAAATAGCGAGGTAGCAAGCCAATAAAAACACCGCGATATAGCTCACCACAAGCGGTACGCCACCGAATTGGGTCATACTGACGTGTACCCAATTTACCCCGACACAAAAACAACCGAGTGACCAAGCAAAAGTTGCCCAAAGTGCGGTTTTTCGCTGCGGAAGTATCGCTGCCCAAATTAAGCCTGCGGCGGAAAGGTAAATGAGTCCCCAAATATCAAAAGGGGAGTAGGCGAGTGTCCCAATGCCTCCGAGGACACTGGCAAGCAAACAAGCGGTTAAAATTGATGGATTTTTTACAAATTTCATTTGAGGTAGTTAGTTAAGTAATTAAGAAATATGCTTAAGAGAAACAATACAAACAAAAGGTGAGGATAAAACCTCACCTATATATTATGCTTTGTTTATTATTCTTCGTTGGTGACCAGCTGTTCCATTTTTTCCAGCTGTTCATCCGGTACGGTAACACGTAATTGAATCAGACGACGGCTATCGGCAGAAGTGACTTTAAAATCAATACCTTCTAATTGAATTTGTTCGCCTCGCTGTGGGAGATGTCCAAATGCCTGCATCACTAAACCGCCCACTGTATCCACTTCTTCATCGGTAAATTCAGTCGCAAAGGTTTCGTTGAATTTTTCAATATCAGTCAGTGCCGATACTGCATAAGTATGGCGAGAAAGCTGACGAATCGGCTCGATTTCTTCTTCATCAAATTCGTCTTCAATATCGCCGACAATTTGTTCGAGAATATCTTCAATCGTAACTAAGCCCGATACCGCACCGAACTCGTCCACCACAATTGCCATATGAAAACGTTCCGAACGGAATTCTTTTAACATTCGGTCAACGCGCTTACTTTCCGGCACAATAACCGCTGGGCGCAAGATAGCTTGCATATTAAACGGTTCGGAATCAGAACGTAGGTATTTCAGCAAATCTTTTGCCAATAAAATACCCTGTACAGTATCTTTTCCATCATCTAGTATTACGGGAAAACGTGAGTGAGCCGATTCAATAATCAAATCCACGCAGGCTTCGAGCGGTAAACTGGCATCAATATAAACAATTTGCGGGCGAGGGATCATAATATCACGTACACGAAGTTCGGAGATTTCCATTACCCCTTCAATCATTTCTTTGGTATCGCTATCAATCAATTCATTTTCAACCGAATCGCGAATAACTTCGACTAAATCTTCACGATTTTTAGGCTCGGATTGAAATAAACCACTAAAAATAGAATGTAAAAACGATTTCTTATCTTGCGAATTCACGCTTTGCTGTTCATCACTCATTGTATATTCTCTTGAAAAACGAAAGTTCTCTACCTTTGATTAAAGGTGAGAGCAAGGCTAAAAATTATCATAAATTGAGGTGTTTGATAATAAAATTATTTCTATTTTACTTAAATTAGCATAGCATAAGACGAGAAATTCTCATATTGATTCAATTTTAAGGAGCTTCTTAATGAAATTAGCGAAGATTGCAGTTGCGGTTGCAACACTGGCGGTCAGTTCATTTTCTGTTGCCGGTACTTTAACTACATCGGATAGCGTAGAGTTATTAGCGTTTGATGGTCAGAAAGTAGCGAAAGGCACGGCAGGATTATCAATTGATAGTAAGGTACATCAGGTGGCTGTGAGTGTAGCTGATATTGTTGACGGCAGTTATTTCTCAATTGATCCGGTGATTCTAACATTCAACGGTACAGATGAAGATGCAAAAATTGTTACACCAAAATTCACCTCACATTTTGCCGTAGATAAGTTTAGAAAAGAGCTAAATTTCAAAATAGAAACTGCATCAGGTAAAGAAATTGCTTACAAACGTGATTTATTGAAAGGTGAAGGCTTTGCACCAAACTCTCGAGTTGAAGATAATCTTGCGAAATACAACGCAAGTAAAGCGGTTGCTTCAGTATCGAGTTTTGCTAATGCTGCTTTAGAATCAAAAGGTCAAATGGTGATTGAAACCGCCAACGTGAAAGAAGAACAACTACAGATTTTATTCAAAAAAGCGGATAAAGAAACACAAAAACGTTTCTTGGAATGGGCTAAAAAACAACAATAGTTTTTATGAACAAAGCTCAAGCCTCAGCAGAAATGCTGGGGCTTTTTTTATAAAAAATTTGAAGCGCATCACATTTTTATAACAAAAATGTGCGGAATGTCACAAATTTACATTTTCCCGTTTGCGAAAAAAGTTCGTTTTTATATAGTGCGCTACGAAAACGTTTGCGTTTTCAAACATTTATATGCTTATCTCATTATTCCGTTTAATGTGTCCATAAGGGGGACGATATGGAAAGATCGTTAAAAGGCGCCTGTATTGCTGAATTTATTGGAACGGGGCTGATTATCTTTTTCGGTGTGGGGTGTGTTGCTGCAGCACAATTAGCCGGTGCAACATTTGGTTTATGGGAAATTGCGATTATGTGGGGTGTAGGGGTTGCTCTTGCCGTTTATACGACAGCGGGAGTGTCCGGCGCTCATCTTAATCCGGCAGTCACTGTAGCACTTTGGAAGTTTGCTTGTTTTGATGGTAAAAAAGTACTTCCTTATATCGTATCTCAATTTTTAGGCGCATTTACAGCGGCTGCCTTAGTCTATTTCTTATATAAAGATCTCTTTTCTGCTGCGGAAGCAGCGAAGAATATTGTGCGCGGTGAAAGCGTAGGTTTTGCCGGTGTTTTTTCTACTTATCCTCATGAACATATCAGTGTGGTGCAAGCATTTTGTGTGGAAGCTGTGATTACCATGGCATTGGTTGCGTTAATTTTAGCTTTAACTGATGATGGCAACGGTGTACCCAAAGGTCCTATGGCACCATTATTAATCGGTTTATTAATTGCCGCAATTGGTGGTGCGTTTGGTCCGCTTACCGGTTTTGCGATGAATCCGGCTCGTGATTTCGGCCCGAAAGTGTTTGCATTCTTGGCGGGTTGGGGTGACGTAGCATTTACCGGAGCTCGTGATATTCCTTATTTCCTTGTTCCTCTGATTGCACCATTTGTCGGTGGGTTGATTGGTGCGTGGGGTTACCGTCGCTTTATTGGTAAAAACTTACCGTGTAACTGCGAAAAATAAATTCACATCTTTATTAAAAAGCTATTAAGGTGATTACTATGACTAAAGAATACATTATTGCATTGGATCAAGGTACTACAAGCTCTCGTGCCGTGTTATTAGATAAAAATGCGAACATTGTTGAAGTGGCACAACGTGAATTTACTCAGATTTATCCTCAGCCGGGTTGGGTAGAGCATAATCCGATGGAGATCTGGGCAACGCAAAGTTCAACACTAAATGAAGTGGTAGCAAAAGCAGGGATTACGTCCGATAAAATTGCAGCAATTGGTATTACTAACCAACGTGAAACCACTATTGTATGGGAAAAGGAGACCGGTAAACCGGTCTATAATGCGATTGTTTGGCAATGTCGCCGTACCGCAGATACTTGTGCAAAATTAAAAGCGGATGGACATGAGGCTTATATTCGTAAAACAACTGGTTTAGTGGTTGACCCATATTTTTCAGGCACAAAAGTAAAATGGATCTTGGATAATGTTGAAGGTGCGAGAGAGAAAGCTGAACGAGGCGAATTGTTATTCGGTACAGTGGACACTTGGTTAGTTTGGAAATTAACTCAAGGCCGTACGCATGTGACCGATTATACCAATGCTTCTCGTACCATGTTATTTAATATTCACACTAAACAATGGGACGATAAAATGTTGGAATTACTTGATATTCCTCGTTCTATGTTACCTGAAGTGAAAAATTCATCAGAAATTTACGGTGAAACCAATATCGGTGGTAAAGGTGGTGTGCGTATTCCGGTTGCCGGCATAGCGGGCGACCAACAAGCTGCACTTTATGGTCATCTATGTGTGGAAGCAGGACAAGCGAAAAACACTTATGGTACCGGCTGTTTTATGTTGATGAATACCGGAGATGAAGCAGTTGAGTCTAAAAATGGCTTAGTGACTACCATTGCGTGTAATGCAAAAGGTGAACCATGCTATGCGCTGGAAGGTTCTATTTTTATGGGTGGTGCATCAATTCAATGGTTACGTGATGAGTTAAAAATTATTCATGACAGTAAAGACTCGGAATATTTCGCTACTAAAGTGGAAAGTACGAATGGGGTTTATGTCGTACCGGCATTTACCGGATTAGGTGCGCCATATTGGGACCCGTATGCTCGAGGTGCGATATTAGGGCTTTCTCGTGGTGCGAATCGTAACCATATCGTGCGTGCTACATTAGAATCGATTGCATATCAAACTCGAGACGTACTCGATGCGATGCAGTCCGATAGTGGTAAACATTTGGCTACATTAAGAGTAGATGGTGGCGCAGTTGCCAATAATTTCTTAATGCAATTCCAAGCAGATATTCTGAATGCGAATGTTGAACGTCCGGTTGTTCGTGAGGTGACTGCACTTGGTGCGGCATATCTAGCAGGGCTTGCGGTAGGCTTTTGGAAAGATTTACAGGAATTACGAGGTAAAGCTTCAATTGAACGTACTTTTATTCCTGATTCCGATGAAGCTAAACGTACTCGACGTTATGCAGGATGGAAAAAAGCTGTGAAGCGTGCGCTTGAATGGGAAGAAGAAGTGTAAAAGAGTATGAGTTAAGCGGTCTGATTTGCAAAAAATTTTGTAAATTGGACCGCTTGTTTATTTATAGGTATATCATCTAGACATATAAAAAAACGATCTTGATCAAGATCGTTTTTTGTTATCACATTATCATTTGCTCGCTTAGCGAATAATGCCTCGCGTAGAGCGTTTGAAGAATTCAAGGAATAATTTTACTGAAGGTTCATTTTCGGCAAATTGTTCGATTTCCGGAATGGCTTCTTCAATCGTTTTACCGCTACGGTAAATTAATTTATAAACGTTACGGATTGCGTGCATTGCAGGTTTATCAAAGCCACGGCGTTTTAAACCTTCTAAGTTAACACCAAACGGTTGTGCGTGGTTACCTTGCGCCATCACATATGGTGGAACATCTTGACTTACCATTGAACCGCCACCTAGCATAACGTGTGAACCGACAACAACAAATTGGTGAATAGCAGACATACCACCAACAATAACAAAATCATCTAATGTTACATGGCCAGCAAGCGTACCATTATTTGCGATAATACAACGATTACCAATTGTACAGTCATGAGCAATATGAGTATTGATCATAAATAAGTTTTCATCACCGATTCGAGTGATTCCTCCACCTTGCACTGTGCCTCGATGAATTGTTACGCTTTCGCGAATACGGTTGCGGTCCCCGATAATTACTTTAGTTGGTTCACCTTGATATTTTAAATCTTGGTTGATCTCACCGATACTTGCAAATTGGAAAATTTGGTTTTGTTCGCCAATTTCAGTGTGTCCATTAATCACAACATGTGAATGAATAATGGTTTTGGCACCGATTTTTACATTTTTACCGATAACACAAAATGGGCCAATTTCAACGTGAGCACCAATTTGAGCCCCTTCTTCAATAACTGCTAATGGGCTGATTTTTGCAGTAGAATCGATTAATCGCATAGCGTCTCCTTTGCTACTGGGAGGAAATTATTTACGAGCACACATTAAATCAGCTTCACAAGCAAGCCTGCCATCAACGTAAGCTTTGCCAGTGAATTTGGTAATACCGCGCATTTCTTTTAAAAATTCAACTTCAAGTACAAGTTGGTCACCCGGCACGACCGGACGTTTAAAACGTGCATTATCGATCGCCGCAAAGTAATAAAGTTCATCCGGATTCATCTTGCCATGTGTCGCAACCGCTAATACGCCGGTTGCTTGTGCCATTGCTTCAAGAATAAGTACGCCTGGAAAAATAGGGTTAGCAGGGAAGTGACCGGTAAAGCAAGGTTCATTTACCGTAACATTTTTAACTGCTTTTAACCATTTACCTTCTTCATAATCTGTTACACGATCAACTAATAGGAATGGGTAACGGTGTGGTAACATATTCATGATCTCGGTAACTTCAATTACTTTAGGTTCTCTATTTTCTTGTACTTCAATTGTCATTTACTTGACCTCATAATAAGGAAATTCAAAATTTAACTAAGACTTCAAAAGAGTGATGGACGCTAAAAAAACGCCCATAACTCTTGAAAGTCAATTATTCACTATTGTGCGAAATGCTTTTCAAGCGTTTTCAAACGTTTATTGATTTCATCAATGTTCATCGTCAGAGCGGCTGTTTTACGCCATTCTTTATTGGTTTGTGCTGGTATACCTGATGAGTAAATACCTTTTTCGGTAATTGGTTTCATCACCATACTCATACCGGTAATAATCGCACCGTCACAGATTTCCATATGGCCGTTAATTACGCTTGCCCCACCAATTTGACAGAAGCGACCAACTTTTAAACTGCCCGCCATAATTACGCCACCAGCTACTGCTGTACCAAAACCAATATGTACATTATGCGCAATTTGGCATAAGTTGTCGATAATCACGTTATCTTCAATAACGGTAGGATCTAATGCGCCTCGGTCAATACAGGTACATGCACCGATTTCAACATGGTTACCGATAATCACACCACCGGTTTGTGGAATTTTAATCCATTGACCTTTATCGTTTGCATAACCGAAGCCGTCAGAACCGATAACTGCAGAAGACTGGATTAAACAGTCTGTACCAATTTGAACATTATGGTACACCGATATGTTTGCCCATAATTGAGTACGTGCACCGATTTTAGTGTTTTTACCGACAAAACAACCTGCACCGATAATCACATCGTCGCCTAATTCTACACCACTTTCGATAACCGCATTTGCACCAATCGAAACATTATTACCTAATTTTGCATCCGGTGAAATAACTGCATGGGATGATATTTGACTTGCGGCTTTCGGCGTTGAATCCATATATTGTGCAAGTAATGCATAAGCAAGGTAAGGATTCTTAACAATAATTAAATTTTGAGATTCAGCACAAAATTCAACATCTGCTTCGCTGACAATAATCGCACCCGCTTGAGATTGTGCTAATTGAGGACGATATTTTGCATTTGAAATAAATGTAATTTGTGATGAATTCGCTTTATCTAATGCGGCGATGCTAGAAATAGCCAAATCGGCGTTACCCTTTAGAGTACCGCCGATTTGTTCCGCCAATTCAATTAAACGGAAATTAGCCATTATTTTTTCGCTTCTTCTGGTTTAGCTTCGGTAGCCGGTTTAGCTTCGTTTGCTTTTGCTGCCGGTTGTTCGATTTTGATTTCTGGATGTTTTGCTTTTAATGCATCCAATACTTTTTCAGTAATATCTTTGCTTTCGTCTTCAGCATACAGTGCAACTGAAGGTGGGAAAACTAAAGTATAACCTTTAGATTTTGCAACTTCTTTAATCGTTGCATTAATTTCTTCCACTACTTGTTTCTGCACAGTTTGAGGATCCATACCACCTGCTTCTTGCTGGGCTTTATTTAATTTTTCTTGGAAAGCATCTGCTTTTTTCTGGAATGCTTCCGCTTTTTTACCGAATTCTGCTTCACGTTTTTGGATTGCAGCAACTTTATTTTGGAATTTTTTGTATTCTGCCTCGATTGCATTTTGACGTGCTTGAATCTCTCTTGAACGTAAACGTGGTGCATCTTTTTCTAATGCGGCAGATTTTTTCTTAAGAGATGCTTCTACTTTAGCTTGCTCTGCTTGTAATTTTTTAGCATCGCTTTCTAATTTATCTCTTTCAGCTGTTAATGCTTTGTTTTCTTCAGCTAATTTTTTATCTTCATCAGCAAATTTGTCTCTGCCTTCTCTCATGAATTTGTCGAATTTTTGTGCTGCATCAATAGCGACCGGGTGATTTTGTAATAAGTAGCTTGGGTCAACAAAACCGATAGTATCGCTTGCTTGAGCAATACTTGCTGTTGTTAATGCTGCAGTAATTGCTGCGATTTTGAATAATTTCTTCATTTAAATATCCTTTATGTTTTAATTAATCATGACTGATTAAATAGTGTAAGCGGTAGGATTTGTCGCAAAATTTGTAAAAAAATTACAAAATCCGACCGCTTATTTTATATATTAGAATGTACTACCGATGCTAAATTGGAATTGCTCAATTTCATCACCTGAGTATTTTTTGATTGGTTTAGCATAAGAGAATGATAAAGGACCAATCGGTGATTGCCATTGGAATGCAATACCAGCAGAGGCACGTACGCGTTTATAATCTTTATAATCAGGTAACGTAGGGTATGCTGATTTTTTCCACTTCGTATTCCAAACACTTGCCGCATCAACAAATAATGAGGTGCGTACATTGTGTTGGTATTTTTCGCTTACAAACGGAGTCGGAGTGATTAACTCTAAACTTGCCGTTGCCATTGCGTTACCACCAACTACATCATCACTTGCAGAGGTAAATGCATTGTTTTGTGCAGAGTAGTAAATCGCTTTAGGACCTACCGCACCGTATGCAAAACCACGTAATGAACCGATACCACCGGCTGAATATAATTGGTAGAACGGTACTTTTTTACCACCAAAGCCATTAGTAAATGCAGCACCTACTTTAGTTGAGATTACCCATTTATGTTCACGATTAAGAGGGTAGTAATTTCTAAAGTCTGCATTTACTCGATAGTATTTGTTATCAGAACCCGGAATAGTTACTTTACCGCCTAAATTTGCAACTGTACCTTGTGTTGGGAAATAACCGCGGTTAAGGCTGTTATAATTCCAACCGAATGAGAAATCAAAGTCGTCCGCTTTAATACGTGGATATAGGTTATTTCCTTGCACGATTGGGAAGTTCATTGATTTCACGTATTTTTCACGAGTAAATTCACGTTCAACGTTACTTAATTTATCGTGTGTATAACCTAGACCTAAGTAGTATGAATTGTTTTCATCTACAGGGAAACCTAATGTGCCGTTAATACCGTAAGTTTTACGTTTATATGATGCAGAAGTATCATTATCTGAGTTATCGTAATCTTCATAGAAGATGTTACCACCCAAACTCACACCATCTTTTGTAAAGTACGGTTCGGTATAGCCTAAGTTCACGCTAGTACCGTAGTCGTTACGTGTACCGCTTAAACTTACGGTTGAACCCATACCTAAGAAGTTATCTTGTTTGATACCTGCTTGGTAGCTAATACCACTTTCCGTACCATAACCGATACCAAAGTTAATTGAGCCAGTGTTACGTTCTTTAATTTTATAAACAACATCCACTTGGTCATCTGTGTTTTGAACGCTTGGCATTGTCATATCGACAGTTTCATAGAAACCGGTACGCTCTAAACGAGATTTACCTAATGCAACCGCACTTGTTGATAACCAAGCACCTTCTTGCTGACGCATTTCACGGCGTAAAGTTGAGTCGGCAGTGACATCATTGCCTTCAAAGCGAATCTTACGCACATAGATACGGCGACCTGCATCAACTACGAAGTTAATTTGTACGGTACGATCTTGTTCGTTAAATTTCGGGTATAAATCTACTTTAGCTGAGCCGTAACCGTGATCACCTAAAACTTGTTTGATTCCTTCTTCAATTGCCGCTAATTCACTCTTACGGAATAATTGACCCGGAGTGAAATCTTTTAACAATGCGTTAAGCTCATTATCTAATTTAGCGGTATCACCGATAATACGAATTTCACTGATATTGTATTGTGCACCTTCACGAACAGTATAAACTAAATCAACTTCCGTTTTTTTATCGTTAAAGTTTACCGCTGTGTCTTGTAAGGCAAATTGCGCATAGCCGCGATCCATATAGAAATCACGTAAAGTTTCTAAATCTTTATTGTACGCTTGTTGTTCGAATTTACTGCTTTCAAAAATATTCCACCATGAAACGTCAGGTTGAATATCTAGGCGTTTGGTTAATTCTTTTGAGCTAAAAGCTTGGTTGCCTTCAAATTTGATATTTTTCACATAGGCAACATCACCTTCAGTAACGTTTAATTTTACATTTACACCACCGTTTTCAGCACGAGTCGTTGTCGTGTCGATTTTCGCTTCATAACGACCGATAGAATGGTAATGTTCTAATAAACCTTGTTTGAAGCCTTCTAATTTTGCAGCATCAAAAACTTCGCCTTTACTGATAAGGTTAGCTTTTAGATTGTCTTGTAGCGGATCTTTAGGAATTGCACTATTACCTTCAATATCTACACTGTTAATTAAAGGACGTTCCGCAACTTTAATCACTAAGGTATTACCTTCGCGAGTTGCACGCACGTCTTCAAAGCGGTTTTGTACGAAAAGCTGTCTTACCACATTTGCTACATCGTTATCGGTTGCGGTTTGACCAACTTTAACGGGAAGACTAGAAATAATCGCTTGCCCAGTTTCAGGCTGAACGCCATCTACACGAATATCTTTTACAACGAAAGGTGCCGCTACAACACCGTTCGCAAGTAAAAGCGAAGAAAGTAATAATTTTTTCATTGAAATTATCCTATAAATGTTTGCAAAATTATGAGCGGAAACGACCGCTTATAACCTATGAATTAAAAATGAATGAGATCATTTATAAAGGCAAAAGCCATTAAGCCAAGAACAAATACAACGCCTAATTGTTGGAATCGCATTTGAATCACTGATGGTATTGGCTTGCCTCTTACCGCTTCACCCGCAAGTAAAATGAGTTGTCCACCATCAAGCGGTAGAATTGGAAAAAGATTCATTACGCCTAAATTGACACTAATCAATGCCATAAAACTTACATAATAGATCCAACCAATTTCAGCAGTGGCCCCAGCACCTTTTGCCATAGAAATAGGACCACCCATATTTTTTAAAGAAAGCTCGCCGGTGAGTAAATTACCGATAAATTGCAAGATAGTTTTCACTAAACCCGCGACTTTCTCCAAACTTTTCCAGAAAGCACTAAGAATATCATACTTTAATTCTGTTCGATACTTATCCGCAAGTGGCTCGTAGCTTGGTACGATACCGATTAAATAGCGCTCGTCTTTCTTCTCAGGTTGTAACACCAGTTGCTTGACATTACCATTTTGTTCAACGGTTAACACAAGCGTATTTCCGGTTTGAACTTGTTTTACTAAATCCAACCAATCAAAAGGTTGTTGGTTAACCTGTAAGATTTTATCTCCAGCACTTAATCCAGCTTTTTGTGCAGGAGAGTTTTCCGCTACCTGTTTGATTTCCGGTTTTACGATACTACTTTTGGTACGAATGCCCAGAGTAGTTAACGGATTCTCTTTCGTACCATCGACATCCCAGTTTGAAAGGTCTAATTGGAAGCGTTGCAATCTATCTTCATCAATTAGCGAACCTTCAATTTCAACCGATTCTTTACCAACTGAACCAATGAGCGCCAGTGTTGCCTCTTCCCAATTTTGGACATTTTGTCCAGCAACTCGTTTTAATTCAAATTCTGTTGGCAGTTTAGCTTGAGCGGCAATCGTGTCCGGCAAAACTTGCCCGATAACCGGTTTTAGTGTCGGCATACCGTAGCTAAACACTAACCAGTAAGCCATGATCGCAAAGACAAAATTCGCCATAGGTCCAGCAACGATAATAAACGCACGTTGTAAAACAGATTTATTCTCTAACATCTGTTCTTTAGGCACTTGGTATTCGCTTTCACCGTTATACATTTGCACATAGCCACCGAGTGGAATCAGTGAAAAGGCAAATTCCGTTCCTTGTTTATCGATTTTTTTAAATAATACTTTGCCAAAGCCGATAGAAAAACGGATCACTTTTACGCCACATTTACGTGCCGCCCAAAAGTGACCGTATTCATGTACAAAAACCAGTACGCAAATTAAGATAAAAAATGCAATAACAGAAGTCATAACATCCTATAGTACAAAGAAAAAGAAAGTTGCAAAGAACGGAATTGCAGCAGTTAAGCTATCAATACGATCTAAAATACCGCCGTGTCCCGGAATCAAATTACTGCTATCTTTAATATTCGCTTGGCGTTTAAACATACTCTCAGCGAGATCACCTAATACAGAAATGGCAACGGTAGCCATAGAAACTAAAATAAACGGCAGTGTTGCTAATTCACGTCCAAATACGTTATGCGGTGCAAGTTCTAAGAAGAGGAAAGCAATGACACATGAAGTAATTAAACCGCCGATTGCACCTTCCCAAGATTTCCCTGGAGACACTTTGGGTGCCAATTTACGTTTGCCAAATGCACGACCAAAGAAGTAAGCCCCCGAGTCCGCACCCCAAACTAATAAGCAAACATAAAGTAATAAGTATGTTCCTTGGAACTCATTTACCGCATAGTTATTAAAACGTAGCGCAAGAGCGGCAATAAAGAACGGAACTAAAGTGCAAAAGCCAAAGCTAAATTTGGCAATAACCGATTTCGCCCATAAGTTTGCCGATTTAGGATAGCTCACAACTAAAAGGAAAGCGATAAACCACCAGATACAAGAGATAAAAAGTAGAGGTGTGGTTTCATCCGTTAAGAAACGAGCGGCTCGGATATAATCGGTATTTGCAAAAATTAATAGAATAAACAAACAAACGGTTACAAAAGCAACGACCGCACGCGGTAATGAACGTTTTAAACCGGCAAATTGAGCCCATTCCCACATTGCTGCAGCAATTACGGCTGCAAGCACAAGTGTTAGCGGAAGTGGTGAAAGAAGAAAAATAGCTGCTAATACCGCAATGATCATAACGATAGCAGAAAGTACACGTTCCTTAAGCATTTATAAAATCCCTATAATTATTAGCAACCGCCGAAACGACGATCACGTTGTTGATAAGCGATAATGGCTTCGCTGAAAGATTCATCATTAAAATCAGGCCATAAAACAGGGCTGAAGAAAAGTTCGGCATAGGCAATTTGCCATAACAAGAAGTTACTAATGCGCTGTTCCCCACTAGTGCGGATCAATAGATCAACTTGAGGCTGTTCTCCGGTTACTAACGCATTCTGAAAACGTTCAGCCGTAATATCGGAAATACTGATTTCACCTAATTTGACTTTTACAGCAAGTTGCTGAGCTGCTTGGGTTATATCCCAATATCCACCGTAATTTGCCGCAATATTTAAGATTAAACCGGTATTCTCTGCAGTTAATGCTTCAGATTCCGCAATTCGTTTTTGTAAACTTTCACTAAAACCTTTTTTATCACCAATAATTTTTAAACGAATATTATTTTTATGTAGTTTTTTAACTTCGGAATCCAATGCTCGCATAAAGAGCGACATTAACGCTGAAACTTCTGCTTCAGGTCTGCTCCAGTTCTCGCTACTGAAGGCATAAAGTGTTAGGACTTTAATCCCATGTTTGGCTGCAAAACTTACCGCAGAACGTACCGCTTTTACACCATTTTGATGACCAAAAACGCGTAATTTTCCTTGTTGCTTTGCCCAACGCCCGTTGCCGTCCATAATAATTGCAACGTGTTGAGGCATTTTTTGAGGATCAAAATTCACAGAAGTTCTCGCTTTTAGAAAGTTAATTGATAGGTTACATAAATGAAGATAACTATATCATAGGATGACGTTCTAAGATAGACGCTAGGAGAATTGACAGTATAAAAATTAAAAAGTTTGCGGATAAGTAAAATAGATAGACAGGAAGTAAGTACTTCCTGCATAAAATAGGTTAGAAGTTATCTTTTTTCTGACGTAATGCAATAAATTGAGCTAAATCGACTGCTTGTAAGAACGGATTAATTTGCAGCTCTCTAGCTAAAGTTGTCGGCAGAGTCGGTTGCTTGCGAGAACGAAGAATCTCCGCACGTTCTTGAATTTCAAATAGCCCGCAACTTGGCGGCAAGACCGCTTCCGCAAATTTTAGATTGCTTAACGTATATTCATGTGCAGGGAATATTTCGACAAATTCAGGCAATGCTTTAAAGCGTTGCAATGCATCAAATTGTGCTTGGTAATCACCGGTAAATACACGACCGCAACCGGCGGAGAATAGCGCATCGCCACAGAACAAATATTCATTACCGAATAAATAACTGACGTGCTGAGCGGTATGACCGGCACTTTCAATCACTCGGACATCATAATCAAATAAAGTGAAATGATCTTCAGGTTGAACAATATGGTTAGCGAACTGAGAAACTTCTTGCGATCCATAAACTGCTAATTGAGGGTAGAGAGAGAGCAGTTCAGGCATACCATCGGTATGATCATGATGATTATGTGTTAATAAAATAGCGGTCAAATTTAGCTGATTTTTTGCAATAAATGTCAATACGGGTGCAGCGTCTGACGGATCGACAATAATTAGGTTATTATCTTTTTGAATTGCCCAAATATAGTTATCGGAGAGTGCCGGAATGGGGGTAATGTTTAGCATAATACTTTCCTCTATAAAAGAATACATGGGGAAAACCCCATGTATTCATCAAAAACGAATTATTTTAAGAAGAGTGCCGCTGCACCACGAGTACCGCCTGAGTCACCGTGAATCGCTTTTTTGAAGACTGGTACTTTTGCACTACGCATTAAATGAGGCGGAAGCGCTTTTGGTAAAGAGTCATAAATATGATCAAAATTAGATAAACCGCCGCCGAATACGATCATATCCGGATCAAGAATCGTAATGAGATTACTGATACTGATTGCCATTAATTCGATGTATTTATCCACAAATTCGACAATTTTCGGCTCTTTTTTATAGAAGCGTTCGATAATTTCTTTTGCGGATACGCTTTCACCGACAAGATCTCTAAATAGCATCTCAAAGCCACGACCGGAAATATAAGTATCTAAGCAAGCACGGTTACCACAACCACATTCATAAATCGGCGCATTATCCCAACCTAATAGTTTTAAAGCATGATAATTCAGTTGCATATGACCGACTTCACCCGCCATACCGATTCTGCCGGAATGAATTTTACCGTCAAACACAAAACCGCCGCCAAAACCGGTACCAATAATTAAACCGAGTACGGTTGAGAATTGTTGGTTATTCGGATCCCAAGCTTCCGAAAGGGCGAAGCAGTTAGCATCATTTTCTGCTCGTATTTCACGGCCTAAACGTTCGCTTAAATCTTTTAAAATCGCTTTGCCGTCAGCCACTCGAATATTGGTAATTTCCGCAATACCGGTTTCACGATTTACAAAGCCGGGTAAACCTAAACCAACAGAACCTTTTTCGCCGAATTTGTGATCGGCGTTACGCACCAAGGTTTCAACCGTATTTAACCAATCTTCATAATTGGTTTGCGGTGTCGGCACTCGTTCGCTATACAACTTTTCAAGCTGTTCATTAAATGCCGCCAACTCAATTTTTGTCCCACCGATATCTAAACCGTAATAAATAGCCATAATTAGCCTCGCTTTTGAAAGATTTTGAAAGTTTCTAAGAAAGGAATCACCCAAACAAACACGATAATGTGGAATACCCAAGAAATTAACGTGCTAACAAATAAATCGATAGGGTAGTGCATACCTAAACGTAAGCGGCTGATGAGCATGAGGCCCGCCCATAAAATTGCAAAAATTTGGGCAAAAATGACCGCTTTTCCGCTTAAACCGAATAGCAACCCGCCGAATACTAATAACCAAGAAACGGCAAAAATGGTATGACCTGAAGGGAATGAATAACCTAATTCACCCGCTTGATGTTCTGCAACGAAATCAGCATCAGCTGGATGCGTTTTTTCTGCAAGTGTTAACACTGCTTGAGCCTGTTCTTCTTCCGGTAGCGCATAAAATTGTTCTGTTTGTGCTTGGAACATTTCCGTAACAAATGGACGAGGCTCTTTAAATACCGCTTTCGCTCCTTCTTTGATGATTTGCGTACCGACGACGGAGCTTGCACAAATAAAGCCGACTAAAAACCACGCATGACGTTTACGAGTGAGCCACATTAGCCAAAGCATAAAGAGCACACAGGTAATTAAAGCGTAAGGAGCTGAACCCGTTTCGGTTAAGAAAAATAACCAGAAATCAAGATCGTAAAGACGGTAATCTATTCCTCCAAATGTCCATTTCCAACCTGTCGCCCAAGTGAATAATGGCACAAGTAACATCAAAAAAGTGAAAATCGAGAGTTTTTTAATCACGGAAAGTTCCTTATAAAAAAGACCGCTTGCAAGCGGTCAGATTTGGCTAATAAATTACGAAATTGCTTTCGTTGCTTTTGGTAAGCTGATTTTCTTCTCTTCGCTTTGGCGATAAAGAACAAGAACGTGGCCGATAGTTTGCACGTTAGTTGCTTTTGTTTCACGCACGATCGCATCGATAATTAATTGTTTGGTTTCACGTTCCGCACCTGAAATTTTTACTTTGATTAATTCGTGGTGATCTAATGCGTTTTCGATTTCAGCTAACACGCCTTCCGTTAAGCCGTTACCGCCAAGCATGACAACCGGACTTAAGTGGTGTGCTAAACCTTTTAAAAATTGTTTTTGTTTCGTTGTTAATGTAATAGACATTGTTTTTTTAAACCTGTGGTTTGTTGAGAATAAAATTTGGCGTAGAAAATAGCACAAAAGGGGCGAATTTTAAAGTAAAATGCAGAGAACAACAAACAAAATAAACTAGAAAAGGACTGATTATGTCAACGTTAAGTGTTGCGATGATTGTAAAAAACGAGGCTCAGGATTTAGCGAAATGCCTTGAAACCGTACAAGGTTGGGTGAATGAAATTATTGTGCTGGATAGCGGTAGTAGCGATGAAACGGTACAAATCGCCGAAAGTTTCGGTGCAAAAGTGTATGTGAATACCGACTGGCAAGGCTTTGGTAAGCAGCGTCAGTTAGCCCAGCAATATATCACAAGCGATTATGTTTTATGGCTGGATGCGGATGAGCGTGTAACGCCTGAATTAAAACAGAGCATTTTACAAGCGGTCGAAAAAGATGAAAAAAATACTGTCTATCAAGTAAGTCGTTTAAGCGAAGTATTCGGCAAGCAAATTCGTCATTCGGGGTGGTATCCTGATTATGTGGTGCGTTTGTATCGTACCGATTTTGCGAAATACGGTGAAGAATTGGTACATGAAAAAGTCCATTATCCGAAAAATGCCACGGTGAAAAAATTAACCGGTGATTTACTGCATTTTACTTATAAAGATATTCATCACTATTTAGTGAAATCGGCAAGTTATGCCAAAGCATGGGCAATTCAACGTGCGAATGCGGGGAAAAAGGCGAGTTTATTAGACGGTGTAACACACGCTTTAGGTTGCTTTGTGAAAATGTATTTGTTAAAAGCGGGCTTTTTAGACGGCAAACAAGGTTTTCTGTTAGCGGTGCTTTCAGCGCATTCAACCTTTGTGAAATATGCGGATCTTTGGAACAGAACACGTAACTAATTGCAAAAAATCGTGAAAAAAAGACCGCTTGTTGTGTGTAGCAACAAGCGGTCTTGTTAATTAAATATCCTCTTCCTGATCATAGCCGTCATATTCAAAGTCATCCTTGGCTAATGATGCACAGCCATATTGCTCTAATTTATTTTTAGTAAAGTTAGAACGGAATGCCGAGCTATTGTTATTCAAGCTAATTACACCAATAGTCGCATTATTACATTGATGTTTATTGATAAAAACGAGGTTGTAGCCGGATTCACGGATATAACCGGTTTTATTAATTGCCGCGTCGAAAATTTCTTCACGTACTAATGCACTGGTATTTTGCATAAATACGTTACGTTTGCCGGCACGAATATATGCTGCCTTCGTATTAGAGAGCTCTTGGATTTTGGCATTGTTCAGCGAATATTTTGCCAGTTTAACTAAGTCCATCGCACTCGAAATATTGGCGCTAGATAAACCGGAACTATCGCTAAAACGAGTAGAACGCATACCTAATTGCTGTGCTTTTTGGTTCATCTTTTGGATGAACTGCGAACGGCTCATCCCGGCAGAACGAGAAAGCGCATGAGCGGCATAATTATCTGAATGGACTAACATTGCTTTTAATAATTCGCTGCACGCAATCGGCGTATATTTTGGTAGTTTAGTACCGGTGCCTTTGATGTAATCGAAATCTTCGTCCGAAATTGAAGCGCTACAGTTTTTATTTTTGTTATTTTCTAAAAAAACATTCGCCGTCATGAGCTTAGTAACAGAAGCAATCGGCTGAACATTATTCGCTGAGCGGCTTTCTAAAATTTTATCGTGAGTAAAATCATACACCACATAAGATTGGGCAATACTAAGGGTTGGAAAAAGGAAAAAAACAGAGAGAAATTTTTTAAACATATTATGATTCATCGAGTTAAAAATTAGCCTGTCATTCTAACAGGCTTTTGTTATGCTCGCTATGGATTAAACAATTCTTAGGAATGCCAAAGGTTCTTTACAAAAGGCACAATTGTTTTTAGCGCTTCCGAGATCGAAATTAAGCCTAAATTCATTTGTTGCGCTTTTTCTTTTGCTTCGGGCGGCATAAAGGCTAAGTGTTTACCTTCTTCATTGATCGGACGCCAACGGCGAGGTAACGCAGATAAACGGCTTGGATAAAAGCCGATAGTTGCGACATTCAGTGTGCCAGCGATATGCAGAGGTCCGGTTGAACCGGCAATAAACAGATCGGCACAAGCAATCGAACAGGCAAAATCTTGTAACCCGTCATTCTTATCATATACAACTGCTTTGGTTGCAGTAATTTGTGCTGCTAATTGGTGAGCTTTTTCGCTTTCGCCTTTACCGGCAGTCAGCACGATTTCACAATTAGTTTCACTGGCAATGCTATTAAGCATTTGCGCATATTGTTCAATAGATAAGCTGGTTGCAGATCCGCCGGTGGATGCATGCACAAACAGCCATTTACAAGCGGTCGAAATTTGCAGATTTTTTGCTAATTTGGCTTTTTGTTGTGCAATCTGTTCTTCGCTGAATTGCAAGTAGGGCGCTTTAGGTTCAACTACTGCAATATGGTGCTTTTGCAGAAAGGCACGAGCTAAATCTAGATTATATTCGCTTTCCGCTTTTGCCGATTGCGAACGGCGTTGCGTTAAACGTTGGTTATATAGAAATTGAAAGACTTTGGTTGCCGGCGCAAGGCGGTGTTTAATGCCACTTTTCCAAGTTAGTTTGGCATTGTACCAGTCGGAAACAAAGCAGATTACCGCATCAAATTGGGCATTTTTGATCGCTTGTAAAACACGGTTGAACTCGGTTTTGTCTTTTTTATTCGGTGTATCAATAATCACGTTATCAATCGAAGGGCATAGTTCGGCAAGCGGGGCAGTATAACTTGGTACTAAAGCTGTAATTTCTACATTCGGCATAGATTGTTTCAGCATTGCAAATGCTGGAAAACACACCATAAAATCACCGATTTTGTCATTACGAATGACGAGAATTTTTTTCATTTATATTTTAACCTTTTAAAACGAATTACGTATTATTTTAGCATTTTTTTATGTGAGTTTTTGGTAAAAAATCATGAAAATTTGACCGCTTGTTTAGTATTAAACGTTAGATTAAAAATCATTACGAGATTTCTCTCTAAATTTTAGATGTAATTTTTACAAAATTAAACTAGAATAGACGGAATGACACAAATGCAACCGTTTGCGTCAGTTGTCTTTTATTGTGAAAATTTATAGGAATTCGTATGTCAGCAACAATTTTAGAATCTCTCCCATTAGGTCAAAAAGTAGGTATCGCATTTTCAGGTGGTTTAGATACTTCAGCCGCATTACTTTGGATGCGCAAAAAAGGTGCTGTACCTTATGCTTACACTGCAAACTTAGGTCAGCCGGATGAAGACGATTACAACGCAATTCCGAAAAAAGCGATGGAATACGGTGCGGAGAATGCGCGTTTAATCGATTGCCGTGCACAATTAGCACGCGAAGGTATCGCAGCAATTCAATGTGGCGCTTTCCATATTTCAACCGGCGGTATTCCTTATTTCAATACTACGCCACTTGGTCGTGCGGTAACCGGTACAATGCTTGTTGCGGCAATGAAAGAAGATGACGTAAATATCTGGGGCGACGGTTCAACCTTTAAAGGTAACGATATTGAACGTTTCTATCGTTACGGCTTATTAACCAATCCAAAATTAAAAATCTACAAACCTTGGTTAGACCAACTTTTCATTGATGAGCTTGGCGGCCGTTTCGAAATGTCTCAATTCTTAATCGCTAACGGTTTTGACTACAAAATGTCGGTGGAAAAAGCATACTCAACCGACTCAAATATGTTAGGTGCGACTCACGAAGCGAAAGACTTAGAAGAATTAAGCACCGGTATGAAAATTGTAAAACCGATTATGGGTGTAGCATTCTGGGATGAAAGCGTAGAAATCAAACCTGAAACCGTTTCAGTGACCTTCGAAGAAGGTGTGCCGGTAGCATTAAACGGTAAACGTATCGAAGATGCGGTTGAATTAATTTTAGAAGCAAACCGTATCGGTGGTCGTCACGGTTTAGGTATGTCGGATCAAATCGAAAACCGTATTATCGAAGCGAAATCTCGTGGTATCTATGAAGCACCGGGGATGGCGTTATTACACATCGCTTACGAGCGTTTAGTAACCGGTATCCACAACGAAGATACGATCGAACAATATCGTATCAACGGTTTACGTTTAGGTCGTTTACTTTACCAAGGTCGTTGGTTCGATCCACAAGCGTTAATGTTACGTGAAACGGCTCAACGTTGGGTGGCAAAAGCGATTACCGGTACAGTAACTTTAGAATTACGTCGTGGTAATGACTTCACCATTTTAAATACTGAATCACCAAATTTAACTTACGAAGCAGAACGTTTAAGTATGGAAAAAGTAGAAGATGCACCGTTCACACCAGCGGATCGTATCGGTCAATTA
The DNA here is from genome assembly GCF_000739435.1 of Actinobacillus suis ATCC 33415. Lineage (NCBI taxonomy): Bacteria > Pseudomonadati > Pseudomonadota > Gammaproteobacteria > Pasteurellales > Pasteurellaceae > Actinobacillus > Actinobacillus suis. The sequence continues at coordinate 551,933 of NZ_CP009159.1, forward strand.
ACCATGCGTAACTTAGATATCGTGGATACACGCGGTAAATTAGGCATTTATACTGAGACAGGTTTATTATCCGTTCAAAACAACGTATTACCGCAACTTGGTAAAAAGTAATCTTGATCTAATGCTTCAGAAAATTTAGAATCAATCAAAAGCCCCAATAGTTTACGCTTTGGGGCTTTAATTTTTTCATCAGTTTTTAAATTAAGCGGTCAAAAATTAAGAATTTTTTGCAAATGAAATTAGTTGAAATATTTACAGACGGCTCGTGCTTGGGCAATCCCGGCAAAGGCGGTATTGGCATTGTGTTGCGTTATAACGGGCACGAGAAGCAAGTTAGCAAAGGCTACTTTCAGACTACCAATAACCGGATGGAATTGCGTGCGGTGATTGAAGCGTTGGCAATGTTAAAAGAGCCTTGCCAAGTGCAGTTGAATTCAGATAGCCAATATATGAAAGACGGCATCACTAAATGGATTTTCAACTGGAAGAAAAATAACTGGAAAACCGCCAACGGTAAGCCGGTTAAAAATAAAGATTTGTGGATAGCGCTAGATCAAGAGATTCAGCGTCACAAAATTGAGTGGGCTTGGGTAAAAGGACACTCAGGTCATCGTGAAAATGAAATTTGCGATGAGTTGGCTAAAGCAGGTGCAAATAATCCTACATTGGAAGATGTAGGGTACAATGCGGATTAGCCAAAAGAGGCAAGCGGTCAAATTTTGCAAAATTTTTGCAAATTTGAACCGCTTGTAAAATTTTTCGGCATATATTATGCGTTTTTTACGAAGTTTGCTCTACGCAAACGTTTTCTTTTTTTGTAGAATATAGGTTCTTAACCTTTAGAGGTTTTTATGGTTGACATTATTATTATCGGATTAATTGCATTTTCTATCTTAGTAAGCCTTTGGCGAGGTTTTGTAAGTGAAGTGCTTTCACTTGCCGGTTGGGTCGTAGCGTTTTTTGTGGCAAGCAATTTTTATCCTTACCTTAGCGGCTACCTCACGCAAGTAAATTCGGTATATCTTCAAAACTCAGAATACTTACGTAATGGCATCGCAGCTGCTGTTCTTTTTATTATCACACTGATTGTATGTGGCATTATTAGCGCTCTGCTAAGCAAATTAGTGGATACAACAGGTCTATCAGCGACAGATCGTGTGTTAGGCGGTGCGTTTGGCGCATTACGCGGTATTTTGATTGTTGCGGCAATCTTATTCTTCTTAGATACCTTCTCATCAGCAAGCCAAACGGAATTATGGAAAGAGTCTCAACTCATTCCGCACTTTGACTTTATTGTGAAATGGTTCTTTGAACAACTACAAGCTAATTCCAGCTTTTTAAATTCGACTAAATAGAGAGGTTTTTTATATGTGCGGCATTGTCGGCATTATTGGGGGATCGCCGGTTAATCAGGCGATTTATGATGGTTTAACATTACTTCAACATCGCGGGCAAGATGCCGCAGGTATCGTCACAATTGATGATGAAAACCGCTTCCGCTTACGTAAAGCTAACGGCTTAGTAAGTGACGTATTTCGTCAAGAGCATATGCTCAGATTACAAGGTAATGCGGGTATCGGCCATGTTCGTTACCCGACTGCCGGTTCATCAAGTGTTTCAGAAGCACAACCTTTCTATGTAAACTCACCTTTCGGTTTAACTTTAGTTCACAATGGTAACCTAACCAATAATGCTGAATTAAAAGAACGCTTATTCAAAGAAGCTCGCCGTCACGTTAATACCAATTCGGATTCAGAATCATTATTGAATATTTTTGCGCACTATTTAGATCAATACCCGACAGCGCATTTAACTCCTGAAAATATCTTTGAAACGGTACGTAAAACCAACGAAGTGATTCGTGGTGCTTATGCGTGTATCGCTATGATTATCGGCCATGGTATGGTGGCATTCCGTGATCCGTTCGGTATTCGTCCGTTAGTATTAGGTAAGCGTGTTGTAGAAGGCAAAACAGAGTATATGTTTGCTTCCGAAAGCGTTGCTTTAGATATTGTCGGTTTTGAATTCGTACGTGATGTAAATCCGGGTGAAGCGGTTTATATTACCTTTGACGGTGAATTACATTCGGCAATTTGTGCGGATAATCCGAAATTAAACCCATGTATTTTTGAATACGTTTATTTTGCTCGCCCGGATTCAGTGATTGACGGCGTATCTGTGTATAGCGCACGTGTGCATATGGGTGAATTATTAGGTGAGAAAATTAAACGTGAATGGGGACGCATGATCGATGAGATTGATGTGGTTATCCCAATCCCTGAAACCTCAAATGACATTGCAGTACGTATCGCAAACGTCTTATATAAACCTTATCGCCAAGGCTTTGTAAAAAACCGTTATGTTGCGCGTACCTTCATTATGCCAGGGCAAGCGCAACGTAAAAGTTCGGTACGCCGTAAATTAAATGCGATTTCAAGCGAGTTTAAAGGCAAAAATGTGTTATTAGTTGATGACTCTATTGTACGCGGTACAACATCGGAACAGATCGTTGAAATGGCTCGTGCTGCCGGTGCGAAGAAAGTTTACTTCGCATCAGCTGCGCCGGAAATTCGTTACCCGAACGTATATGGTATTGATATGCCGACTTGTGAAGAATTAGTGGCTTATGATCGCTCAGTAGAAGAAGTGGCGGAAATGATTGGTGTAGATAAACTGATTTTCCAAGATCTCGAAGCATTATACAAAGCGGTTCAGGCAGAAAACCCAACAATTCAACATTTTGACGCATCAGTATTTACCGGCGAATACATTACCGGCGATGTAGATAAAGCTTACCTTGACGCAATTGCACACGCTCGTAATGACAAAGCAAAAGCCAAAGCTGCAAAACAAGCAACCAATTTAGAAATTCATAACGAAAACTAAATTAAAGCATAAAAACAAGCCCTTGAGTCTGAGATGATTCAAGGGCTTTTTGTATTAATGGCTATATAAAACGATGCCCCTTGAAACCGAAATTTCAAGGGGCAGAGCGTTGCGAGAAATTCATCTCTTATTGTAACAACGTTTTTCATTTCGCAGTGCCATTACAATGATTAAATAGTATCGTTGACATTGATTGTTGTCAATATACATTTATTACAATTTATGATAAAAATTAAACGCCTTGTAAAAAAGGATTATTACAAATTATAAGAGGTGAAATTGTATGAAATTGACGCCATTAAACTATATTTTAGGTCTTGATTTAGGGATTGCTTCTGTCGGTTGGGCAGTGGTAGAGATTGATGAGCAAGAAAATCCACTAGGTTTAATTGATGTAGGAGTACGAACATTTGATAGAGCTGAAGTGCCGAAAACAGGCGAAAGTTTGGCATTAGCTCGCCGTTTAGCTCGTTCTGCTCGTCGTTTAGTAAAACGTCGAGCGGATCGAATTAAAAAAGCGAAGCGTTTATTAAAAGCAGAAAATATTTTACTTTCGGCAGATGAACACTTGCCCAATGATGTTTGGCAATTACGGGTTAAAGGTTTGGATCAAAAGCTCGAACGCCAGGAATGGGCAGCGGTTTTATTGCATTTATTGAAACATCGTGGTTATTTGTCACAACGTAAAAATGAAAGCAAAAGTGAGAATAAAGAATTAGGTGCGTTGCTTTCAGGTGTAGAAACAAACCATCAAATTTTGCAATCTGCTGAATACCGCACGCCTGCGGAAATTGCTGTGAAGAAATTTCACGTAGAAGATGGGCATATTCGTAATCAGCGTGGTGCTTATACGCATACATTTAGCCGTTTAGATTTATTGGCGGAAATGGAATTATTGTTCCAACGCCAAACGGACTTGGGCAATCCGCACACTTCTGCAAAATTATTGGAAAATTTGACCGCTTTATTGATGTGGCAAAAGCCTGCGTTGGCGGGCGAAGCCATTTTGAAAATGCTCGGCAAATGTACCTTTGAACCCACCGAATATAAAGCGGCGAAAAATAGTTATTCGGCTGAGCGTTTTGTATGGCTGACCAAGTTGAATAATTTGCGTATTTTGGAACAAGGGGCTGAGCGTGCATTGACTGATAACGAACGTTTTGCTCTGCTCGATCAGCCTTATGAAAAAGCCAAGTTTACTTACGCCCAAGCACGTACAATGTTAGCTTTACCTGATGAAGCAATTTTTAAGGGCGTGCGTTATCAAGGCGAAGATAAAAAAGCTGTCGAAACGAAAACTATTTTAATGGAGATGAAAGCCTATCATCAAATCCGTAAAGCATTAGAGAATGCAGATTTAAAAGCAGAATGGAATGAACTTAAAAATAATTCCGAATTGCTTGATGACATTGGCACAGCGTTTTCATTGCATAAAACTGATGAAGATATTTGCCGTTATTTAGATGGAAAATTATCGGAAAGCATATTGAATGCGTTGTTAGAAAATCTGAATTTTGACAAATTTATTCAACTTTCACTTAAAGCATTACAACAAATTTTACCGTTGATGTTGCAAGGGCAACGTTATGATGAAGCGGTTTCAGCGATTTATGGTGATCATTATGGTAAAAAATCAGCAGAAATTAACCGCTTGTTACCAACTATTCCAGCCGATGAAATCCGCAATCCAGTAGTATTACGCACACTGACTCAAGCTCGCAAAGTGATCAATGCGGTGGTGCGATTGTATGGTTCACCTGCTCGTATTCATATTGAAACAGGACGAGAAGTGGGCAAATCTTATCAAGATCGTAAGAAACTGGAGAAACAACAGGAAGATAATCGTAAACAACGTGAAAGTGCGGTGAAAAAATTCAAAGAATATTTTCCAAATTTCGTGGGAGAGCCAAAAGGTAAAGATATTCTAAAAATGCGTTTGTATGAGTTGCAACAAGCAAAATGTTTATATTCAGGCAAATCATTGGAATTACACCGCTTATTGGAAAAAGGCTATGTAGAAGTTGATCATGCTTTGCCGTTTTCTCGCACTTGGGATGATAGCTTTAATAATAAAGTGTTGGTGCTTGCCAATGAAAACCAAAATAAAGGCAATTTAACACCTTATGAATGGTTAGATGGCAAAAATAATAGTGAACATTGGCAAAATTTTGTCGCACGAGTACAAACTAGTGGTTTCTCACATACTAAGAAACAACGTATTTTAAGTCATAAACTAGATGAAAAAGGCTTTATCGAACGTAATTTAAATGATACTCGCTATGTTGCCCGTTTCTTATGTAATTTTATTGCTGACAATATGTTACTGACAGGCAAAGGCAAGCGAAAAGTGTTTGCTTCAAATGGGCAAATTACGGCTTTATTACGTGGGCGTTGGGGTTTACAAAAAGTACGTGATGATAATGATCGCCACCACGCTTTAGATGCGGTTGTGGTTGCCTGCTCAACGGTAGTGATGCAACAGAAAATTACAAGATTTGTGAGATATGAAGAGGGTAATGTTTTCAGTGGAGAACGAATTGATCGTGAAACTGGTGAGATTATTCCTTTGCATTTCCCAAGCCCCTGGGCATTTTTTAGAGAAAATGTGGAAATTCGCATTTTTAGTGAAAATCCGAAATTAGAACTGGAAAATCGCTTACCTGATTATCCACAATATAATCACGAATTTGTTCAGCCGTTATTTGTGTCGAGAATGCCAACCCGAAAAATGACAGGGCAAGGGCATATGGAAACAGTAAAATCAGCCAAACGTTTAGATGAAGGTTTAAGTGTATTAAAAGTGCCTTTAACACAACTTAAATTGAGCGATTTAGAGCGAATGGTTAATCGTGAGCGTGAAGTTACATTGTACGAATCTTTAAAAGCCCGTTTAGAACAATTTGGTAATGATCCAGCAAAAGCTTTTGCCGAACCGTTCCATAAAAAAGGCGGTGCGGTGGTTAAAGCTGTGCGAGTGGAACAAACGCAAAAATCAGGCGTATTAGTGCGTGATGGCAATGGTGTTGCGGATAATGCTTCTATGGTGCGAGTTGATGTCTTTACCAAAGGTGGCAAATACTTCCTTGTGCCAATTTACACTTGGCAAGTGGCGAAAGGGATTTTGCCAAATAAGGCGGTAACTGCTAATGTTGATGAAATTGATTGGCTTGAAATGGATGAAAGTTATCAATTTATCTTTACTATGTACCCAAATGATCTTGTCAAAGTAAAATTGAAAAAAGAAGAATTCTTTGGTTATTACGGTGGTTTAGATCGAGCAACAGGGGCTATTGTCATAAAAGAACACGATTTAGAAAAATCCAAAGGAAAACAAGGTATTTATCGTATTGGCGTTAAATTAGCTTTGTCATTTGAAAAATACCAAGTCGATGAACTCGGTAAAAATATCCGTCCTTGTCGTCCAACTAAACGACAACACGTACGCTAACTGAATCCCTACACTCTTCGAGTGTGGGGATTTTTTGTATTTAAGGAAGAAATTATGACTTGGCGTAGTATTTTAATTAGCAAGGGCGGAAAACTTTCCTTGCAGAAAAATCAAATGTTGATTCAGCAAGAGGGTAATGAATTTACTGTACCTTTGGAAGATATTGCGATTGTAGTGGTGGATAGTCGGGAAACGGTTATTACGATTCCCTTATTATCTGCTTTTGGTTTATACGGCATTACGTTTTTAACTTGTGATGAACAGTTTTTACCTTGTGGGCAATGGTTGCCATTTAATCAATATCATCGACAGCTCAAAACCTTGAAATTACAGCTAGAAGCTAGCTTGCCACAAAAGAAGCAGCTTTGGCAGAAAATTGTGCAACAGAAAATCCGAAATCAAGCGACAGTGTTGAAGATTTGCAAATTTCAAGCAGAATCCGACCGCTTGTCTAAAATGGCAGAGCAAGTAAAGTCGGGTGATAAAGAGAACTTGGAAGCACAAAGTGCGGTAATTTATTTTCAAACTCTATTTGGTAAAGGGTTCAAACGTACCGAAGATGAGAATATGGTCAATAGTGCCTTGAATTATGGTTATACCGTAATGCGTTCTGCGGTTGCCCGTGCGCTTGTGTTATATGGTTGGTTACCCCAAATCGGTTTATTTCATCGCAGTGAACTGAATGCATTTAATCTTGCAGATGATTTTATTGAGCCATTTCGTCCGTTAGTAGATTTATTAGTGGTGCAACTTGCGAATGATGATAAGTTGGCGTTCAATTTATCGCCTATTTTAAAGCAGCGCTTAATTAAGGTATTAAATTATCAGCTTTTATTTAAACAAGAAAAAGTGAATACCTTAACCGGTATTGAGCGAAGCGTGAGTTCATTTCAATCTGCATTAACTCAACGAAATGCAGATTTGTTAAAACTTCCTGAAATTCTACCGCTTGCGGAGCATCAATATGAGTGAGAATGTGTTTATGCGTATGATTGTATTATTTGATTTACCTGTAACAACCAAAGCCAAAATGCGAGCCGCAAATCAATTTCGGCAATTTTTGCTGAAAGATGGCTACCAAATGTTACAACTTTCTATTTATACTCGAATTATTCGAGGGCGAGATTCAATGGAAAAACATCATAAAAGACTAGTAGAACATTTACCTGAAGAGGGTTCAATTCGTTGCATTTCTATTACTGAAAAACAATTCGCCAATATGGAAATTCTAGTTGGAGAGAAAAAATTGCAAGAAAAAAAGGTGAATTCGAACCAACTTTTACTGTTTTAAGGCAATTTTTTTAATAATAAAAAAGCCTTGAACCCTTACTGCTCAAGGCTTTTTAGAGTCCCGATTATAGCACTGCGAAATGAAAAAGGGAGCTACAACCCTAAGAATGTTGTTATCAATATTGATTCAATTATAGCACTGCGAAATGAAAAAGGGAGCTACAACCACTATGTTTGCCTTATCTGCTATTGGATCATTATAGCACTGCGAAATGAAAAAGGGAGCTACAACGACAGCATTAATATCGCGATCCGCATCCTCATTATAGCACTGCGAAATGAAAAAGGGAGCTACAACTATAACCGATAAATTGCCAATCATCGGTAAATTATAGCACTGCGAAATGAAAAAGGGAGCTACAACAAAACGTGAGAGAATTTATTCATTTTTGGAATTATAGCACTGCGAAATGAAAAAGGGAGCTACAACCGCTGTTGGATATTTGAGTGGCCAACACTTATTATAGCACTGCGAAATGAAAAAGGGAGCTACAACTTCGTTTACCGCATCATAGTTAAAGCCTTCATTATAGCACTGCGAAATGAAAAAGGGAGCTACAACAAAAAATGCGAAAAATGGCAGCAATATTGAATTATAGCACTGCGAAATGAAAAAGGGAGCTACAACGGAATTTATGAGCCATGTAATATCTATCCCATTATAGCACTGCGAAATGAAAAAGGGAGCTACAACTACACCGTTTGAGCAAGAAGTGCCCTGATTATTATAGCACTGCGAAATGAAAAAGGGAGCTACAACCTTTCGCTCTCGCTTTGGCTCGCCCCATTTATTATAGCACTGCGAAATGAAAAAGGGAGCTACAACAGTGGTTGAGGGTAATGCCTAATGTATGCGATTATAGCACTGCGAAATGAAAAAGGGAGCTACAACATTCTGACCGGGTTTAACAGATATGCTGTCATTATAGCACTGCGAAATGAAAAAGGGAGCTACAACTAGGACGGAGCTTATACCTTCGTAAAGCAAATTATAGCACTGCGAAATGAAAAAGGGAGCTACAACGCAGTGAATGAAGTGATGTAAGCATATAAAATTATAGCACTGCGAAATGAAAAAGGGAGCTACGACTCCTGACGAAGTCGTGTACCAGAGTCGAATTGTAGCTATGTGAAATAACTAAGAAAGCTTATTTATACACCTGTGGTATTGAGTATTCAATTTGCTGTTTGATTTGAGCGTAGATTGGTTTGAACTCTTCGCAGCGAGATTTATCAACATTAGCTTTTTGGTGGTTATATTTTTCATGCATTTGCTCAAAGTAAAGACGTGAGGATTCGTCTTTTTCGATCAATTGAGCATTGTGTTCGCCAATTAACTCTTTTAATAAATTTTGCTGGAAATAGAGCATCGTCATGCTTTCGGCAACAGACCAATTGTCATAGATTTGTTGGTAATTCGGTTTTGCAAGATCGGGGAAAAGGCATTGTTCAATATTATTTAACTGACGAACCAAGATTTTCATATCGGTAGCGGAGATTTTGTATTTGGCGTGTTCCGTATAAGCGGTCGGATTTTCAGCAGAATTTGCAAAACTGGTGTGGCATAAAGCTGCACAAATCAAGGTAAATAAAGTTTTTCGCATTGTATTTATTCCTATGTCTGTTTGGCGCAGCATAGCATAGATCTTTTATTTCGCGCAAAAAATAAACCCTCCGAAGAGGGCTTATTTTAGTGGAAATCGTTATACGATACCTTGTTCTAACATTGCCGTTGCCACTTTTTTGAAGCCTGCAATATTTGCACCGTTTACATAGTTCACGAAACCGTCTGCTTCTGTGCCGTTTTCTACACAGTTTTCGTGAATAGCTGTCATGATATTGAATAGACGTTGATCAACTTCTTCACGAGTCCAAGATAAACGGATTGCGTTTTGGCTCATTTCTAAACCTGAAGTCGCTACACCACCGGCATTTGCCGCTTTACCCGGAGCGTAAAGAATTTTCGCAGCGATAAACACTTCAACACCTTCAAGTGTTGTTGGCATATTTGCGCCTTCAGCGACGCAGAAACAACCGTTTTTCACTAATTCTTTTGCTGCTTCACCGTCTAATTCATTTTGTGTTGCACACGGAAGCGCAATATCACATTTCACACCCCATGGTTTTTGACCTTCAAAGTATTGGATGCCTTGTTCTTGAGCGTATACTGATAAACGTTCGCGGCGTTCATTTTTTAACACTAATAAATCTGCTAATTGTTTTTCAGTCATACCTGAATCCGGGAATAACACATAACCGTTTGAGTCAGATACGGTTAAGACTTTCGCACCTTTTTGGATTGCTTTTTCTGCAGCGTATTGTGCTACGTTACCCGAGCCTGAAATAACAACACGTTTGCCTTCAAAACCTTGACCTTTAGTTGCTAACATTGCGTCTGCAAAGTAAACCGCACCGTAACCGGTTGCTTCTGGACGAATTAAGCTACCGCCCCAAGTTAAGCTTTTACCGGTTAATACTGAGGTAAATTCATTACGTAATTTTTTGTATTGACCATACATGTAACCAATTTCACGCCCGCCAACGCCGATGTCGCCTGCTGGAACGTCTGTATCTGCACCAATATGGCGAGATAATTCCGTCATAAATGCTTGGCAGAAACGCATGACTTCAGCGTCTGATTTGCCTTTCGGGTCAAAGTCCGAGCCACCTTTACCACCACCCATCGGTAATGTAGTTAATGCATTTTTGAAGACTTGTTCAAATGCGAGGAATTTTAAAACACCTAAGTCAACTGTCGGATGGAAACGAATACCACCTTTATAAGGACCAATCGCAGAGTTCATTTGAACACGGTAACCACGGTTTACTTGCACTTGACCTTTATCATCAACCCAAGTTACACGGAAAGTAATAACACGCTCAGGCTCAACAATACGTTCTAAAATACCTTGTTGAGTATATTGTGGATTTTTTGCAAGGAATGGTGCTAATGAACCGAAAACTTCTTCCACTGCTTGGTGGAATGGTGCTTGGTTAGGATCACGTTGTTTGATTTTTTGGAACAATGCGTTTAAGTCGCTCATAAAGTACTCCTGTTATGTTTGAATTTTAGTAAGAAATAGGTTGTGTTTTGCTATGTCTCGGAGTCTAGCAAGCAATTTTTAATTTGAAAAGATGTAATTAAAAAAATTTATCAAATAAATTACAAAAATTTAGTCAACTGATTAAAAAATGCTCTGCTGTTGATTTTTTATGATTTTTAATAGGGGTAAATGCTCAAAAGTTAAGTTGAAATTGATGATTTGATTGCAAATTTGGTTATGTTGTACAAAAACTAATGGTTGGGTTAAGGATTAGAAATATTAATGAATGATTTTCGACATAAAAAAAAGCCCACATCTGTGGGCTAATGAATTATTCCGCTTTAGTCGCTTCAATCGGTTTATCTAATTTAATATCACGAACTAAACCTTGGTTATCGAAGTAAACAAAGAGAGTATGCTGAATAGGATCGTTATACCCCTCACGTTTAATGAAAACATAATCCCAACGGTTTTGTGCAAATACGTCTTGTAACATAGGTGTGCCAAGTAAATATTGCACTTGGGTTTTATTCATACCGACTTGTACTTGATCAATTTTGTCTTGTTCTAAATAGTTACCTTGTGGAACATCAATACGATACACCACTTTTTTTACGGTAGAACAAGAGGTAACACCTACAGCAAGCAGTGCGATAGCTAAAAGAGATTTCATTTTCATAATATTTATTGACCTTTGAATTGTTCAAAATGATTGGATAGATAATACCCAAACTCATAAAAATTTTCCATTATTTATTGCGTTCCAACTGGTCACGCAAATTTGCTGGTAACCCTTTGATTGTTAATGTATCGTTTAGTTCATCCCAAATTAAACGTTCGCCGAGTAATTCCGCATTAAAACTAATTGTTACGCCCTTACCTGAGCCTGAATATTTGGTTAAGGTTTTTAATGCATTACGAACTGGTGGAATATTTTCTTCAAGCCCGTATTCTTGCTCTTGAGTAAATTGTGCAAAATTAACTTCGTTAAGTGTCGGTAGCGCTTCAGATAATTCACTTAAGGCGATTTCTTCGCCGCTGTTAATTTGCCCTTTACAGTATTCAAATACTTGCTTTTTCACTTCTCGAGTTTGCGGGGCAGATAATTCACCTTGATCACAGTAGTCACTCACCGCTTGTAAAAGCGTTTGATTTTGTAATTGAGGGTTAAAACCTTCTTCCGCACTCAGAAAATCCATAAAGAAGTCCGCAATTTTTCGTCCGACTCGCCCTTTAATAAAGGTGAGATAACGATTTGATTGTGCATTGATTTTTAATTCAGTCAGATTGATACGGCAAGCGATATCATACTGAGTAATATCCAAATATTCGGTGCGTTTTATGTCTAATTGATCGTCGACTAACATTGAGGTACGGCTATCAATCAATGCGATAAATAAATAATCAGTGGCTAAAAAGTTATAACGGCAAAGGATAAAGGTTCCGCCTGATGCAAAAGGATATTTCGCTAATTCGCTAGAGAGCATTTTGGCACAACTGTGACTGAACGGTAAAAAATCAGTTTCCTGTTCTAATAAGCGATTAAGTTGCTGAGCAAAAATAGATTCATTTTTAAATATGCCGTAAGCCTTTGCTTTACTTTGGTAAGCTTGGTGAAGCTGCAACATCATTTGCTCCACTTCAGGACTAATGGCAAGTAGATTGTCGCGAAGTACCGTATTTAACTCCGGTGTTTCACCTTCGGTTTGGTGAATCTGATGAAGGACGATTTCAGTAACATTAATGCTCATACTATTTCTCTTGAGATTAGGGGTAGAAATAAAAGGTGGGAGATATTATCATTAAACGTACTATTTTTCATTACTAAAAGAAGGAATTCATATGACTAAAGTTATTCATACAGAAAAAGCACCTGCGGCAATTGGCCCATACGTACAAGCGGTTGATTTAGGCAATCTTGTTTTAACCTCAGGGCAAATTCCGGTTAATCCGCAAACAGGCGAAATCCCAACTGATATCACTCAACAAGCTCGCCAATCATTAGAAAATGTTAAAGCGATTATCGAGCAAGCAGGTTTAAGCGTAGCGGATATCGTAAAAACAACGGTTTTTGTGAAAGACTTAAATGATTTTGCAACAGTGAATGCAGAGTATGAAGCATTTTTCCGTGAAAATAATCATCCGTCATTTCCGGCTCGCTCATGTGTTGAAGTCGCTCGTTTACCAAAAGATGTCGGTTTAGAGATTGAAGCGATTGCAGTACGCAAATAAGCGGTCATTTTTAGAGAAAATTTTGCAATGAAAAACATTACGCCAAATTGGCATGCGCCTGAGCATATTCGTGCCTTTACTACCGTCAGAATAGGCGGCGTCAGCCAAGTACCTTTTGATAGCTTTAATTTAGGTGATCATGTCGGCGATAATCCTAAGGATGTACAACAAAATCGCCAGTTATTGGTAGAGCAGTTCGGTTTACCGCATTTTCCACTCTTTTTAACGCAAACACACAGCACTCGTGTGATTCGCCTACCGTATGACGGCGATAATTTGGAAGCAGATGCGGTTTATACCGATCAACCGAATCAGGTTTGCTTAGTGATGACGGCAGATTGTTTGCCGGTTCTTTTCTATAGTAAAGATGGAAAAGAAGTGGCGGCGGCTCATGCCGGATGGCGAGGTTTATGCGATGGCGTATTAGAAAATACGGTTGCTAAATTCGCTTGTTCGCCGGCGGAGATTTGTGCATGGCTAGGACCAGCGATTGGTCCAACTAAATTCCAAGTCGGTAAAGAAGTGATTGAGCAGTTCTGTGCTTTTGATCCGCAAGCCGAGCTGGCATTTATTGCGGACCCGACAACAAGCGGTAAATTTTTAGGAAATCTTTACCAAATTGCTCGACAGCGATTGAATAAACTTGGTATTACCGAAATTTCCGGTGGAGAGCATTGTACTTTTACTGAACAAGAACGCTTTTTCTCTTATCGAAGAGATAAGCAGACTGGACGTATGGCAAGCCTGATTTGGCGTTCTGAATAAAGCACAATTTATAGCGAGTATGTTTTTTATGCGGGTGTTCGCCTAACGCTAGACGAACACCCAAAATTTCCCTATAATCCAACCTCATTTCTTAATCCCCCCTTAGCTCAGTCGGTTAGAGCAGGCGACTCATAATCGCTTGGTCACTGGTTCAAGTCCGGTAGGGGGGACCAACTTCACTTTTCCACTCTTTCGTTTTCTTTCGTACTCTTACACTCAAGCCTTGATATTACTAGCTTTATCGTACTTTTTCATTATTTTTTCTTACGTATTCTTTCGCATTCATTCGTTTACAGCCGTGAATTTTAGTTATACATTTAGTTATACGGAGCATATAACTAAAAAAATCGTATAACTAAAAGGGCTAAAATGGCGAGATTAACTAAACCACTTACTAATACCGAAATAGAGCGAGCCAAAGCTAAAGAGAAGGAGTATACACTTTCTGATGGTGGCGGACTTTATCTACTTATCAAATCTAACGGCGCTAAGTTATGGCGCTTTAACTACTATAAACCGCTTACTAAGAAAAGAGCCTTAATAAGTTTTGGCCGCTATCCTGATATATCACTACAACAGGCGAGAAAACAGCGAGATGAATGTTTATCTCTATTAGCGGTAAATACTGATCCACTGGAACACCGCCAACAGATGGAAAGAGAAGAGCAAGCCAAGCTAGAAAATACCTTGTTGAAAATAGTTGAGCTATGGCATAGCAAACGCCTCGATGATGTAAAGCACGGGGAGATTCAAGCAGAAACTCTACGGAAAAACAGGGCAATCTTAGACAAGCATATTTTGCCAATGTTAGGTCATTTAGCGATAACAGAGATTAGCCCAAGAATTGTAGTCAGTGCGCTAGAGCCAGCTAAAGAAAGAGGTTTAGGCGATACTCTCAAGCGTGCTATTCGATTATTGAATGAAGTGTTAAATTTCTCAGTAAATGCAGATTTGATTGAGTTTAATAAATGCCTGAAAGTAAGCGATCATTTCAGTACGCCTAAAGCCGTGAATAACCCAACCATTCCGCCAAAAGAATTACCTGCGTTTTTAGAAGCCCTGAGGGATAGCAATTTGTCCTTACAAACGAAGTTATTGATTAAGTGGCAGTTGCTCACAATTACCCGCCCAAAAGAAGCCTGCGAAGCGTTATGGCGCGAAATTGATTGGGAAGCTAAAACCTGGACGTTACCCGCTGAAAAAATGAAGATGAAGCGCCCGCACGTAATTCCCTTAAGTAACCAATCATTGCGCATACTTGAAAAGATGAAAAAGATTACAGGTAACAGCCCTTTCATATTTCAAAGTGAGATAAAGCCCAAGCAACCAATGAATAGCCAAACAGCAAATCGAGCAATCAAACTACTAGGCTATGAAGGGCGTTTAACTGCTCACGGTTTAAGGTCGATAGCTTCTACTTACTTGAATGAACAATTAGTCAATTATGACGTGGTAGAGGCTTGCCTTGCTCACGTTATCAAAGACCAAACCAGAAAGGCTTACAACCGTTCTGATTATCTCGATCAACGAGTAGAAGTAATGCAACAATGGGCGGATTATGTTGAGAAGTGTTCTATTGGGATTTAGTAGAGCATTTTCAGAACATGGGGGAATTAACGATTTTTACCTATACTGTATAAATTTATTCCCTCCTCTCTATTAGGAAGCATATTTTTAATAGTCCAATAGTCCAAAACACCCTTTTTAAGGTATGAAATCATTATATATCAATAAGTTAGATGTAAAATTATTGGACTATCATTGGACTAAAATCACCATTTTTGGACTAAAATACCCCCTTTTTGGACTATTTATTGAAAATTTAGTACGGCAAATAGGATACTTTTAAGGCGAATTATATTTTACAAACTCAAATGAATACGGAATAATGCGTAAAACAACGCAATTTTAAAAAATTGAGGTATTAAAATGAAAATGCCAAAACCACCAGCTTATGACGAGTTACTCCAAGCACCAGTAAACCATAATGACTTTTTCAATTACTTAGCTGAATTTAAAGCGACGGATGAGAAAGGGCGGTATCTTGCGTGGGATAAGTTCAAGCGGGTAAATCCTAATGATAGTTTGCAAAAATGGCTGGCGGTAAAGATGAACCGCAAAACATTACAGAAAACACTTAAGATAGGCGATATTTCTTTTGCTTTTTGTGTACCTGATAGCTTACAGGCGACACTACATTTCATTGATAAATCAACTGGCGGAAGTGTTGGCGTGAGTAGCCTCGAGGGCTTAAGTAAGCAAGAACAGGGGCGTTTTTTGTTGAAATCTTTAGTGATGGAAGAAGCGATAACCTCAGCACAGCTAGAAGGGGCGGTAACAACTCGAAAAGTAGCTAAGGAAATGTTAGAAACGGCAAGAAAGCCAAGAACAAAAGACGAAATGATGATAGTAAATAACTATTATCTGATGCAAGAAGCCATAGCTCGTAAAGATGAACCGCTTAGCATTGAATTGATTCTTGAGCTTCATCGTATTGCAACGCACAACGCCATTGAAAATAAAGCCGTAGCGGGAGAGTTTAGGCAAGATGATGAAATTTATATCGCTGATGAATACGGAGATAAAATCCATCAACCGCCAACGCATACCGAGCTAAATCATTTAATGACAGCTTTTTGTGATTTTGCCAATGATGAACATACGGGAGAGAGTGGGAATTTTATTCACCCTGTAATCAAGGCGATCATTCTTCATTTCTTGATTGGCTATATCCACCCTTTCGGAGATGGAAACGGAAGAACCGCTAGAGCCTTGTTTTATTGGTATATGCTCAAAAGCGGATATTGGCTATTTGAGTTTATTTCTGTAAGTAGATTACTGAAAGAAGCCCCGAAACAATACGCCATGAGCTATATAGATACGGAAACAGACGAGTTAGATATGACGTATTTTCTTTACTATCAAGCTAATATTATTAAGCGGGCTATTGCTGATTTAGAAAACTATATCATTAATAAACAGCGTGATTTTAGTAACTTTGTGAGCGTGATAGCGGACTTTACCGCCAAGACAAAAATCAGTCATAGACAAATCCAAATTTTGCAAAAAGCGGTTAAAGAAACAGGCTATATCTTCACGGCAAAAGAAATCAGCAATGAATACGGTATATCTGAGAACACAGCAAGAAGCGATTTAAAGGCACTACTAGACTTAAATCTACTGGGACAATTCAAGATAGGAAATGCTATCGGGTATATTTCCCCGAATGATTTACTAGAACGTCTTAAACGTGCTTAGGTAACTGTTTATAAAAACAGGTTTTCCTTTATTAGCACGAAAGAAAACGATATAATACGCAATATTACATAGCCTTAAATGGCTTTCCAATTTGAGCAACTAGGAGCGGACTAATTACCCGAGCCGAAAAGAAACTACCCCTATTAGCTTCCTGTTGCTCACTCTCTTAATAGGGCAACGTGTAGGGGCGTTTATGGCAAAATCACAGGATTATTATAATAAATTACCTGATTGTTCAATTGTTGATTATGAACTTATCCCACTTCCTGAAGCTTGCTTATTATGGTGCGGGGTGAGCTTTGAAGATTTAGCTGATGAAGTTAAACTTCTGACAAATATATCACAAAGTATTTATAAACACCCTTATATTCCTTGTTTAGAAAAGAAAACAAGAGTTATAAATAGGGCAATTAACGAGGGTAAATTAAGAGTAGTTAGAGAACACGGAGAGGGTGGAGAAATTATTACAGACTATTTAGGTAACATAAAAAGAGATAATAAAGGCAATCCTTTAATTGATCACGTTGCTTATGATCGCAGGCATTTTTGGATTAAAGACTTAAAAGCTTTTATTTCTGAAAATTTCCCAAATGATCGCCCTAAAACAATTTTCTATGATGAGGAATTAAAACCATCTGTAAATGTTGAAGACAATTTAAAATTACAAGCAAAGATCAATGAACTACAAATAACACTGGCAAGCGAACAAAGCAAAATCCGTGATTATGAGTTAGCAATGCAATCATTATCTCATCAAACCCAATTAGCTAAAACAGCACAACAGGACGCAGAGGAGCGATTAGAAAGAGGACGTGAGTTGTATCGACAATTACAAACGGCTTATAATCAACTTAAGCTCCCCCCTGAAAGTAATATAAACTTAGATAATACCCTTTACTTACTAGGCGAAGTTATCAATGCAGTAAAATCCAAGCATAAGCAATGGACACAGTCTGCGATTATTGATGAAATTTTTACACTACGACAAGGAAAATCAATAACAGGATTAGAACAGAGAACAATCGAAGAATACTTTTCTAATGCAAATAAACGGCTAAAAGCCAAATAACCGCAAACGCCCAAATTATGAGGGCGTTTTTTATTGCCAAAATCTCTTTATTTTCAATTAGTTATTTTCGCAACGAGAAAATCTTTTTCGGCTGCGATGACCTTTCTGACACGCTCTACCACAATACGCCCCGAATGATTAACTAATAAATCGCAAAGGAGCGTAAGAATGGAACATATCCCATCAATCGAAACTAACCAACCTCAAACTATGGCAACTCCGCCAAAGCAATTACTCAATGTTCAAGATGTGCGCACAGTAACTGGTTTATCAGTTACTACTATCTACAAACTCGTGAAAGATGGCGCATTCCCACAGCCGAAAAAATGCGGGCGATCTACTCGTTGGCGTTTAGCGGATATTCAAGCCTATATCAATTCGTAGGGGGAGCTTATGAACGCTAATACTACACGTAAAGAAAAGCTAGGAAGCTATTTATTAGCAAGCCGTAACGGCTTTTCTGAACTGGACGGAATGAGGGAATTAGGCATTACCAGCGGTCGAAACGAGATCAACGAACTAGAAGCGATTACACAGACTGAATTTATTCGTATTCAAGAACATAACCAAAACGGAGGCACATATTTTCGCTATTTCTTAGCGGATAAAACACAAGCGGAGAGATTAATCACTTTCCTAAATGGAAAAGCAGTAAGTCGTAACGCAGCGATTCCCTATCCGCCAACGGTGGCGGAATCTGTACTTAATCAATTAGCAACGCCAACACAGGCGCAATTACAGCACAAAGTGCGTAAACCGGTGAAAGGAGTGTAAAAGGAGTGATTCAGTATGAAGTGTGAAATAGCCAAGATGAATACGGTATTAATTCAGCACGCATTTGATTACTACGCTGCCGGCAATAAGAACGTATTCACGTTTAAGAGCCTGTACAACGATGAAGAACCCTACCCGCTTGAGGAGCTTATCACTTGCCTTAATACGCGCATTCAGATTTTAGAAGCGGAACAGCAAGAAAAACACACCGAGAGCCGGCAGACTTCAATCTGGCTATATGCGAAAAGAATTAAGCAATTGGAAACGATTAGAAAGGGGAAAATGAGATGAAAGGATTAAATGAGCAATTACCGATTGAAGCGGTATTTCCTAAAGTGTTTCGTAAAGAAACCGTTGCAATGACAAATACTCTCAAAGTAGCGGAATATTTCGGAAAACAGCATAAAAACATTTTGCAACGTCTTGAAAATTTAGACTGTTCAGAAGCATTTAACCGGCTGAATTTTAAGCCCGTTAAGTACACCGACCAAAAGGGAGAAAGCCGGAAGATGTTCTTAATGACCCAAGACGGCTTTACGCTTTTAGTTATGGGATTTACCGGTAAAAAAGCAATGCAATTCAAAGAATCCTACATTGCAGAATTTAACCGAATGAAAAAGCAACTTGATAGCAAAGACCGCTTAAGAGATACGTAACACTTACTTAATGAAGCGATTGATTTCAAACAGCAGACCTCTGAAAAAGAAGATCCGCACGCTTACAGCCGCGAAAATACTCTCGTTTATTGTGTAGCGTTGGGCATGAGTAAAAAGAAATGGTTATCACAGAATGGTTATCCGGCAGATGTTGAAATCCGCCAATTTCTCACACCGGAACAACTTGATTTAATCCATTTACTGGTTACGGAAAACGCTACCATGATTAAGTTAGGCTTGGAGTACACAGTACGTAAAAATCATTTACAAGCAAGTGCGTTGCATTACTGGCGCAAACTAGCGGCAAATAAGGAAAAATAATGACAACAACCTAACACCCAAACAAGAAGCCTTTGCGCTGAAATATGTTGAATTAGGTAACGCAAGCGAAGCATACCGCCAAGCCTACAATACTGATGAAATGAAGCCGGAAACCGTCCACCGAAAAGCTAATGAGCTGATGAGTAACGGCAAGATTACGGCAAGGATTGACGAGCTAAAGGCAGAACATCAAGCACGGCACAAGCTGACCGTCGATGACTTGCTAATTGATCTAGACGAAGCGAGAAACATAGCAAAAGAGAACGGCAATGCTAATGCAATGATTTCCGCCACAATGGCAAAAGCGAAGTTATTGGGGCTTGATAAGCCAACGTTAGAAGTAGCGGTAAATGGTACGTTAGACAATATCCCGACAGTTATCGAACTTGTTGCACCTAGCTTTGATAACTCGAATTCTTGGAGTCCATAAAAACGCCCTCAAAGCGACACTAAGAGGGCGAAAACAAAAATTTAAAAAAGGTATTTAACCGATGAATATTTTACAGTACATCACAACAAATAGCGACACAATCGACAATAATCCGCAAGGTTATTTAGATATGGTTCATTCCGTACTATCGGCGGAATTTGCAAAAAATGAAGAAAATTCGACCGCTTGTAAAAAGAATTGCTTTACAAGTTTAGCGAATAAGGTTTATGCTACTCTCGCTTTCGCAAAATCGGAAGCCGAGCGTGGAAACTCGAATAATTTACTTGTGGCGAACACTAGCACGCCTTTCAATGACCGTGCTTTTTTTGTTCGTGGACTAAACACACCTAAAGAAAATGACCAATCCAAAAATGGATTCGTTACATTTCTCTCTATGGTAGCGTTTAGTGGGCAACGTTTAATCGTTGGCTGTGTTCCACAAGTCGCAGTTTTCCACCCCGCTAAACGCTATCGCCAAGCCGTGGAAAGCAAAGCGATAGACTCTAAAAATTTACTTGTGGAGCTATCAGCCATGATCTACCTATTCAAAGCCGTAAGCCGTTTAGACTTACGCAACACGTCAAAACCGATTTCATCATTCCCTTGCTATACCGTGCGTATTAAAGCCAATAGCTTAGAACAAGCTAAAGCTAAGGTCTGCCCTTTCTTTGCCGTTAAAGAGGTGGTTTATGCGTAACACAAATAAATTGATTGAAGATATTCGTGAGCAAACCGACAACCTCGATATGCTCCTTACCTATGCGAATAGTTTATCAAGTGCGATTAGCGTCGATCATTCTGAGTGCATCAGTGTAGATGGCGAAAGCGAATTTACTTATAGCAGCGATATTGCCGACGGCTTACTTGCGCTTAATGATTACCTTATTGGGCAGATTAAACAGGCACACCGCCAACGTGATCAACAGATTTATGAATTAATCAAAGTTCACGAAGCACAGACCGAAGCATTGAACGCTTACAAATTGGCGGAATGTGAACGAAAAGCGGTGGAGGTAGCGAAAGATGAGTAACCAACAAGCACAATTTAACGAAGGAATGGCTAAATGTTGGCAAGCGGCGACCCTATTAGATGCTATGTCAAAATCACGTCTTCAAGATATGGATGGTGTAAGTATTAGTATAGCAATCGAAGGAATTCACGGCATTCTTATATCTGCCTTATCTGAAATGGAAAATTTAAACTTTAAGGGAGGCGAGAATGAGTAATCTAGAAACCCTCCATTCAATCAAGCAGCCGTTAGATATGGCGAAGATATTCCTTGAGATTGCTTTAACCGGCAACGGTGCGGTACGACGTGAAAACGGTACGCTGATGAGCAGAGATGAAATACTGGCGGAAGCCTTCCAATACTTAGATGAAGCGCACACTTACTTACAGGAAGTGATCGAAGAGGTGGAGTATGAACAAAATCCGCTTTTATGATGACCAGTTAGCAAAAACGAACGCTTTCAACGATTGGATTATTCTAGCAGGAAGAGACGTACATAAAGCCTATTACCGATGGAATAAAGAGACTAACCATTCAGAAGCAGGCAAAGGCGAAAGATGGGCATTAATTCGTGATAGCTTCAAGCTAGGCAATGATATGATTCCGTGCTTGTTGGATAGCAAAGATTTGGGCCAATTAGACCGCTTGTTACTTGCGCCGGCAGCACAACGATTCATTAAAATATTCCAAGTGGGGGAACTCCCCACTTTGGCGAAAGATAAAGATGATTTTCGCACCCGAGTATTGATGAACCTCGCAGAACATTGCCCGAATCTTACCGCCGTAGAATGGCTAGATGAAGGCTTTAATACGGAAAACCTAACCAGCGAATATCAGCGCATTAAGAACGGACAGCACGCTACCGCAGAGCTTTTAGAGCAACGCACACTTAACCCCGAAGATGATACCGCTCCACGTGTAGAAATGCGTAAGCGTGGCGGATTAAAAGGCTTGTACTATGTTACTACTCGTATTGTGGACGGTGAGAAAGTCGAAAGCGAAAAATGGTTATCCGATTTTGTCGAGGTCATCGGACTAGGCAAAGGAGAAAGTGAACATTTCATTATTTTGCAAAAAGAGAAGCAAGAACGACCGCTTGTTATGCCGCTAAAAGATATTGGTGAGCGTGACGGCTGGCAGTATTTGAAACGTAATGATGTGACGGTAACTACTAAGCAAGCACTACGGGCGGAATTAGCCGATTATTTGCAATTTAAAAGCCGAACCGCCAAGCAGTATTACATTACCGACAAAACCGGCTGGAATGAAGATTTAACCGCTTTTACCTTGCCAAACGGGGAAACCTTAGGGCAACCGCAAACCCCGACCATTTTCCGCAATTTAACGCAGAATATCGAAGGATATAGAGTAAGCGGAACAACAGCGGACTGGGTGGAGAATATCGGGCGTTATTGCGTAGGTAATCCGTCGATGATGTTATCGATTGGCGTGGCATTAAGTGCGCCATTATTGAAACCTTTAGAGGCGGACGGCTACGGCGTACACCTTTACGAAGATTCAACATTCGGTAAAACAACCGCTTTAAATATCGCTTCCTCAATTTACGGACACCCAAGAGAAACTCGTACAGCATGGAACGCTACACCGTTGGCCTTACAGAACGAAGCCTTTAGCCGTAACGGGCTATTTATGCCGTTAGATGAAATCAGCGAAGCCAGTCCGAAAGCCGTCGCACAGACCGCTTATAGCTTGTTTAACGGACAAGGGAAGTTACAAGGTGCGAAAGAAGGTGGAAATCGCAAGTCGATTAAATGGCTAGTAGCGAATCTCTCCACCGGTGAGGAAGGTTTAGAGAGCTACCTCAAGCAACAAGGGATAAAGGTCAATGCCGGCCAATTAGTCCGCTTACTCAATATCCCGATGAAACGAGCGACAGAGTTTCACGGCTTGGCGGACGGTAAAACGCACGCTGACGCGCTCAATGCAAACGTCATGCGCTATTTTGGTGCGGTGGGTGTAGATTGGCTCACTTATCTAGTCCAAGCGGAAAAAAGCGCATTGAGAGCGTTATACGACAAAGTAAAACAATCTCGATTAAAGAGCTTGCCGGATAATTCAGAACCTCAAATTAAGCGGGTGATGGCGGATAGATTCGCCCTCATTGAAACCGCCTTATTATTGGCTAAGGATATCTTACAATGGACGGAAAAGGATATATCAAACGCTATCACGGCTAACTTCAATGAATGGGTAAACGCTTATGGCTGGCACTCGAAAAAGCATACACAGATCATTGAACAAGTGAACGGTTGGCTATTGGTAAATGCTGATACTCGTTTTGAAGAGTTTCCACCGGACGGCACACAGAAGCCTATCAGCAATAAAGCCGGTTATCGACTGGTAGAAGATGACCGTTATTTTGTCTTCAAAAGCGTATTTGAAGATGAAGCCTTACAAGGGCAGACGAAAGAGGTTGCACTTCCGGTATTAGTTAAAGCGGGCATTCTTCATAAGGGAGAGGGCAACGGCTACGCATACCTCCAACGAATACCACACAAGATCAACCCAAAGAGAACCCGAGCTTATCTGATAGAGATTCTCAATGAGAATAGCGACGAATAGCCATATCATTAAACTACATTCAGACCGCCATTATTGGCGGTTTTTTTGTTATGCTTTATTGTTTATAAAATGCACTTTTTATACAACCTGTATAAATTTATTCTCCCTTTCTATTAGGAAGCATATTTTTAATAGTCCAATAGTCCAAAACACCCTTTTTAAGGTATGAAATCATTATATATCAATAAGTTAGATGTAAAATTATTGGACTATCATTGGACTAAAATCACCGTTTTTGGACTAAAATACCCCCTTTTTGGACTAAATGCTTAAGCTAAAAAAATAAAAGAGCCAAAAAACATTTAGTCCAAAAACCACCTAAAATAGTCCAAAATGTAAAAAAATAGTCCAAAAAATTTTATGTAACCTATTGAATATAAAAAGAAAAGTTGGATTTTGGACTAATTGGACTATTGGACTACGAATTTTTCCTTATATAATAGAGAGGGTGGAAGGTATGAAAATCTTATACAGTGGTTTTATGACTGCCACTACAAAGCTTTTAGTATAAAAGGTACTCCTGAGGGGATACCCTTTCCACGGGGTTGGGGCCGCGCGGTTTTCGGCAGATTTTACGATTTTTAGGCATCATCATCATTTAAAAATATTTTCATTGAGCAATAAGCTACTACACTCTAGGAACAAGCCGGCATAAGGCTTTTACCTCATTTTATAAGAAACCTTCCATTCAGCACAAAGGCTTAAAAGATGGCGATTGATGTCGAATTAGGTATAAGCCGTCGGCTGACACCTCTCCTAAGTTAGAGGATGTTAGGAGACAAACAAAGAACTAACTTTCTTACGCTAAAGAATTGGTTATAAAGTAGGCTAATTGGTGGGTGACTTTTTGATTTAGTTATACGTTTAGTTATACGGAATAACTTTGGTTTTGCTTGGGGTGTTGTGTTGCAATGCTTTGTGTGGGTTGGTTCAAACTCGGTAGGGGGCCAACTTAACTTTTCTACTCTTTCGTCTTCTTACGTTTTCTTATTCTCAAGCCTTGATTTTACTGTCTTTTATTTCTTTTTCCCGCATTGTGTTTTTGTACGTGTAACTACAAAATTTAGTTATATTTCTTTATTGGTTTAATGTGACCGGCAGCATTAACGTATCAAGCACAAAACTTAGTGGTAAATCAACCACTGCCGGAATACTCAAAATTCCGCCGCTTTGGATAGCTTTGAAGTCTTTGCTGACTCCGGCATAAGCCGAATAATCGCCTTCTGATAGGCTGATGATAGTGCCGCAAGCGGTTAAATTTTGGCTAAAAATTGCAATTGCAGTGAGTTTTAGAAATAAAGTCTTCATTTTGTTCCCCTAATTGCCGATTATTCTAGCTCAATTTTGATAAAATCCCACCCGATAGACTGAATTTTGAGGTAGAATATTCCACTTCTATTCATAATAATAAGAGGATTTTATATGCAAACTTACAACATTGCGGTTTTAGCAGGTGATGGTATTGGCCCTGAAATTATGGCTCAAGCGATTAAAGTGCTTGAAGCAACACAACAAAAATTCGGTTTTAAATTAAATTTTAATCATTTTAATATCGGTGGTGCGGCAATTGATGCGCAAGGTAAAGCATTACCGGAAAATACTTTAAAAGGCTGTGAAGAAGCCGATGCGATTCTGTTTGGTTCAGTAGGCGGACCTAAATGGGTAAATTTACCGCCGGATGAGCAGCCTGAGCGTGGCTCATTACTTCCATTACGTAAACATTTCAAGTTATTTTGTAATTTACGTCCAGCTACTTTATATAAAGGTTTAGAGAAATTCTGTCCATTACGTGCAGATATTGCGGCGAAAGGCTTCGATATGGTTGTGGTACGTGAGTTAACTGGTGGGATTTATTTTGGTCAGCCGAAAGGGCGTGAAGGCGAAGGAGCACAAACCAAAGCATTTGATACGGAAGTGTATTATAAATATGAGATTGAGCGTATTGCGCGTGTCGCTTTTGAATCGGCAATGAAACGCAACAAAAAAGTGACATCTATTGATAAAGCAAACGTATTACAAAGCTCGATTTTATGGCGTGAAACAGTAAGTGAGATTGCTAAAGAATATCCGGAAGTAACACTTGAACATATGTATATTGATAATGCAACAATGCAATTAATCAAAGCGCCGGAAACCTTTGATATCTTATTATGCTCAAATATTTTCGGCGACATCATTTCGGATGAGGCGGCAATGATTACAGGTTCAATGGGAATGCTTCCGTCTGCAAGTTTAAATGAAGACGGTTTCGGTTTATATGAACCGGCAGGCGGTTCAGCACCGGATATTGCAGGTAAAAATATTGCTAACCCAGTTGCACAAATTTTATCGGCGGCAATGATGTTACGTTATAGTTTTAATTTAAATGATGCGGCAGATGCGATCGAAGCGGCGATTCAAAAAGCGTTAGCAGATGGCTATCGCACAGGTGATTTAGCGGATGAAAATGCACCGGTTTCTACCAGTGAAATGGGCGATATTATTGCGAAAAATATTTTAGCTTAAATAGCAGATTCTTCAGTATAAACAAGCGGTCGAAATGTGAAGTTTTTTTGCAAATTTCTTTCAAATTTCGACCGTTTTTCTTTATGTTTAATGTAGAAAATGATATTTAATTTATAAAATTAATTAACCGTCAATTTCTTCACCTGTTTCATCCCATTTAAAGTTGAGCGCGATAGAGTTTAAGCAGAAACGTAAACCTGTCGGCGGAGGCCCGTCATTAAATACGTGCCCCATATGCGAATCACAGTTACCGCAACGAATCTCGGTTCGATGACGACCTAAACTATAGTCATCTAGATAACGTAATGCATCGTCTGAAACTGCTTCGTAGAAACTTGGCCAACCGCAACCGGCGTCAAATTTAGTATCAGAACGGAATAATGCATTGTGGCAACGAGCGCAACGATAAGTCCCGATGCGTTCTTCATGTAGAAATTTACCGGTAAACGGTATTTCGGTGCCGTGATTAATTAGGATTTCAACTTGTTCTTCCGTTAGTTCATCAATATCTTTAATCATATTCACTCCTAAGATAGAAATTTTTCTCCAATTCTACCGTTTTTTTACCACTTTAGCGTTACAAATTTTAAAATTTTGACATAGATCACAAAAAATTTATCTGTTATATTTGTTTCGGTTCTTTTAGTTGTAAGTCATACTGGAGTATGTGCTATAATTCAGGTACTTCTTAAAGCATTAGAAGAACAATTTTGTTTAACTTTAATATAGGTAGAAAAATCTATGGCAATTAAAATTGGTATTAACGGCTTCGGTCGTATCGGTCGTATCGTGTTCCGTGCAGCTCAACTTCGTGATGATATCGAAGTTGTAGGTATCAACGACTTAATCGACGTTGATTATATGGCATATATGTTAAAATACGACTCAACTCACGGCCGTTTCAATGGTACTGTTGAAGTTAAAGATGGTCAATTAGTTGTTAACGGTAAAGCAATCCGCGTAACAGCTGAACGTGATCCAGCTAACTTAAAATGGGATGAAATCGGTGTTGATATCGCAGTTGAAGCAACAGGTTTATTCTTAGATGACGCTACAGCACGTAAACACATTACTGCAGGTGCGAAAAAAGTTGTATTAACTGGTCCATCTAAAGATGCAACTCCTATGTTCGTTAACGGTGTAAACTTCGATGCGTATGCAGGTCAAGATATCGTTTCTAACGCTTCTTGTACAACTAACTGCTTAGCACCATTAGCTAAAGTAATTCACAATAAATTCGGTATCAAAGAAGGCTTAATGACTACAGTTCACGCAACAACTGCGACACAAAAAACTGTAGATGGTCCATCAGCTAAAGACTGGCGTGGTGGTCGTGGCGCTTCACAAAACATCATTCCTTCATCAACAGGTGCAGCGAAAGCAGTAGGTAAAGTATTACCAGCATTAAACGGTAAATTAACAGGTATGGCTTTCCGTGTTCCAACTGCAAACGTTTCTGTTGTTGACTTAACTGTTAACTTAGAAAAACCTGCTACATACGAAGAAATCTGTGCAGAAATCAAACGTGCTTCAGAAAATGAAATGAAAGGCGTTTTAGGTTACACAGAAGATGCAGTAGTATCTACAGACTTCAATGGTGCAGTTGAAACTTCAGTATTTGATGCTAAAGCAGGTATCGCATTAACAGATACTTTCGTTAAATTAGTATCTTGGTATGATAATGAAACTGGTTATTCAAACAAAGTATTAGACTTAGTAGCTCACGTTTATAACTACAAAGGCTAATCTTAGTTAGTTTGATATATTAACGCCACTCTTAGTTTAAGAGTGGCGTTTTTGTTTTTAATCGATTGGATTTTGTTATCCAGCGGTAAATTAAGTTAAAAACTAAGCAGTTTTGCTATTCAAGAAAATTAGTCATTGAAGTCTGGTAGGCTTTTTTGTTATATTTATAAATATTTTTGCTCCTTTGTGAGCATTATTTTTTATACTTGCAAAATCACCAAATTCATTTAATGGATCACTTTATATGTTTAAAAAATTTCTAGGATTGTTTTCTAATGATCTTTCTATCGACCTCGGGACAGCAAATACATTAGTGTATGTTAAAGGTCAAGGTATTGTGCTTGATCAGCCTTCTGTCGTGGCGGTACGTCAAGATCGTATTGGCTCTTTAAAAAGTATTGCAGCAGTAGGTACAGATGCGAAATTAATGTTAGGCCGTACACCAAAAAGCATTACGGCGATCCGTCCAATGAAAGATGGGGTTATCGCAGATTTCTTTGTAACAGAAAAGATGTTGCAACACTTTATTAAACAAGTGCATAGCAATAATTTTATGCGCCCAAGTCCGCGTGTATTAGTTTGTGTTCCGGCAGGTGCAACGCAAGTTGAACGTCGAGCAATTAAAGAATCAGCAATTGGCGCTGGTGCTCGTGAAGTTTATTTAATTGAAGAGCCAATGGCAGCAGCGATCGGTGCGGGTTTGCCTGTACATGAAGCAACTGGTTCGATGATTATTGATATCGGTGGTGGTACAACAGAAGTTGCGGTACTTTCATTAAACGGTATCGTATTCTCAACGTCTGTTCGTATCGGTGGTGATAAATTAGATGAAGCGATTGTTGCATATGTACGTCGTCATTTCGGTTCTGCAATCGGTGAAGCAACTGCTGAGCGCATTAAGAAAGAAATTGCGATGGCAATTATTCGTGATGAAGATGAAGTACGTACGATGGAAGTTCACGGTCATAACCTTGCAGAAGGTGCGCCACGTACTTTCGAATTAAATTCTAAGCATGTTTTAGAAGCGATTGAGCAACCATTAAATGGTATCGTAGAAGCAGTTAAATCAGTATTAGAACAATGTCCACCTGAATTGGCGGCTGACATTTTCGAGCGTGGTATGGTGTTAACTGGTGGCGGTGCATTATTACAAAACTTAGATGTATTACTTTCTGATGCAACGGGCGTTACAGTAATTGTTGCAGAAGATCCATTAACTTGTGTTGCTCGTGGTGGCGGTAAAGCGCTAGATATGATCGATATGCACGGTGGTGATGTATTTAGCAGCGATGAGTAATTCCGCTTTTAATTGATATGAACGATCATAATGGATAATGACAGTAAATGCTCATTATCCATTGTTCATTATCACTCACCTTAATTTCATTTAAAAATTTAACAATGAAACCAATTTTTGCTAAAGCCCCTTCACTAGGTACTCGCCTATTTCTTGCAATCATAATCTCTATAGCGTTAATTGCCTTTGATGGACGCAGTAGTGCGCTGATCCAATTCCGAAATATGCTTGAAACTGCTATTGGCGGTTTATACTATTTTTCAAATACACCTCGTTCGGTACTTGATGGCGTAAGTAATAATTTTATTGATAACAGTAAATTACAGTTAGAGAATCGAGCTTTAAAAGAGCAATTACGTGAGAAAAATGCGGATCTTTTATTACTGGATCAGTTAAAAGTTGAAAACCAGCGTTTACGTTTATTACTCAGTTCTCCGCTTCGTCAAGATGAATATAAGAAGATTACTGAAGTGTTGACTGCAGAGATGGATGCCTATCGCCAACAAGTGATTATCAATCGTGGTAAGAGCGATGGTGCTTTTGTTGGGCAGCCGGTTATTGATGAGCGTGGTGTTGTTGGTCAAGTTATCTCGGTTGGAGAAAATAGTAGCCGTGTTTTATTGATTACGGATGTGACCCATGCCGTGCCGGTACAAGTATTGCGTAATGACGTGCGTGGTATTGCAAATGGAACGGGGCATAATGATGAGTTATTTATTGATAATTTACCTCGTTCGGTCGATGTAATTAAAGGTGATGTGCTGGTGACATCTGGTTTAGGTGGACGATTCCCTGAAGGCTATCCGGTCGCCATTGTGGAAGCAGTTAAAAATGATACGCAGAGCCAATTCGCTCGTATTGTTGCTCGACCGTTAGCTTCTTTTGATCGTTTACGCTATTTATTATTATTGTGGCCGACAAGCGAAGAGTTACGTAAAGCACAAAGTCTTTCGCCGCAGCAAGTGAGAGAGGTTGTTGAAGAACGCCGCAATAGCTTGAATCCATTAGATTTATTAAAGAAAAACAAAAAAGAGCAGATTCGAGATGAGCAGCCAAAAGAGGAGCTTCCGGAGAATAGTGATGAGCCGGTAAATCCAGCTTCTCAGCCAGAAGTTGATAATGATGAAAACCACCATACTGAACAAGGAGCGGAATAATGCGAGCGAACCCAATTTTTCAAATTTTGGTATTAATCTCGATTTTTATGATTGCGTTCGTGTTAGAGATTATGCCTTGGCCTATTGGGTTTCAAGGTTTAAGACCGAACTGGGTGGTTTTGGTTCTGATTTATTGGGCATTAGCATTGCCAAATAAGGTAAGTGTCGGAACAGCATTTGTCGCAGGAATTATTTGGGATCTTGTATTAGGATCTATTTTGGGTATTCATGCGTTAGTACTGTCAATTGCTATTTATTTTGTAGCAAAATATCATTTGATACTGCGTAATCTCTCATTATGGTTACAAGCTATTTTAGTGATGCTGTATGTGATTGCTATTCGTTTCTTAATTTATTTCGTAGAGCTTGTATTACATAGTGCGGAATTTAATTCACAAGAAATTTTAGGTGCAATTATTAGCGGTATTTTATGGCCATGGATTTTCTTATTAATGCGCCATATTCGTCGTCAGTTAGGACTCCGCTAAGGAGATGTCAAATGAGTAGCTTATCTTTTGATTTTTCTGAAGATTTTCGTCCTTTACCCGCCAGAATGCGTCCACGCACTCTGGCGGAATACATTGGGCAATCCCATCTTATCGGAGAGGGGAAACCTCTCCGCCGTGCCATTGAAGCAGGGCATTCTCACTCCATGATCTTCTGGGGACCACCTGGCACAGGTAAAACCACATTAGCTGAAATTATTGCTCATCATTTTGATGCAGAAGTTGAACGTCTTTCTGCGGTAACAAGCGGTGTTAAAGAAATTCGAGAAGCAATTGAACGCGCAAAATTGAACCGTCAAACCGGCAGACGCACTTTATTATTTGTAGATGAAGTACATCGTTTTAATAAAAGCCAGCAGGATGCGTTTTTACCGCATATTGAAGATGGGACGATTATTTTCATCGGTGCCACCACAGAAAACCCTTCCTTTGAATTAAATAATGCGTTGCTTTCCCGAGCTAGAATTTATATTTTAAAACCATTACAAGCGGTCGAAATTCACCAAATTTTGCAAAATGCGCTATTAGATAAAGAACGTGGGTTAGGTAATGAATCTTTTGTTCTGGAAGATGATGTTTTAACGTTATTGGCTGACTATGTAAATGGTGATGGTCGTTATGCATTAAATTGTTTAGAGCTTATGTCGGATATGGCGGAACAAGGCATTCATGGCAAAATTTTAAATAAAACGCTGCTCACAGAAGTCTTAGGTGAACGCCAAGCTCGTTTTGATAAAGGCGGTGATCGTTTTTATGATCTGATTTCCGCATTACATAAGTCGGTGAGAGGATCTTCGCCGGATGGTGCATTGTATTGGTATGCCAGAATTTTAACTGCGGGAGGCGATCCTTTATATGTTGCACGTAGATTACTGGCGATAGCTTCCGAAGATATCGGCAATGCAGATCCAAGAGCAATGCAAATTGCGATTAATGCTTGGGATTGTTATACCCGGGTCGGTGCTTATGAAGGTGAAAGAGCGATTGCTCAAGCTATTATTTATTTGGCAGTAGCACCTAAAAGTAATGCGGTATATAACGCTTTTAATGAAGCGAAGCAATTAGCCAAAGAGGCGAAAGATTATGATGTACCGGAGCATTTACGCAATGCGCCAACGAAACTAATGAAGTCTTTGGGCTATGGTGCAGAATATCGCTATGCACATCATGAACCTAACGCTTATGCTGCCGGTGAGAATTATTTTCCTCCTGAATTGAAGGATACGCAGTTTTACCACCCGACAGAAAGAGGCATGGAAAAACAGATAAAAGAAAAAATGTTATGGCTGAGAGCACAAGATGCGGCAAGTGCAAAGCAACGGTATAAGCGGTAAGATTTTTGAATTTTTTGCAAAATTTTAGTGAAATTTGACCGCTTGTTTTGGTTAAACAATATGAATTTATAGTTTAAGAAATAGAAAATATGTTTGATATTTTGTTTCCGGCTTGGTTAGCCGGTTTATTGTTAGCAGTTATCACCGCTCCATTAGGTGCATTTGTCGTGTGGCGTAAGATGGCATATTTTGGTGATACGCTTTCTCATTCGGCTCTCTTAGGTGTGGCACTAGGTATTTTTCTCGAAATAGATCCTTATATTGCAGTTATCATTATGACGTTGATTTTGGCGTTATTACTCGTTTGGTTAGAGCATCGCACCGCTTATTCTCTTGATACGGTGTTGGGTATTATAGCTCACTGCAGTTTATCGCTCGGTGTGATTACCATTAGTTTACTGGATAATGTACGGGTTGATTTGATGTCTTATCTATTTGGTGATTTACTGGCCATTGATTTTAATGATGTTATTTTTATCGGTATCGGCTCAGTATTAATTGCTTCAGTATTGGCATATTTTTGGAAAAAATTACTCTCGATTACGATAAGTCCGGAGCTTGCGCAGATTGAAGGTTTAAATGTTGCTCGCTTACGTTTACTTTTGATGGTGCTTACCGCATTGACCATTGCATTAAGTATGAAGTTTGTTGGGGCATTAATTATTACATCTCTTTTAATTATTCCATCTGCTATTGCTAGACGCTTTGCTAAAACGCCTGAGGCGATGGTGGGCTATGCAATCATATTTAGCATCTTTTCTATAACCGGTGGATTATTATTTTCCGGTTGGAAAGATACACCGGCAGGGCCTTCCGTGGTCGTTTGTGCAGGAGCGTTATTTTTGCTATCTCTAGCTAAAAAGGAATCAGAATAATTATCGAAGGGAATTGCCGGACATTGTCCGGCTTCTTATAGTGAAATGAATATAAAATAGCACGATAAGCTATAAGATTTTTGATCTACTTCTATTGAATTATTTTGAAGATTTGTGAAAATAGTTAGCGTTTGACCGGCTTGTCAGTCGGTCTTTCTTTTTTCCCCTACTTTTTGGTCTTAGCGAAGAATAAATTTATGTGTCAACTACTCGGAATGAATTGCAATACGCCAACAGATATTACTTTTTCCTTTGAAGGATTTCGTCGCCGTGCCGGTTTAACAGACCATCATACCGATGGTTTTGGTATCGCCTTTTTTGAAGGTAAGGGGGTGAGGATTTTCCGAGATAATCGCCCGGGGGCTTCATCTCCTATGGCGGATTTAGTCAGCGAGTATCGTATCAAATCTTATAATGTTATTTCGCATATTCGTAAGGCGACCCGAGGTGATATTAATTTAGAAAATACTCATCCATTTATTCGTGAATTATGGGGCGAGAATTGGGTGTTTGCGCATAATGGTACGGTTGAAGATGTAAGACCTTGTCCGGATTGCCATTACCAGCCGATCGGAACAACAGACTCTGAAGCGGCATTTTGCTGTATTGTGTCTCGTCTAAAAGAAAAATATCCGGTAAAACCCTCGGAACAACAGATTTTTGATGCGGTAGTTGAGATTACTTCGGATATTGCAACCCATGGTGTGTTTAATTTTATTTTATCTAATGGGCATTGGATGATCGCACGTTGTTCCACAAACTTATTCTATGTCACCCGTAAAGCGCCGTTTAGTAAAGCATTACGCGATGATGATGTAGAAATTGATTTTAGTAAATACACAACACCAAATGATAAGGTGACCATTATTGCGACCCAACCACTGACTAAAAATGAAAAGTGGACCAAAATGAAAAATGGTGGTTATGTGATGTTTAAAGATGGTGATCTGTTTCATGAGATTGAAGGTACCTTACCGGATAACCAATCACATGTGTAATGTTATAGGTATGAATACATCTGAGTTATTTGGCGACAAGTAATTTTTGTTTACCAAATTTTACAATGGATACACTATTAATAATGGCCAAAAGTAATCTATTTGCTACTAAATTATTTTTTAGTTTATCAACAAAAATTATAAAAGTAATTGATTTGCTATTTTATGAACGAATGTTCAGTGTAAATGATTGCTTTTTTCTAAAATAAGTTTACAATACAAGACCTAAGATTCTTCAGGCTAATAAGAAGTATTTTAGACAGTCGTAGAGACAAAAATTTTATTCATTATGCTTATAAAAAAGGCCAGACATGATGTCTAGCCTTTTTTATTTATATTAAAGTCGTTATTATGCTTTAATCAATAATGCGACAGCTTCACACGCAATACCTTCACCTCTTCCGGTAAAGCCTAGTTTCTCTGTTGTAGTCGCTTTTACATTTACCTGCATCACATCACACTGTAAATCATCCGCGATAGTTTGACGCATTTGATCGATATACGGGCGCATTTTGGGCGCT
This sequence comes from Actinobacillus suis ATCC 33415, assembly GCF_000739435.1. Classification (NCBI taxonomy): domain Bacteria; kingdom Pseudomonadati; phylum Pseudomonadota; class Gammaproteobacteria; order Pasteurellales; family Pasteurellaceae; genus Actinobacillus; species Actinobacillus suis. The sequence goes on from NZ_CP009159.1 coordinate 586,638, forward strand.
TGAGCAATAATTGTCACATCAACATTTCCGACTTTGTAGCCTTGTGCGCGAACTTGACGATATGCTTCAATGAGTAGCTTACGACTATCTGCATTTTTATATTGCATATCCGTATCCGGAAATAGTTTGCCGATATCACCCAGAGCTACAGCACCTAATAAAGCATCAGTTAGCGCATGCAAAGCGACATCGCCATCGCTATGGGCGATGAAGCCGGTATGATAAGGTACTTCAACGCCGCAAATCATTAACGGACGATCTTGCCCGAATGCGTGTACGTCAAAACCATGTCCAATTCGTAACATTTCTAGTTCTCCATATAATGGGTCAAATAAAATTCAGCTAAGGCTAAGTCTTCCGGGCGAGTAATTTTCAGATTATCGCTACGCCCAGTAATTAATTGTGGTGTGTAACCGCTCATTTCCATTGCTGAAGCTTCATCAGTAATGGTATATCCATTCTCTAGCGCATATTTAATCGCTTGTTTTAGCGTGTTCACCGGAAAGAACTGAGGGGTAAGAGCATGCCATAGTGTGGAGCGATCTTCCGTTGCAATGATTTTATTGCCATTTGCACGCTTCATCGTATCAATCACAGGCGTGGCAAGAATTGCGCCATTTGGCTCTTTGACTTGCAAAAGTTTGTCTAAATCTGACCGCTTGAGGCAAGGTCTTGCTGCGTCATGTACTAATACCCAAGCATCTTCATCAATCACTTGCAACGCATTGAATACCGAATCTGCACGAGTTTCACCGCCAAATACGATTTGAATTTTAGGCGCGTTCAAGATAGATAGCTCGGTATAATATTGGTCTGTTTCAGAGACTGCTACTACAATTTTCTGAATATCGGGATGTTCAAGAAAAATATTGAGCGTATGTTCTAAAATTGTTTTTCCCTGTAATTTTAGATATTGTTTCGGCAGAGGCGCATTCATTCGGCTTCCGACACCGGAGGCGGGGATTACGGCAATAATTTTTCGCATCAATGAGTTTCCTTACTGTGAACGAGGAACAATACGATAGAATGTTTCACTACCTTTTACCATCTCACGCTCTAAACGTGCTCGTTCTTCCAACGCATTTACACCATTTTTAAGGTCATTGATTTCTGCCGCGATTAAGCTATTACGCGCGCTTAATTTTGCATTTTCTTCCGTAAGAACTTCCACTGCCGTTTGTGCGTCTTGGTAATCGCTCCAGCCGTTTTTACCGAACCAGAAACTATACTGAAAAAATGTCAGTAGTACGGCAAAAAAGATAATTAGTAATCGCATTCTATGTCTCTTGAGAGTTAATCGAGTAAAGCGGAATTCTACCTTATTTTGCAAAAAAATAAAAAAATCTTATCGCTTACTGTGTGATACTTCATAAAAGGTACGAAAAATTAATAAGTAGTGCAGTTTTTCTTTGATTTCACGCAAATTTTTCAAGTAATTTTAGAGTAAATCTTCAAAATTTGAAGTAGTTAACATTTTTTATTCCTCGAATTAGTTAGAATCGCCACAGTTATTAATTTTCAACTTTTACAATCATAAAGAGGTGATTCTATGTTAAGCCGTATTGAACAAGAACTAGCACAACTAGGTATTACTAACGTAAAAGAGATTGTACGTAACCCTAGTTATGAGCAATTATTTGAAGAGGAGATGAAGCCGGAATTAGAAGGCTTTGAAAAAGGCGTACTCACGAATTCCGGAGCAGTTGCCGTAGATACGGGGATTTTTACAGGTCGTTCGCCAAAAGATAAATATATTGTTTATGATGAAACATCAAAAGATCACGTTTGGTGGACATCTGATGCGGTTAAAAATGACAATAAACCAATGAGTCAAACAACTTGGCAAAGTTTAAAAGAGTTAGTGACTCACCAATTATCAAATAAACGTTTATTTGTGATTGATGCATTTTGTGGTGCAAGCCCTCGCCACCGCTTAGCGGTACGAATTATTACTGAAGTAGCATGGCAAGCACACTTTGTAAAAAATATGTTTATTCGCCCTTCTGAAGAAGAATTGGCGAATTTCGTACCGGATTTCGTGGTGATGAATGGCTCTAAAGTAACCAATCCGAATTGGAAAGAGCAGGGCTTAAATTCAGAAAATTTTGTGGCATTCAACTTAACTGAAGCAGTGCAATTAATCGGCGGTACGTGGTACGGCGGTGAAATGAAAAAAGGTATGTTCTCTATGATGAACTATCTATTACCTTTCAAAGATATTGCGTCAATGCACTGCTCAGCGAACGTAGGCGAAGACGGTGATGTAGCAATCTTCTTCGGTTTATCTGGTACAGGTAAAACAACACTTTCAACCGATCCGAAACGTAAATTAATCGGTGATGATGAACACGGTTGGGATGATGAAGGTGTGTTCAACTACGAAGGTGGTTGCTATGCGAAAACCATTAACCTTTCAGAAGAAAATGAGCCGGATATTTATCGTGCGATTCGCCGTGACGCTTTATTAGAAAATGTGGTTGTTCGTGAAGATGGTTCAATTGATTTTGCCGATAAATCAAAAACAGAAAATACGCGTGTGTCTTATCCGATTTACCATATTGATAATATTGTGGAACCGGTATCAAAAGCGGGTCATGCGAAAAAAGTAATTTTCTTAACAGCGGATGCGTTTGGTGTATTACCACCTGTATCTAAATTAACGCCTGAACAAACTAAATATTATTTCTTATCCGGCTTTACGGCAAAATTAGCGGGTACAGAACGTGGTATTACTGAACCGACACCAACTTTCTCAGCTTGTTTCGGTGCTGCATTCTTATCGCTTCACCCGACTAAATATGCGGAAGTATTAGTGAAACGTATGGAAGCAGCGGGTTCTCAAGCATACTTGGTGAATACAGGATGGAATGGTTCAGGTAAACGTATTTCTATCAAAGATACACGTGGTATTATTGATGCGATCTTAGATGGTTCAATTGAAGAAGCAACAACACATCAATTACCGATTTTCGATTTAGCTGTGCCGGATGCATTACCGGGAGTAGATACTGCGATTTTAGATCCACGTGATACTTATGCGGATAAAGCACAATGGCAAACTAAAGCTGAAGATTTAGCCGGTCGTTTTGTGAAAAACTTTGAAAAATATACCACAAATGATGAAGGTAAGGCTTTAGTTGCAGCTGGTCCAAAACTTTAAGATAAAATGATTCCTGTTTGTTAGAAAGAAGCAAAGCGCTAAGTGAAAACTTAGCGCTTTTTATATAGCATGAAGAAATAATATAAAAGCGGTCAAATTTTGCTATTTTTTTGCAAAAAACAGTAAAAAATAACCGCTTGTTACTATTTATTAAGGAGTTCGTGAAGCGCAGCTCCAATTTCCGCTAAACTTCGCACCGTTTTTACACCCGCTTGTTCTAGAGCCTTAAATTTTTCATCTGCCGTACCTTTACCTCCACTGATAATCGCACCAGCATGGCCCATACGTTTCCCTTTTGGTGCAGTAACACCGGCAATATAGCTTACAACCGGTTTGGTGACGTGCATTTTGATAAATTCAGCTGCTTCTTCTTCTGCGGTACCACCGATTTCACCAATCATTACAATTGCCTCTGTTTCCGGATCAGCTTGGAATAATGTCAAAATATCGATGAAGCTTGATCCAGGAATCGGATCGCCGCCAATACCAACACAGGTTGACTGTCCGAATCCTTCGTCTGTTGTTTGTTTGACCGCTTCATAAGTTAATGTGCCGGAACGAGACACAATACCGATTTTTCCTTTTTTATGAATATGAGCAGGCATAATACCGATTTTACATTCATCAGGTGTGATAATACCCGGACAATTTGGGCCAATCATTCGTACACCGCTTTCTTTTAATTTTTGTTTAACGATCAGCATATCCAAGGTTGGAATACCTTCGGTAATGCAGACAATCAGTTGGATGCCGGCATCAATCGCTTCTAAAATCGCATCTTTACAGCCGGGTGCCGGTACATAAATGACGCTTGCGGTTGCACCGGTTTTTTCTACTGCTTCACGTACGGTATTAAATACCGGTAAGCCTAAATGGGTTGTACCACCTTTATTGGGCGAGATACCACCGACAAGTTGAGTACCGTATGCTAATGCTTGCTCACTATGGAATGTACCTTGTCCACCAGTAAAACCTTGGCAGATAACTTTAGTATTTTTATCAATTAAAATTGCCATATTATTTCCCTTGTGCTGCTCTGACTGCAAATTGTGCCGCTTGTGTTAATGTAGTGGCTGCAATGAGACTTAAACCGCTGTTTGCGAGAAGCTGACGACCTAATTCGGCATTTGTTCCTTCTAAACGCACAACAACCGGAAGACTGACTCCGACTTCATTAACTGCAGCAATAATACCTTCTGCAATTAAATCACATCTGACAATGCCGCCGAAGATATTGACCAAGACTGCTTTCACATTTTGATCGGAAAGAATTAATTTAAAAGCTTCTGCAACACGTTCTTTGGTTGCTCCACCACCGACATCTAAAAAGTTTGCCGGACGACCACCGTGTAATTTGACGATATCCATCGTTCCCATTGCTAAGCCAGCGCCGTTAACCATACAGCCGATATTTCCATCTAACGCAACATAATTGAGCTCCCATTTTGCTGCTTCAGCTTCTCGAGGATCTTCTTGGCTTGGGTCTTGTAGAGTTTTGAGTTCAGGGTGGCGATAAAGTGCGTTGCTATCGACAACCATTTTGGCATCTAAGCAGAGTAATTGACCTTGTTTGGTCAGCACGAGAGGATTTACTTCAACTAGAGCAAGATCTTTTTCAATAAATAAATTGGCGAGTTGTACAAAAATATGTGCGAATTGTTTAATTTGATCGCCGGAGAGTCCTAATTGGAAGGCAAGTTCTCGGCCTTGAAATGCTTGAGCGCCGGTAAGCGGATCGATAGTTACTTTATGGATAAGTTCGGGCGTTTGCTGAGCGACATCTTCAATATTCATACCACCGGCACAGGATGCCATAAATACGATTTTTTGTGATGAGCGATCAACTACTGCACCTAAGTATAATTCACGTTCGATTTGGCAAGTTTCTTCAATATAAATCGTATTTACCGGTTGTCCATGAGCATCGGTTTGGAATGTGACTAAATGCTGCCCAAACCATTTATCGCAGAACTCACGAACGTCTGCGTCATTACGGACTAATTTAACCCCACCGGCTTTGCCTCTTCCTCCTGCATGGACTTGACATTTAGCCGCCCAAATATCTCCGTTTAATTGTTGAATGGCGGAAAGCGCCTCATGCGTATTTGTACAGGCAATACCGTGACTCACTGGGAGTTGATATTGTGCAAAAATTTGCTTTGCTTGATATTCATGTAGGTTCATATAATTTCCTGTATAGAATCATTTTTGTTAGAAATTCTTTCAGAAATTTAATGGATCTCAGTTAAAAAAGCAAATTGAAGATAGCAGGGAAAATGCAAAAAGATATGAAAATTTAACCGCTTATATTTAACTTATAAGCGGTTAAAAAATAGTGAGCCGAAGCAGATAAGTATTAGGCAATTCCAAATGCCATGCGGATATTGCCTTCTATTTGTTCAAGTAGTGCAAAGCGTTTACGATACATCGAACGTTTTTTGCTTGGGATGCGTTCAAGCGATTTATCGCTCGCCACAGACATTTGCCAATAATCTTTTAGGATTCCACCGCTTTCACTAAAAATAGCATCATAATCAACAACATAACGTTTGCTTTGGATAAATCGAGATTTATTTTGATATTTATGCGGAATACCAAGTAGCTGCTTATAGCCAAGCACGGAAGCAAGCAACTTCATACTTTCTACCATTAAATGAGCAGGGCGTAGGCCATAACATTGCTTAGTTAATTGTTTCATTAACTCTTTGGCATTGGCTTGGTTAGAGCCTTGAATCACACCGATAAGTAGTGCATTTTCAACTAGCCCAAAAGTTAATAGATATACAAGCTGTTGTGAACTTTTTTGATATAGCTCCAATGCCCAAAAACCTTCCATAGGTTGATGTTCATTGATATTCAAACGAAGCTCAAAATCCGAGATGATTTCGCCAAAGCTTATTGACTTTTCCCATAGTGGAGGTAATTGGTATTGAGCTAATGCTTTCGGGAGAAAGGTTAAGTTATCACAAATTGCTTGAAAACGTTGTGTTGCACTAAAACGCTTATCCAAAAAACGATGCACAAGAGGATAACTATAATTAGGTCTTTGATTCAACAGAGGAATAAGTGCCGGATTCTGATTTATAAATTGAGTGAATAAATTAATTTGTTTTTGATGTAAACGAGAACGTAACCAGAAGCGTAAACGTTTAAGACGATAAGATTTTTGAGGAGTATCAGGATATATTTTGTATGCACTCGGGTAATTGTAATCAGTCATATTTCTCTAAATTTGCTCAATAATGACGTTATAATACAATAAAATTGATTAATTTACAAAGTGTGTGTGAACTTTATTAAAAAACCGCTTACAGGATGCTGTGAGCGGTTTACTTAATTAAGCTGATTAGCTGTTAAATTTCAAGTAATAAACGTGTCGGATCTTCTAATAAATCTTTGACAGCAACTAAGAAACCAACAGATTCACGTCCATCAATTAAACGATGGTCATAAGAAAGTGCTAGATACATCATTGGACGAATAACCACTTGGCCGTTTATGGCAACCGGGCGATCTTTAATGGCGTGCATCCCTAAAATCGCACTTTGTGGTGGATTGATGATCGGGGTAGACATTAATGAACCGAATACACCACCGTTTGTAATGGTAAAATTACCGCCGGTTAAATCTTCTACGGTTAATTTACCGTCACGACCTTTTTCAGCAAGCTCTTTAATCGTTTTCTCAATATCCGCCATCGATAATTTATCGCAGTTACGGATAACCGGTGTGACTAAGCCGCGAGGGGTTGAGACCGCAATACTAATATCGAAATAGTTGTGATATACCACATCATCACCGTCAATCGATGCATTGATTTCCGGATAACGTTTTAATGCTTCAACAACCGCTTTAATATAGAACGACATAAAGCCTAAACGTACACCGTGTTGTTTTTCAAATTTTTCACCGTAAGTTTTACGTAATGTCATAATCGGCTGCATATCCACTTCATTGAATGTGGTTAACATTGCCGTTGTATTTTTCGCTTCTAACAGACGTTCAGCAATACGTTTACGTAAACGTGTCATTGGCACACGTTTTTCGCTACGTGCTGAGTAAGACACGGTACTGACAGTGCTTTGCTCTGTGTCAATAGCCTGTTTTGAAGCTTGTGTTTGACGTTGTGCTAAATGATGTTCAATATCTTCACGGGTAATTCTGCCGCCAACACCGGTACCTTTGACTAAATGAGCCTCAATATTGTGTTCAGCCAATAAACGGCGAATCGCTGGGCCTTGAGAATCCGCATCGGAATGGTCATGCTCAATAGCTGCAGACTTACGATCCGCCGGAGTCGCTTCATTCGTTGGTTTAATCGTTTCTTGGGTGAAATCGCCTGCTTGGACGGTTGAGATTTTGCCGAGTAATTGTTTGGAAATAACAGTAGCGCCTTGAACTTGGCAGATTTCCGCTAAAATACCGTCATGCGGCGCTGGTACTTCTAATACGACTTTATCCGTTTCAATTTCAACGATTACTTCATCACGTTTAATTGCATCACCCACATTCTTATGCCAAGTAGCAACAGTCGCATCTGCAACAGATTCGGGTAAGTCCGGCGTTAAAATTTCAATAGTCATGATTTACGTTCCTTTATATTCGTTAACACAGTGTTTTAGCTGTGCCGATAATTTTGCAAGCGGTCGAATTTGATGATTTTTTTGCAAAATTTTGCTGAAATTTGACCGCTTATTTGTTAAAGCGTTAAAGCTTCTGCCACTAATTGTTTTTGTTGCTGAGTATGCAATGAAGTATAGCCCACCGCAGGAGATGCAGATGCAGGACGGCCTGCATAAGTTAACTTCGCTTTTTCTGGGACTGATGCTTCAAAATTATGTTTACTGCAATACCATGCGCCTTGATTAAGCGGCTCTTCTTGACACCAAACAAAGTCTTTTACATGTACGTAAGGTTCTAATACTTTTTTCATATCCTCATATGGGAATGGATAAAGTTGTTCGATACGAACAATCGCTACATCAGTTTGTTCGTTTTGGCGGCGTTGTTCGAGTAAATCGTAATAAACCTTACCTGAACACATCACAACACGTTTCACTTTTTTCGCCTTGATATTACTGTCAATTTCGCCGATCACCGTTTGGAATTCGCCATCAACCAATTCTGCTAAGGAAGAAACCGCTAATGGGTGGCGTAATAACGATTTAGGTGAAATCGCAACTAATGGACGACGCATTTTGCGAATCGCTTGGCGGCGGAGCATATGGTAAACCTGTGCCGGTGTACTTGGTACACAAACTTGCATATTTTGTTGGGCACAAAGCTGCAAGTAACGTTCCAGACGAGCGGAAGAGTGTTCCGGACCTTGTCCTTCATAACCGTGTGGAAGCAACATCACTAGACCGCACATTCTGCCCCATTTTTGTTCTCCAGAGCTGATAAATTGGTCGATAACGATTTGTGCGCCATTGGCAAAGTCACCGAACTGTGCTTCCCAAATGGTTAATGTTTTCGGGTCGGTTGTCGCATATCCATATTCAAAGGCTAATACCGCTTCTTCGGAAAGTACCGAATCCCACACTTCAAAACGCCCTTGATTTGCGTGTAAATGAGCAAGCGGTACATAACCTGTACCGTCATTTTGGTTATGTACAACCGCATGGCGGTGGAAGAATGTACCACGACCGGCATCTTCTCCGGATAAACGCACGTGCGTACCTTCATCTAATAGGGTAGCGTATGCCATCGTTTCCGCCATACCCCAATCTAATAATTTTTTACCTTCGTACATCTCTTTACGGTCGTTATAGATTTTCTCGACGCGAGAATGTGGTCGTAAACTTTCAGGATATTCGCATACACGTTTTGCTAGAGTTTGGAAACGATCTAATGGAAATTTGCTTTCATACGGTGCTGTCCAGTCATAATTGAGGTATTGCAACCAATCAACCGCCGCCATATCCATCTCACGCCATTCCGGTACAACACGATCACCGTTATCCAACGCATCACGATAGTTATTCATTATTTCAGTGGCTTGATCTTGGTTTAATACGCCTTCGGCAACTAAACGATCTGCATAGACTTTACGCGGTGTCGGGTGTTTTTTAATGATGCTATACATCATTGGTTGTGTAGCTAACGGTTCATCCGCCTCATTATGACCATGACGACGGTAAGAAATCAGATCGATAAAAATATCGCGTTTGAATAAGGTACGATATTCGACTGCCATTCGGGCAGCAAATGCGACTGCTTCAGGATCATCACCATTAACGTGAATAATCGGTGCCTGAATCATTTTGGCAATATCAGTACAGAATTCGGTTGAACGAGTGTCGTTCGGGTTAGAGGTGGTAAAACCGATTTGGTTATTGATCACGATTCGAATCGTACCGCCAACTTTATAACCTCGAGCATTAGACATATTTAAGGTTTCTTGTACTACGCCTTGACCAGCAACAGCCGAATCGCCATGTACGGTAACAGCTAAGACTTTATTATACTCAGTGTCACGTATACGTTCTTGACGTGCACGTACCGAACCGATAACCACAGGGCTTACGATTTCTAAATGCGATGGGTTAAATGCAAGGGTTAAATGCACACGTTCGCCGTCCACATCGAAATCAGATGAGAAACCTTGGTGATATTTCACGTCACCAGTACGGTTATCATCGGCGTGTTTGCCTGCAAATTCATCAAATAATTCCGCCGGTTTTTTACCCAATACGTTTACCAACATATTTAAACGGCCTCGGTGCGCCATCCCCATCACCACGTCTTTCATACCTTGGCGACCAGCATGACGAATGATTTCTTTCATCATTGGAATAAATGCATCGCTACCTTCGAGTGAGAAACGTTTTGCTCCGGGGAATTTTGCGCCGAGATAACGTTCAAGACCGTCAGCAGCGGTTAATTCGGTAAGTAAATTGACTTTTTCTTCGTGCGAGAACAACGGTTTATTTAAGGTGCTTTCAATTTTTGCTTGTAGCCAGTTACGTTGTTCCATATCTTGCACGTGCATAAACTCTAAACCTATTGTACCCAAATAGGTTTGTTTTAATGCATCGGCAAGATCACTAAATTTCATTGTTTCTTTGCCATAAACATATTTACCAATCGTAACGGTTTCATTTAGATCCGCATCGGTAAAACCGTGATGGCGGTAATCTAATTCAGGTACTTGAGAGGTTTTCCAACGATAATAACCAAGAGGGTCGAGTTTTGCTTCAAGATAACCACGGAAACGGTGAGCGTTAATCCATTGTAATAAACGAACTTGTTTGGCGCTGGCTTCCGGATCGATAACCGTAACGGATTCCGGGACATTTTCACGGGCGAGTTTACGGAAATAGTCACGCACTTGCGAATGGGGTTGTTCTACGACTTGCGTTTTCGGAAGGGTATCAAAGATGGTACACCAGCTAGCATCAACGCTAGTTGGGTCTTCAAGATATTGTTCGTAGATTTCTTCAACATAAGCTTGGTTAGAACCACCGAAAGGTGAGGAAGCTAACCAGTCTTCAAAATTTTTATGTTGCATACAGACCTAACCTTGTATATTTGTGTGTTTATTGAGTTATGACGAGTATTATATACGCTAATATAAATAAAATGGATTAAAACACCATGCTATTAGGCGATTTATAAATCAATGATGCTATTATGCCTAAAAATTTAAGTGAAGAATGTGAGCTAAGTCAGATTTTTAACAGATTGATAACAAATAAGCGGTCTTTTTTGGCGAAAAATTTGCAAAAGAAATGCTAAAAAAGACCGCTTATATTTATATTTAACACTAATGACTGCAATGGCATTGTCCGCTACAGACATCACCGTGTAAGTTGTGATGATGGTTGTGGTGGTGAGAATAAAAGGCAACATTTTTGGCAAATTGGTCACCAAAGAAATGGATAAAATGCGGATCATTGGTCACCATTTCCGGTGTGCCGGCACAACAAATATGCTTATTCACGCATAAAACTTCATCAGTATTTGCCATTACGATGTTTAAATCGTGCGAAACCATCAAAATTGCGCAATTTAACCACGAACGAGTATTATTTAATAGTTGATAGAGTTCGGTTTGCCCTGTAATATCCACCCCTTGCATCGGTTCGTCTAAAACTAATAATTGCGGGCGATCTAAAATAGCTCGAGCAAGTAAAACGCGCTGCAATTCACCGCCGGATAATTTCTGCATACTATTTTCTGCTAAATGCGTAATAGAAAAGAGTGCAAGAGCTTCTTGAATCGCTTGTGCAGAGCAGTTCGGTTTTAGTGATAGAAATTTTTGCACCGTAATTGGCATTGAATGATCCAAATGCAATTTTTGCGGCACATAACCGATTTTAAGCCCTTTTTGATGAATAACCTTGCCCTTGGTTGGAGCAAGTAACTTGAGTAATACTTTAAGTAACGTCGATTTTCCGCCGCCATTTGGGCCGACAATCGTCGTAATAGAATTCGCATATACCGTTAAATTGATATTTTGCAAAGCTTTTTGACCACCGAAACTTACTTCAATTTGTTGAAGTTCTACAAGAGGCTCGCCCTTTTTTTTAGGCTGCGGTACAGGAGTAAGTTGTTTTATTTGCATTATTTTAAAAAAATTAAGGGTATAATATAAAGGCGAACAAGTTAGCTGATTTTTGTGATGCTGACAAGAATGAATTTTCTAAAAGAACTTTTGTCGAATTTTTTTGTAATAAGTAAAAGATAATATAGGACATATTTTGCAACACGTTATTCTAGCAAGAGATCGTCGTCGAAAGAAATCCCGTTTGAAGGGATTACTTTTCTTTATGGCGCTGTTATCGATTTTTATCGGTATTGTACTTGCTTTAAAAAATCAACCATCCATTAGCAGCGCAACAAATCAAGAACAATATGTTGTGCTTGATGAACAAACTGAAAAACATAAGGATGAGCCGGAACAAGCTGATGTGGCGGCAGGGGATCAAACAACGGATAATGAACAAACTGATCCTAATTCAGCAGAAGAGGTTGGCGCGGAAGATGCTAATGCAACCTCTTATGAAGATTTGCTCAATGAAAAGGATGATGAAGTAGAAGGACAAGAAGGCACGACAGTTAACAAAGAAACTGAAAAGCCAGAAGAAAAGTTATCGCCGGAAGCGGAGAAGGTATTAGATGAAATCTTAGAGGTTGCCGATGAAGCATTACGCATTCAAGATCAGTTTAGTTATACCGTCGGTCGCGGCGATAAATTAAAAGACGTTTTAGAGCAGTCTGGTTTAGGCATAAGTGTTGCGCGAGCAATGATCAAGCGCTTCCCTGAGCTTGCTAATTTAGATGGTGGACAACAATTTTACTGGATCTTAGATAACCACGGTGAATTGGAATATATGAACTGGTTGGTATCTGAAAAAGAAGAACGTATTTATGAGCGTAAAGATAACGGTAAATGGGTTTTTCAAAAGATACAGAAAAAAGGTGAATGGCGACAAGATGTTGTGCGAGGTTCGATTGATGGAAGTTTTGCAACAAGTCTTAAAAACGTAGGGTTATCTGAACGCCAAGTCAATCAATTAGCGGTCGGATTACAATCACAAATTGCAACTAATAAACTTAAAAAAGGCGATCGTTTTGCGATCTTAGTAAAACGTGAATACATTAATGGCACGGTAACGGATGTCGGTAATGTTGAAGGAATTTTAATTGTAAGCGGTAAAAAACGTTATTATGCGATTCAGGCAGATAACGGACGTTACTATAGCAGCCATGGTGAGACCTTAAGCAAAGGTTTTGCTCGTATTCCATTGTTGTTCAGTGCGAGAGTTTCATCATCTTATAACCCTAGACGGGTTCACCCGATCACACGTCGAGTGAGACCGCATAACGGTGTGGATTTCGGTGTGCCGACAGGAACTCCGATTATTGCCCCGGGTGATGGTGTAGTGGAGCATATCGCTTATCAAGCAAGGGGAGCAGGACGTTATATTAAGATCCGGCACGGACATATTACAACCGTGTATATGCATCTAAGTAAAACGCTTGTACGTGTAGGGCAGAACGTGAAAAAAGGTGAGCGTATTGCGCTCTCAGGAAATACTGGTGGATCAACTGGTCCGCATTTACATTATGAATTCCATATTAATGGACGACCGGTTAACCCGATGACGGTAAAATTACCTGGTTCCAGTTCAGGTATGGCAAGCAAAGAACGACAATCTTTCTTAAAACGGGCAAAAGCTGTAGAAGCGAAGCTTAAACTTTAATTTTTTAGGGAATTTACAATGAAAAAAAATGCGATTGCATTATTAGGTCTATCCATATTAAGTACATCAGTAATGGCTGATGATGCAAGCCTCAAACGCACGTTAGAAAGAATGGGGGCAACGAATGTTAAAATCAGTGATTCGGCATTACCAGGTTTTAGAACTGCAGTTTCAAATGAGGGAGTAGTTCAAATTAGTGAGAATGGACGTTTTGTGATTCAAGGTCAGATTTTTGAACTGAAAAACGGCAAAGCGGTTGATATTACTAATAAATCCTTACTTGCTGATTTAAATTCTCTAGAAAAAGAGATGATTATTTATCCGGCGAAGAATGAAAAACATATAGTGACTGTGTTTATGGATATTACGTGTCACTACTGTCATTTGATGTTCCAACGTATTAAAGAATATAACGATTTAGGTATTACGCTTCGTTTTCTTGCTTTCCCTCGTGGTGGTATGAATACTCAAACAGCGAAACAAATGGAAGCGATTTGGACATCAACCGATAAAGTAAAAGCGTTAAATGATGCGGAAAACGGTACTTTACCAAAAGAAGTTAAAATACCAAATATTGTGAAAAAACACTATGAGCTTGGGATTAAATTTGGCGTAACAGGGACACCAAATATGGTTGATAGTAGCGGACAATTAATTGCAGGGTACGTTGAGCCGAAAGAATTACTCAAAATGCTAAGCGAATAGCATTAAGTTCTTGAATACAAGCGGTCTGATTTTGTAAAATTTTTGCAAAATTATACCGCTTGTTTTATTTATAACGAAAAGAAGAAAATCCAGTGCAAAAGCTAATCAAACAACGATCTAAACTCACATCTATAAAATTATCAGAACATCCTTTACTAAATCGACTCTATCAAAGTCGTGGTATCTCTTCGCCTCAGGAGTTAGAGCGAACCTTGCAATTTTTACATAGACCCCATCAATTAGCGAATATTGATGCGGCGGTTGAGTTGTTGGTAGATGCCTATAAGCAACAATTACGCATTATTATTGTTGGAGATTTTGACGCGGATGGTGCAACCAGTACATCATTGGCAATTTTGGCATTACGTCAATTAGGCTTTGAAAAGGTTGATTATCTGATTCCGGATCGTTTTTCACAAGGCTACGGTCTAAGTCTGGCGGTTGCTGAAATGGTATTAGCCAAAGGTGCAGATATTGTGATGACAGTGGATAACGGTATTTCTTCCTTTGAAGGAATTGATTTTCTAAAAGAGCACGGTATCAAAGTTTTAGTTACCGATCATCATTTACCGGCAGAAAGCTTGCCGAATGCGGATGCGATGGTGAATCCGAATTTGGCGGATTGTACTTTCCCTTCAAAATCTTTAGCCGGAGTGGGGGTAGCGTTCTATGTGATGTTGGCACTTCGAGGCAGAATGCGTGAATTAGGATGCTTTAAAGAGCAAGAACCTAATTTAGCGGAATTATTGGATCTTGTTGCATTGGGAACAGTAGCGGATGTGGTTCCGCTTGATCATAATAACCGAATTTTAGTTCATCAAGGATTAAACCGTATTCGTTCGGGGCATTGTCGAGCAGGTATTCGTGCTTTAGCGGAAGTGTCTAAGCGAGATTTATCTTCTCTACAAGCTAGCGATTTAGGTTTTGCAATTGCCCCTCGTTTAAATGCGGCAGGACGTTTGGAAAATATGTCGTTAGGCGTAGAACTGCTCATTGCAGAGAATATGGAGATTGCACGTCAATTAGCATTTGAATTGGATAGCCTCAACCAAACCCGTAAAGAGTTTGAGCAAGAAATGAAGACGGAAGCCTTGGCAATTTGCGCAAATTTACCGAGTTTGATGCAAAAAGAACAAGCGCACGGTATTGTGTTATATCAACCGGATTGGCACCAAGGTGTGATCGGGATTTTAGCTTCACGTATTAAAGATCAATTTCATCGGCCGGTCATTGCGTTTGCACAAGAGGGTGAAAACAGTGAATATTTGAAAGGTTCGGCACGTTCAATTGCCGGATTACATATGCGTGATTTATTAGAACGTATAGATTCATTATATCCGGATTTAATTATTAAATTCGGTGGGCATGCGATGGCAGCAGGTTTAACAATTCATCAAGAGAATTTTTTACGTTTTCAAAAAGTATTTGATGAAATTATTAATGAAATAATTGAACCGGAACAATTACAAGGTGTCATTTATACGGATGGGGAATTAGCACCATCTGAATTAAATATCGAAATAGCGGAATTATTACAGCAGGCGGGGCCTTGGGGACAAAACTTCCCAGAGCCTACGTTTGAAGGTGAATTTCGTTTATTGCAACAGCGTATACTAGGTGGTAAACACTTAAAGTTAATGGTCGAGCAACCTAACGGTGGATTATTTGATGCAATTTGGTTTAATGCCGATTTGCGTTATTTTCCTGATTTATCGATTAAACAAGTTAAATTGGTTTACAAACTTGATATAAATGAGTTTAGAGGGAATAAAAATTTACAATTAAGAGTCGAGACATTAATTATTTAGTTTATTCTATTTCTAACCCTAGAATAAAATAATATTGTGTTGTAAAATCTGCTCGCCTATATACCGATGGATGGTATTTAGAACATATGAATGAAGTTTTTAATCTAACAAGGAACAACCAACGATGAAAAATACGACTGTTTTTCGCGGATTGTTATTATCTGGTATCGCATTAGCCGTAGCTGCTTGTGGTAACTTAAGCAAAGTGACTGATGAAGGTACGACAGAAAATCCAGTATTCCCAAAAATCTCTGAATCAGAATTCAACCATGATGGTTCACAATTCGGTTCATGGCCAAACTGGGAAAACGTTCGTCAAATCGAACGTGGTATGAACAAAGACCAATTATATAACCTAATCGGTCGCCCACACTTTGAAGAAGGCTTATATGGCGTTCGTGAGTGGGATTATGCATTTAACTATCGTGAGAATGGCGTGCACAAAATTTGTCAATACAAAATCTTATTTGACAAAAATATGAATGCCCAAAGTTTCTTCTGGTATCCGAATGGCTGTAATGGTAACTCATCATTTAACTTAAGCGGTGACTTCTTATTCGATTTCGATAAAGACACATTAACTGCGAAAGGTAAAGAAGTTGTTGATAGTGTTGCGACACAATTAAAATCATCTGGTGCGCAACAAGTTAAAGTTGCAGGTTATACAGACCGCTTAGGTTCAGAAAAATATAACTTAGATTTATCACAACGTCGTGCGAACATGGTGAAATCACGTTTAGTTCAACAAGGCGTAACAGCACAAATTAATGCTGTTGGTTATGGTAAAGCAAGCCAAGTTAAAGCGTGTGATGGTGAGTCAGGTCAAGCATTACGTGATTGTTTACGCCCTAACCGTCGTGTAGAAATTTCTGCAAACGGTGGCGTGTTAAAACAAAACGAAGGTGGTAATGTTGCAGGTCCTAACGGTCCAACGCCACTTTACCAAACTCCACAATATAACAGTAATAAATAATCTACTGTTTCGTGAGAACATAGAGTAAAATATAAGGGCAATCAATTTTGATTGCCCTTATTTTTTCTTACCACCCTGTAATAGGAGAATTTTTATGCGTTATCAAGCGGTTGCTTTTGACTTAGATGGGACTTTACTTTCACCAAATGCGGTTATTTTAGAATCGAGTAAGCAAGCCATTCAAAAGGCACGAGAGAAAGGCGTAAAAATTTTCTTTGTAACAGGCCGTCATCATACGGCCGTTCGTCCTTACTATGCGGAAATTGGTTTGGATACGCCAGTTGTTTGCTGCAATGGTACTTATTTATATGATTTTCAACATGATAAAGTGCTGTCAGGTAACCCATTAACTGCAGAGCAAGCTTCCGGTTTAATTAATCAAGCGCAAGCGTTGGGTATTCATACGGCGGTATATTTTCGTGATGCAATGACTTATGAGCAGCTTAATCCGCATTTCACCAAGTTTCAAAAATGGGTACAATCTTGTCCGGAAGCTGTGCGTCCAAATGTTCATCAAGTTGAGAAATTTCAGCAAGAGATTGATAAAGGTACTACGGTTTGGAAAGTGTTAATTAGTGATACGGACTTAGCTAAAATGCAAAGTTTTGTTGAAAAATTACCGCTTGATCAATTTAGCCCGGAATGGTCTTGGGTGGATAGAGTGGATATTACCAGTGTCGGTAATAGTAAAGGCGCAATGTTGGCAGAATTGCTAAAAATTGAAGGAATTGATCCGCAAAACGTAATTGCATTTGGTGACAATTTCAATGATATTTCTATGTTAGAACTGGTTGGTTTAGGTATCGCAATGGGTGGTTCTGAGGCTGAAGTTCAGCAACGTGCGGATAAAACAATCGGCTCAAATAATGAAGACAGTATTGCCAAAGAATTAACGGAATTACTTAATTTATAATGAATAAACTGGTTAATCATCCTAAGTATTCTATTGCTCGCCGCATTGGATCTTATTTTCTCGTCATGATCGCGTTTGCCTCTTTAATTAGTGGTATTTCATTAGGCATTATGTGGAGTAATAAATCTGATGCGGGGTTGATTAATGTTTCCGGCTCATTGCGGATGCAGAGTTATCGTTTCCTCTACGAAATGGAGCATCATCCGCAATCTATTCCGACTCGTTTAAATGAATATCGTCAAAGTTTGAATTCGCCTGAAATTCAAGATTCTTTAGCGCATAAATGCCTGTTACCGAAAGAAGTTACAGAGGCTTATGTCAAGCTGCAAGAAAGCTGGCAAGAAATGGAATCTTTTATCGTTAAGCGAGATAGAAGCTCTTATGAAGCCAATATTGAGGGGTATGCGAACCAAGTTAATAATTTCGTATGGTTGTTACAAGAATTTGTTGAGCTAAAATTAAAGGTGGCAATTGGCGTGATTGCGGTTTCTATGCTATTGATTATTGCCTTAGCTTATTTTGGCGTATGGTACACTCGAAAACGCATTATTAGACCGCTTGACCAGCTAGTGACAGCAAGCCAACAAGTAAAAAACGAAGATTTTGACCATATTCAGCTAGCGGTAAATGAGCCGAACGAATTAGGGTTTCTTTCTTCCGCATTTACCCAAATGGCAAGCGATTTAGCTAAATTATATGCTTCTCTTGAAGAGAAAGTTGAGGATAAGACCCGCCGTTTGATGTCGGTAAATCGTTCTCTGTTGGTATTATTCCAATGTTCTCAGCTGTTAACGGCAAAGCCGGTTAATCAAAACGTCTTATTTCAAGTGTTACAAACTGTGCTTGATAATGAACAATTACGTGGAATTGAGATTCAAGTGTATGGAGCGGATTATTGGAATGTGACCATTGATAATGCACCGGCACAAGATTGGCGTTATAACGAAATCGCCATAGAAAACGAGAAAATTGCGTTATTACGTTGGAAACCATCGTTATTGTGTCCTGATGAACGTTTAATCCAAAACGTATCGGAAATGATTGGGCGTAGCCTGTATGTTGTGCAAGTGCAGAAACAGCAACAACAGTTAGTATTGATGGAAGAGCGCTCAATTATTGCACGAGAACTGCATGACTCATTAGCGCAATCACTGACGTTTTTTAAAATCCAAGTGAGTCTATTAAAACGTAATGGTGAAACCAAACAAGATTGGGAAAAACAAAAAGCGATCTTAGATGACTTTGAAAAAGCGCTGAATGAAGCATATAGTCAGTTACGAGAGTTACTTTCTACGTTCCGTTTGACTATTGAGGAGGCTAATCTTACTCATGCATTGGAGCGAGTATTAGATTCATTACGTATTCGAACATCGGCTCAAATTCGTCTGAATTGTAAACTCCCTTCACAAATTTTTAGTGCGCAGCAACAAGTTCATGCTTTACAGATTGTGCGTGAAGCGGTGATTAATGCGATTAAACACGCTAATGCGAGCGCAATCGATGTGATTGCTGAAACTAATGCGGATGGTGAACATTGCTTGATTATTCGTGACAACGGCAAAGGCATTGCAAGCGATATTGAGCCGGAAGGGCATTATGGGCTGACGATCATGAAAGAACGCACCGCTGAGTTAAAAGGCGAGTTTAGTATCAAGAACCGTTTGGAAGGTGGTGTTGAGGTCATGGTTGTATTACCAAATATGATTACCGCATAATTTTTATAAAGGAAGGCACTAAATGCAGATTCGAAAATCGACGGAAGCGGATTTCGAAACCATTTTAAATATTTACAATCAAGCGATTCCGACTCATCAAATTACGGCGGATTTGGAATTGGCGACCCCGATTAATCGCCGAGCTTGGTTTGATTTTCATTTAACCAGCGAACAATACCCGATTTGGACGGTAGAAGACGAAAACGGCATTGCCGGCTGGTTTAGCTTTTCGCCGTTTTACGAGCGACCGGCGTTTGTGCATACCTCTGAAATTAGTATTTATTTAGACGGTAGTGCTAAAGGTAAAGGCTACGGTTCGAAGATCATCAAGTTTATGCAAGCGGAAATGCTGAAACATAATATTCATACTCTGATGGCATACGTGTTCGAATTGAATCAAATCAGCCAAAATCTAATGCGTAAGCACGGCTTTGAACAGTGGGGCAGATTTCCGCATATTGCCAATATGGGCAAAGATGAACAAGGGCAGGACAAATGGCGTACGTTATTGATGATGTCTTATCAAAAAGGCATTGAATAAGCGGTCATTTTTTATCAAATTTTTGCAAAAGGATCATAAATGGAACAAACTAAAGTCGTGTTAGCCACAGGAAATAAAGGTAAAGTCAAAGAAATGGCGGATGTATTAGCGCAATTTGGCTTTGATGTGGTGGCGCAAAGTGAATTCGGTATTGAATCACCGGAAGAAACCGGTTTGACTTTCGTTGAAAATGCGTTGTTAAAAGCACGTTATGCTTCAAAAATGACCGGATTACCGGCAATTGCAGATGACTCAGGTTTAGCTGTAGACGCACTGGGTGGCGCACCGGGGCTTTATTCCGCCCGTTATGCAGGTGAAGACGGCAATGATGAGGCAAATCGCAAAAAATTATTAGCCGAACTGCAAAATGTTGCGGATGAAAAACGTGGGGCGAAATTTGTAAGTTGTATCGTTTTTCTGCAACACGAAACTGATCCGACACCGAAAATTGCCTTAGGCGAATGTTTCGGTGAAATTTTACGTGAAGAACGCGGTCAAAACGGTTTTGGTTATGATTCGCTGTTTTTCTACCCGCCTAAAAATTGTAGTTTTGCCGAGTTGGAAACCAGCGAGAAAAAGCAAATTTCACACCGTGCGATTGCATTGGATGTATTAAAACAACAGTTACTAAAGTAAGCGAAGTCACGTTTACGAGGAGAAAATATGATTATTACCACCACACCAACAATTGATGGTCATCAAATCACTGAATATAAAGGTTTAGTGTTTGGCGAAGTGGTTTCCGGTGCGAATTTTATTCGTGATTTTTTTGCGAGTATTACCGATGTGATTGGCGGGCGTTCGGGCGCTTACGAAAGCAAGTTAAATAGTGCCAGACAAGAAGCGTTAGCCGAATTGGAAAAAGAAGCGAAACGTGTCGGTGCCAATGCAGTGGTGGGTGTTTCAATGGAATATCAATCAATGGGCGGCGATAAAGGTATGTTTATTGTGGTCGCAACCGGCACGGCAGTGGTGATTCGTTAAATCTAATAGATTGTACGAATCCAAGCGGTCATTTTTTACCGCTATTTTGCAAATGTTCCTATAAAAAATCCCCGCATTTGGCGGGGATTTTTGTAAGCGTTATGGTTAGAATAAACCGGTAATCAAACCGTTTTCATCCACATCAATACGATTTGCCGCCGGCACTTTCGGTAAGCCCGGCATACGCATAATGCTACCGCAAATCGCAACGATAAAGCCGGCACCGGCAGAGACGCTAATACTACGTACGGTAACAGTAAAACCGCTTGGGCAACCAAGTAATTTGGCATTATCGCTTAATGAGTATTGTGTTTTCGCCATACAAATCGGTAATTTATCTAAACCTAATTTTTCCAGATTTTTAATTTCCGCTAAGGCTTCGGCACTAAAATTCACATCATCCGCACCATAGATTTTTTGTGCGATCGCTTTGATCTTGTTTTGCACGCTTTCATTTACGTCATAGACGAAATTAAAACGGTTCTCTTGTTCATCAATCGCTTTTAACACTTTTTGTGCTAAGTCCACACCACCGGCGCCGCCTTTACCCCAAACTTCAGTGAGCGATACTTCCACGCCTTGTTTCGCACAAGCGGTCTGAATTAGGGCTAATTCTGCATCAGTATCTGACACAAAGCGGTTTAATGCGACCACAACCGGTAAGCCGAATACATTTTTGAGGTTACTGATATGTTTAAGCAGATTAGGTAAACCTTGTTGTAAAGCGGTTAAATTTTCTTCAGCTAAATTCGCTTTTTCAACACCGCCGTTATATTTCAGCGCTTTTACCGTGGCAACGACCACCGCCACATCCGGTTTAAGATCAGCTAAACGGCATTTAATATCACAGAATTTTTCTGCACCTAAGTCCGCACCGAAACCGGCTTCTGTTACTGCATAATCACCTAAATGTAATGCTAAACGTGTTGCGGTAACCGAGTTACAACCGTGAGCGATATTGGCAAACGGGCCACCGTGAATAAAGGCAGGGCTGCCTTCAATCGTTTGTACTAAATTCGGTTTAATCGCATCTTTTAATAATGCCGCCATTGCCCCATGCGCATTTAAATCTTTCGCATAAACCGGCTGTTTATCTTTAGTGTAAGCGACTAAGATATTACCTAAACGCGTTTTTAAATCAGCAAGATCTTTCGCTAAACAGAAAATTGCCATCACTTCTGAAGCTACGGTAATATCGAAACCGTCCGGACGAATCACGCCATCGGTCGGATTGCCTAAACCCCCCAATACGTTACGTAATTGACGATCATTCATATCAATAACACGTCGCCATAACACACGTTTGGTATCAATATTTAACGCATTGCCTTGGTAGATATGGTTATCCAATAACGCTGCTAAGAGGTTATTGGCACTGGTAATGGCGTGGAAATCGCCGGTAAAGTGTAGGTTGATATCTTCCATCGGCAACACTTGTGCATAACCGCCGCCGGCCGCACCGCCTTTCACGCCGAATACCGGACCTAACGACGGCTCACGTGCCGCAACCACAGCATTTTTACCAAGTTGATTTAACGCATCGGTTAAACCGATAGTGACGGTCGTTTTGCCTTCGCCTGCCGGCGTCGGGTTAATCGCAGTCACTAAAATTAATTTACCGTTTTTAGCCGGTAATTTAAACGCATCTGTAGGGTTAATTTTTGCTTTATATTTGCCGTATTGTTCAATTTGATCGGCATTTAAACCTAATTTTTCCGCAATTTTATTAATCGGCTGCATAATGGCAGCTTGAGCAATTTCTACATCGCTTTTCATTCATCCTCCAGTGTGGCAAACGTTTGCTTTTTAAAACTACGCTAGAATATGCTAAAATCTATCTAAAATAAAGAACTGTAACAGCTATTTAACAAAAAAAGATGACGAATCAATTAACGCCAAACTTTTGGCAGACAAAAAGCCTACTTGAAATGAATGATGCGGAATGGGAAGCATTGTGTGACGGTTGTGGAAAATGTTGTTACCGCAAATATATTCAAGGCAGAGGAAAGCGAGAGCGTTTGTATTATACTTCGGTCGCTTGTAATTTACTGGACGTGGATAACGGACGTTGTACCAATTATCCGAATCGTTTCAAAATTGAACGGGATTGTACCAAATTAACCAAGAAAAATTTGCCTGATTTCGGTTGGTTGCCGAAAACTTGTGCTTATCGTTTACTTTATGAAGGTAAGCCGTTATTTGATTGGCATCCGTTGATCTCTAACGATCCGCAATCGGTAAAAAAAGCGAATATTCTCATTCCAAACGGCATTCACGAAAAAGATGTGATAGATTGGTTTGAATTTGTGATTGATGAGGTTTAAGCTAATAAGCGGTCATATTTTGTAAAAATTTTGCAAAATATGACCGCTTGTTATTTGGATAATTTTAATAATGATAAGAGGGCAAACACAATGAAAACAGCATTAGTCACTGGGGCAACAGCAGGATTTGGCTTAGCCATTTGTAAATTACTGATTAAATCAGGTTATAAAGTGATTGGTACCGGCAGACGTAAAGAACGTCTTGCCGAGCTACATTCGCAATTAGGTAATAATTTCTTACCGCTTGCATTTGATATTCGCGATGAAGAGGCAACCACTCAAGCCTTAAATAATCGCCCGGCAGGCTGGCAAACAGTCGATTTATTAGTCAACAATGCCGGATTAGCGTTAGGGTTGGAACCAGCTTATAAAACCGATTTAAAAGATTGGTATCAAATGATCGATACTAATATTAAAGGGCTGGTGACGGTTACCCGTTTGATTTTACCGGAAATGGTAGAACGTAATAGCGGACATATCATCAATTTAGGTTCAATCGCCGGTAATTATCCTTACCCGGGTGGTAATGTTTATGGCGGCACAAAAGCTTTCGTTAAACAATTCAGCCTCAATTTACGTGCGGATTTAGCCGGTACGAAAGTGCGTGTAACGAATGTAGAGCCTGGTTTATGCGGCGGTACGGAATTTTCGAACGTACGCTTTAAAGGCGATGACGACAAAGCGGCAAAAGTATATGAAAACGTGAACTATGTCGCACCGGAAGATATTGCTAATATTGTGTTATGGCTGAATCAGCAACCGGAACACGTCAATATTAACCGTATTGAAGTGATGCCGACTGCGCAGACTTTCTCACCGCTTGCGGTAGCAAGAGGGTAGTTCACTTACTAAAAGCGGTCTAAAACAGACCGTTTTTAAATACTAAATAAAAGAAATTTTTACTTGCATATCGTAGAGTTATGTACTATTTTAATAGTACATAATATTTCTTATAGAGAGAACACGATATGTCAGACACACTTCTTAATCCTTACTTCGGCGAATTTGGCGGAATGTATGTTCCGGAAATTCTCGTACCAGTCTTAAAACAACTCGAAGCTGCTTTTGTTGAAGCACAAAATGATCCGTTATTCCAAGCGGAATTTACCGATTTACTTAAAAACTACGCCGGTCGCCCGACCGCATTAACGCTTTGCCGTAATCTCACCAAAGGAAGTAAAACCAAACTTTATCTTAAACGTGAAGATTTATTACACGGCGGCGCACATAAAACCAACCAAGTATTAGGACAAGCCTTGTTAGCAAAACGTATGGGCAAAACTCGCATTATTGCGGAAACCGGTGCCGGACAACACGGGGTGGCAACTGCATTGGCGTGTGCAATGTTAGATTTACCTTGTGTGATCTATATGGGGGCTAAAGATGTGGAACGCCAATCACCGAATGTATTCCGTATGCGTTTGATGGGTGCAGAAGTGATTCCGGTACAAAAAGGCTCTTGCTCATTAAAAGATGCTTGCTGTGAAGCGATGCGTGACTGGGCGGCAAACTATGAAACAACCCATTACTTAATTGGTACGGCGGCAGGCCCGCACCCCTTCCCGACTATGGTGCGAGAATTTCAGAAAATGATTGGCGAAGAAACGAAACGCCAAATTTTAGAAAAAGAAAACCGCTTACCGGATGCCGTAATTGCAGCTGTAGGTGGCGGATCGAATGCAATCGGTATGTTTGCAGATTTTATTGAGGAAAAAGACGTGCAATTGATCGGTGTAGAACCGGCTGGCAAAGGGATTGAAACCGGCGAACATGGCGCACCGCTTAAACATGGTACAACCGGGATTTATTTCGGAATGAAATCGCCAATTATGCAAACTAAGGACGGACAAATCGAGGAATCTTATTCGATCTCGGCAGGTTTAGATTTCCCATCAGTCGGGCCGCAACATGCTTACCTCAATTCAATTGGACGAGCAGAGTATGCCTCAATTACCGACCAAGAAGCGTTAGATGCTTTCCAGGCATTAGCACAACATGAAGGCATTATTCCGGCATTAGAAAGTTCACATGCATTGGCTTATGCGCTGAAATTAATTGCACAAAATCCGGATAAAAAACAACTTTTGGTAGTCAATCTTTCAGGGCGTGGCGATAAAGATATTTTTACTGTAGATAAAATTTTAAATGGGGGAAACTAATATGAGCCGTTTTGATACTTTGTTTGCTGATTTAAAAGCAAAAAACGAAGGGGCATTTGTGCCGTTTGTTACCCTCTGTGATCCGGATTTTGATCGTTCATTTGAGATTATCGAAACACTGATTGCTAACGGTGCAGACGCGTTAGAACTCGGTTTCCCTTTTTCTGATCCACTGTTAGATGGGCCGGTGATTCAAGCTGCGAATAAACGTGCATTAGACGGTGGTTACAGCACCGATGCCTGTTTTGAAATGATTGCAAAAATTCGCTCAAAATATCCTGAAATTCCGATTGGCTTGCTGCTTTGTGCTAACTTAGTCTTCGTACCAACCCAAGAAGTGTTTTTCAAGCGCTGTGCCGAAACCGGCGTTGATGCAGTGTTAATTGCTGATGTGCCGGTACTTGCTGCCGAAGAATTTACGCAAACTGCTAAAAAACATGGTATTCAATCAGTCTTCATTTGTCCGCCGAATGCGGATCAGGCAACGATTGAACGTATTGCACGTTTAACTGAGGGCTATACCTATTTGGTTTCTCGTGCCGGTGTAACCAGTGCCGAGAACCAAGCTCACGCTAAAAATTTAGATAACCTTATTGAAAGCCTCAAGCGGTCAAATTCCGCCCCGATTTTGCAAGGCTTTGGAATTGCTAAACCTGAACAAGTCAAAGAAGCATTAGCGCTTGGCTGTGATGGTGCGATTTCCGGATCGGCGATTGTGAAAATTATTGAAAGTCATTTAGATAATCAAACGCGTTTACTGGCAGAATTGGCAAATTTTGTGACAGCAATGAAAAATGCGACTTATCGCACATAAATAATAGATAAATTATTGGGTTAGCTAGAGAAAAAATTTGTACCTTAGTAGTGGTTGGGGTTTACTAAGGTGCAAATTTTTGTTTTTGGAAGTGTTGTCGTTAATAAAGTTTGAAATGATAAGTGGTCGATTACTGACGCTCTCTTGCAAATAAGTAGCCGTTTAAACCTACAATGATCATGTTTAAAATTGCCACAATATAAGCTTTGGTTGTAAAACCATAAAGCACAAATCCTAATCCCCAAACGATATTAGAGAGACGCAAAGTTATCATATCTCTAATAAAAAATGAAAGAATAAGAATAAGAACCGAACCATAACTAAGAAATTCAACAATGCTCATCTGTTATCCTGAAATAAGCTTAAAAATTATAAGGCGGCTATTCTACACAAAAATGAAGCGTTGATATAGCATCTGAAGCTTTTAAAAGCAGTTTAAAAGGATAATTTACAAAAAAATTGGCTAAATATTTATACAGTATTATAATAAAAAGGCTGTTTGCTCATTTTGGGCAGGCAGCCTTAATGCTTTTTATATATATGAACAAATTAGACAATAAAATCATTCATGCTTTCAGTGAAGAAGGCTTATTAAGTAACAATATTCAAGGTTTTCGTCCTCGTGCCGCTCAACTAGAGATGGCGCAAGCGGTCGGAAGAGCAGTAAAATTTGCGACACCGACTGTGGTGGAAGCAGGGACAGGCACAGGTAAAACTTTTGCTTATTTGGTACCAGCATTGCTTTCCGGCAAAAAAACCATTGTTTCGACCGGTTCTAAAAACCTGCAAGATCAATTATTTAATCGAGATCTGCCTACTATTCAAAAAGCTTTAAAATATAAAGGTAAAGTCGCTTTATTAAAAGGGCGAGCCAATTACCTTTGCTTAGAACGCTTGGATCAAGTGGTGGCAATGGGCGTGCTGGGAGATAAATCAGTATTAGCGGATTTATCGAAAGTCAGCAAATGGCATACTTCAACTAAAACCGGCGATTTAAGCGAATGTATCACGATTGCGGAAGATAGCCCGATTTTACCGCAGTTAGTGAGTACTGCAGAAAGTTGCTTAGGTTCGGACTGTCCGCATTTTAAAGATTGCTATGTGGTGCAAGCTCGCCGCAAAGCTATGGAAGCGGATGTGGTGGTGGTCAATCATCATCTGTTTTGTGCTGATATGGCGGTCAAAGAAACCGGCTTCGGTGAGTTAATCCCAGAGGCGGAATTGATCATTTTTGATGAAGCACACCAATTGCCGGATATCGCCAGCCAATATTTTGGTCAATCGCTAAGTTCTCGTCAGCTATTCGATATTTGTAAAGATACTAATATTGTTTACCGTACCGAATTGAAAGACCTCGCTCAGTTAGGCAAAGCGGCGGATCACTTACAAAAAGTGGTACAAGATTTTCGTTTGTTGATGGGGGCGGAAGGTACGATTCGTGGTAATTTGCGAGAGTTGTTTAACGACCAAAAAGTAGTGGACGGTTTAACTAAGGTTGCGGAAAACATTGATTTTTTAAGCGATGTGATTAAAAAATCACTCGGACGCTCGGAAACGCTCGATAAAATTTTCGAAAGATTGGCGGAAGTCAAAGTTCAATTAAAAAAATTGAGCGATACTACTGTCGTTGGCTATTGCTATTGGTATGAAGCCAACGGACGTTCTTTCGGTTTACATATCACGCCGTTAACTGTGGCAGACAAATTTGGCGAACAACTCAAAAATCAGCAAATTGGTTGGGTATTTACTTCAGCAACGCTTGAAGTTGGAGGCAAATTTGATCACTTCTGTCAGCGTCTAGGCATTGAGAATGTGGAACAATTGGTGCTGCAAAGCCCTTTTGATTACGCGAATCAGTCTTTGCTTTGTGTGCCTCGTTATTTGCCGGATACCAATAAATCACACACCTTAACTGAATTAGGCAAAATGTTGATGCCCGTTATTGAAGCTAATAACGGTCGTTGCTTTTTGCTTTGCACTTCCTATTTTATGATGCGAGGTTTAGCGGATTTTCTGCGTGAACATAGTAAATTAAGCGTGTTATTGCAAGGGGAAACTAGCAAAGCCCGCTTATTGGAAAAGTTTATTGCGGAAGAAAATAGCGTATTGGTTGCCACCCAAAGTTTCTGGGAGGGAATTGATGTGCGAGGTGATGCGTTATCATTGGTGATTATTGATAAGCTGCCATTTACTTCGCCGGATGAACCGCTGCTAAGAGCCCGTATGGAAGATTGTCGTTTACAAGGTGGAGAACCGTTTAACGATATTCAAATTCCGGAAGCGGTGATTACGCTTAAGCAAGGCGTAGGGCGATTAATTCGTGATGTAACCGATAGAGGCGTGGTGATCATTTGTGATTCACGTTTAGTGATGCGGAATTATGGTCAAACGTTCCTGAAAAGTTTGCCGCCGTCAACACGAACACGTGATTTAAATAAAGTGATTCAGTTCTTAAAAAATTAGTGAGCAAGCGGTTAAATTTGCAAAATTTTTTGCGGATCTGACCGCTTATTTTGGAGGATACTCACATGATTGTTCGTATGCTCAGAATGTTGATTTCCTTAGCGTTACTCTTTGCGATGCTATACGCTGGAAAATTACTTAGCATTCTGATTCCGATTGGTATTTCCGATAGTATTTGGGGAATGCTATTACTGTTTAGCTGTTTAGTTATCGGTGTTGTAAAAGTTGAATGGGTAACGCCAAGCGCAAGACCGTTAACACGTTATATGACGATCTTCTTTATTCCTATCTGTGCTGAAATTATCGAACATCTTGATACTTTACAGGTACATTTCACCTCATTTGTGTTCGCCAATATACTTAGTACCGCAGTTTCTTTAGTCTTAATTGGACTGTTTGCGCAATGGATTTTTCACCGTAAATAATAGAAGAAGGTAATATGATATATTTTTATTCTCTCTTAACTATTTTCGCCTTTCTTGCTGGGCAGCGTATCAGCCAAAAGTTACGTTCGTCCGTACTTAATCCTTTTGTGATTGCTTTGGCAATCGTCATTTTAGTGATTGTGATGGGTAAAGTGCCTTATGCGGAATATTATCAGGGCAATTTTCCGATCAACAATTTACTTGGTGTATCTGTTGTAGCGCTCGCCTTACCATTCTATGAGCAGTTACCGCAAATTCGTAAAAAATGGCGTCCTATTTTAGCGGTTGTTGTATTTGGAAGCGTATGTACCATGTTAACCGGTGTATTATTTGCCGTGTTACTGGGCGCAAGTCCGTCTATTCTTGCGGCAATTGTACCTAAATCGGTTTCTACGCCGATAGCAATTGCGATTTCAAGCCAAATTGGTGCAAGTTCCGCAGTAACAGCGGTTGGCGTGCTGGTTGCTGGGCTGTTGGGCTCAGTATTTGGATTTAGCTTCTTACACTATATTGGCGTACGTAATGTCCGTGCTATTGGTTTAACGATGGGGGCAGTTTCTCATGCGTTAGGTACAGGACGTTGTATGGAATACAGTGTTAAAACCGGCAGCTATAGTTCTATCGCATTGGTATTAAGTGGCGTACTTTCGTCCGTTTTAGCGCCTTTCGTGTTCAGACTTGTATTAGCTTTATTCTATTAATTTGGTATCTCATTCAATTCAGGGTACAATGCCCCGATTTTTGAAAATTAAGAATGGACATTATGCAAGAAAAAGATCTTTCGACCTTTAAAACGTTTAAACGTTTATTTCCAACGATTGCGCCTTATAAGTGGGGACTTGTTGTCGGGGCAATCGCGCTAGTGCTGAATGCACTGGTAGATTCGGGGCTTATCTATCTCTTAAAACCGTTGTTGGATCAAGGATTTGGTCAGGCAGATCACAGTTTTTTAAAACTTATGGCTGTGTTAGTCGTGGTATTTATTTTAGTGAGAGGTATCACGAACTATATTGCCGGCTATTGTTTAGCTTGGGTTTCGGGCAATGTTGTGATGACTTTACGTCGTAATATTTTCCAACATTTAATGTATATGCCGGTCAGTTATTTTGACCAAAATCCGGTTGGACGCTCTCTTTCTCGTGTAACGTATGATACGGAAATGGTTGCGACTTCTTCTTCACACGCTTTAGTCACTATCGTGCGTGAAGGGGCATATTTAATTTCATTATTTGTGGTGATGATTTACACCAGTTGGCAATTATCGTTAGTGTTATTTGTTATGGCGCCCGTCATCGGTATATTAATCGGTATTGTGTCAAAACGTTTCCGTAAATTGAGCCGTCATATCCAAAGTTCAATGGGTGAATTAACCGTAACTACCGAACAGATGTTAAAAGGGCATAAGGTTGTTTTATCATTCGGCGGTCAGCAAGTTGAAAAAGAGCGTTTTGATCGGGTAAGTAATGATATGCGCTGTAAAGGGATGAAAATCGTTTCGGCAGATGGGATTTCAGATGGCGTTGTGCAATTAATTGCGTCTTTTGCTTTATCGGTTGTTTTATATGTAGCGACATTCCCTGAAGTGATGAGTGAAAATCTTACGGCAGGTTCGTTTACCGTGGTGTTTTCATCTATGATGGCAATGTTACGTCCGTTAAAATCGTTGACGAATGTGAATTCACAGTTCCAACGTGGTATGGCGGCTTGTCAAACGTTATTTGAATTCCTCGATTTGAAAACAGAGAAAGATCTTGGTACTCACGAAGTTACACGAGCAAAAGGTGATGTGGTATTCAATAATGTTTCGTTTAGTTATGAAGGTAAAGACGAACGTGCATTATATCGCATTTCTTTTGCTATTCCGCAAGGTAAAACAGTGGCATTGGTCGGTCGTTCCGGCTCAGGCAAATCAACAATTGCAAATCTATTAACGCGTTTTTATGATATTGATGAAGGTGAAATTACATTGGATGGCGTAAATATCCAAGACTATAAATTAGCGAATTTACGTGAACAATGTTCGGTGGTTTCACAACAAGTGCACTTATTCAATGACACGATTGCCAATAATATCGCTTATGCAGCTACTGATAAATATAGTCGTGAGCAAATTATCGCTGCGGCGAAAGCGGCACATGCGATGGAATTTATTGAGAAGCTTGATGACGGTTTAGATACGGTGATCGGCGAAAACGGCGCCAGCCTTTCGGGCGGTCAGCGTCAACGTTTAGCGATTGCCCGTGCTTTATTACGTAATTCGCCGGTATTGGTATTAGATGAAGCGACTTCTGCACTAGATACGGAATCCGAACGTGCAATTCAAGCGGCACTTGCTGAGTTACAAAAAGATAAAACCGTGCTTGTGATCGCTCATCGCTTATCTACGATTGAAAAGGCTGATGAAATTTTAGTCGTCGATCACGGACAAATTATCGAACGTGGTTCTCACACTCAATTACTCACACAAAACGGGGCTTATAAACAATTACATAGCCTTCAATTTAGCTAATCGAACGAAGTCTCCCTTTCGGGAGACTTTTCGTTTTTTACAAGCGGTCAAAAATGGCTAAAAAATTACAAATTTTTAACAGAATTAGACCGCTTATAAGGTAGAATAGCCACTCACGTTATAAAAGGTTCGCTATGAAAAAATTTTCTTTTTTAGTTTCGCTCGGCGCGATGTTAGTGTTAACGGGCTGTAATTCGGTGTTAGATGCACCTACAACTGTTCAGACACCGACCGCACAAATCCCACATGCTGATGCCAAATGGCAGCAACATCTTAATCAATTAGCGCAAATTAAGCGTTATCAAGCAAAAGGGCAATTCGGGTACATTTCACCTGAAGAGCGTTTTTCTTCACACTTTGATTGGCAATACCAATCAGTAAATAATTTCGGCTTAGAGCTTTCATCAAATTTATCGACAAAGTCGATGAAATTACATCGTACTCAACGAGGATTAACCGTTTCGGACAGCGAAGGGCGCTCACGTACGGAAGCGGATGTTGATGCGCTGATGGAAGAAATTATCGGCGTTTCGTTTCCGATTGATCAATTTGCCTATTGGGTAAAAGGTCAGCCGGAAAAAAACGGTAATTATATTGTGAATGAAAAACGTCAACTTTCACAATTTAGTTATCTGATTAATGGTCAAGTGTGGCAAGCGAGCTATGTTGAATATCACGAAGATCGCCAACCGAACTTACCGAAGTTAATCGTATTAGAGAATGGTCAACAAACCTTAAAAATTCGTATTGATCAATGGACGTATTAATGAATAAAGTCACTTTACCTAGCCCG
This sequence comes from Actinobacillus suis ATCC 33415, assembly GCF_000739435.1. Taxonomy (NCBI): domain Bacteria; kingdom Pseudomonadati; phylum Pseudomonadota; class Gammaproteobacteria; order Pasteurellales; family Pasteurellaceae; genus Actinobacillus; species Actinobacillus suis. The sequence continues at coordinate 619,132 of NZ_CP009159.1, forward strand.
GCTAAGTTAAATCTTTTTTTATACATTACTAACAGACGCACAGACGGTTATCACGAGTTACAAACCTTATTTCAATTTTTAGATTTTGGCGATGAAATTTCACTGGAAGTAAATCAGAGCGGTGAAATTGAATTGTTAAACGAAATTGAAGGAGTCGAAAAAGAGCAGAACTTAATTTATCGAGCTGCAAAATTATTACAAAATCATACCGCTTGTACGAAAGGTGCCAAAATCGGCGTAACCAAACGTTTACCAATGGGTGGTGGCGTTGGCGGAGGTTCATCGAATGCGGCAACCGTACTGGTTGGATTAAATCATTTTTGGCAAACAGGCTTAAGTCTTGAAGAGCTTGCAGAACTAGGACTGAGCTTAGGTGCGGATGTACCGATTTTTGTGCGAGGCGTTGCGGCTTTTGCAGAAGGTGTCGGCGAAGTGTTAACACCTTGTGAGCCGGAAGAAAAATGGTTTGTGGTGTTAAAACCGAGTGTTTCTATTTCGACTGCCGTCGTTTTTAATGACCCTAATTTGCCTCGAAATACGCCAAAACGTAGTTTAGCAGAACTGTTAGAGAATAAATGGGCAAACGATTGCGAAAAAGTTGTGCGAGATCATTATTCAGAGGTTGAAGATCTTGTTCAAGAATTGGTAGAATATGCATCGTTTCGGTTAACGGGCACTGGTGCTTGTATTTTTGCCGAATTTGATTCAAAAGAAGACGCGCAGAAAGTCTTCGACCGCAAACCTCAAAACGTGTGTGGTTTTGTTGCTAAAGGGCAGAACATTTCGCCTTTGCACAAAAAATTAAACTTAATTCCCTAACTTCCCTTTGTAAATTCAAGGATCAATTCCAATGCCAGATATCAAACTGTTTGCGGGTAACGCAACGCCAGAACTTGCAAAACGTATTGCAGAGCGCCTTTACATCTCTTTAGGCAATGCAACAGTCGGTCGTTTTAGCGACGGTGAAATTCAAGTTCAAATTAATGAAAACGTACGTGGTTCGGATGTGTTTATTATCCAATCGACTTGCGCACCAACTAATGACAACTTAATGGAATTGATTGTGATGGTTGATGCTTTACGTCGTGCGTCTGCAGGTCGTATCACGGCTGTTATCCCTTATTTCGGTTATGCTCGTCAAGACCGTCGTGTTCGTTCAGCGCGTGTGCCGATTACGGCAAAAGTGGTTGCGGACTTCCTTTCAAGCGTAGGTGTTGACCGCGTTTTAACCTGTGACTTACACGCAGAACAAATCCAAGGTTTCTTTGATGTACCTGTAGATAACGTATTTGGTTCTCCGGTGCTTATCGAAGATATTCTTAAGAAAACGGATTTAAATAATCCAATGGTGGTATCACCGGATATCGGTGGTGTGGTACGTGCGCGTGCGATCGCTAAATTATTAAATGACGCGGATATGGCAATCATTGATAAACGCCGTCCAAAAGCAAATGTATCACAAGTAATGCATATTATCGGTGATGTTGCCGGTCGTGACTGTATCTTAGTTGACGATATGATCGACACTGGCGGTACGTTAGTTAAAGCTGCGGAAGCATTGAAAGAACGTGGTGCAACCAAAGTGGTTGCTTACGCAACGCATGCGGTATTCTCAGGTACTGCAGCAATGAACTTAGCGAACCCAGCATTAGATGAAGTAGTTGTAACCGATACAATTCCACTTTCTGATGAAATCAAAGCATTAAACAAAGTGCGTGCATTAACATTATCAAGCATGTTAGCAGAAGCTATTCGTCGTATTAGCAACGAAGAGTCCATTTCTGCAATGTTTGACGCATAATTTCTGATAAGGGCGAGTTGAATACTCGCCCTTAGTTTATCTATTTCTTTCTATTAACCGAAGAGCTCATCATGTATTCCCTCATTCGTAAATGTCTGTTTGCTATGGACGCTGAAAATGCGCATAATTTTTCCGTTCAAGCGCTTAAACTTGTCGGAAAATTACCTTTTGATCCTTTACCCATTCCTCATAATCCAGTTGAGGTGATGGGGCTGCAGTTTAAAAATCCTATCGGTCTTGCCGCCGGTGCGGATAAAAACGGTGAAGCGATTGACGGTTTTGGCAAGTTAGGATTCGGTTTTATTGAAGTAGGAACGGTTACACCGGTTGCACAAGACGGTAATCCTAAGCCACGTCAATTCCGTCTTTTGGAAGCGGAGGGCATTATCAATCGTAATGGTTTTAATAATTACGGTGTGGATGTGTTGGTAGAAAATGTGAAGCGTTCCAAATATGACGGGGTACTCGGAATTAATATTGGTAAAAATGCCTTTACGCCAATTGAGAACGCTTTGGATGATTACCAAATTTGTTTACGTAAGGTGTATGAGTATGCCGATTATATTACGGTGAATATTTCTTCACCGAATACCAAGAATTTACGTTCATTGCAATACGGTGATGCATTAGATGAATTGCTGAGTGCATTAAAGCAAGAACAATCAATACTTTCGCAAAAGTTTGCAAAATATAAACCGCTTGTTCTGAAAATTGCACCGGATTTAACGGATGAAGAAGTTGCTTCGGTAGCGGATAGTTTGGTACGACATAAGATTGACGGCGTTATTGCCGGTAATACCACTTTATCTCGAGAACCGGTAGCAGGTTTAAAACATGCGGAACAGCAAGGTGGCTTAAGTGGTAAGCCATTAAATTCGCTCAGTACCCATTTAATCCGTAGGTTGGCGAAGGAATTAAACGGGCAGTTGCCAATTATTGGTAGCGGAGGTATTCATTCTGTCTCCTCCAGTCAGGAAAAAATTGATGCGGGTGCAAGTTTATTACAAGTTTATTCGGCAATGATTTATCAGGGGCCGGCGCTGATTCAGGAGCTGGCCAAACAGATCAAACTTAATAAATAGCCTTAAACAAGCGGTTAAAATTTGTAAAAAAATTGCAGGTTTTAACCGCTTGTTTATAGGAAAGACAACGGTTGGCGCAGGTCAAAAAAATAGACAAAATAGGTCAATTTTGTTATCTTGTTAGCCAAAATTTTTCTACAAATTTTCAACATTTTTTATAGTGTGATAAAAAGTGTTTAAAATCAAGTAGATATCGCAAGATATTCACTCGAATAGAAAACAGGTTTTTACATTTTGTTAAACTTTCTGTGTGTTTTATGTTTAGTCTAATCGAATGAATGTCTATAATTTCATCAAACGATAAGTTTAAGTATAGAGAACTTATCACTCATTATTTACTTAAAATAAGGACAACCTATGTCAGAGTTAGAAAGAGATGTAGATCCATTTGAAACCAAAGAGTGGTTAGAATCACTTGATTCATTAATCCGTGTAGAAGGTGTTGAACGTGCACAATTCATTATCGATGAATTATTAAGCCAAGCGCGTAAAGATGGCGTGCCGGTTCAATCTGGTGTGACAACAGCATATGTAAATACTATCCCTGTGTCTGCACAACCAGCTTACCCGGGTGACCACAAAATTGAACGTCGTATCCGTTCTGCAGTACGTTGGAACGCTATCGCAATGGTTTTACGTAGCCAGAAGAAAGATCTTGACTTAGGTGGTCATATTTCAACTTTCCAATCAGCAGCAACAATGTATGAAGTGTGCTACAACCACTTCTTCAAAGCGGCAACTGAAAAAAATGGCGGTGACTTAGTATTCTTCCAAGGTCACGCAGCACCAGGTATGTATGCACGTGCTTATGTTGAAGGTCGTTTAACAGAAGAACAATTAGACAATTTCCGTCAAGAAGCATTTGCGGATGGTTTGTCTTCATACCCACACCCGAAATTAATGCCTGAATTCTGGCAATTCTCAACTGTATCAATGGGTTTAGGTCCTGTTAATGCGATTTATCAAGCACGTTTCTTAAAATACCTTGAAAACCGTGGCTTAAAAGATACGTCAGACCAAAAAGTTTACGCATTCTTAGGCGATGGTGAGATGGATGAAATCGAGTCTAAAGGTGCGTTAACATTTGCTGCTCGTGAAAAATTAAATAACTTAATTTTCACTGTAAGCTGTAACTTACAACGTTTAGACGGTCCGGTAAACGGTAACGGTAAAATCGTTCAAGAATTAGAAGGTTTATTCACCGGTGCAGGCTGGGAAGTAATCAAAGTATTATGGGGCAGCAACTGGGATAAATTATTCGCGAAAGATACTTCAGGTAAATTAGCACAATTAATGATGGAAGTAGTTGATGGTGACTACTTAACCTTCAAATCAAAAGACGGTGCTTATATTCGTGAACACTTCTTCGGTCGTTACCCAGAAACAGCTGCATTAGTAGCGGATATGACAGACGAAGAGATTTGGGATCTTCGCCGTGGTGCGCACGACAGCGAAAAACTTTACGCTGCATATGCGAAAGCACAAAAATCAGATAAACCAGTTGTGATTTTAGCTCACCAAGTTAAAGGTTATAAAATCCCTGAAGCAGAAAGTAAAAATACTGCTCACCAATCGAAAAAAATGTCATTAGAAAGCTTAAAAGGCTTCCGTGACTACTTCGAATTACCGTTAACCGATGAGCAAGTAGAAAATCTTGAGTACATCAAATTTGCTGAAGGTTCTGAAGAATACAACTACATTCACGGTCAACGTAAAGCATTAAACGGTTATGTTCCGGCTCGTCGTCCTAAATTTGACGTAGAGTACAAAGTACCTGCATTAGAAGAATTCAAAGCGTTACTTGAAGAACAACCACGTGGTATTTCAACCACAATGGCGTTTACACGTGCATTAAATATCTTATTAAAAGATAAAAACATTGGTAAAACAATCGTTCCAATGATCGTTGATGAAGCACGTACATTCGGTATGGAAGGTTTATTCCGTCAAGTGGGTATTTACAACCCGCACGGTCAAAACTATACGCCTTCAGACCGCGATTTAGTGGCTTACTACCGTGAAGCGAAAGACGGTCAAGTATTACAAGAAGGTATCAACGAATTAGGTGGTGCAGCGTCTTGGGTTGCAGCGGCAACGTCTTACTCTGTAAGCAACCAACCGATGATTCCATTCTTCATCTATTACTCAATGTTCGGTTTCCAACGTGTGGGCGATATGATGTGGTTAGCGGGTGACCAATTAGCTCGTGGTTTCATGGTCGGTGGTACGTCTGGTCGTACAACGTTAAACGGTGAAGGTTTACAACACGAAGACGGTCATAGCCATATTCAAGCGGGTATTATCCCTAACTGTATTACTTACGACCCATCATTTGCGTTTGAAGTTGCAGTAATCATGCAAGACGGTATCAACCGTATGTATGGTGAAAAACAAGAAGATGTTTTCTATTACATGACAACATTAAACGAAGTAATGGATCAACCGGCAATGCCAGCAGGTGCTGAAGAAGGTATCCGTAAAGGTTTATATAAATTCGAAACCGTTAAAGGTAAAGGCAAAGGTCACGTTCAGTTATTAGGTTCTGGTGCAATTATGCGTCACGTTCGTGAAGCAGCACAAATCCTTGCGAATGACTATGGCGTAACTTCAGACGTATTCTCTGCGCCATCATTCAATGAATTAGCGCGTGAAGGTAATGATGCAGTACGTTGGAACTTATTACACCCAACAGCGGAACAACGTGTTCCTTATGTAGCACAAGTATTAGCGGACTTACCGACAGTTGCTTCAACCGACTATGTGAAACAATACGCAGATCAAATTCGTGCGTTCGTACCAAGTAAACATTATCATGTATTAGGTACAGATGGTTTCGGTCGTTCAGACAGCCGTGCTAACTTACGTGAACACTTCGAAGTTGATGCTCGTTACGTTGTTGTTGCAGCGTTATCACAATTAGCGAAAGAAGGCACAGTAGAAACTAAAGTTGTTGCTGATGCAATCGCTAAATTCGGCTTAAACGTAGATCGTATTAACCCATTATATGCATAACATTAAAACTCTCCCCCTTTAATGGGGGAGAGACAGGCAATACTTCGTTTAGAAGTATTGGCAGAGAGAGGGTAAATGCAAAAAATTAATGAAATTTGACCGCTTTCCCTCTCCCTGAAAAATTGCTCAACGCAATTTTTCTGTCCCTCTCCCACAAGTGGCGAGGGTAGTTTATTAAATGAAGGATTATCAAAATGTCAAAACAAATTAATGTGCCAGACATCGGTTCAGATGAAGTTTCTGTAACTGAAGTCATGGTAAAAGTAGGCGATACTATTACTGTAGATCAATCACTCATCAACGTAGAAGGTGACAAAGCTTCAATGGAAGTACCAGCGCCGGAAGCAGGTGTTGTTAAAGAAGTTTTAGTAAAAGTGGGCGATAAAGTAACAACTGGTTCACCAATGTTAGTATTAGAAGCGGCAGAAGCTGCGCCAGCACCAGCCGCAGAAGCGCCTGCACAAGCTGCGGCACCTGTAGCAGTGGCATCAGCAGTTGTTGAAGTGAATGTACCAGATATCGGCTCAGACGAAGTAAACGTAACCGAAATTATGGTTAAAGTTGGTGATTCAGTTGAAGTTGATCAATCTATCATCAATGTAGAAGGTGATAAAGCTTCTATGGAAGTTCCAGCACCTATCGCGGGCGTTGTAAAAGAAATTTTAATCAATGTAGGCGATAAAGTTTCAACCGGCAAATTAATTATGAAATTTGAAACTGCATCAGCAGCACCAGTTGCTGTAGAAGCGCCAGCACAAGCAGCTGCACCGGCAGCAACAGCTTCAGCAATTAAAGAAGTGAACGTACCTGATATCGGCGGTGATGAAGTAAACGTAACTGAAATCATGGTAAATGTTGGTGATACAGTATCTGAAGAGCAATCTTTAATTACTGTTGAAGGTGACAAAGCTTCAATGGAAGTTCCGGCACCATTTGCAGGTGTTGTGAAAGAAATTTTAGTGAAATCTGGTGATAAAGTGTCAACCGGTTCATTAATCATGAAATTTGAAGTTCAAGGTGCAGCACCGGCAGCAGCTCCTGCTCCTGCAGCACAAGCAGCTGCACCAGCGGCACAAGCAGCAACGCAATCAGCTCAAGGCGGTAACGTTTCTGGTTTAAGCCAAGATGCAGTAGTAGCGGCAGGTGCTTATGCACACGCGACACCGGTAATTCGTCGTTTAGCACGTGAATTCGGTGTGAACTTAGATAAAGTGAAAGGTTCAGGTCGTAAAGGTCGTATTGTTAAAGAAGATATCCAAGCATACGTTAAAACTGCAGTTAAAGCGTTTGAAACAGGTACTGTTGCAGCGGCAGCAGGTAACGGTGTTGCAAACGGTGCAGGTTTAGGCTTATTACCATGGCCGAAAGTAGACTTCAGCAAATTCGGTGAAGTTGAAGAAGTAGAATTAAGCCGTATCAATAAGATTTCTGGTGCGAACTTACACCGTAACTGGGTAATGATTCCTCACGTTACACACTTCGATCGTACAGATATCACAGAATTAGAAGCATTCCGTAAAGAACAGAACAAGATTGTTGAAAAACAAAAACTTGATGTGAAGATCACACCAGTTGTGTTCATTATGAAAGCGGTTGCGAAAGCATTAGAAGCATACCCACGTTTCAATAGCTCAATTTCTGAAGACGGTCAAAAATTAACAATTAAGAAATACATCAACATTGGTGTTGCGGTTGATACACCAAACGGCTTAGTTGTTCCAGTGTTCAAAAATGTGAACAAGAAAGGTATCATCGAACTTTCACGTGAGTTAATGGAAGTGTCTAAGAAAGCGCGTGACGGTAAACTTTCAGGTTCTGATATGCAAGGTGGTTGTTTCACTATTTCAAGCCTTGGCGGTATCGGTACAACTCACTTCACACCAATCGTGAACGCTCCAGAAGTTGCAATTTTAGGTGTATCTAAGTCTGAAATGGCACCGGTATGGAATGGTAAAGAGTTCGAGCCACGCTTAATGCTTCCACTTTCATTATCATTCGACCACCGTGTAATTGATGGTGCTGATGGTGCGAGATTCTTAAGCTACATCAATGGTGTATTAGCAGACATTCGTCGCTTAGTTATGTAATAGGTAAGCGGTTGAATTTGTAAAAAATTTTGCAAAGTTGACCGCTTGTATCGTAGGGACACACTGTGTGTGTCCAAGGACGCAACACTTGCGTCCCTACAATAAAGGAATAAATATGAGCAAAGAAATCAAAACGCAAGTCGTAGTGCTTGGTGCAGGTCCTGCCGGTTACTCAGCAGCATTCCGTTGTGCTGACTTAGGCTTAGAAACTGTAATTGTTGAGCGTTACTCAACTTTAGGTGGTGTGTGCTTAAACGTAGGTTGTATCCCGTCTAAAGCATTATTACACGTTGCGAAAGTTATTGAAGAAGCAAAACATGCAGAGAAAAATGGTATTACATTTGGTGAGCCGACAATTGATTTAGATAAAGTTCGTGCAGGTAAAGAAGCAGTTGTGTCTAAATTAACCGGTGGTTTAGCAGGTATGGCTAAAGCACGTAAAGTAACTGTGGTAGAAGGTTTAGCAGCATTTACTGATCCGAATACTTTAGTTGCTCGTGACCGTGACGGTAATCCAACAACAATTAAATTCGATAACGCAATTATTGCTGCGGGTTCTCGCCCAATTCAGCTTCCGTTTATCCCACACGAAGATCCTCGTATTTGGGATTCAACAGATGCGCTTAAACTAAAAGAAGTACCGAAAAAATTACTCGTAATGGGTGGTGGTATCATCGGTTTAGAAATGGGTACGGTGTATCACGCTTTAGGTGCAGAAGTTGAAGTGGTTGAAATGTTTGACCAAGTAATTCCTGCAGCAGATAAAGATGTTGTTGCGATCTACACCAAACAAATCGAGAAAAAATTCAAGCTAATGCTTGAAACTAAAGTAACTGCAGTTGAAGCGAAAGATGACGGTATCTATGTTTCAATGGAAGGTAAAGCGTGTAACGACACTAAACGTTATGATGCGGTATTAGTTGCTATCGGTCGTGTACCAAACGGTAAATTAATCGATGCAGGTAAAGCGGGTGTTAACGTTGATGATCGTGGTTTCATCGCAGTTGACAAACAAATGCGTACAAACGTACCACACATCTTTGCTATCGGTGATATCGTTGGTCAGCCAATGTTAGCTCACAAAGGTGTTCATGAAGGTCACGTAGCTGCAGAAGTTATTGCAGGTCAAAAACACTACTTCGATCCGAAAGTGATTCCATCAATCGCTTATACTGAACCAGAAGTTGCTTGGGTAGGTAAAACTGAAAAAGAATGTCGTCAAGAAGGCTTAAACTTTGAAGTGGCGAAGTTCCCATGGGCTGCATCAGGTCGTGCGATTGCTTCTGAGTGTTCAGAAGGTATGACTAAACTTATCTTCGATAAAGATACACACCGTTTACTCGGTGGTGCAATCGTAGGTAGCAACGGTGGTGAATTATTAGGTGAAATCGGCCTTGCAATCGAAATGGGTTGTGATGCGGAAGATATCGCTTTAACTATCCACGCTCACCCTACATTACACGAATCTGTAGGTTTAGCAGCAGAAGTGTTTGAAGGTTCTATCACAGACTTACCAAACGCAAAAGCGAAAAAACGCTAATAGGTTAATTTAACTTATTTATACAAGCGGTTGAAATTTGCAAAAAAATAGCGGATTTCAACCGCTTTTTTTCTATCTTGAAAGATCAGTTTAATAGTTTGATTTATGCTTATAAAATCAACGAATTAGCTATGCATTTATTAATTTTTCAGCGTTGTGATCTTTTTTTCAGCACTTGAAATAAAATAATTAAATTAGCATTTGACATAGGTCTGAAAATCCGTAAAATGCACCTCGTTCCTTACGAACAAAAACTTAAAGCGGGAATAGCTCAGTTGGTAGAGCACGACCTTGCCAAGGTCGGGGTCGCGAGTTCGAGCCTCGTTTCCCGCTCCATTAAATCTCTTCAACACGGCGTGTTAGCAAAGCGGTTATGCACTGGATTGCAAATCCATGTAGATCGGTTCGACTCCGGTACACGCCTCCACTATTCACTCATTTCAATATTTTATAATTTTCTCTGTGATTTGATTTACACACTTTTTTATTAATCAATTTACGTTTTAATGGCTTCTACGATATATAGATTATACCTAAATAATTTGGGTGAGGATCATTATTAGTCTTAAAGCTCTTATATAGATTGTACTTAGCTATAATAAAAATCCCACCTAGTAAAGGTGGGATTCGGAAAGATAACTATTCTAATGAATGGAAATATTTAGATATTTCTTCGTAAGAGTGTGTAACTGGAACATTAACCCCATTTTCTGTAAAGTAAACTAAAGTCTTTTCACCTGATTTTTCAATGTAAGAGAGATTCCAATCATTTATAGACACTCTTATGTTACTATCACTATTGCTACGTGATGTTGGGAAGAATTTGGGGAATTTTTCCGTGATATCAGGATAAGCACCTACAACGACGTGAGTAATACCACCTACACAATGCAGAAGGGTAAAATTATGTTCACTTAAGCTTTCTTCAATAAATAAAATGGCAGTTCTACTTACAGTAATTTTGTTACCAGAACGAGCTAATACTAAATCAACAAATCCGGACATAATGAATTTCTCCTTTTAGGTAAATTAAAATAATATGTATATGAGCCTATATACGGCAGTATGTTGAATTGGCTTGTTATTCAACATACTATTTGTCTCTTTTATCTTCATTATATTACTTAGCATTATTCAGTGATGACTATCTTAGAAAGCGTTTTATTTAACTTTTTAGCGAGTTCATATTGTTCTGTAACCGCATTCCAGATAGCATCTTGAGAAAGTACACTGTAATTTCCATGAGTTTCAAGGCGGATATTGTCTGCATTATCGTAGAGCTCTAGCCACAAGGAGCTATGATAAAACTGATTGAGTTGCTGCATGATCTGATAGGCTTCTTCCCACCGGCTGAGGCTTTTTTCTAATTCCGGTAAGAGTTTAACTAACTTACCGTAGTTATCTTGCATTTGTTGAATATTTTGCTGCATACCTAGATTAATTTCCTACTATAGAATGAATGTTATGAAAGTAAAAAAGCTAAGCATATTGCTTAGCTTTTTTGTTAGGTGTTTACTTAAAGATGATATCTTCTTTAGGATCAAATTTACTTGCGTCAATCACCTTATTTTCTTCAAAGTATTTTTTCAACATTTCTGCATCAATAAAGCCGGTATTTACGTAGCTAGGATGTTTTTTCATTACTGGGTAACCATCACCACCGGCAGTTAGATAATCTGGAATAGATACTTTATATGTTTTATTCGGGTCAAACGGTTTTCCTGCAATTTTAACATTTGAGATCGCTTTCGCTGCACGATCTACCGTCATAGAAATGCCAGCAAATTGAGGATATGCGCCTGTATCAACTTCTTTTAATGCAACAGTTGTTAAGAAATCTAATAACTCTTGGCCCTTAAGATCAATCGTAGAAATCATATTACCAAAAGGTTGAACTGTTAATAAAGTTTTATAAGTTACCTTACCTTCTTCAATAGAAGCACGTACACCTCCAGAGTTCACGATACCGATATCTGCTTTTACACGCTCTTTTTGTGATTGAGAAATTAAGCGTCCTAAGTTTGTTTGAACGAAGCGTACGTGTTCACGTTTACCGTCTAATAAGCCCTTCACTTCACCAACTTCGACGTTTAATAATTTATCACCTTCATCTTGATATTTTTTTAAGTGTTCAAATAGCGCTTGATCCGGTTTGATTTCAGCTTGGTAAAGTTGGTATTCCTTTTTTCCATCTTCTTTTTTGATAGTTTTTTTCAGGTTAATTGGAATAAGTTCATATTTAACCAATGTGGTTTTGCCGTTTTTAAATTCAAAATCAGCACGCCCTACATATTTGCCCCATTCTCCGGCTTGCATAATCCAAGTTCCATTTTGGAAATCAGGTTTACAGCTATCGCCTGGGGTATATTTCACTCTAAATTGACCTTTTTCGTCAAAACATACGGTATCATGAGTATGGCCTCCGATAATGATATCAAATGCACCTTTATCTAGAGTTCTTGCCATAGTTACATCACCAGGTGCATTGCTGCCATGTTTACCATCTAAGTACCATCCCATATGGGTTAACGCAATGCGTACATCCGGTTTTTCGATTTTATTAATTTCAGTTAACGTCTCTTTAGCTGTGCTAATTGGGTCTTTAAAGATAACATTTTCTGTTACATCGGGATTACCTAATTTACCTGTATCTTCTGTGGTTAACCCGACAACAGCAACTTTTAATCCTTGCTTGTCTAGCATTACATAAGGTTTAGTAAGTTCTTTTTGAGTGCGTTTATTGATTACATTTGCAGATATAAGTGGGAAATTAGCCCATTTCTCTTGCATACTTAGTACCTGAAGCGGGAAATCAAATTCATGGTTACCTAATACCATCGCTTCATAACCAATTGCATTTAAACCTTCGTAATCAGGACGAGCATTTTGCATATCGGATTCAGGTACGCCGGTATTAATATCACCGGCATTTAAGATAATGGTTGAGCCACCTTTTGCCTCTACTTCCTTTTTAATGTTATCAATCAAAGCTTTTTGAGCAGCAAGGCCATATTCGCCTTTGTCATTGTGCCAGAAATGGCCGTGGATATCATTTGTATGTAGGAGGGTAAATGTGTAGGTTTTGTCTGCTTGGTATGCCATTGCAGAAGTTGCTGAAAGTAGTGCAACAGAGAGAAGAGTTTTGTTAAATTTCATAAGAACCTCAAATTTAGATTGATATGCAAAAAAATGGGCATTAGATAGATAGGAGAACCTATAAATCTATTGCCCATATGATTAAAAAATAAGAATAAGTAGCCACGTTATCGCAAATAGAACCATTGCCATAAATACGGCTGCGGAACCGATGTCTTTCGCTCGTCCTGATAATTCATGGAAGTCAGAACCGATCCTATCTACGACAGCTTCAATTGCGCTATTTAATAATTCGGTAATCAGCACTAAAAACACAGTACTTAGCAGTAAAAGTTTTTCAATGATATCGTTGCCAAGTAGTAATGCAAGAGGGATTAAAATCGTTGCACACCAAATTTCTTGGCGAAATGCGGGTTCATTAATGTAGGCTGCTTTAAGCCCTTTCATTGAATAACCGGCAGCACGAATAACACGTTGAAAGTCTGCTTTATTTTCAGGTTTCATTTTATTTCTCAAAATAGTTTTATTAATAAAAAGTGCGTGCATTCTACCTGAAAGAAATCGGTTGCGAAAAGCATTTTTCTTGGTTCGAGCCTATCTATATTTGTTTGATATAGAGAAATAACAAATTTTAATCGCTAATATATAAAAATCTAATAAAAATGCATAAGTAACTATTCCCAAAAAGGGTAATTTCCGCTAATCTCAAACTTTCATATTTATCCAGGTGAATAAACGGCTAGCCGTTTATTCTGTTTTAGTCTTTAATAGCGAAATATTATGAGTAATTCATCTTTATCTTCAAAAATTTTCGGGGGCAACTTAGTCTTACGTATTGCCATCGGTTTAGTGCTTGGCTTGTGTTTAGCATCTGTTAATCCTGAGTGGGCAAAAAGCGTTGGCGTATTAGGTCAATTTTTTGTGAAATCACTTCGAGCAATTGCACCGATTCTTGTATTTGTATTAGTGCTTTCTGCAATTGCAAATAAAGAAGTAGGTTCAGACAGTAAATTAAAACCGATTCTAGTAATGTATATTTTAGGTACATTTGTTGCAGCATTGACAGCAGTGATATTTAGTTTCCTTTTCCCAACAACATTAGAACTTGTTTCAAATCCAGATAATTTAAATCCTCCGCAAGGTATTGGGGAAATTATCAAAACAGTTGTGTTCAATTTAGTTGATAACCCGTTACAAGCATTAGCAAATGCTAACTTTATCGGCATTTTAGCTTGGGCGATTGGCTTAGGTATTGCGTTACGTCATGCGGCACCAAGTACAAAAACATTTTTAAACGATTTTGCGGAAGCAGTATCTTATGTTGTTAAAGTTGTAATCGCTTTTGCACCTATCGGTGTATTTGGTTTAGTTGCTGAAACAATAGCAACGAATGGTATTGATGCATTTGCCGGCTATGCGCGTTTATTAGGCGTATTACTTGGTTCAATGGCATTTGTGGCATTTGTGCTAAATCCATTAATTGTATATTGGAAAATCCGCCGTAATCCGTATCCATTGACATTAATCTGTTTACGCGAAAGCGGAGTAACAGCTTTCTTTACTCGTAGCTCAGCGGCAAATATTCCAGTGAATATGAACCTTGCTAAACGTTTAGGTGTACGAGATGAAATCGCTTCTGTTGCAATTCCACTTGGTGCGAATATCAACATGGCGGGTGCTGCAATTACAGTAACTGTATTAACATTAGCTGCTGCTTATACCCAAGGGATTCATCCTGATTTTGCAACAGCGTTATTATTAAGTATTGTTGCTGCAATTTGTGCGTGTGGCGCATCAGGTGTTGCAGGTGGATCGTTATTACTTATCCCATTAGCATGTAGTTTATTTAATATTCCAAATGATATCGCCGCACAAGTAATCGGTGTTGGCTTTATCATCGGCGTGATTCAAGATTCAGCTGAGACCGCATTAAACTCATCAACAGACGTGCTATTTACTACAGCAGTAAGTATGGCAGAAGACAATAAATAATTTATATAGATATTCTATAAAATTTATTGTGGTTATTGGAATCTCCGAGATTAACTTTTGCGATCTGGATCGCAAACTTTAGCTTCACTTTTCACAAGCGGTCGAAAATTTAGCATACTTTGCAAAAAGGTAATTTGCTATGAATTTTGACCGCTTTGTTCTTGTCCTTTCGTTATTTTTTCTTCCATTACTTTTCTTACCCCAAGAATGGCTTACTTATGGCTGCTATGTGGCAGTTTTGATAATTATTATAGGAATATTCCGTAAACAAGCATTAACTATTTTATTAGGCGCTTTAATACTAGTAAGCTATTGGCAAATTATCAATATATCAGAAAGCGCAGATAAGTATGCAATACCTTCTCAGTAATTGTACCAATTTCAAGTTCAGAAAATTATTAAGCAAGATGAGTTTCAAACAGCATTAGCGAGGTTAGAAAATGGCGATCTGATTTATTTAAACTGGCAGTCGGATGAGCCGTTAGAATTAGAACAACATTATCAAGCGAATCTTAAGATACGACCTATTGCTGCTCGCTTAAATATTGGAAATTTTGATCGGCAGCGTTGGTTCTTCGCACATCATTTAAAGGGGAGTGCAACAGTCAAAAAAGCGAATAAGCTGGTCTCACAATACGTGAGATCTTTGCGTGTTCAATGGCTGGAATATGTCAGAAAACAATTAGAACCATTTCCATCTAGGGGACTATTACTGGCATTAGCTTTTGGTGAACGTGCTTGGCTAGCCAATTCAGATTGGCAACTATTTCAACAAACTTCTACCGCACATTTAATTGCTATTTCCGGCTTACATATTGGGCTAGCGATGGGGATTGGATTCTGGTTGGCAAAGTGTATTCAGTGGCTTTTTCTACGGATAGGAGTCTTATCTGCTGGAAGCATTTCTATCTTTTTCCCGAGATGTGTAGGGCTAGTTTTTGCTATTTTCTATAGTTATTTATCCGGTTTTGCGATTCCTACTTTACGGGCATTACTTGCGATTTCTCTTGTCTTATTATGTCAATGGCTACGCCGCTATTACACTGCTTGGCAATTATGGTGGCGTATTGTTGCATTATTACTTGTGCTTGATCCTCTCACAATTCTATCGGATAGTTTTTGGTTATCGGTTTTAGCCGTACTAAGTTTAATCATTTGGTATCAGTATTTTCCGCTCACCAAGCTTTTCCCCTTTTGCAAAAAATGGCAGAAATTTAACCGCTTGTGGCTGTCACTAGTACATTTGCAATTAGGGATTTTTCTCGTATTTTCTCCAGTACAATTTTTCTTTTTTGAGGGGATTTCACCTTGGGCATTTATCACTAATTTCATAATTGTACCGTTATACAGTTTGTTGTTAGTTCCGCTAGTTATCTTTTCATTACTAACTAACAATATATTGAATAGCTGGGCGTGGGCGGATTGGCTAGCACAGGGGAGTTTGAAAATACTTTCTTTGCTTTCCGCCGATTGGATAACGTTAAGCCAAAGCGAGCAACATTATTTGTTCGCTTTGAATGCGTTGTGTCTATTGTTACTGTACCTCTTACAAGAAAAATTATTTATAAGATATTGGAAACTGTTGGGATTATTTGTCTTAAGCAGCAGTTTTGCGATTTTCTTCATCAAGTTTCCGGTTTCACCGGAGTGGGTGACATTTGATGTCGGACAAGGACTTGCACAGGCACTTGTTTATCAAGATAGCGGTAAAAAACGTGCCATTCTTTACGATACAGGTGCAAGCTGGAAAGATAAATCGGGGCGAATAGGTTCGATGGCCCAATTAGAAATTTTGCCTTATTTGAAGCGTAATGGAATTCAAGTAGAAGCCGTTTTTTTAAGCCATGACGATAATGATCACTCCGGTGGAGCGGAAGATATTCTTGCTGAATATCCCCACGCACGTCTAATTTCGGCAAGTACTCGCCGTTATGCCAAGCATGATCCTGAAGCCTGTATTGCCGGTCAAACGTGGCAATTTGGACAATTTGAATTAAAAGCCATTTATCCGATATCAAGAGTAAAACGCGCGAAGAATGAAGATTCTTGCATTATTTTGGTAAAAATAGACCGCTTCTCCTTGCTGTTTACCGGTGACACTACCTCAGCAAAAGAAGGTTCATTCGCTCATAAAATCGGGCAAGTTGATTTCTTACAGATTTCTCATCATGGTAGTAAAACGAGTTCCAGCTATACTCTATTAGCTCAGACAAAACCGCAAATTGCTATTATTTCTGCAGGACGATGGAATCCTTGGAAAATGCCTCATCAACAAGTATTAACACGCTTATCACAACAAAATATTAAAACCTTTAGCACTGCAAGGGTAGGGATGGTAAAAGTGAGTTTTGAGAAGGGGAGTTGGAAGATAGAGACGGCGAGAAATAACAGAAGCCCATGGTATCGAGAGACTTATGGGCTTCCAAATCAATAATTGCCTTTCTTAATTAAGGAACATCATGTAAGGCATTCGGATTTTTTGAAATAAACATTGCATCACCATAACTAAAGAAACGATATTTCGCTTCTACTGCATGTTTATAAGCATTCATTGTGTTGCGGTAACCGGCAAACGCAGAAACTAACATAATTAGCGTTGATTCAGGTAAATGGAAGTTTGTGACTAACGCATCGACAATACGGAATGTTTTGCCCGGATACAGGAAAATACTGGTATCTGAGAAAAACGGCGCAATCAATTTACCTTCTTGTTCGGCAGCTTGAGCGGCACTTTCGATCGAACGAACAGAAGTAGTGCCAACCGCAATAACACGTTTGCCGGCTGCTTTAGTTGCTAAAATTTGATCAACAACGTCTTGGCTTACTTCAGCATATTCAGCGTGCATTTTATGATCCAAAATATTATCTACGCGTACCGGTTGGAATGTGCCTGCGCCAACATGTAATGTTACAAAGGCGATATTAACTCCCTTTGCTTTGAGCTTTTCAAGCGTTGGTGTGTCAAAATGCAAACCGGCAGTCGGTGCAGCCACAGCACCTAGAACTTTACTATAAACGGTTTGATAGCGTTCTTGGTCAGCATCTTCGTCAGGACGATCAATATACGGCGGTAATGGCATATGACCGGCTTGTTGAAGTAAATCAAACAGAGGTTGTTCTTCGTTGAAATGTAATTCAAACAATGCCTCATGGCGTGCAGCCATAATTGCTTTAAAACCATTACCTTCGCCGAGTTTATCTTCACCAAGTACAAGTTCCGCACCTTCTTTCGGTGCTTTTGAAGCACGCACGTGAGCTAAACAGCGATGTTCATCTAAAACTCGCTCAACTAAAACTTCTAATTTCCCGCCACTGGCTTTACGTCCGTACAAACGTGCAGGAATAACACGCGTATTATTGAAAATCAGCAAATCTCCTGCTTCAATTTGCGTCAATAAGTCGGAGAATTGTTTGTCGGCAAATTCACCGGTTTCACCGGTTAACTGTAATAAGCGGCTAGCGGTACGTTCCGCAGTAGGATAACGAGCGATAAGCTCGTCAGGTAAGTCAAAATGGAAATCAGAAACTAACATGGAAAACCTCTATAAAAACAGACTGCCCCTTAAAAGGGGCAGATATTATGTATTTAGTAATTCTACTATATCATTGATGGCTTTGCTGAGCTTATTTCGATCATGGCGATAAGCCACTTCGTCATCAGATAAAACTTGCTTTAACACTTTAATATTCGCCGATAGATTACTATAGGCGGTTGGAACAGTAATAATGCCATCAAGGCGATTTTTACCAATCCGAGTTTCCAACCATTCTACACGATCTGCTAATGAAAGAGAGCCGGCTGGCCCCGATTCTTGCTGAATATTATCAATAAAAATAACCTTTGCTTTACTATGCTGAATCGCATTCGATATTTCATCAATCAATAATGACG
This sequence comes from Actinobacillus suis ATCC 33415, assembly GCF_000739435.1. Lineage (NCBI taxonomy): Bacteria > Pseudomonadati > Pseudomonadota > Gammaproteobacteria > Pasteurellales > Pasteurellaceae > Actinobacillus > Actinobacillus suis. The sequence continues at coordinate 637,634 of NZ_CP009159.1, forward strand.
GCATAATGCTGGTTAAAAAACTGCCGGGACCAAGTACGATTAATTCCGCCTCTTTTATTGATTCAATCGCTTCCGGTGTCGCATTTACCCTCGGAATTAGCAATAAATTTCTCGGAATTTCTTCAAGTGCATCTACTGAAACTTCGCCAACAATCGTTACGCCCGATTTTAATTGTGCCGCTAAGTGTACCGGCGATTCCGACATTGGAATTAGTCCAGCACGAACATGCAATAAGTCCCGGACTAAATTAATTCCTTCAAGCGGTCGAATTTTCATATTTTCTAACGCTTTTAAAATTAAATTACCTAAGTTATGTCCTGCAAGTTCTCCCGCACCGCCGAAACGATATTCAAATAATGCAGAAGCGACAGTCGGCTTGATGATAATTTGCGTTAAACAGTTACGCAAGTCACCCCAAGCAATACCACCGTGCTGGGAACGAATACGACCGGTAGAACCGCCATCATCTGTGGTGGTGACAATTCCGGTAAGTCGTTTCCCAAGGAATGATAGTGATGATAATACTCGACCTAAACCGTGTCCGCCACCAATGGCAACCACCTGACTCATACTATTCAAATAAGGATGACGAGAAGATAGTTTTTGTTCAGGCATTTATTTTCCTTTTTATTATTGAACAGAGACTATAGTTGTGTTTACATTATGCCACCGAACGGAATATGTTTATTAATTTCTCGTGATGATAAATCTATACGCAATCTTCTTCATTTGAAGGTAACGCATTAACAACGGCTTTAACCAATGTTGCAAGAGGAATTGCAAAAAACACGCCCCAAAATCCCCACAAGCCGCCAAAAATTAACACCGCTACAATAATAGTTAATGGATGTAAATTTACAGCTTCGGAAAATAAAAATGGCACAACTAAATTTCCGTCTAGTAGTTGGCTGATCACGAAAGCGAGCAGCAAGTAATAGAATTCAGGTGACAATCCAAATTGAAATAAAGCAACTAAAGCAACCGGTATCGTAACTAATACTGCACCGATATAAGGCACTAACACTGATAATCCTACCGCTACGGAAAGTAGTAACGGATAACGTAAATCAAAGAATAAGAAGAGGGCATAAGTTGCAATACCAACAATCAAAATTTCTAAGAATTTACCACGGATATAATTTGCAATTTGTTGTTGCATTTCAAACCATACGTTTGCTGCTAAACGACGATTTTTCGGCAACATACGCACAAAAGAACGCACAAAAAGGTGTTTATCTTTTAACAAGAAAAACACCATTAACGGCACTAAAAATGCGTAAATACCTAATCCTACTAGACTGATAATAGAGTGGACAGACAAAGTTAATAAAGATTCCCCGAAACCTAAAATTTTTGTCTTTAAATTGCCCATTAAAGTGTCTAGCATGGCGTAATCAATTAATTCGGGATAATGTTCTGGTAATGCTTCCAGCCAAGCATTCAATAAGTTGAACATAGAGGGAAGATCCCGAATAAATGTGACCGCTTGGTTCCACAGGCTTGGCAACATCACCATAAATAGAAAGATAAGCAGCGAGATAAATCCACCTAATACAACCACCAAGCTCAGAAAGCGAGGGAATTTAAAATGGCGCATAAGAAAACGAATCGGCCATTCAAGTAGGTAAGCAAAAACAATCGCCACTAACAACGGCATAATCAGATCGCTGAAGAAATAAATGATGCCGAATCCAATCAATAAAATACCGAGTAACGCGACTGTTTGCGGATCATTAAATTTCTGTTTATACCAAGCTTGGAACATTTCAAGCATTCTATTTCCCTCTAATAAATTTGAAAAATCCTTCTACGTAATGTAGAAGGATTTACATTATTTTTGGCTACAAACAGCAATAAAGCCCAGTTTATTTTCCGGATCATTAAAGGTTTGGAACATTTTTTTGAACGTATCGCGATTTTCAGGTTTTAGTGCATTACCGACAATTTTCATTGCGCCTAAAACACCTTCATCATGAATTAAACCTTTCGGAGAAAGCAAAGTCATTTCGCCTGAATAAGCATCTACATTACGGAAGCCACATTCATGGAATAAGGTTTTCCAACCTTCTTTGGTTAATGGTGTTACCGTAAGATTAATCGCTTCTCTTAGTGACTGAATCACGGCATCCGCATCCTCGGTATTTAGCATGACGTCATGAGTTAACAAGAAACCACCCGGTTTTAATACACGAATATATTCACGAATTGCTTTTTCTTTTGCTTCAATAGGCAACATGGTCAACATTGCTTCATTGATCACAATATCAAATGAATTGTCTTCGAACGGCAATTTTGTCGCATTGGCACGCTGAACTTTTACAAGATCTTCAACTTCATGCTCTTTAATATTCGCACGTGCTTTATCAAGCGCTTCTTCATCTAAATCAATACCAGTGATATGACAACCATATTGTTTAGCGATTTGAATAGCAGTCGTACACATATTGCATGCGACTTCTAATACTTTTTTATCTTTGTTAAAATCACCATTCGCAATGAGCCAATCGGTCGCTAATTTACCACCCGGACGTAAGCGAGTTTTGCCAAGACGGGCTAAAAAATTATGTCCTACTTCTTCTTTTTTCATAGAAACCTCTCTGCATTTATCTGCAAAATTTTGAGAAAATTTAACCGCCTGTATGACGGATATCTAAAGGATTATACCGAAGTTTTTATGATTCTTATATACACGAATCGTAAAATTTGGCATCATATTGCGTGTAATTTATGCATTAATTACGCAATCAAACAAAAAGGAAACAAAATGAAAAAATCATTAAAAACAATAATCTATAACCATCATCGGGGAGAAATTCACGAAAGTGCAATAAAAGCGTTAGTTACCGACCCATTATTTAAAAGTCGTGTTGAGCGAAACCGAAAAGGAAAGGGGAGTTATCAACGAAACGCAAAACATCGCAAAGCCGGTTATGAGAGAGGTGAAAGCCCATTTAAAAATGTTCTGATGAGCAATTTTAAATGGGCTTTTTTATTAGCCTTTAAAAAATGCATAAAAAAATCCCTCGTCTTTCGACAAGGGATTGGAATTTTATGGTGCACTAGCTGTTCCCGAATTTGCTTGCAACTAGTTGATTTTATTGAGTAAATTCAATGATATTTTTGTGCGTGTTACAAAACGTGTTACATAAATTCTTTTCCTAGGTATTCTTTATCCTATATAACTGCTATATAGTTTATTTATAAAATGGTATTCACCTCTTCACTTTGTAATAAAAACTATTATATATCAATATCTTATATAGTGAATACTTATTTTTTAAGTCTTCACTAAGTATTCACCTCTTCACCATTCTAAAAAAATAAATATTTCCCTCTCATTTTTTTGCTATTTGATTAAATAATAAGCAATCAGATTTTTATTACATATCATAACTAAACGTAGCTAAACGATTAAATTTTAGACTATTGAATATCTCTTTTAAGTCTTTAGTATGTGTTTTATTTTTGAAGATTTTGTTTGTTATAAGAGGAATAGAGATGATTATTCATAATCAAATCCGCCAAGAGATTTTAGATGTCTTGGCTAATGGCGGACTTAAAAAAATTAAGTTTTTCCATAATGGGAAAACAGTATTTAAAGACTTAGGGCAGGAATTGCCCGCTATTTCAGTCTTTATTGATGAAACAGAAAGTAATGCTTTTACTGTATGTGAAGATGAATGGATTGGTGATTTACAAATTGCTATTTATCTTCCGCTTCACTCAAACGAAAGTGAGCTAGATGAAATTGCCGAACAAATTTCATTCATTATGAAAGATTGTGATTTAGAAACGGTTAGCGATTGTCGATTAAGCCGTTATAGCTATGACTATGATGCGAATGAATCCGCATGGATTACGGCAACGTTACATTATTCAATTAATTATTTTAGTTAAGGTAAGTGTATGTTTAAAAAATTATTAGAAGCCCGTAATAAAAAAGCGGCGATGGTGGCAGAAATGCGTTCACTTATGGAAAAGGCAGAACAAGAGAACCGTTCTTTAAATGAAGAAGAAGCCGGTCAATTTGATGCTTTAAAAGCAAAGGTTGAAGAAGTCAAAAAAGAGATTGACCGCTTAGAAAGTGTGACCGAAGAAGAGCGTAATAATCCAAATTATCAGCAAGCGGAAAAAGCTACAAATCCGCCAAGCAATGATGAATTGCGTCATTGGATTAAAACAGGTGAAACTCGAGCCTTAGCTACAAATACAAATGCCGGTGCGGATGGCGGTTATTCTGTGATTCCTCAATTAGATAAAGAGGTCATGAAACGTTTAACCGATGATGGCGTAATGCGTCAGATTGCTAACGTCGTGAAATTACCGGTAGGTGTGAAAGAATGGAAAAAATTAGTATCAGCCGGCGGTGCAGTGGCTCAACACGGTACAGAAGGCGAAGCACGCACGGAAACCGCAACGCCTAAATTAAATGAAGTCACTATCGCCCTCAACCCGATTTACGCTTATCCAAAAACGACACAAGAAATTTTAGATTTCAGCGGCGTGGATATTTTAGGCTGGCTAACGGATGAAATTAGCGAAACATTTACAGATACGGAAGAAATCGATCTAACGAATGGCGATGGTTCGAAAAAATCAAAAGGCTTTTTGGCTTACCCACGTACTACCGCAAATGATAAGGCTAGACCTTTTGGCACGCTTCAAAAAATGGAAGTACAACCGGCAAAACTTACGGCGGATACATTGATTGACCTTTTATTCTCACTACGTAGCAAATATCGTAAAAATGCTGTATGGGTAATGAACTCACAAACAGCCGGTACATTACAAAAACTGAAAAATGGTAATGGTGATTATATTTGGCGTGATGGTCTTCAAGTCGGTAGCCCTTCTACGCTTTTAGGCTTACCGGTTTACTATATGGAAACGATGCCAAACGCAGAAGGCACAAATCCATTCTTAGCGGTTGGTGACTTTAAACGAGGTTATACGATTGTAGATCATGAAACGGGCGTACGCACTAAACCGGATAATATTACCGAGCCGGGATTCTATAAAATCCACACGGACAAATATTTAGGCGGCGGTGTGGTTGATTCAAATGCGATTAAAGTGTTAGAAGCGAAAGCCTAAAGCAACACCTTGAAAGCGGTCTAATTTGTAAGATTTTTTACAAACACGACCGCTTTTTATCTTTTGGGGGATAAATGGAAAATACAAAATTTGAAATCAGAACCGCCAGTTTAGCCGCTGAACAAGAAAGCCGTACTTTATCCGGCTATGTGGTGCAATGGAATAAACCTAGCGAAGTGCTATGGGGAGAGTTTATCGAAACATTCGCCCCTAATGCTTTTACTAAATCGCTAAATGGTGGCGGAGATGTTCGAGCATTATTCGAACATGATTACACTAAATTATTAGGTAGAACCAGTAGCAATACGCTTACCTTGGCGGAAGATAATCAAGGCTTACGTTTTCGCATAGATTTGCCAAATACACAATTAGGCAATGATATTTTAGAAAGCGTACGCCGTGGCGATATTAGTGGAATGTCCTTTGGCTTTTTACCGGAGGTGGAAGAATGGGACGAAACGAAAGAACCGGCATTAAGAACTATTAAGCAAGCACAGTTATTTGAAATTACTGTAACCAGTATTCCGGCATATCCGGATAGTAGCCTAGAAATTGCGAAGCGTTCACGTATTGCCGCCAAAAGAGAACAGAAAAACATCAATCAAGATGAGATGCGTAAAAACTGGCTAACGTTGGCGGAGGCTTAAAATGTTTAAATGGTTTAAACGAAATAAACAGGAATCAGCGAATGAAGTTAGATCTACGCCCCTTACTTTGGATGAGTATTTTAGCTATATGGGTGCAAGCAATACAAATTCAGGCGAGTTTGTAACGCCTATTACTGCAGAAGCATTGCCGGCGGTATTAAATGCAGTAACGGTAATATCTCAAGCGGTTGCCAGTATGCCATGTTATTTATTTGAATTAACAAGCGATGGGCGAAGCCGAGTACATAAGCACTCGGTTGAATATCTGCTCAATGAAATGCCAAATCGTAACCAAACGCCATACCAATTCAAAGAAACGATGATGCGACACTTGCTTTTGAATGGTAATGCGTATGCGGTAATAGGTTGGAATTATAAGGGCGAAGCGGAATCACTAACGCCATATCCGCCGCATAGTGTAAATATTCAACGCACCAATAAAGGCACGTGGATCTACCAAATAACAGATATTGACGGCAACGTGAAAAACTATCTTCAAGATGAAATCCTACATTTACGAAATTCTAGCTATGACGGCTTTATAGGACGTAGCCCGATTACTATTGCCCGTGAAGCGGTGGGTTTGGGGATGTCACAACAAAGACACGGCTCAAGCATAATGAATAATGGCTTATTAGCAAGCGGCATTATCTCAACGGCTGAATGGTTTGATGAAGCCAAAGGGCAAAAGGCGATAAAAGCCTTAGAGCGTTACAAAGGGGCAAAGAACGCAGGTAAAACGCCGATTTTAGAAGGCGGTATGGAATACAAACAGTTAGGAATGAGTAATCAAGATGCGGAATGGTTAGCAAGCCGAAAATTCACTATTGAAGATATTGCCCGTATTTTCAATATTAGCCCAATCTTCTTACAAGATTATTCGCATAGTAGCTACTCAAATTTCACGGAAGCGAGCCGATCATTCTTAGGGCAGACACTTAAACCGCATTTAGTCAATTTTGAGCAACAGCTAAAAGACGCCTTGATGATTGATTTAGCAAGTAATAGCCGTAAGCGTTACGTGATTGAATTTGATACTAGCGAACTGTTGCGAACCAATCAAAATGACCGTTTCACAGGTTACGAGATTGCTATCAAAAGTGGCATTCTATCCCCGAACGAATGTAGAAAGCGTGAAGGCTTACCGCCTTATGTTGGCGGCGATGAATTTAGCCAAGCATGGAAACAAACCGTAGAAGTTAAAAAAGGTAAAACAAATGGCGAGAATGGTTAGAGCCGGAAAATTCGATAAGGTTATAGAAATACAAAAGCCAATCAGTAAGAAAAGTGATTATGGTTCCCCTATTCGAGAATGGCAAACAGTAAAACAAATACGGGCAAGTATTGAACCACTACAAGGGCGAGAATATTTTAGCGGCCCTTTCCAAATGGGGGAGAACATCACCCGAGTAAGAATACGCTATCAGCCTGATTTACCTATCAATAGAAAAATGCGTGTGAAGTATGGAGAACAAATACTAGATATTTATTCAGTAATTGATAGTAAGGAACGGCATGAAGAAATTCAATTAATGTGTAAAGAAGGGGAAGCGTATGAGCGTTAGTATAAGCCTAGATGAAATCAAAGCCCATTTGCGTATTGAGCATGATCTTGATGATTCATTACTGGAGATGTTGGCGGAATCAGCGTTAGAAGTAGCTCAGAACTATATTGGTAAAACGTGGGGCGAAAGCAATACGGAAAAAGAAGTGAAGTTTACTAGTGGCATAAAAGTAGGTTGCCTAATGTTTATCGGGCATTTGTATGCGAATCGTGAAACGGTGGCGGATGTCCAGCTTTATGAAGTGCCTTTTGCTATTAGTGCTTTATGGAATCCATATCGAGAACCTAGCATTTATTAGGGGGATAAATGCCGATGCAACCATTAAGGCGTTGTACTTTCCCCGGTTGTCGTAATCGAGTGAAATCCGGACGATGTGATGAGCATAAGCCAAAGGATACCCGACAGAGTGCAGCTAAACGAGGTTACGATCATAGATGGGCGAAATACCGTAAAGGATACTTAGCACAAAATCCCCTTTGTGTTATGTGTTTAGCAAAAGGAATCTACACACCGGCAACCGTGATAGACCATATTAAGCCCGTAGAGAATGGACAAGCAGATCCGTTATTTTGGGTAAAGTCAAACCATCAAGCCTTATGCCGAGATTGCCATAGCTACAAAACAAGAGAGATAGACAAACGTGGATATGGTGCGAAGAAGTAAAGGAATGGGGAAAATCACCATACCTAGCCCTATCCAAATTTGGATGAGCTTAAATAATAAACAATTTGAACAGGTGGGGGGAGTTTTTAAAAGAAAAGTCACACCGCCAAGAACCGCCCGCCCCCTCAAATTTTTACGCACGGCAATTTTTCAGAAAATATAGACAGGACAACATGACAAAGCGAAAAACACCTAAAGCCCCAAGTTATTTAGATGCAATCGCAACCGATCAATGGAAGCGAAAAATAAAACAGTTAGCGGAACGTGGGGATATAACCGAAGAAGATTACACTAACTTAGAACTGTATTGCGTGAACTATTCGCTTTACCGGCAAGCGGTTCAAAATATTGCCGAGCGAGGCTTTAGCATTACTAATACGCAAGGCACGGAAGCCCGTAATCCGGCACTTACCGCTAAAAGTGAAGCAGAAAAAATCATTATTAAAATGTCGTCCTTACTGGGCTTTGACCCAGTCAGCAGACGTAAAAACCCCGTAGATACAGAAGAAAAAGACGTATTAGACGAACTATGACGATATGGAATGACTACGCAAAAGCGGTAAAAAATGGCGAAATTGTTGCTTGTAAACGCATAAAACAAGCCGTAAATCGCTATTTTGCGGACTTAGATAACCCTAATTATTACTTTGATAGTGAAATTGTAGAACGTTTTTTAAAGTTTTCTAAGGTATGTCCGCACGTAAAAGGACACTTAAGAGGAAAAGCGATCGAGCTTTCAGATTGGCAGGTATTTCTATTCGCTAATATTTTAGGCTTTAAATATCGTGCTACCGGTTTGAGGAAATATCGTTCCGCTTATATTCAAGTTGCCCGGAAAAATGCTAAATCAACGGTGGCCGCCGTGCTTGCTAATTGGTTTCTTGTAATGGAAAAAGGTCAGCAAGATATTTACACCGCAGCTGTAAGCCGTGATCAAGCCCGAATCGTCTTTGATGATGCCCGACAAATGGCGGTATTAAGTAAACCGCTTAAAAAGCGAGTACAGATTCAACAACACAAAATGATTTATCCGCAAAATAACAGCCTAATGCGACCGCTTGCGGCGAAGTCGTCCACGATTGAAGGCACAAACCCAAGCCTTGCGATTGTGGACGAATACCACTTACACCCCGACAACAGCGTTTATAGTGCGTTGGAATTAGGGCAAGGGGCAAGACCCGAAGGGCTTTTATTTGCGATAACAACCGCCAGAAGTAATACGATTTCCGCCTGTAAACAGCATTATGATTACTGTTGCCAAATATTAGACGGTAATGAACAAAACGAAAGTATTTTCATCATGATCTTTGAACTGGACGATGAAAACGAAGTGGACGACCCTAGCCAATGGATAAAAGCAAATCCCAATATCGGTAAATCTATTCCTTTCCAAGACTTTGAAAACACCATAGCGAAAGCACGTGGGATTCCGTCCGAATGGGTAGAAATGCTCACTAAACGCTTTAATGTATGGTGTAACGGTTCTACACCGTGGTTAGGCGAAGGAAACTGGAAAGCGTGCGAAAGAAGCTATCAAGAAACGGATTTACACGGTAAAGAATGTTATATGGGCTTAGACCTTTCCAGTACAAATGACCTTACTAGTATTTGTTACGTGTTCCCAATGCCAACCGGCAAAGTACGAACTATTACACGCCATTACATACCGGAATATCAATTACAGAATGTGGCCAATAAAAACCGGGCCATTTACCGACAATGGGAGCGTATGGGGTGGTTACGAGTAACCGGCGGCGATTGTATCGACTATGACCGGATTAGAGATGATATTTTAAAAGATAGTGGCATTTTCAATATAAAAATGATTGGTTTTGACGTATGGAACGCTACACACTTACGCACCCAATTACAGGGAGCAGGATTAGAAGTAGAGCCGTTTCCTCAAACCTATCAACGATTTAGCCCGGTGGCAAAATCTGCTGAGGTACTCATCAATCGCCAAATGATAGAACACAACGGCGATCCTATTCTATCGTGGGCATTATCTAACGTGGTAATGGAAATGGATGCGAATGCCAATATCAAACCGAACAAAAAGAAATCGGCGAATAAAATTGACCCGGCAATTGCTTTTTTAATGGCGGTGGGTACGTATCAATTAGAGTACGGAGATTTAGCTTTTGAAATGTCAGATGAACAACGAAAATTATTAGATTCATTCACAGGAGTAGATATTTAATGAAATGCGAAGCGGCAAAGAACAATCCCCTAATTATGGATCAAGCGATTCAATTCTATTTAGCAAACCCCAAAGGAATATTTACTTTTATGAGCCTTTGGAATGATAACGAGCCATATTCAAAGCAAGAGTTAAAAATCTGCTTGAATAGTAGGATAAACAAACTAAAAGCATTATTTTCTGTTCTTCCTACCATAGGTACAGAATTATCCTTAAAACGTCTATTAAGTCAAAAGGAACAATTACAATGAGTGTGAAAATAACCGGCTTAAAAGAAATTCAAGCCAATATGAAGAAAATAGAAAAACAGTTGCAAAAAGAAACAGGGAAAGCGATTCGTAAAAGCCTGAATGCAGGAGCAAAAGAACTAAAAAGCGCAGTTAAGCCTTATATTCCTGTTCTTGGTTCAAGCACTAATTTTCGACAAAAAGGCACAGTAAAAAATAACTTGCGGCACAATACTAAGATAGCCAAAGACGGGATGAGCGGGAAGACGATAGTTAGAATTAGACGAGCTGGAAAAAAACGGATGGCCAGAATAGGAGAAAATACCCGTGATCGTACAGACCCATTCTACTGGTACTTGCTAGATCAAGGTACAAGCAAAATGAAAGGGCAGCATTTTTTACAAAAAGGTGAAAGTGCAGGAAGAGCCCGAGCATTAAATACAGTCAGAAATAAATTTTATGAAGAAATGAAAAACGTAATAAAGTAGCCTTGAAATATCGGCGATGAGTTGCTATAAATTAGTCAATGATTCGCCATTAGCCATTATTAGGGGCTTTTATGAAAGACTATAATCCACTATTTCCAAGCAGAAAAAAGGAAGAAGTAACTTTATCCGATGTGGTCGGTAGCTTTTTTGATGTGATTCGGGCAGCAGTTCCAACGGAAAATAATCTGGTGAACGCAAAAATCACCTACACAACCCCAAAAGGAGATGATTTCAATATCAATCTAGAAATTAAGGCAAAATCACAGAAATAAACCAAATTAACGCACCTAGGCTGATCCCCGAAAGCAAGAAACCTTATCTTGTTGGTGCGTTCCTACCATAAGGGCTAAATGCGAAAGGGGCATTAATGACTAATCAAAAATTTCTACCTAAAAAAGCATATTCAATTAATGACGCAGTAAAATATATATCTTTAAACCATAATATAAACATAACTGAATTAGACTTAATTGAATATATTCAAAATGGGGATTTAATCGCCTCCGTTCACCTTGATGGAAGTATAAGAAAGATTGATTACATAAATAGAAAAGAATTTCATAGAAATGAGACTTTGAGCATTCGAAATGAAGAAATATTTATACAATTTAGTAAATCAGAGTGCAATGCAAAAATTAAAATAAATGAAGATTTTGAAGTGATTAGGGTAACATTAAATAACGTTTATTTTGACTTAGACATTATTCTGAATAAAGAATTTTATCTTGAAAGTTACTTTTCAGATAATGATTTAATAAAACTTTATTCTGGCGAGATAGGTAGATTCCAAAACATACTGTTTAATGGTTATTTCCCTTTATCAAAAGAATTATTTGATAGGGATAATGTTAGAACCATAATAGAACGAGGCTATCTACAAGAATTTGAGGATATATTCATAAATAAAGGGGAAGGCTTTTATTTCCATTTACCGATTTATGAAAACAGAACTAAGATATATCTCGAAGACATCTATATTTTACATCAGGATATTATAGAATTTTTAGAATTATTTTCTGTTATTAAACCAGATAATCAGCAAGAAGAAATATATAAAATCAAAGAGCAGCTAAGAAATAGAAATGATGAACTTTCAAGACTTTATCAAGAAATTGAGGTGATAAAAAACAAACCTAGCGATAAAGAAATTAAAGGTAAATCCGAAACAAGCTATCTAAACATTATTCAAGCCTTAAAAGATGAGTTATTAGCAGATGAAAAATTTAAAAATCAATCAGAATTGATTACATTTTTAGCTGATAAATATCAAGGCTACACAGGCTTAACCGAAAGCAATTTAAGAGATAAATTCGCCAAAGCTAACCAAATTAAATAGACCACTCTTTTACAAAAAATCTATATAGATCTAAATAGAATCTATATAGATTTTCTCATTTCCTAAATTCCTTTCTAATACACCTCGTAACGTTACAAACCTAACCGTTTGATGATTTATGAGGAGTATTTTAAATGACCCAATCACATTCCCAATCAAAGAAATTAATCCCAGGTACAGAAGTTACTTCTATAGTTGGCTTTGGTCGTACCAAACTTAATTTACTAGTTAAAGCAGGTAAATTCCCACAGCCAATCCGCTTTTCTCAAAACTTTATCCGATGGGATTTAGAAGAGGTCGAGGCGTGGATTGAAGAACAAAAAGCAACACGAGTATAAGGGGGTAATAGATGATGACACGTTCACCAAGAGAAGTAGCCGTGATTAAGGCACTAGTAACCAATCCGCATTTAGGCATAAGTGAAAAAGAAAGTTATTTTGATGTTCATTTCTTAAACGCACGTAATGAGGTAAACCGAGTAGAAAAACAGCTAGGATTAGAATTTAATCGTGTATCAGAAACGAGTAAATGGGGGAATCCATACACACGTTACACCGTAAAAGATGCGGAGCAAATTAAAAAGTTAGTGGAATATCACAATCACAAAGTGAGAACCGGTAAAGCACGAGGAAGCACCCGTAAGATTTATGAAAACGTTGAGGAAATTAGCGATCAGCAATTATCCAATATTTTGAAATTATGGGGCAAATAATCAAATGAGCGGTAAAAAGAAAAAGCCCCGAGTGGCTAACCATTCAGAGCTTTCAATTCCGCATAATGCGAACATATCCGAGCAGAATTATAGCATTGTACGGTTTATTAGTAAATTATTAACAGTGGTAAATATAGGGGGAAGTATGAGTGAGCAAGGTGCAGATAAAGCAGGTTTAGAGATTTCTACAGGTTTGAAATTCTTTTTTAAATCTTGCGGCGTAGGAATTGCCGTAGCGTTTTTTCTATGGCTTTCGCCTGATTTTATAAAAGCATTATCAGAATTTATCTTAATGTTAAAGGGCAATTAATCCTAGGTAACCAATAAAAAAGCCGTCGGCAAGCGACTGCTAACGGCTTTTTTTCTGAACTGAAAAATCCATTAAGAGGAATATCAAAATGAATTTAAATCAAGAATATTATAAACAATGTGAAATTTTTTCACAAGAAAAGGGCTTTACAAGCGGTCAGATTTTTAATAAATTTCACAACGTAGTCGCAAAATCGACTGCCGAGCGTGGAAACTCGAATAATTTACATACGGCGAACATTACTAGCACGCCAAAGAATCGTGCTATTTTTGTTTGTGGACTAAACACACCTAAAGAAAATAGCCAATCCCAAAATGGATTCGCTGAATTTCTCTCAATGGTAGCGTTTAGTGGGCAACGTTTAATCGTTGGCTGTACTCCGTATGTTGCAGTTTTCCACCCCGCTAAACGCTATCGCCAAACCGTGGAAAGTAAAGCGATAGTCTTCAATGTTTTTCATACGGAGCTATCAGCCATGATCTACCTATTCAAAGCCGTAAGCCGTTTAGACTTACGCAACACGTCAAAACCGATTTCATCATTCCCTTGCTATACCGTGCGTATTAAAGCCAATAGCTTAGAGCAAGCCAAAGAGATTGTTTGCCCTTTCTTTGCCGTTAAGGAGGTGGTTTATGCGTAATCAAGCAGTCAAACAGCCAGTTCAAGCCACTACCCTAACTGCTGAAGATATTCAAACAATTAAAAAATCTCGTAGCCAGTTATGGCAAGTGCTTTCTATCATTCGGATTATGAGCCAATCTAATTATGAAGAGCCTATAGATTATGGTGTAGCACTTGAAGGCGTGGCGGAGTTAATGGACAAAGCCTTATCCGAATTAGAAGAAATGAGTGTTTAGGGGGTAAAGATGAATAAAAAATTAGATTATTCACCCTTAAACGCCGTGGAACTCAAGGCGATTTCTATTGCCTATGAAAATCTTCTTAAACAGGCAGATGATTCCGTGGTTCCCTATTTTAGTACAGCACTAAGGGTATTAGGCGAGCAGTTTATAAATTATCCGGATGAACAGATTCCTTCATTGAAAGCGTTCTATAATGAATTATCGACGATTTCCCGTCATTTGTTAGAACTTGCGCCGACGCCGCCGAGTTTAGACCCTATGGAATTAGCTAAATTAGTCACCAATGATGAATTAGTCGATAGTATGTTAAAGCTAGGTCTAATCAATTCGTTGGCAAAAGACTTATACGCTATTCAAAGTGTAATTGATATGCGGCTGGCTATGTTTGATCATGGCGTAAATAGGGGGGCTCTGTATGAAACTCACTAACGCACCCTTTTTAAAAGAACCGTGGAATAAACAATATTTTTCTGATCTGATTGTATTAGCCGGTTCCAAAGCGTGGGAAACGTGGAATAAAGGCGAGGGCGTAGCGTGGCGAATGATGGTGGACGGCTTGAAAATAGATACGTTCACCACTAGCACTGGCAAAATTATCAATCCCTATGATCAATCGCCTGTAATTCTTGGCGGTGATACGCTTGAAAACATTGTAAAAACACGTATCTCAGATAAAGAGCAAACCGCCATTAAATTTATTCAATGTGGCGAACTCACTAGTAATCAGAAGACGGCAATTTGTTTAAATATTGCGAAGATGACTAATGCCAAAGTGGTCACTTTATTCTCAAGTGAACTAGATTTAATCGAGAATTGGAGCGGTCATATTCAACGCTTACGTAATGAAGATGATGCCCGACTATTATCAGAAATGGCGGTAGAACCGCCTAAAATTAAGGAAAATGATCGTACTAATGAAAAATCACGAGCTTTCCAAAAATGGTTAGGCTTAGATATGGCTTTACGTCGTGGTAGCCGTGAAATTTATGCTTATGACGGGAAAACGTGGAAACAGCAAGAAAATGATGATTTAGAAGAAAGAGCGGTTCAATTTTTTGATGAGTGTGAACTAGGGTACAGCGATAGCACAATAGATCGGCTTATTAATACATTAAAGGCCCAATTACCGAGAATGGGCGAAATGCCTTGCGATTTAATCGCCTTTGATAATGGAGTATTAAATCGCAATACCTTGGAATTTAAACCGCATAACCGGTTAAATTGGCTAACCGCTTGTATTCCGCATAATTATGATGAACAGGCAACAAATACGCCATACTTTGATAAGTGGCTGAATTTTGTATCAGATGGCAATCAAGATAAAGCGAGAAATATTTTAGCTGCTTTATATGCGATTTTAACCAATCGCTATAACTGGCAAATATTTTTCGAAGTTACCGGGAAAGGCGGTAGCGGTAAATCTGTTTTTGCGAATATTGCAACACTACTAGCCGGCGAAAGAAATACTATATCCGCCAAGTTAGAAGATTTTGATAATGCGAAGGATTTAGAAGGCTTTGAGGATAAAACGCTTATTCTTTGCCCTGAACAATCAAAATACGGTGGAAATGGTGGCGGATTAAAAACAATTAGCGGCGGTGATTTATTGCGAGTCAATCCGAAACATAAGAAGCCATTTTTTACCAAGATTACCGCTTTAATTATGCTTATCAATAATGAACCTTGTAGGTTTACGGAACGAGCCGGAGGGGTAGATCGTAGGCGAGTAATTTTTGATTTTAAAAAGGTGGTTCCAGAAAGTGAGCGTGATCCTACCTTTACGGAGAAAATAACGCTTGAGGTTGGCGGCATTATTCGAAAAGTGCTGGATACATTTCCTGATTCGTTAGAGGCAAAAAAAGCCTTAAATACACAAATGAATAGCCAAGAAGCCTTAGAGGTGAAAAAGCTATCCGATCCGCTTACAGATTTCTTTAGTTATTTCTACACTACCGAGCAAATAGACGGGCTTTTTGTTGGTGTGGCTAATATGGGAGTAGATAAAATCAGAACGCATATTTACCCGGCATATTTGGCTTATACAAGAGCGATGAATATTAGTGAATTAGGTTTAGGTAACTTTGTGATTGGCATTGAGCAAGCCTTAAAGCAACATGGGAATCAACATGATTTTATGAAGAAACATACTAAAACAGGACGGCGAACGAATATCCATTTTAAGGATTTTGACAGCTTTAAAAATGAGGTATTGGACTGAGAAAAGCGGGTGATAAGCCCGCTTTTTTTATAAGAGTTCACCAAAAGGTGAAGCCATAGTGAAGGCTTAAATCTAAGTGTTAACCGCTTAAATCATTGATTTATAAAGAAAAATCACGAAAGTGAACAGGTGAACACCAAAACATATAAAAAAGTTTTTCATAGGCATTATTAGAAACTTAAATCCATTCCGCAAGATTCGCAATAATCTCCCCAAAGCTGCATTAATGGCCGTCTTAGTTCGATATATTCCGCACGGTTGTATGCTTGGCTCGTTTCATTTCCTATTCTATGAGCGAGGCAACTTTCTGCCGCCCTAAAATCTACGGCTTGATCTTCTAAATATGTTCTAGCGATAGATCGTAAACCGTGGGAATCTTGGATGCCTCGATAACCAATTTTTCTTAGTGCGTTGGTTATCGTTTCTTTACTCATTGATTTATTCGGTTGGCTATAATGTGGAAATACAAATTTATTTACGCCGGTGATAGGGCGTAGGCTTTCCAAAATTTTAAGCATTTGCGATGATAGCGGTACTGTATGCGGAAATTGCCCCTTACGTGTTTTCTTCATTTTTTCAGCCGGTATAAACCAAAGATTTTTATCAAAATCAATTTCAGCCCATTCTATACTTACGGCTTCTGCCGGTCGAACCATAGAAAGTAATTGCCATTTGAAAAGCACTTTCGTCAGAAAATCCCTATTTGAGTTTTGGAAGTCCGCTATTAATTTTGGTAATTCACTTGGCTTGATTGCCGGGTGGTGCGTTTGTGCTTCTTTATGGTATGCGTCGCTTACGTTTTGGCAAGCGTTAAAAGGCAATACGCCCACGGTAACGCCATAATTTAGAATCTGATTCGCCAAGTTTAGAATACGGTGTAACGTATCATTGATTCCCTTATCATTTAGAGGTTTAACCGCTTTTATAAGTATTGGCGGCGTGATTTTATCTATGGCGTAATGCCCTAATACGGGGAATAAATGATTTTCCAATCTAGCCCAATTCTTTTCCATAGTAAGCGGTTCAACCTCTTTACTTCTTTTCTCTTTCCAAAGCTGGGCCAGTTTTAAAAACGTATTATCGTTTTGTTCTGCCTGTTGCCTTTCTTGTTCTTCTTTATTGGCTTTAGGATCGATTCCTTTTGCTAATAACGCACGGTATTCTTCACGAATAGTACGGGCTTCCGCAATGGAAATCGCCGGATAATCTCCGATAGTGAGGTTAGTTCTTCTTTTGGTAATCGGTTCTTGATAGTTAAATATCCACGTTTTTACCTTAGAGGGCTTAACTCTTAAATACAGCCCGTAACCATCAGATAGGGAATATTCTGCCGGTTTGATTTTGGCTTTTTCTACTTCGGTATTATTGAGAGGTTTAACGATTTTAGGCATAGATTCCACCTTGCTTTTTAGGTTTTTTGTAACACGCTATTTTTCATTTTATCAGTGTGTTACAAAACGTGTTACATAAAAAGGCGTTTTAATACGATTTAATGTGAGGGGGTACGATAAGCAAAAGGTACTAAAAAAGCCCATATAACAAGGCTCTAACGTTATTTTTGAGCGGTTATGATGGGCTTTAATGGGGTAAAGTGGTGCGACTAGCTGGACTCGAACCAGTGACCCCCACCATGTCAAGGTGGTGCTCTAACCAACTGAGCTATAGTCGCATAATTGAGATAAATTCTAATGGAAAATATGAAGGATAGCAAGGCTTCACATTTCGTTTGATTTTATTTTAAACGTTCCTGGGTGAAACATTGTTTATTTTCCCAGCGAATCATCGTGAGGTGGTTACCCCAAGCGCAACCGGTGTCTAAGGCGTAGATATTCGGTTTGTCCGCTTTGCCCATTAAGCTTGCCCAGTGACCGAAAATAATTTCTTGTTGATTAAATAACGGATTATCTAATTCAAACCAAGGTTTTAATTCGCTTGGTGCGTCTTCAACCGGTAATTTACAAGCAAAATCCAACCGCTTATCGGCATAGCAAAAACGCATACGAGTAAAGACATTCACAATATAGCGCCAACGTTCGATGCCTTGCCATTCGGCAGACCAATGATCCGGCGTGTTTTCGTACATTTGGGCGATATAGTCGGCATAATCATCACTTTGTAAAACGGCTTCTGCTTCTCTGGCACAAGCGATGGTTTCTGCTAAATTCCATTCAGGACCGATACCGGCGTGAGCCAGTAGGAAACCGTGAGTCGGGTGCTGAATAAGAAGCGGTTGATTTCTCAGCCAATTTTGTAAATCAGCACGATCTTCCGCTTCGAATATTGCGTCAACCTGATCACTCGGCTTAACTTTTTTTATACCAAGTAATGTAGCGAGCAAGTGCAGGTCGTGATTGCCTAAAATGGTTTTTGCATTATTCTTTGGATCTTTCACAAAGTGCAAACATTCCAACGATTTTGCACCTCGGGCAACTAAATCGCCGGTCAGCCACAATTCATCGTGTGTCGGATTGTAATTAACTTGTTTGAGTAGCAGTTGTAACTCATCAAAACAGCCGTGTAAATCGCCAACAATATAAGTTGCCATCATATCCTCTCAAGTTATAAATGAAAAACTACATTAACCATTTTACTGCTAAATGGAAAATCGGTGGTGCGATAAATGAAGAAAGTAAGCCGCAGATCACTAAAGCTAATGAACTATAACTCGCTGATTTTGTATTGAGTTCCATACAACGAGCCGTACCAAGTGCGTGAGACGCAATACCTAAACTCATACCGATTGCTTGCGGATTAGTAATACGAACAAGTTTTAGTACAGGCACACCTAATACCGCACCCAATAAGCCCGCCACCATTACCCCTACTGCGCTTAAAGCAAATTCGCCGCCGATTTCACCGGTAATCACTAATGCAAGCGGCATGGTTACCGATTTCGGCATTAGTGCGGCAACGATATCTTGTGTACCGCCAAATAATAGTGCTAATAACATACCGCTACACATTGAAACGAGCGTACCAAGTAACAAAATAAAGCTGATTGCCTTCCAGCGTTGGCGAATTTGTGGAAATTGTTCATAAAGCGGAATCGCAAGAGCAACAATTGCCAAACCTAGAAAATGGCTGAGCGGAGAAGTACCTTGCTGATAGTCTTTATACGGGATTTGAAAAATCACTAAGATTGCGACCAGCAATAATAGCGTTAATAAAAAAGGATTCAGTAACGAAATCGCTAATTTTTTACTGAGCTTCACACTGAGGAAAAAGACAATGATAGTCAGTAAGGTATAAAGATAAATCATTGGTCATCCTCCGAATGCTTGAATAAGCGTTGTGCTACCCAACCGACTACAACAATGGTAATTATTGTACTAAGGATATTGGAAATAATTAGCGAGGAAAAATAACGAACTAAAATCTCGCCGTATTCAATCATACCCACACAAATCGGTAGAAAAACGAGCGGCATATAACGGTTTAGGAAACGTCCTGTCGGTAGTACCCATTCCAATTTGATTAAGCCTGTAATAAGCGTAACAAATAAGACAAGTAAACCCCAAATACTATCCGGAATAGCGATAGGAATGAGCGTATTTAACCCTTTGCCGAGATAAAGCATTGCCCATAAAATCGCTAAAGAAAGAGCAAAGCCGATAATGTTCTTTTGCATAAAGCCTCATGTGATAAGCGGTCAAATTTGTAGAAAATTTTGCAAAAAATTCTCGAAATTTGACCGCTTGCTGATTAGATGATATTCCCCACAATTGAACGTGTTTCTAAACGTACTTCGGTGAGTTTGACTTTAACCGCCTGTCCGATTTGGTAAGCTTTTTCGCCTTTAATGTAAAGTGCGATTTCTTCCGGACGGAATTCCATTTCTTCTTTTTTATCGTGAATGGTTGAGAACGGTACGAAAATTTGTGCGCCGTTTGCGATCACTTTCGCTCGTACACCGCCACGAGAAACATCTGCAATTTCACAATCAAATTCGACCGCTTGTTCCACCATTGGGAAAAGGTAACGTGCATAGAGCCAATCAGCGATATCACGTTCCACCAAACGGTTTTGACGGCGAGCTTCTTGTAAACGAACTAAGATGCTTTCTTCTACCGTTTTCGCCTGCTTGCCAAGTAATACTTGCTTGATTAAGCGATGGTTGACCATATCGCCGTACTTACGGATTGGAGATGTCCAAGTCGCATAATGGCTGATCCCTAACCCGAGATGCGGTGCAACTTCCGATTTAAACTCTGCAAAAGTGAGATAACGGCGTAAACGAAGCTCTAAGAATTTCTCCGGAAACTCGTCAATCGAACGACGCATTTCGCAATAGCCTTCAAGTGTTGCTAGTTTTTCCGGCGCATATAATGCCGTAAGCGCATCGCGGTTTTCGTCATTAGCTAACGTATCCAATAAGAATTTTTGTGCTAATTCTAAATTTTTCGGCTCAAAGCCGGCGTGGGTATTAAATACGCCAGTTTTGGCATTGTCGGCTAAGAATTTCGCACAGCAAATATTGGCAATGATCATCGACTCTTCGATCATTTGATTTGCAATGCGGCGGTATTCCACATGGATATCACGTACCGAACCGTCTTCATTTAATTCAAATGAGTAATCGCCGGACTCTTTAAATAACAACGCATTGCTACGGCGCCATTCGATGCGTGCAAGAGTAAATTGGTGTAACCAATCAATTTGTTGTTTGGTTTCCGCACTTTCTGGCTGCCACGCATTTTCAACTTGTTCGAGATAATCCGATACGTTGTCGTAAGCTAATTTCGCTTTGCTTTCCACCCATGCCGAAACAAAACGTGTATCGCCAATAATATTACCGGCTAAATCGGTTTCGATATAACCAACTAACGCCGGACGTTTCTCATTTGGTACGAGAGAACAGAGATCATCTGACAGCTCACGAGGTAACATCGGAATATTGAAGCCCGGTAAATAGTTAGTAAAACAACGTTGACGAGCAGCTTTTTCGATATTTGAATTTTCCGGAATATAGGCGGTCGGATCAGCAATCGCCACCACTAAACGCCAACCGGTTTGTTCTTCACCTTGTTCGATTGGCTCGATATATAGCGCATCGTCCATATCTTGCGTGCTAGGACTGTCGATCGTAGTGAAATAGAGTGATGTGAGATCTTCACGATCTAATTCATCGTGTAACTCATAGCTTTTTTCATTCGCTACCGGTTCACGGGGCTGTTCGTGACGAGCTAATGTTACCCACCACGGGGCGAAATTATCGTCCGCTTTACAGATAAATTGAGTGACTTGAGCAAATAAGAAACGATCATCACGTAACGGATGGGTTTTGAGTTGTGCTAGCACCCAGTCACCGCTTTCCAATGTTTCTGTGACTTTTTTATGCGTATTTGCCGGAATGATATTTTTAATGCTTGGGTGATCGACAATAAGTTGTAATTTATTATCTTTGTTAAAACGCACTTGTGCAATAAAGCGATCAAGCATCGGTTCAAGTAAACTGTCGATTTCTACCTGTTCTTTGTCGCCTTCACGTTTTACTACGGCTTTCACTTTATCGCCGTGCATTACTTTTTTCATTTCCATTGGCGGAATGAAATAACTTTTCTTGTCACATTCTAAAAAACCGAATGCCTTATCCGAGGCTTTAACCATGCCTTCCACATATTCTTTATTTGCCTCAATTTGTTGTTTTAATTGGGCAAGTAACGGATTGTCTTGAAACATAAATTCTCTCTACAAAAATAAAAAAAGGTGCAGCGTAGTTGCACCATGAAATCTAGTAAGGATTATAACGGAAAGCGGTTAGATTTGCTGAATTTTTTGTAAAAAATCCATTAAATCTAACCGCTTGGATAATTTTATAATGCTTTCGAAACATAATCTTCTAGCACTTGATTCATTCGGCTTTGCCAGCCTTTTCCAGTGGACTTAAAAGCATCAATCACGGATTGCGAGTAACGAATGGTCACACTTACTTTCTTGGTTTGTGCAACAGGGCGACCACGTTTCCGCTCACGACTTTCAATGACCAATGCTTGTAATGCAGGGGGCATTTGTTCGAAAGTGAGGGCATTTTTGAAATCTTCATCTGTCCATTCCGGATTTTCGTCATCAATATAATCTTCGGTATATTTCATATTTTTTTACCTCTCTTGGATTGGCTTTACGCAAGCTGATAATACGATAATTTTCGTTCCTCAAACAAAAAACGATCACGAAAAGTCGTTCGTGAATGAATCCTATTACTTTAAAACGAGGTTTCGAGTATTCAAAGCGAATATCTTGTTCAATAAAAGCGGTATCTAATTCAAAATTTTGTGCAACCGAAAACGGTAAACCTCTTTCTTGCTCGTTGCGTAGGCTTTTTTGTTCATCATATTCCAGCTTCATGCTTTGCCTCTACATTATCACGTTAAAATCAGACGCTCAAATGATTTTTTGTAACTACATTAATTTATTGGATAGCATAGCAAAATACGGCAGAGAAGGACTGGCTAAAATTCTGATTCTTCGATCAAGATCGCAGAAATAAAAAACGGACGCTAAATTGCGCCCGTTTTTGTTTTATGGATAGCTGAATTATTCTTCGCCTAGCTCACCCATTGCGGTAATGCTGAAACCTGCATCAACGTGTAATACTTCACCGGTTACACCTGAAGCTAAGTCTGAACATAAGAATGCTGCTGAGTTACCCACATCATCAATTGTTACGGTACGGCGTAATGCTGCAGTTTGTTCAAATGCCGCTAACATTTTCTTGAAGTTTTTGATACCTGATGCCGCAAGTGTACGGATTGGACCTGCAGAGATTGCATTGACACGGATACCGTCTTTACCTAAATCTGCCGCCATTACACGAGTTGCCGCTTCTAATGAAGCTTTTGCTAAACACATTACGTTGTAGTTAGGAATCGCACGTTCCGCACCTAAGTAGCTTAAGGTTAAAAGTGCTGCATTTTCATTTAAGTATGGACGCGCCGCTTGTGCCATTGCGACGAAGCTGTATGCACTGATATCGTGTGCGATACGGTAGCCTTCACGTGTTGCTGCGTTTACATAATCACCGTCTAATTGATCGCCCGGTGCGAATGCGATTGCGTGTACGAAACCGTCAAATTTTTCCCATTTTTTGCTTAATTCGGTAAAGCAGTTTTGGATTGATTCGTCTGTTGCTACATCTAATGGTAATACGATATCTGAACCGAATTCTTTCGCAAACTCTTCAACACGTGGTTGTAATTTATCATTTAAATAAGTGAACGCAAGTTCTGCGCCTTGTGCTTTCATTGCTTTAGCAATGCCGTATGCGATAGAACGGTTACTTGCAAGACCCGTTACTAAAATGCGTTTACCTGTTAAAAAGCTCATGCTGGATTCCTTTTGAACATTATCGAAGCGTGGTTTACGCTTACTTCATATAAAACAAAGGGCGTATGCGATACGCCCCTACGAAATTTTGCGGATTATACCGAAAAAACGACCGCTTGCGCAAATTTCCTGAGATTTCATGCGTAGTAAGCGGTCTGATTCGAGCAGTTTTTTGCAAAATTTTTGATGAATTTGACCGCTTAATTTATTTAATCGCAATCATTGAGCCGAAATTGAAACATTGGAACCAAAGTTCGATTTGGGAAAAACCGGCTTGTTTTAAACGTTCTTTATGGGTTTCAATGCTATCGGTTAACATTACGTTTTCGAGCGCGGTACGTTTTTGGCTAACTTCAAGCTCACTATAACCGTTGGCACGTTTAAAGGTGTGGTGTAGGTCAATGAGTAATTCATTCATTGTGTCATTAGCAAAAGTAAATTTTTCAGATAACACCAAAATACCATTCGGGTTTAAGCCCTGATAAATTTTAGTCAGTAATTCAAGACGATCCGCTCGAGGTAAGAATTGCAGGGTAAAGTTTAGCACCACCATCGAAGCATTTTTGATCTCAATATGGCGAATATCGTCACAAAGGATCTCTGCCGGCACCTCAGAATGATAAGCGTTGATATGCGAGCGGCAGCGTTCCACCATTGGCTGTGAGTTATCTACGCCAATAATCTTCACTTGGCTGGTTTGTAGATTGCGGCGAATGGATAAAATTCCCGCCCCACGTGAACAACCTAAATCATAAACTTGTGATCCTTCGGTCACGAAACGTTGCGCCAACATACCGATTGCCGTAATGATATTCGAATAGCCAGGCACAGAGCGTTGGATCATATCGGGAAACACTTCGGCAACCGATTCATCAAAGGTAAAATCACCGAGTTTCTCAATCGGTGCAGAAAAAATCGTATCTTTACTACTCATGTCTTGTTATTCCTTGTCTAAAAATTTTTGAATGGCACGCGCGACCGTTTCCGGTTTTTCTGCGTGTACCCAATGTTTTGCATTGGCGACAACAAACGATTTTGCCTGTGGAAATTGCTTCAGAATCGTGTCGGTGTCTTTCGCTTGAATATAATCGGATGCGCTGCCTTTGATAAATAAAGTCGGTTTATCAAAAAAGACTTCGTTCCAACCCATCAAATTTTCATAGTTGGTTTTAATTGCCGTTAGATTGAAGCGGAAATAGTCCGGTTTTTGCGGATCGAACGCTTTTAACATAAATTGTTGCTCGCCTTCGTCTTTCACATATTGCGCCAATATGGTTTTTGCTTGTTGGCGTGTTTCGGGTTGAGCAGCTTTAACGGCAAATAAGCCGGCAAAATTATTGTCATGGCGGTGAGTTGAATTAGCAGTTGGTGCAATATCAATTACGACTAATTTATCGACCAAAGCAGGCGCAATATCGGCTAAAGTCATCGCCGTTTTGCCGCCCATCGAATGACCGATCACAATATTGTCCGCTAACGCTAAATGCTCTAACAATGCTTGTAGATCTTGTGCCATCAAGTGGTAATTCATTTCATCGGCATGAAACGATTGACCGTGATTGCGTAGATCCACGCGTAAGATATTAAATTGCTCGCTAAATTGGCGGGCGATAATGCCCAAATTATTCATATCGCCGAATAATCCGTGCAGAAAAATCATCGTCTGCGCATCGGCTTTTTCCGTTGCCGGTTGGAATTGATAATTAAGATAAGTATTTTCTGTCATAAGTTGTTATTTTTTATTCAAATGTTTGGTTAAGATCCTGTAAAAAGATCTTGAATCTGTATTATAATGCCTAGAATTTTTTTCTAATCAAGTAAATCAAAACAAAAATATCAAGAGGTTAAGATGAAAACGATCGAAGTCGATGATGAATTATATCATTACATTGCCAGCAGAACCCAAGCAATTGGCGAAAGTGCGTCAGATATTTTACGTCGTCTGTTGCGTTTACCTTCATCACCACAACCTTTTGTACTGGTTCAACAAAATACGATTGATGAACTGAAAGAATTAGCGAAACCAAAAGCAAAGGCTAAAAAGGAAGAGCTAATTGAAAAAGCAGTACAAAAAGTTGAGAAAGTTTTGAAATCAGATTCGTTTATTAACGAAAACAAAAATGTTACACGCTTTTTAATGTTACTTTCGGCGTTACATCATGCAAATGCACAAGGTTTTGCTCAAGCAACTGAAGTGGTGACGGGGACGGAACGCACTTATTTCGGCACAAGTGAAGCGGCATTATTAAGCCATGGTAGCAGCGTAAAAGCGAAACAGATTCCGGATTCGCCATTTTGGGTGGTGACGAATAATAATACCGCACGTAAAGGCTTGATTCTTACCGGTGTAATGGAATCTATGGAGTTGCCAAAACACTTAATTGAACGTATTCGTATCTTATTTTCTTAATCGTCATTTATGGTAAATTTTTCCTTTTTCCCGACCGCTTATTGGGCAGTGAATGCTGCGCAGAGGCAAGCTATTGTGTGGGAAAAGGGAAATACCGATTATTTTCCCTTTCTTTCTTCTTCACTTAATTGGGCGGAATTTCATCGTTTAGTTTCGCAAACGACTGATTTACTTGCTTCTCAAGGCGTGAGAACTAAGCAAATAATTGCTTATTCCGGCACGCATCGGTTAATCGGATTGCTTTGTTATTGTGCAGCGATTGCAATGGGCGCACGTATTTTGATGTTAAATCCGGCATTAAGTGAAAGTCAGCGCCAAACGATCCTTGCAGAATATTCGATTGATATTTTGATTACCGATCAACACTTTGCAAATTTTCAGCAAAATCAGACCGCTTATCCGTTTTCGAATTGGGATGCAACTGAGCCGGCGACGCTTACGCTAACTTCAGGTTCTTCTGGAATACCGAAGGCGGTAGTTCATTCTGTACAAAACCATTTAGAAAATGCTGAAGGTGTGTGTGAATTAATGCAATTTTGCCAAACCAATTCTTGGTTACTAAGTTTGCCGTTGTTTCATGTGTCCGGTCAGGGTATTGTCTGGCGATGGTTGGCGCAAGGGGCAACCTTGGTCGTGAATGAGCAGAAAGATCATTTTTTTGCTTGTTTGGATCGTGTTTCGCACGCCTCATTAGTGCCGACCCAGTTACAGCGTTATTTACAAACTAGAACAGACAAAATCACCGAGGCAAAGAAATTCTTATTAGGTGGTACTGCGATTCCCAAAGCATTGGTAGCGCAAGCGCAGCAGCGAGGCATTACGTGTTATTCCGGCTATGGAATGACGGAAATGGCATCTACTATTTGTGCGGTTGAAAATGAATTGGATAATGTCGGTTATCCACTTAAAGGGCGGGAAGTTAAATTAGTTAACGATGAAATTTGGGTTCGAGGTAGTGGTTTAGCACTCGGTTATTTGCAAAAAAATGGTGAAATTAGACCGCTTGTCAATGAGGAAGGGTGGCTACTCACCAAAGATCGGGGCGAATGGGACTCTGCCGCTAAATTAGTGGTGAAAGGGCGATTGGATAATATGTTTATTTCCGGTGGTGAAAATATTCAGCCGGAGGATGTCGAAAAAGTCATCTATCAATCCGGTTTGGTGAATCAAGTCTTTATTTTACCTGTCGAAGATGCGGAATTTGGTCAACGACCTGTCGCAGTGGTGCAATTTATTTCACCTGATTTTGCAAAAAATTGTGAAAATTTAACCGCTTGGCTTGGCGATAAGCTCGAAAAATTTAAACAACCTATCGCTTATTATCCGCTTGAGCGTGTGCAGCCTCCTACACAAGGCGGCATAAAAATTTCACGTGTACAACTACAAAACGCATTAACTCAATTATTAGGAAAATATCATGATCAAACGTCTGTTTAACCCTTTCTTATTTAGCCTGACTTTGGTGCTTAGTAGTCATGCGCTTTGGGCTGCAGAATTACCGACGGAAAAAGATATCCAAATCCAAATCGATGAGACGAAAAAACTTGAACAGAATGAAGTCAATAAGTCTTTAATCAAAAGCTTGGAAGATACACAAGCGCTTTTAGCACAAATCACACAACAAAAAAGTGATAATTCCGCATTAGAAAAAGAGATTAAAGGTGCTCAGGCGGCGTTACAAGTCAGTAAAACGGATATTGCTAAATTACAGCATACACCTCAAGTTACATTAGAGTCACTGGCTAAATATTCACTTGATGAGCTGCAAAAACGTCTTGCTGCCGCTCAGTCAAGTAGCCAAACAGTACAACAAGATCTAACTACCATTAACGGCAAATTAGTGGCGCAAAACTCTGCGCCAACCAAAGCACAAACGGTGTTAACGACTAACGCAACTCGTAAGCAAGAAATTAGTACTTTGCTCGGTAATGTAAATACCTCACAAACGGAGAGATCCAAATTAGAAACCGAATTAGCGTTACTTGATCTGCAAAATGCCTACAACCAGCTGTTGCTGCGTGGCAGTGATGAATTGGCGGCACTCTATAATAGCCAGTTAGAAGAGAAGAAGTTAGTACAACAAAATATACAAAATGAGTTGAGTCAGCTGCAAAATGCAATTAATGCTAAATTAGTAGAAGAATCTAAAAACAAGGTGGAGCAGGCGGCACAATCACAGCAAGAAGGTACAACTTCAAATACAAATCCGCTTATTATTAAGCAATTAGATCTTAATACGCGTATTAGTGAAGAATTACTGAAGCAAACAACAGATCTCACCCAGCTATCACAGGATAATCTGCGGATTAAAGGCGTGCTTGATAATTTGCAACAAACGCAGCGTAATATCGAAGAACAAATTAGTTCTTTGCAAGGGACGCTGGTGCTTTCTCGTATTATCAATAAACAAAAACAGTCATTACCTCAAGATCAGATGGTGAAGGGCTTATCTAAGCAAATTGCCGATTTAAGGGTGCGTGTTTTTGATCTTACCGAATTTAAAGACAGTATCTCTGATCCGAACGTCTATATTGCGAAATTAGAGAAAGATGAAAAAACCGAACTGACGGCTAAAGAGAAAGACCAACTCAAAAATATCTTGGCGGAGCGTTCAAAAATCTTAGCTGAAATGATAAAGTCTCTGAATAATCAGCTTAATTTATCGATCAATATCGAATTAAATCAGCAACAGGTTCAAACGATTAGTGATACGCTACAAAAGAAATTAGAGCAACAAAGTTTTTGGGTAAAAAGTAATAGCCCGATTGATTTGGATTGGTTTAAGAGCTTTTTAGCGGTAGCAAGTTTTCAGTTAAACGATCTAGCTAAAAAATTCGATTTTTCCAATTGGAAAGACAATATTATTCCTGCAAGTATCTTTGAGATTTTACTTGCACTAGGCGTATTTATTATTTCTCGCCGCAAAGAGCAAATCAAACAGCGCCTAACCCAAATTAATAACAGCATGAAAACGGTGGCAACAGATAGTCAGTGGAATACGCCGCTTGCGATTTTTTGGACCTTGATTCTCTGTTTACCAAGTACCTTTATCTTTTTGATGGTATTTATTTTAATCACCTACATTTGTTTCCAAGATCCGACAGAAGTATGGCCTTGGGGATTAAGAATGTCCGGGTATTGGCTCTATTTTGCATTTATGGTAGCGATGCTGCGCCCAAATGGGATTGGCTATCGACATTTCAATATGCCGCAAAAAAGTAATGCTGTGTTCCGTGATATTTTAAAACGTTCGGTTTGGGTAATCGGTTTAATGTTAAATACAGCGGTATTTAGCAATATTAACGAAATGGGAATTGCCTATGATGTGCTTGGGCAAGTATTTACCATTATAGTGTTAATCAGCATTATTTTTATTGTTGCACCGGGGTTTAGACAGGCGATATCAACTTATCAAAATGTTGCGACCGATGAAGAAAGCCCTCGTAATCTATTATTAAATATTGCTCGTACGGTGTTATTTTTAGCACCAATTGCATTAGTGGTGTTAATCGGTTTAGGTTACTACTATACCTCCTTAATTATTATAGAACATTTAGTATCCACTTATTTTGCAGTCATTACTTGGATTATTCTGCGTAATGTGTTCTACCGTACGTTTAATGTGGCATCGCGTCGTTTAGCTTTCCGTCGTTTACAAGAAAAACGAGAACAAGCATTAGCGAAGGTAACGAATACTGAGCAGCAAATTGTACAATCTGAAGGTGATATTTCATTTGAATTACACGATGACACGTTAGCTGTAAGTGAAATTAAAGACCAAATGTTGAAGCTGACCGATCTTTTACTCTGGGCATCGTTGTTCGGATTACTGTATTGGGTTTGGTCGGATTTAGTCACCGTAGCTTATTATTTAAACGGTGTGACACTTTGGCAGCAAGCAACCGATACGGCTACAGGTGTAGTAATGGAATCGATTACATTACTAAATCTGTTAGTGGCATTCGGTATTCTGTTTGTGACTTACGTGTTAATTCGTAACTTGAGCGGTTTATTAGAGGCTTTAGTGTTTTCTAATTTAAAGCTTTCGCAAGGGACACCTTATACGGTCACAACATTATTAACTTATTTATTGATTGTACTTGGTGCGACACTTGCGTTTGCAACGTTGGGAATGTCATGGTCTAAATTGCAATGGTTATTTACCGCATTATCGGTTGGTTTAGGCTTTGGTATGCAAGAAATCTTTGCAAACTTTGTATCGGGGATCATTATTTTGTTTGAACGTCCGGTACGTATTGGCGATATGATTACTATTGGCACGTTTAACGGTACGGTTTCTAAGATCCGTATTCGTGCAACGACATTAATTGATAATGATAGTAAAGAGGTTATCGTACCGAACAAGGCATTTATTACCGAGCGTATAGTTAACTGGGCGTTGACCACCTCTATGACACGTTTAGTGATTAGTGTGGGGGTTGCGTATGGTTCGGATCTGGATTTAGTTAAGCGCTTGTTATTACAAGCGGCGGAAGAGAATCCAAGTGTACTGAAAGATCCTGCTCCGGTGGCTTATTTCTTAGCGTTTGGTGCGAGTACATTAGATCATGAATTACGAGTACACGTTGGACAGATTTCAGATAGGATGCGCACGGTTGACGAATTAAATCGACGCATCAATCAATTGTTTGCTGAGCATAATATTGAAATTGCCTTTAATCAATTGGATATCTTTATTAAAAATCAAGCGACTAATGAAGAAGTGAAATGGGCAACGGAAAAATTTAACGATAAGAATTAGAGGTATAAAGCTTACTTATGATGTTTAAGAAAGCCTGGCAATTAGTATTACTTGGAGGTCTGTTTCCGCCTTTCCTTTGGGCGGAAACCCAGCAACAAGCGGTTGAAGCAAGCGTCCGTAATCAAATTAGTGCGTTGCAAACCGGTACGCTTGATACGGAACCTAGTTCTGCCGACTCGCAAACGTTAAGTGCAACATTGCAGTTTATTGAGCAGACTAAAAAGCAAAAAAGTGATTTAGTTGCGTTGGAAAAACAAATCCAAAAACTTCCCCAAGAGTTATTGGAAATTGAAGCTCGTATCAAAGATTATAAAGATGCCACGGACTCATTAAAAAATAGTGAGTTCAACGGGTTGTCTTTGGATAAATTAAGCCAAAAGCAGGTGGAGATTCAGGCACAACTACAAGCGGTACAAGTGACATTGAGTGAATTGGATAGTCGTATATCTAATGGGCGTAATCTTTTGTTGAATAATCAAAAGACCACTGAAGAAAATGTAGTGAGAGCGCAGGAAATCACTCGCTTAAAAAATAATAATCAAGCGAGCAAGCCTATGATGGATAGATGGAACGCTGAGCTTGATTATATTGATGCAAATAATAAATTTAATGCACTACTCACAACTAATGCGGAAAAACTGATTGAATTAGATGAGGAGAAAAGAAGTGAAGCGACTGCTCAGCAGCAACTTCTACAGAAGCAATTGGCCATTTTGCAAGATGCCTTAAATGCTAAGCGGTTACAAGAGTCAGAGCAAAAAGCATTACAAGTTGAAAGCCAACAGGTTACGAGTGGTATTCAAAATTTCTTAATTCAAGATGAATTGGAGCATAACCGAGAATTAAGTCAATTCTGGGTTAGACAGACACAAGCGTTAAATGCGTTATCGCAAGATGATTTGCGCACAAAAAATGTATTGGAAGGCTTGGCACAAGCGCAGCGTAATATTGAAGAGCAGATTAGTGCATTGCAAGGTACATTAGTGCTTTCTAAGGTGATTAATCAGCAAATGCAGGCATTGCCGACAGCGAAATTGAATAATGACTTAGCTACCTCAATTGCGAATGTGCGTGTGCATATTTTTGAATATTCGCAGCAACGAGATCAACTATATAATCTTGATGAGTATGTGCGAAATATTACATTAGCGCTTGAAGAGCCGCTGACTTATGAAGAAAACTTGGCGTTGACTAAGCTATTGAAAGAACGCCAAAAATTGCTTGATGATATTATTAAGTCATTAAACAGCCAGCTAAACGTTTCCATTAATATCGAAAATAACCAAAAACAAATTGATGCGATTAGCAGTACACTACAACGTAAATTGCAGCAACAAAGTTTCTGGGTAAACAGTAATAATCCGATGGGTTTGGATTGGATTAAGGCTTTCCCTAAATTAGCGTTTTCTGAGATTGCGGAATTAACGAAGTATATGAGCTTCAGTAATGTCAGTAAGAATTTGTTACCTACGGCATTATTTACCGGTTTCTTTTTATTAATTTCGTTTTTACTGAATTGGAAAAAAAAGGCGATAAAAGACCGCTTGTCTAGGATTGCAAGTCAAGTCAACACATTAAAAAACGATAGTCATTGGTATACACCGGAAGCAATGTTTTGGACATTGTTGCTTGCGCTACCAAGCACCTTAATGTTTTTTACTACTTATAACCTTATCGCTTTTTTATTCTTTGATGATCCGATTTCCGCATGGCGTTGGGGCGTGCGTTTAACTTTATATTGGTGGTTCTTTGCAACGGCTTTATCGCTATTACGCCCGAATGGACTGGCTTATCGCCATTTCGGTATGCCGCAAGAAAGTAACCGCATTTTCCAACGTATTATCAAACAGTCTATTTGGATTATCGGCTTATTATTGATCTCTTCGATTCCGTCTCAAATTGAGATGATCGGCTATCCAAACGATGTGATTGGGCAGGTAATGTCTATTGTTGCGCTTGCACTATGTCTGTTTGTGGTGCGTCCATTATTGGATAGAGGGATTACCGAATACCAGAATGCAAAAACCGAAGACGGTACCATTCGCAATGTGAGCTTATTTAAGCTATTGCGCTTGGTATTAATTGTTGTACCGATCTCATTAATTGTGTTGATTGTATTCGGTTATTACTATACGGCGATTTATCTGATTACGCATTTACTGAATAGCTACTTTGTGATTCTGATTTGGGTATTCGGACGTTATTTTGCTTATCGTGCGGTAACTATTTCGGCACGTCGTTTAGCTTATCGTCGTTTGCAAGAAAAACGACAAAAGATCCGAGAACAAGCGGCGGAACCGCCGAATAAGGATGAAATAAAAGAAGAAGAGTCGATAAAACTTTCGGTGGTTAACCAACAAATTTTCCGTATTACCGATCTTATTGGCTGGGTGGTTTTATTTGGTTTACTCTATGTAGTTTGGTCGGACTTAATCAGTATCGCATATTATTTAGATGGTGTAATTTTATTCGAAAGTAATGATGGTGATAAAGTTGAGGCAATTACTTTATTAAACCTCATGCGAGCTTTCTTGTATGTGATAGTGACTTATGCTTTGGTTAAAAATATTGCCGGTATTTTAGAGGTGATTCTATTCTCACGGATCAAATTATCTAAAGGTACACCACAAACGATTACTACCGTCTTTATTTATACGATTGTGGTTATCGGTGGGGTATCGGCGTTCTCTGCGTTAGGTATTTCGTGGACGAAAATTCAATGGATTTTTACGGCGCTATCCGTGGGGCTTGGTTTTGGGGTTCGTGAAATTTTCGGTAGTGTGGTATCAGGTTCGATTTTATTATTTGAACGTCCGATTCGTGTCGGTGATAAAGTCACTGTTGGACAGCACACAGGCATTATTACCAAAATTCGTTTGCGTTCAACCACATTACTCAATTCGGATAATATGGAAGTAGTATTGCCGAATCAGGCATTTGTCACAGATCGTTTTATTAACTGGACATTAAATAATACGATTACTCGTGTACAATTCTTTCTAAATGTACACTTAGACGACAATCTGCAAAAAGCAAGGGAATTAATCTTGCAAGCAATTGCAGAAGCCCCTAAAGTAGTGGCTGAACCCAAACCGGCAATCAATATTCTACGTTTTCACGATAATGCGCTAGAGCATGAAATCGAAGTGTTTGTAGGAGAATTAGGTGACCGCTCGGAAACTTTAACTTTCTTACATTATCGGATTACCGAATTATTAAAACAAAATCAAATTCGATTCGCTTTCAAACAGTTGGATGTCAATATGCATACGGCAATAGAAGAACAACAAGCGGTCAAATTTAGTGAAAATTTAGCAAAATAAGAAGGAAGCATTATGGCAGGCAACAGCATTGGACAATTATTTAAAGTAACCACATTCGGCGAATCGCATGGTATTGCATTAGGTTGTATCGTGGATGGCGTTCCGCCCAATATGGAACTGTCGGAGGCGGATATTCAGCCCGACTTAGATCGCCGTAAACCGGGGACTTCACGTTATACCACACCTCGTAGAGAGGATGATGAAGTCCAAATTCTGTCCGGTGTGTTTGAAGGCAAAACAACCGGTACTAGCATTGGTTTAATCATTAAGAACGGTGATCAACGCTCGAAAGATTACGGTGATATTGCTGATAAATTCCGTCCGGGACATGCGGATTATACCTATCAGCAAAAATACGGCATTCGTGATTATCGTGGTGGTGGCCGTTCTTCAGCGCGTGAAACGGCAATGCGTGTTGCAGCCGGTGCGATTGCAAAAAAATATTTACGTGAGCAATTCGGCATTGAAGTGCGTGGTTATTTATCACAAATTGGAAATATAAAAATCAATCCGGAAACTGTGGCGGATATCAGTAAAATCGACTGGCAACAAGTGACAAGTAATCCGTTTTTCTGTCCGGATCCGGTTGCTGTGGAAGGCTTTGACGAGTTGATTCGTGACTTGAAAAAAGACGGCGATTCTATCGGTGCAAAATTGACTGTGGTGGCAGAAAATGTACCGGTCGGATTGGGGGAGCCAGTGTTTGACCGCTTAGATGCGGATCTTGCGCATGCGTTGATGTCAATTAATGCGGTAAAAGCGGTTGAAATTGGTGACGGTTTTGCCGTTGTTGAGCAACGCGGTAGTGAGCATCGAGATGAAATGACACCGGAAGGTTTTGTCTCAAATCATGCCGGCGGCATTTTGGGCGGGATCAGCTCCGGCCAACCGATTATTGCACATATCGCATTAAAACCGACATCCAGTATTATGGTACCGGGACGCTCGGTGAATTTAAATAATGAACAAGTCGAACTGGTTACCAAAGGACGCCATGATCCTTGCGTTGGTATTCGTGCAGTGCCGATTGCCGAGGCGATGACAGCGATTATTTTATTGGATCATTTACTTAGATTTAAGGCACAATGCCGTTAAGTCGGTTATAATTAAAACAAGCGGTCTGATTTGCAAGATTTTTTGCAAAAATGACCGCTTGTATTTTTATTTGTTTAAAAAATTTGTAGAAAGCATTTATGAAAAAATTTAAAACTGTTTTGTTATCAGGGCTCCTTAGTTTAGCTGCTTCAACTCAGGCGACTCTTTGGGAGCAAATTCGTACACCGGTTGCCGGACAGCCTCAAGCGATTGGTGGTTATAGCAATGGGTGTATTATCGGTGCGCAGCCGTTAGCATTAAAAGGCGAAGGCTATCAAGTCATTCGCTCGGCACGTAACCGTTTTTACGGACATCCTGACCTACTATCATTTTTACAACGTTTAGCTAAAAATACGAAGAACGCAGGTTTACCTCCGATCTTAATCGGCGATATGGGAATGCCAGCGGGCGGACGTTTTTCTTCCGGTCATGCCAGTCACCAAACCGGCTTAGATGCGGATATTTGGTTTAGATTTGGTCCAATGGATGCAGAAACGGCGAAGAATCCGGCAGGTTTAGCAACATTAATGGTAAATCGTGATGCGCAGGTAGTTGATGAGCGAGTATGGACATCACAACACGCAATGATGGTGAAATTAGCGGCGCAAGATACTCGTGTGGATAGAATCTTTGTTAACCCGGCGATTAAAGTGAAATTATGCAATACCGCCGGTTCAGACAGAAATTGGTTACGCAAAGTGCGCCCTTGGTACGGACACGATTCGCATATGCACGTGCGTTTAAGTTGTCCGCAAAATGCGCCGAATTGTGAAAACCAAGCTCCAATTCCGGCAGGCGATGGTTGTGGTTCAGAGCTTTATTCTTGGTTTGAGCCGGCACCGGCAGGTTCAACCGCATCCAAACCAAAAGTGTTACCGACACCTCCGGTTCAATGCCAGATGATTCTTTCATCGCAAGGACTTAATTAATAAAAAAACGCACCTTAAAATGCTAAGGTGCGTTTTTTCTAGCTATCGCTTTTAACGATTATTCCGCTTTAATCGCAAAAGCTTTGAGCATGGTACGGAAAATATCCGTGTTATCGACAAAGAATTGGCTTTCCGGCGCAGCTTTATAGTACGTACCTAAACCGGCTTCCGGTTTTGCGATATCAAGGAAGTGTTTCGCACCAAAACCTTTAGCAAATACCGGGACCAATTCTCTGGTGTGATTATCTGAATACCAGCGTACCAGCGGTAGTGCGCCTGCACCTTGATTAATGATTTCAGAGTAGAATTTGTCATTTGAGTCGGGACCTTGTAAGAAGCCGTTACCATGGTCGGTGGTTACAATTAATAACGTCTCATCCCAAGAGCTATTGTTCTCAACCCACTTAACAGCTGCTTCGACAGCAAGGTTAAAACTGATTTGCTCTTCGACTAAACGAGGCAGATTATTAGCGTGTGCCGCCCAGTCCACCGCACCGCCTTCCACCATTAAGAAGAAGCCTTTATCATTCTTACTGACCACATTTAATGCACCAAGAGTCATAGTGGCTAAGTCCGGTTGATTTTCAAGTAAATTTCCCGCAGTGACCCCGTCTCGATTAAATTGTAATGTAGCATTATTCGGTACTGTACCGAGAATTTTTTGTTTACCGTTAAAATCTAATTTACCTTCAGCAAGTGCTGCAAAATCTGCTTTACTGTCAATCAATTTGTAATCGGTTTTACCTGCTACTAAATTTTCCCAAGTCTCCTTACCGCCGACAAAACGGAAGTCTTTTTCAGATTTAGGCTGAATCGCTTTACCATTTTGATCGAAATAAGGGTGGCCGGCACCCATAATGACGGATGCTCGTCCGGATTTAACCGCTTCTTGAGCGATCTCTGCGTAATTATTGCGGTTTACATTATGCGATAAGAATCCTGCCGGTGTCGCGTGACTCCATTGTACCGAGCTGATTACCCCAAGAGAACGACCTGATTCCACCACGTATTCGCCAATATTTTTTATATGAGTATCATTGTTCGACCAGTTAATCGCATTATTATAAGTTTTTTGTCCGCTAGCGAGCGCAGTTGCTGCGGCAGCACTATCGGTAAAATCGGTTTGGGCATATTCATACCCACTGAAATAGCTGGTGTAGTTAGTGAGATTACCTTTGTGCTGATAAGCGGATTTATCTTTATTCCAAAGGCTTTTCGGATCGAATTTAACCGAGTTTTTAAGTGAATGGGTAGGCTTGGTTGATGTGTTAAGCGGATAGGTTGAAGCAAATAATTTTACGTCAAATTTATCGTAAACTTCTTTACCTAATGCTCCATGGCGGAAATAGCTTGCCGCTTTCCAAGTATTAATACCGGCACCGTCACTGATCAATAAAATCACATTCTTTGCAGATTTAGGTTGTGCTTGTTCCGCTTGTGCGATTGCACTTTGCTGGAAAGTACTTGCTGCAATAAAAATAAAAGCGATTTTTGATAGCTTCATAAAAAAACTCCTTAAGGTTGCTATATAACTCGGCGTGAAGTTTACTGAGGAAATATGACAGTTTGATGACAATTTGAGAACAAGGAGGCAGATACAGATCTTGGCCAACCTATTGCTTTTTAAAAAGAAAAATCAGACAATTTTGCCCAATAAAAGCAGAATGATGTTAGAGAAAAGAACTTTGAGAGTATTTTTAGCGGAAAAACCAAGTTTAGCAAGGGCAATCGCAGACGTCTTGCCTAAGCCGCATACCCGTGGTGATGGTTATATTCAATGTGGTGAACATGATGTGGTAACTTGGTGTATCGGCCATTTGTTAGAACAAGCTGAGCCGGACGCTTATGATGAGCGTTTTAAAATGTGGCGTATGGAACATTTGCCGATTATTCCGCAACAATGGAAATTAGTGCCCAAAAAAGAAACATTGAAGCAGCTACAAGCGGTCGAAAAATTGGTAAAAAAAGCAGATGTATTGGTAAACGCCGGCGACCCGGACAGAGAAGGGCAGCTGCTCGTTGATGAAGTGTTCAGCTATCTAAATGTACCGGCGGAAAAACGTGACCAGATTCAACGTTGTTTAGTCAGTGATCTCAACCCGAGTGCAGTAAAAAAAGCAATTGATAAATTGCAAAATAATCGTGATTTTATACCGCTTGCAACTTCAGCATTAGCACGTGCAAGGGCGGATTGGCTATACGGCATTAATATGACGCGTGCTTATACTTTACAAGGGCGTTGGGCAGGCTATCAGGGCGTATTATCGGTCGGGCGGGTACAAACTCCAGTATTGGGTTTGATTGTGCGCCGAGATTTGGAAATTGAACATTTTGTACCGAAAGACTATTTTGAAGTATTAGCCCATATCGTTGTACCGGAAACCCAAGGACGTTTTACCGCACAATGGCAACCGAGTAAGGCTTGCGAAGATTATCAAGATGAAGACGGTCGTGTGTTATCCAAAAGTTTGGCGGAAAATGTGGTTAAACGCATTACCGACCAAGCTGCATTGGTAACGGACTATCAGGATAAAATTGAAACCGAAACGGCGCCACTGCCTTACTCATTATCGGTGTTACAAATTGATGCAGCACGTCGTTACGGTTTATCGGCACAGGTAGTGCTGGATATTTGTCAGAAGCTATACGAAACACATAAGTTGATTACTTATCCCCGTTCGGATAACCGTTATTTACCGAATGAGCATTATGCCGACCGTTTTAAGGTAATGGCGGCAATCGCTCATCACTTAGATGAATATAAAGAAAAGCCTGAAGTGGTTAATCCGGAAATCCGTAACCGTTGTTGGAATGATAAAAAGGTTGACGCGCACCATGCCATTATTCCGACCGCTCGCCAAGGCTCGGTACAACTAACTGAAAACGAAAAACGTATTTATCAATTGATTGCCCGTCAATACTTAATGCAATTTTGTCCGGATGCAGAATATCGAAAAGGTAAAATTGTATTGGATATCGCTGGTGGAACATTTAATGCGCAAGCCCGAAACTTAATTGTTGCCGGTTGGAAATCATTACTAGGCAAAGAAGACAGTGATGAAGTACTAGAGCCGTTGTTACCAGTTGTGAAAAAAGGGCAGCAGTTACATTGTGAAAAGGGCGAGATTGTCAGTAAGAAAACTCAGCCGCCTCGTCATTTTACCGATGCAAGTTTATTATCGGCGATGACCGGTATTGCGCGTTTTGTGCAAGATAAACAGCTTAAAAAGGTATTACGTGAAACGGACGGTTTAGGGACGGAAGCTACCCGTGCTGGGATCATCGAATTACTGTTCAAACGAGGATTTTTAGTCAAAAAAGGACGTAATATCCATAGCACGGAAGCAGGTCGAATTTTAATTAGTGCGTTGCCGGATGAAGCAACTCAGCCGGATATGACAGCACATTGGGAAATGCAATTGACCGACATCAGTAAAAAGCAAGCGAGTTATCAGCAATTTATGGCAACGTTAACCGGCAAGCTTCCTGAATTGTTACATACGGAAAGACAGAAATTGCAAAATTTGAGTCGAATCCAACCGCCTGCCTCTTATCGTAAGCGGTCAAATTTTAAGAAAAATTTACAAACTGCTGAAAAATAAGGCAAATGTATAGTTGGAATAAAAAAATCACTTGCAAGCGGCAGGCTAAATCTATATTATGCTCGCCATCGCAAGTTGATTTTAATTTTAAAATCTGAAATTTATCGCGGAAAAAATAGAGAGTTTAAATGTTAAACGTACTAACAATTATTTATCTCGTTGTTGCAATTGCATTAATTGGTTTTATTTTAATGCAGCAAGGTAAAGGCGCTGATGCCGGTGCTTCTTTTGGAGCAGGCGCTGCCGGAACTGTTTTCGGTTCAGCAGGTTCAGCAAACTTCTTATCAAGAACGACAGCGATTTTAGCAGTTATCTTTTTTGGTATTAGCTTACTTATTGGTAATTTGAATTCACACCAAGTAGCACCAAAAAGTCAATTCGAAGATTTAAGCGGTGTGCAACAAAAGGTTGAACAGCCTGCAAAAGTAGAAACCCAAAATAACGATATTCCTCAATAGTTTTGGGAACAGAATTAAAGCTCTGGTGGTGGAATTGGTAGACACGCTATCTTGAGGGGGTAGTGTCCATAGGATGTGCGAGTTCGAGTCTCGCCCAGAGCACCAAAATTAGAAACCTAATCGAAAGATTAGGTTTTTTTATGCCCTAAAAAATAGCCTGCTTATCACAGGCTATTTTTGTATATAGGTATATCACAATTTTCTAAATCGGTTGATTATCTTCTACTTCCTCAACTAATTTCTCACCTTTGCGAGTAAGTGCAAATAAAATGCTCAATAAACCTAAAGTAAATGCAGCCCAGCCGAAAATAATGGAATTCCATCCTTCCGCCACATAGCTAATTGCCGCACAGCCCATCGTTAATAAAGTCGTTATAAATGTTCGCATTACAGCTCCGATACATTTGTTATTTTTATAAATAGTTAAATAAGACCTGAGGAGTATGAGTTACTCCACAAAAGACTCAGTATTAAATTATGATCGTTTAATAACTGATCAGACCCCTTAAAAGGGCGCGCCATTATAACGATTTTTTGAGAATACACAATTAAAAGTATACAAAAGTAGCAAATATAATCAGATTTATCTTCTCTCTTTGCGAGAGAATGTACGATAAAGGTAAGGAATGACCTGTTCTAAACAAGAAAATTCTTATATAATATCAAG
This sequence comes from Actinobacillus suis ATCC 33415, assembly GCF_000739435.1. Taxonomy (NCBI): domain Bacteria; kingdom Pseudomonadati; phylum Pseudomonadota; class Gammaproteobacteria; order Pasteurellales; family Pasteurellaceae; genus Actinobacillus; species Actinobacillus suis. The sequence goes on from NZ_CP009159.1 coordinate 678,527, forward strand.
TTCACTATGTTAGGAAAATTAAAGGATTGAGAATGAAGAAAAAAGCAATACAGGCAGTGGGTTTCGGACTTTTTTGTGCGTTTTTAATTCTCTATATCGCTCCTTTAGTCAATAATAAGATTCATGCTGTAGGGCAATCGAATATTGCTATCGCCAGTTATCATGATGCGGTGAAATTGGCTTCTCCAGCGGTAGTAAATGTTTACAACCGTTCTCCAAGCCAAAATGGGGATACTTTTGAAGTTAAAAATCTTGGGTCTGGTGTAATTATGACTGCCGATGGTTATATTTTGACGAACAAGCATGTTATTCAAAATGCGGCGCAGATCATTGTTGCACTACAAACCGGTAAGATTTCAGATGCGATTTTGGTCGGAGACGATACGCTCACCGATTTGGCAGTGCTGAAGATTAAAGCGGAAAATTTACCGACAATTCCTCAGAATGACGAACGTCCAATTCGTATCGGAGATGTCGTATTTGCGATCGGTAACCCATTTAACTTAGGACAAAGTATTACACAAGGGATTATTAGTGCGACAGGCCGTAATGCTTTAACGGACGGAGGTCGTCAGAATTTTATTCAAACCGATGCTTCGATTAACCGAGGTAATTCGGGAGGGGCATTGATAAACTCAGCAGGGGAATTAGTCGGAATTAATACGTTAAGCCTAGGTAAAACCAGTGATGAATTGGCAGAAGGGTTGAACTTTGCTATTCCAATTAATTTAGCTAAGCAAATTATGGATAAAATTATCAAAGACGGTCGAGTGATTCGAGGTTACTTTGGGGTAAATAGCTCACTCTATTCCACGGCTAGTCAGGAAAAAACTAAAGGGGTATTAATTACCGGTGTTGCGGAAAACGGTCCGGCGGCACAAGCTGGGATCGAAGAAAATGACCGTATCTTGAAAGTGGGGAATGTTGACGCTGAATCACCAACTCAGATGATGGATTTACTGGCAAATATGAAGCCGGGTACGCAAGTTAAAGTACAAATTTTACGTAACGGACAGGTTATGGAAGTGAATGTAATTATCGGTGAATTCCCAGAATTATAATGCTTTTGTCACTTTAGGTAGGAACGAAGAATGAGCAATTTTATTATTACTGTTGATGGCCCTAGTGGTGCTGGCAAAGGCACATTATGTCATGCATTAGCGGAAAAATTAGGGTTTGATTTTTTAGATTCAGGCGCAATTTATCGAATTACCGCATTAGCGGCATTAAAAGCGGGTGTCGCATTAGATGACGAAGAGCGTATTGCTGAAGTAGGTCGTCACCTTAATGTGAAATTTATTCCTGAAAATGGCGAGATAAAAGTTATATTAGACGGTGAGAATGTCGGTGATCAAATTCGTACTGCTGAAGCTGGACAAAATGCTTCAAAAGTAGCGGTTTTCCCTAAAGTACGAGATGCATTATTACAACGTCAGCGTGATTTCAGTTCTCCGAACGGTTTAATTGCAGATGGACGAGATATGGGGACAGTCGTATTCCCTGAAGCCCAAGTAAAGTTATTTCTCGATGCCAGCGCCGAAGAACGCACAAAAAGACGTGTAAAACAGTTGCAAGAAAAGGGATTTAATGCTAACTTTGACGAGATTTTAGCCGAGATTAAAGAGCGAGACTTTCGCGATAGAAATCGCGCTGTTGCGCCTTTGGTTCCAGCTAAAGATGCGTTATTGTTAGACTCGACAAATCTGTCGATTGAAGAGGTAATTGCTCAAGCATTAGAGCATATTGCCAAATTCAGAACAATTTAATGTTTATTTTGCTGAACATAGGATGTGTTTGGTGATTATTACTAACCCCGTTTAACAGGATGTTGGATGGATGTTCATTTTTATTTAAGAAGAAAATTATGTCAGAAAATTTTGCTCAACTACTTGAAGAATTCCTAGCAACAGAAGCTCGTTTAGGTTCTGTAGTTAAAGGTACTGTAGTAGCTATTCAAAAAGGCTATGTAATCGTTGATACAGGTTTCAAATCTGAATCATCAATCCCAGCTGAAGAATTCACAAACGCACAAGGCGAACTTGAAGTTCAAGTTGGCGACCAAGTAGATGTGGTTCTTAAAGCAGTTGAAGATGGCTTCGGTGAAACAGTAGTTTCTCGTGGTGATGCAAAACGTAACGAAGCTTGGATTGCTTTAGAGAAAGCATTCGAAGAACAAGCTACAGTTATCGGTTTTGTTAACGGTAAAGTGAAAGGCGGTTTCACTGTTGAATTAAACGGTGTTCGTGCATTCTTACCAGGTTCATTAGTTGATACTCGTCCAGTTCGTGATTCTTTAAACTTAGAAGGTAAAGAATTAGAATTCAAAGTAATCAAACTTGACCAAAAACGTAACAACGTAGTTGTTTCTCGTCGTGCTGTAATCGAATCAGAAAGCAACCAAGATCGTGATGAAGTATTAGCGAACTTAGTTGAAGGTTCTGTAGTTAAAGGTACAGTTAAAAACTTAACTGACTACGGTGCATTCGTTGATTTAGGTGGCGTTGACGGTTTATTACACATCACTGATATGGCTTGGAAACGTGTTAAACACCCAAGCGAAGTTGTTAACGTAGGTGATGAAGTAACTGTTAAAGTATTAAAATTTGACAAAGATCGTACTCGTGTATCATTAGGCTTAAAACAATTAGGTCAAGATCCATGGGCTGCAATCGCTCAAAACCACCCAGTAAACAGCAAATTAACTGGTAAAGTAACTAACTTAACAGACTACGGCTGCTTCGTTGAAATTTTAGACGGTGTTGAAGGTTTAGTTCACGTTTCAGAAATGGATTGGACAAACAAAAACATCCACCCATCTAAAGTTGTTAGCGTAGGTGATGTAGTTGAAGTAATGGTACTTGAAGTTGATGAAGAACGTCGTCGTATCTCATTAGGTTTAAAACAATGTAAAGCAAACCCTTGGGAACACTTCGCAGCAACTCACAACAAAAACGATAAAGTGACAGGTAAAATCAAATCTATCACTGATTTCGGTATCTTCATCGGTCTTGAAGGTGGTATCGACGGTTTAGTTCACTTATCTGACATTTCTTGGAATGTTTCAGGTGAAGAGGCTGTTCGTAACTACAAAAAAGGTGACGAAGTAGAAGCAGTTGTATTACAAGTTGATGCAGTGAAAGAGCGTATTTCTTTAGGTATCAAACAATTAGAATCAGATCCGTTCACAAACTTCGTAGACAGCACTAAAAAAGGTGCTATCGTGACTGGTAAAGTTGTAGAAGTTGATGCTAAAGGTGTTAAAGTTGAGTTAGAAGGTGGCGTGGAAGCGTTCATCCGTGCTAACGAAGCAACTCGTGATCGCGTTGAAGATATCACTACAGTAATTTCTGCTGGTGATTCAATCGAAGCGAAATACACTGGCGTTGATCGTAAATCTCGCGTTGTTAACTTATCTGTTCGTGCGAAAGATGAAGCTGAAGAATCAGCAGCAATCGCTCAAGTGAACAAACAACAAGAAGTTGAGATGCCAAACGCAATGGCAGCAGCTTTCCAAGCAGCTAAAGGCGAATAATTAGCGTCTTTCTAATTGAAAGCGGATATGTGAAAGCATATCCGCTTTGATTTAAATAATCAGGAGAAACTATGACTAAATCAGAACTTATTGACAATTTAGTATCACTTAATCCGACATTACAAGTAAAATCTGTAGAAGATGGCGTAAAAGAGCTTTTAGAGCAAATTATGTTGTCTTTAGAACAGGGTGAACGAGTTGAAGTAAGAGGATTTGGTAGTTTTTCTTTACATTATCGCCAGCCTCGTCTAGGTCGTAATCCTAAAACAGGTGAGAGTGTTAAATTAGATGCGAAATACGTCCCTCATTTTAAAGCGGGAAAAGATTTAAAAGAGCGTGTTGATTTAGCATAAATAGTTGTATCATAACTATTTGTTTTACCTATCTAAATAGAGGAAAGAGACGATGAAATATATTTTAGGTATTTTAATTACCTTAGCGGTAATTATGGTTGCGGTGACCATTGGTGCAAATAACGATCAATTGATCACTTTCAATTATGTCCTTGCTCAGAGCGAATTACGTTTATCTAGCCTCGTTGCCATTTTATTTGGTTTTGGCTTAATTTTAGGTTGGTTAATTACGGGTGTATTTTATTTACGTCTTAAATTACAAAATATTGCACTCAATCGCCGAGTGAAAAGACAGGCGCAGCAAATTACAGAATTAACGACCACTACGCCAAAGGCTGAGTAATGCTTGAACTACTGTTCCTTTTATTGCCAATTGCCGCTCTTTATGGGTGGTATATGGGACAACGAAGTGCAAAAAGGGATCAAGAATCTGTCAATAATAAATTTTCCCGTGATTATGTTACGGGGTTAAATTTTCTTTTATCTAATCAGCAGGAAAAGGCAGTTGATCTTTTTCTGTCTATGCTCCAAAAACAAGAATCTGAAAATCAGATCACTACCGAATCTCAATTTGAAGCTGAACTTACACTCGGGAATTTATTTCGTTCCCGTGGTGAGGTTGATCGTGCTTTACGTATTCACCAAGCGCTTGATGCGAGTCCACATTATTCCATAGAACAAAAATTACTTGCTAAACAGCAATTGGCAAAAGACTTTATGGCTGCCGGTTTTTATGATCGTGCTGAAAATTACTATATTTTATTACTTGATGAGCCTGAGTTTGCTGTTAATTCGTTAACACAATTAATGGTAATTTATCAGAAAACTAAAGAATGGAAGAAGGCGATCAATGTTTCCGAAAAGCTGTTAAAAATTGAGCCGGATACAGATAAAGTACCATTAGCACATTATTATTGTGAATATGCTCAAACAATAAAAACGGAAAATGTTGAAGAACATTTAAATGCTTTGAAGAAAGCCTTGGAATATTCTCCACTTTGTGCGAGAGCGTCGATTTTATTAGGCGATTATTATTTAGAACAATACCAATTTAAACAAGCTTTAGTGCATTTTGAACATTTGGTGGTACAAGACCCGAGTTATATCAGTGAAGTGTTAAATAAAATTAAGGCTTGTTATATTGCGCTTAATGATTTAGTTAATTATGAGTTATTCCTTATTCGAGCTAATCAGATAAAGCATAACAGTAGTGTAGATATTGCGTTAACTGAATTTATTGAACAAAAAGATGGCATCACAGCGGCACATTCAAAGCTTTATCAGCAATTGAGTCAGTATCCTAATATGTTGACCTTTCATCGTTTTATCCATTATCAGATTAATGAAGCGGAGGACGGAAGAGCAAAAGACAGTTTGGTACTTTTACATAACATGGTTGGCGATCGTATTAAAAAAGGCTTCCAATATCGCTGCTTAAACTGTGGTTACCAAAGTTATCGTCTAAGTTGGTATTGTCCTTCTTGTCGCCAATGGGAACAAATTAAACCGATTCACAGTATTGATACATAAACACGCAAGTATATTTATAAACTGAAAATTGAGGAGTCCGATATGGATAATAAAATTATTGTTGCCTTAGATTATGAAACGGAACATGAAGCCTTAAGCTTTGTGGATCAAGTCGATCCGTCTCTTTGCCGTTTAAAAGTGGGCAAAGAAATGTTTACCACCTTAGGAACAAATTTTGTTAAACAATTACATGAACGTAAATTTGATGTTTTCCTCGATTTAAAATATCACGACATTCCGAATACTGTTGCACGTGCGGTTCGTTCTGCTGCCGATTTAGGTGTTTGGATGGTCGATTTGCACGCTTCAGGTGGTTTAACCATGATGGAAGAAGCGAAAAAAATCTTAGAGCCGTATGGTAAAGATGCGCCGTTATTAATTGCAGTAACAGTATTAACCAGTATGGAAGATTTAGACTTGTTACAAATTGGAATCAACGCTTCACCGATGGAACAAGTTATTCGTTTAGCGCATCTTGCACAACGTGCCGGTTTAGACGGTGTGGTTTGTTCTCCACAAGAAGTAGAAGTGCTTCGTACGCATTGTGGTAAAGACTTTAAATTAGTCACACCGGGTATTCGCCCGGAAGGTTCGGATTTCGGTGATCAGCGTCGTGTAATGACACCAAAACAAGCAATTGATACTGGTTCAGACTATTTAGTGATTGGTCGACCGATTACCCAAGCTCAAGACCCATTAGCGGTATTAAAATCAATTAATGCTTCTATTCGTTAATTGATGATTGATTGTCTAAGGTGGGCTGTACGTCCACCTTTTTTATTTTAAGCGGTCAAATTTTTAGGATTTTTTACTGATGACATTAGTATATTCAACAGAGAGTGGGCGTATTGTGCCTGAGAAAGTAAAAGCGGAGCGTCCCAAAGGTGACGGAATTGTGCGCATTCAGCGTCAAACCAGCGGCAGAAAAGGTAAGGGCGTGTGTGTGATCAGCGGATTGGATTTGGATGATGTTGAACTCAAATTATTAGCGGCAGAACTGAAAAAACGCAGTGGTGTTGGCGGCTCAGTAAAAGATGGATTGATTGAGATTCAAGGTGATAACCGAGACTTACTGAAACAAATCTTGGAACAAAAAGGCTTTAAAGTAAAACTTGCCGGTGGTTAAGCATCATTATACAAGCGGTTAAATTTGGCTAAATTTTTGCAAAAAATTAGTGAAATTTAACCGCTTGTTTCTTAGAAAAGCTAGATTTTTTCTCTTTCCCAAATGGTTTTCTTTGCGAAAACCAATTTATTCCCAGTATGTTTAATCATATCAAAGCGAATTTCCCATACATCACTCGGTTTTAAGCGGGCGATTGGATGGCGAGTATAATAGCAATCTAAAGCCTCCTGGCGAGCTGCTGAATCAATTAAACTGTTGCAATGCGCTGAGAATTGAACGCCTTCAATGTCGGTAAGCGTTTCAACTTGAGCGGCAATTGTGCCTACAACATGTGAGTTTTTTTGCATCAACAGACCGTGGCGAGTGTTTTTATCAGTAAGAATGATTAAGCGAACTTGTTCGCTATCGAAAGCATAAAAACAGTTTGCCGCCCAAAAGTCATTTTCGCCATAGACAGCAAAACTCACGACATGATTTTGCTGGATAAAACGGCTGATATGGGAGGGAAGATTCTGCATCATATATTCTTTTTTAGAATATCCCGCCAGAATAGTGGGATATTGCGTCTATTAAGCTACAAACATTTGCCAAAAATAAGAGAAAGGCATCACTAAAATCAGTGCCGGCAGCATATTGGCAACGGCAAAATGTTTGATACCGCAGATACGTAAGCCGGTTGCGAGCATAATGAAACCGCCAGCAGTTGAGAAGTCGGCGAGCATATTGGGTGTAGTGAGTGGCATAATCAAGCTGGCTAATAATGCTAAGCTGACTTGCACGAGAATCAATGGCACGGCAATGCTTGAAACCGCATAACCCAAAGTGGCGGCAAAAATGCCGGCAGTGAAGAAATCTAAAATTGCTTTAATAAACAATACGGATGGGTCTCCGGTCATGCCTTCTTTCATTGAGCCGAATACACCCATACCGCTGGCACAAAATAGAATGAGAATTGCCACAAATTGATTTAAGAATTCTTGGTGTGAAACACCAGATGGTGGGAAAATTTTATCCACCGCACCTCGCATTTTTCCGGCTAAGCTACCGATACCTTTTTCTAAATAAATTAACTCACCGATAATTGTGCCGACAATGAGTGCCAATACCACCGCAGACATATTTTTAGCGCCGATAATCAACATAATGCCCAAGCCCATTGAGCAAAGACCAAACAGTGGAGGTAAATTACTTTTTACTCGCTCGGGTAATTTTGAGCCTAAAAATGCACCGATAAGCCCACCGACTAATACGGCGGCACCATTGACATAAGGGCCTACAAGCATGTTTACTCCTTATTGTTTGCTTCGCCCCAGCGAGGCATAGGGAAATCGAAATCAAATAGATCCAACGCCTTAGAAACACTGTGTGTCACCAGCTCATCTATGGTAGTTGGGTTTTGATAGAAAGCGGGTACCGGCGGGAAAATGATGCCGCCCATTTCTGTGACACGACGCATATTATCAATATGAGCTAAGTTGAATGGCGTTTCTCGTACCATTAGCACTAATTTTCTACGTTCTTTAAGCACTACATCCGCTGCTCGAGTTAAAAGATTATCGCTAAAGCCAAGAGCAATCGCTGAAAGTGTACGAATAGAGCATGGAGCGACCAGCATCCCGAGGGTTTTAAAAGATCCGCTGGCAATGCTCGCACCGACATTATGAATTGAATGTACTTGTGAAGCTAAATCCAACAGCTGTTCTCGCTCAATATTTGTTTCTAATGAGCGAGTCATTTCTGCTCCTTTAGTGAGGACTAAATGGGTTTCCACATCAAGCGATTTAAGTAATTCAAGTGCTTTATAGCCGTATTGAAAGCCGCTTGCACCACTAATACCAATAATAATTCGTTGTTTCATAAGTAACTAAAAAAGCGGTCGAATTTTGCAAAAAAATTGCAAATTTTGACCGCTTATAAGATTAGCGTAAGGTTGCTACCAACATGGTTAACATAAAGCTTACCACAGCTAAGATAAAGTTTTTAAGCGAGAATGGTTGTGATTTTTTAAATGCTTTCGCACTGAATACGATATAAAGCACTAAAAACGCAATCTTAGGGATAAGCCATTGCATTTCATTTAGAGCATAGATACCGTTTGAAAGTAAAATCACGAGTAGAATGATACCTGAAACAAGTAATAGCGTATCAATCAGGTGTGGAGCAATACGTAAAATTTTATATTGACGCCAGTCCACCATTTTTGACGCGAGTACGCCACGTGTTAGTAACAAGATCAAGCTGATATAGGCAAAGCCTACATGGACTAACACTAATTGAGGAAAAAATTCCATAATCACTCCTAATTAAATAAAAAACAAGCGGTCAAAATTGCCAATTATTCTGCAATTTCAGTTTTTAAATATTGGAAAATCTCTCGATAGTTTTTAGCCGGTTTATTCGCCTCACGTTCTTTTTGTGCACCACGAATCAAGTTGCGTAAATGCTGGCGATCTAATTGCGGGTACTCGTTCAGTAAATGATTTAAAGACGCATCGCCCATATTGACTAGTTGATCACGCACTAATTCCAGCTTGTGTAGTAACGCTTGCTGTTGGTTATGGCGATTTTTCACTTTATCCAATGCGTCTTGGATCGGCTCCGGATCACGATTACGCAATAATTTACCGATAAACTGAATTTGACGGCGGCGAGCTTCAAGTTTAAAACCTTGTGCTTGACGAATGGCTTCTTTTAAATCTTCATCAAGAGGGATCTTTTCGAGGTTTTGCGGGGTTAATTCAATTAATTCCGCTCCGAGTTTTTTTAGATGTTCCGAGTCTCGTTTGATTTCGCTTTTACTTACCCAGATGATTTCTTCTTCCTCATCCGTCCAATCAATTTCATTTTTGCTACGTTTTTTAGCCATTGTTATTCCTTCAATCGTAAAAAATACCATATTCTAACAGAAATTTAAGGTAGAATATATGCATCGTACTCAGCCATTTTTAATTATCAATTTTAAGCTAACAAATCATGTCATTAACAACAAAACAAGATCTCCAAAAACAAGAGCAAGAACTTCGTCAAGCGGTTGAATTTGCCCTTAATTTTGCAAAAAATTCAGGGGCAGAAGCGGAAGTCGGAGTAACAAAAGTTGCCGGACTTTCGGCTTCAACCCGTTTAGAACAAACAGAGAATATCGAATTTAACAATGACGGTTCGCTCGGCATTTCGGTATATGTCGGGAAACGTAAGGGCAATGCGTCAACCTCGGATTTACAACCACAGTCTATTCAACGTGCGGTCGAATCTGCATTAGCAATTGCCAAGTATACTTCAGAAGATGAGTGTGCAGGTTTAGCTGATAAAGAGATGATGGCATTTGATGCACCGGATTTAGAGCTTTATCACCAAGCGGATATTTCAGTTGAACAAGCGGTTGAACTAGCTTTAGAAGCGGAGCATCATGCACTAAATGCAGACGAGAAAATTGTGAATAGCGAAGGAGCAACTTTTAATTCGCATAGTGGTGTACGTGTGTATGGTAACACGCACGGTATGTTACAAAGTTATCTTTCAAGTCGCTATTCGCTTTCTTGTAGTGTAATTTCTGCCTATGAAGATCAGTTGGAACGTGATTATGAATACACGATTTCACGTGAGTTCGACAAATTACAATCGCCGGAATGGGTTGGTCGTCAAGCAGCGTTTAAAGCGGTTGATCGCTTAAATCCGCAAAAGATCAAAACCTGTGAAGTGCCGGTAATTTTTTACAACGATGTAGCAACCGGTTTAATCGGGCATTTAGCCGGTGCAATTAGTGGCGGTGCCTTATATCGTAAATCAAGTTTCTTATTAGATAAGTTAGGTACACAAATTTTACCAAGTTGGTTTGCAATTTCTGAACGCCCACATTTATTACGCCAATTAGCTTCATCCGCTTTCGACAGTGAAGGGGTTATTACCCAAGATAGAGAAATTATTACTGATGGTGTATTGCAAACTTATCTGATGACCAGCTATTCGGCACGTAAGATGGGCTTAAAAACGACTGGACACGCAGGCGGTATCCATAACTGGTTAGTCAAACCAAATCGAACAGGCGGTTTAGACTCGCTTCTAAAAGAGATGGGAACCGGTTTATTGGTGACTGAATTTTTAGGATCAGCGATTAATGCGGTAACCGGCGAGTATTCACGCGGAGCAGCAGGTTTTTGGGTTGAAAACGGCGAGATTCAGTATCCGGTAGCGGAAATTACCATTGCCGGTCAGTTACAAGAAATGTATAAAAATTTAGTCGCAGTTGCTGATGATATTGAGCATCGCTCTAATATTCAAACCGGTTCGATTTTATTAGATAAGATGAAAATTTCCGGCGAATAAAAAATTTACACTATTTGAGAATAATTCTTATTGACATTAACGAGTCTATTACCTACAATAGACCCTGTTACATTTTAGGGTAATGTAACACTGCTAAATAACTTTATCGTCATCTGAAGTTATAAAGCAATTAGGGTAAAAGTAAATTCGTTAGGTCAAAATAGCTAGTCCGTAAGGGCTAGCTATTTTTTTATGTTAAATTTTGCAAAAATTTTGACAAATTTGACCGCTTGTATTACAAGCAAAAGAAAAGGCGAACTTTTGTTCGCCTTGTAAAAAATTATAAACAGTTCTTATCGCCACGAGAAAGACTAATAACGCCTGAGCGTACAATTTCAACTACGGTCGTTTCTTGTTTTACCGCTTCAATAAAGGCATTCAGCTTTTCACTGGTACCGGATAACTGAATGGTGTAGAGCTTCGGCGTAATATCTACGATTTGCCCTCGGAAGATATCCGCCATACGTTTTAATTCATCACGAGCTGAACCTGTTGCTCTCACTTTCAACAATAACACTTCACGTTCAATGTGTTCGGTAGGACTTAAATTTGATACCTTGAATACATCAATCAGTTTATGTAATTGTTTTTCGATCTGCTCAAGCACGTTTTCGTCTCCTTGAGCAACAATCGTCATACGAGAAAGTGTTTCATCGTCAGTCGGTGCAACGGTTAAACTTTCGATATTAAACCCACGTTGAGAAAAAAGACCTACCACACGGGATAATGCACCCGATTCGTTTTCGAGTAATACTGATAATGTTCTACGCATCTGTTCTCTCCGTTTTGCTTAAAATCATCTCATTCATTGCACCGCCACGAATTTGCATTGGGTAAACGTGTTCGGTTTCATCTACTTTTACATCGACAAACACTAATTTGTCTTTGATGGCAAAAGCTTGGGTGAGTTTTTCTTCCAATTCGCTAGGGTGATCAATCGTAATACCGATATGACCGTAAGCTTCAGCTAATTTTGCGAAATCAGGTAATGAATTCATATAAACTTGCGAATGTCGACCTGAATAAATCAAGTCTTGCCACTGTTTTACCATACCTAAGAAGCGGTTATTTAAACTCACAATCACAACCGGTGTGCCATATTGTTTTGCGGTTGAAAGTTCTTGGATATTCATTTGGATTGAACCGTCACCGGTGACACATACCACGGTGGCTTCCGGATGGGCAAATTTTACACCGATTGCAGCCGGTAAGCCGAATCCCATTGTGCCGGCACCACCTGAATTAATCCAACGGCGAGGTTGTTCAAACGGGTAGTGAAGAGCGGCAAACATTTGGTGTTGACCAACATCTGAAGCAACATAGGCATCACCTTTGGTGATTTGATGAATTAATCGGATCACTTGTTGCGGCTTGATTACATCATTACTTTCTTCAAAGTTTAAACATTGGCGTGCTTTCCATTCATTAATTTGTTGCCACCAAGCGGTCAAATCTGCCTGATTTTTTGCAAGATTTTCTTCTTCCAACAAGCTGAGGAATTCTTCTAATACATTTTTCGCACTACCTACGATCGGAATATAAGCTGGTACGGTTTTTGAAATAGAAGCCGGATCGATATCAACGTGAATGACTTTTGCATTCGGGCAATATTTTGCCAGATTATTCGTAGTACGGTCATCAAAACGCACACCGATACCAAGAATTAAATCACTCTCGTGCATCGCATTATTCGCTTCATAAGTACCGTGCATACCGAGCATTCCTAAGAATTGTTTATTCGAAGCTGGGAAAGCGCCTAATCCCATTAATGAACTGGTAACCGGCAAGTTTAATTTAGTGGCAAAATCGGTCAGTTGTGGCGCACATTCCGCCGAAATTATCCCGCCACCGATATATAACACTGGTTTTTTCGCCACTAATAACGCTTTTAATGCTTTTTTAATTTGGCCTTTATGACCTTGTACGGTCGGGTTATATGAGCGTAATGAAACCTCTTTCGGATATTCATAGGTAAATTTATTTGCCGGATTAACCATATCTTTTGGAATATCAATTAATACCGGGCCCGGGCGACCGGTTGACGCAATATAAAAGGCTTTTTTGATAGTCGACGGGATATCTTCCGGATTTTTGATCATAAAGCTATGCTTCACCACAGGGCGTGAAATGCCTAGCATATCGCATTCTTGGAACGCATCACTACCGATTAAACCGGAAGGTACCTGACCGGTTAAGATCACAAGCGGTACAGAGTCTGCATAAGCGGTGGCAATACCGGTAATCGCATTGGTTGCTCCGGGGCCGGAAGTGACTAACACACAGCCGACTTTACCGGTTGAACGGGCATAGCCGTCAGCCATGTGTACCGCAGCTTGCTCATGGCGGACGAGAACGTGATTAATATTATCAAGTGTATGAATGGCATCATAAATATCTAATACCGAGCCGCCCGGATAGCCGAAAACGTATTCTACGCCTTCGTCTTTCAAGGATTGAACAACCATTTCTGCTCCGGAAAGTTTTTTCATTGAATCCTCCAACGATTTTTTAAGTGAAATATTGTGTTTGCTTTATATGTGAATGGATTTTGCTAAAAAATAAAATATTTGTCTAGAGGTGAGAAAGTGTTCTAAAAGGTGATTGACCAGTTTAATATGCTTTATATTTAAAATATTTGGGATTTTATAAAATGAAAAGGCGATTTTTTCTAAAAAAAGATATTTTTAACCAAATTTTATAAAATGAAGAGAATTAAATCTTTTTTTGCGAAGATAAGTAAAAATACTCGGAATAGGTAGGAAAGAAAAATAGTGTGAATATGTCACACTATTTCAAGCATTTTAATCAAAGTAAGCGTTTTCGAGTTGATCCGCTTGTTCGGGTTGCTTATTTGCGATCATTTCTTCCACTTCGGTAGTAAGTTTTGCAATCGCATTGCGGTAGGTTATTTCAAGCGTTTCGGTGCTAGTAGCAATTACACCTTGATCGTTTAAGAAACCGTCATTTACATCATATACCCAACCGTGAATAGACAGTTTTTTACCTCGGCTCCATGCCGCCGTAACAATAGAACTCCGTCCTAAATTATAAACTTGCTCGGCAACATTTAAACGGGTCAGCATATTGGCGCGTTGTTCTGAAGGGAGATTACCAAGCAAATAGCTGTGTTTGAACCAGAGATCACGGATGTGCAAGAGCCAATTGCTGATTAAGCCATAATCTTCAACCGTTCCCATCGCCGCTTTAATACCGCCACAATTGGTATGGCCACAAATAATGATATGTTCGATATCTAATACATCAACCGCATACTGCACGACAGAAAGACAATTTAGATCGGTATGAATAACTAAGTTTGCTACATTTCGGTGAACAAAGAGTTCACCGGGGCCTAAGCCAGTTAATTTTTCTGCGGGAACACGGCTATCAGAACATCCAATCCAAAGGTAAGTCGGCTTTTGGTGTTCGGCAAGCTGTTTAAAGTAATCTGATTGCTCATCTTTCATCTTGGTTGCCCAGGCATGGTTGTTGGCAAACAGTTGTTCGATTTGTTTCATCATGTTCCTTAATCTTGTTATCAAATTGTTAGACATTCTAGCATAAAGCCATGCAAAATAAAAAAGCGGTTGAATTTACAAGATTTTTTGCAAATTCAACCGCTTATTATTGATTTTGTCGCTATTCTACTAACGTAATTTTGGCCGCTGATGCACCACGTTCACCGTTAATGAGTTCAAACTTTACTTTTTGTCCGACTTTGAGTGAACGATAGCCTTCACTCTGAATTTCTGAAAAATGGGCAAAAATATCACCTTCAAAAGATTCGCAAGTAATAAACCCAAAACCTTTTGTATTGTTGAACCATTTCACGATGCCAATTTCCATAATAATAATCTCCTGTCCTATGGCGTTAATAATACATCGTAAATTTTAGTCAAAAATGTCATAGGAGCAACGAGCAATCTTCAAAAATTAGCACTAGATCACAAAATTTCTTAAAAGACAGAGGTTTCTAGCTTTAATACGCCTTTTTCTACTACGATCGCTTTACCAAATTTTTTCACTAGCGCTTCTTTAGCTTTACTTTCATCTAAGGTGTAAACCGGCGTGTTATTTAGAATATTAGCTAAACCATCCATTAACATCGGCAGGAAAATTTGTAAGTCGTCTTGGTACTTTTCCGGAGTAGCGGAATAGTTCAGCAATCGAACGTCTTTTAAATATAATGCGCCTTGTTGCGGATCGTAAAAGGGGGTCGTATCCATATTCAAATAAATTTTCGCATCGTATTTTTTACCTTTCGCTTGCAAGATGCCGTCAATGATGCCGGAAACTGCGACTTTTTTCTCATCGGTTTGCCCGATTTGGGTAGCAAGGTTGTAAAGGTGATAGTCTAATTGAAAGAGGCCGGGAATACCGACTTTATCCTTTAATGGAATTTTTTCGGCTAAACGAGTTTCGAGATATTGGTTAATTTCTTGTTGGCTAATGCTAAATGCCTGTACATTACTGATAAGCGATAGCAGCAATAATGTACCAGTGAGTAAATATTTAAACGCTTTTTTCATCATACTTCCTTCTGTTCAAGATAGCTTATTCTAGTTTTGTTAATTGAAAAAGAGTAGAATAACACTCTTTTAGTTTGGATCGGACTATAACAATTCCGTTCAATGAAGGAAACAAAATGATTAAAAAAATTATCATTTGCCTCTGCGCTTTTGCTTTAGCTAGTTGTGCGGTTGGCGGTAGCGCAAGTGTTGGTGGCGGTTCAAATGGTGTTGGTGCGGGTTTCAGTTTAGGAACGGGGATCCGCTTTTAATTTGCAAATAATAAGTGGAATATGACCGCTTATTGATGTGTTTATAGACTGTTTATCTATAAGGAATTTTGATGAAATATGAATTAAAAAACACGAGTGGCAATGCTCGTCGTGGTCGTTTGACCTTTTCTCGCCCGAAAGGCGAATATGTGGTGGAAACACCGGCATTTATGCCGGTTGGTACATACGGCACGGTAAAAGGGATGACGCCGGAAGAGGTAGCGGCGACCGGCGCACAAATTTTATTAGGCAATACTTTCCATCTATGGTTACGTCCGGGGCAAGAAGTGATGAAATCACACGGTGATTTACATGACTTTATGCAATGGCACGGTCCGATTTTAACCGACTCAGGCGGTTTCCAAGTGTTCAGCCTAGGTAAATTACGAAAAATCAAAGAAGAAGGTGTAACTTTCCAAAATCCGATCAGTGGTGAGAAAATTTTCCTTTCGCCGGAAAAATCGATGGAAATCCAATACGATCTCGGTTCGGATATCGTGATGATCTTTGATGAATGTACCCCATATCCGGCCACTTTTGATTACGCAAAAAACTCAATGGAAATGTCATTACGTTGGGCGAAACGTAGCCGTGATCGTTTTGATGAGTTACAAAATCCACGTGCGTTATTTGGTATCGTACAAGGCGGTACTTACGAAGAATTGCGTAAGATTTCAGTTGAAGGCTTGGTGAATATCGGCTTTGATGGTTATGC
This sequence comes from Actinobacillus suis ATCC 33415, assembly GCF_000739435.1. Classification (NCBI taxonomy): domain Bacteria; kingdom Pseudomonadati; phylum Pseudomonadota; class Gammaproteobacteria; order Pasteurellales; family Pasteurellaceae; genus Actinobacillus; species Actinobacillus suis. Next base: position 694,886 of record NZ_CP009159.1, read on the forward strand.
GGTCGGCGGTTTAGCGGTGGGCGAGCCGAAAGAGGAAATGCACCGTATTCTTGAATTTACGACACCATTATTACCGCAAGATAAACCTCGTTATTTAATGGGTGTAGGTAAACCGGAAGACTTAGTTGAAGGTGTACGTCGTGGTATTGATATGTTCGACTGCGTAATGCCGACACGTAATGCACGTAACGGTCATTTATTTGTTAGCAATGGTATTGTGAAAATCCGTAATGCGAAATACAAAACCGATACGACACCGTTAGATCCGGGATGTGATTGCTACACCTGTAAAAACTATACGAAGGCTTATTTGTATCATTTAGATAAATGCGGTGAAATTTTAGGTGCGCGTTTAAATACGATTCATAACTTACGCTATTATCAACGCTTAATGGCACAGATTCGCCAAGCGATTGAGGAAGATCGCTTTGATGATTTTGTGGTTGAATTTTATGCCAAAATTGGTAAAGAAGTTCCACCATTACAATCGGAAGTGAATAAGTAATTTAAATTTATTGCGGCACAAGTTTAGGCTTGTGCCTTTTTCTCGACTATTTATTGCATATAGAGGTGATTATGCAACAGCTGGAACCACAACAATTCGCAAGTTGGGCAGAACCGATAGATATGTTGTATGCTTGTCATAGCAAGGTGAAGCGTTTTTGCAAACAGCTACAAATTTTACCTGAATATTTGGCAAAAAACGGGGTAAATCAAGCGGTTAAAAATGATGTACAGCAAATTCTTAATTATTTTAATCTTTCCGCTCCGTTGCATCATGAAGATGAAGAGTGTGATTTTTTCCCCGCATTACTTCAAGTGCAACCGCAAGCGCAAGCAGAAGTGGATGAACTGGAAAGCCAACATGAAGTGTTGCATCAAAATTGGGCATTACTTTCTGCGCAGTTAGAAGCGTTAGTCGCAGGTGAGCGTAATGAAGTAGATCCTGAACTCATTGCACGTTTTATCGCAGGATATGATGTTCATATTGCGATTGAAGAACCATTATTCGAATTAGGGCGCTCGCACTTAGCACAATCAGAATTGGAGAAGATGGGAAAAGTCATGGCGGATCGCCGAAAAACATCGCCATAGAAGCTAAATGAATCTATATCAATTAGACTTAATGGTATATAGCTGCCCATTGCCGCTATTAATGGCGAAAAAAGCATTAGCGCAATTACCTCAGCATGCCACTCTAGTCATTTCTCTCAATATGGCGAGCAGTGCGGATGATTTTGAGTTGCTGTGTGAACAATATGGATATCAGTGGTTGGATTGTCAGCATGACGGGACAAGACAAGTTATTACGATAAAAAAATAAGCGGTCTATTTTTGCAAAAATTTTACCAAAATAGACCGCTTGTTTATTTTATTGCTTGCCGCTTTTTAAGACCAACCGTTATTACGTCTGCGACGGGGTAGAATAAATGGAATCAGTAGGCCAAGTACTAAGCCAGCAGCCAATACAGAACCGCCATAAATAAACCACTGAATTACGATCTCACGTTTTTCAGAATCATGCATTGTTTCTAAGTCACGATTCTTATTTTTCAATACTTCCAACTCACGTTTAAGTTGTGCATTTTGATCAAGTAATTCACTGCTTTGTTGTTCAGATTGCTGACTGCGACGTTGCATTTCAACGGTACGTTGTTGCCAGTCGCTGTCAATTTTGCCTAATTTGGCACTTAAATCTTGAACTTGTTGCTGTAGCTGTGGGATTAAGTCTTTTGGACTTGCTGTTTGGGAAATTTCTGAAGCAAGTACCCAGCCTTCACGATTTTTGCTATCACGAATAAGCACAAAGCGATCTTTACGGTCTAATACCGTTACTTTCTCACCCGCTTGAATAGCTCCTGAGATTTTATATTGATCGCCTGCCCCTTTACGCATATAAGTACTGAGGTTTTCAGTAATATAATCTGCTGAAAAAGCAGGAAGAGAGGCTCCGAGTAATAAACAAGCGAGTAGGGTCGACTTTCGTTTTAGCATAATCGATGTTCCTTTTAGTCAGTAAAAAGGAAAAGCACAACGATGTACTTTTCCCAGAGTTAAAAAATTAATAGAAAATCGCTAATAGAATTTCATAAATCACAATAGCGATAATTGCGCCAGCAGGTAATGTTATTACCCACGAAGCAACGATATTACGAATAATACCTAAGTTTAATGCTGCAATACCGCGAGCAAAGCCCACACCTAAAATTGCACCAACAATTGTCTGTGTGGTTGAAATCGGTAATCCGGTACCAGATGCGATAACCACAGTAGTTGCACAAGCAAATTCAGCTGAGAATCCACGGCTTGGTGTTAAGTCGGTAATACCGGTACCCATTGTACCCATTACTTTGTAGCCCATGATAAGCATACCAGCAGCAATACCTGCAGCACCTAAAGGTAAGATCCACGGCGCCAATGCCGCTTTACCACTCACCATACCGCCACTTTCTACGATTGATACCACCGCTGAAAGAGGACCTACAGCATTTGCAACGTCATTCGAACCATGTGCGAATGCCATTGAACAAGCGGTTAATAACATTAAGATACTAAATACTTTTTCTACACCACCGAATGCCGCTCCTTGAGCGCGTTTTGCAAATGCTTCGCTACGGAAGTAGAAGTAACAAGCAACAACGGCAACCGCAGCGATAGCTGAAGAGATTAACACGGTTTCCGTAGTGGTTAAGTGTAAACCAACGTGCTTCAGACCTTTAGTCATGGTAACGATACTTAAAATAAAAGCGGTTAACGCCATATAGAAAGGACCGTATTTTTGCGCATTTTTCATTGGCTCAGCCGTATCGAAGATCAACTTCTGTGTACTGGTGAAAATCCAGTAAGCAACGATACCGGCAATAACTGGTGTAATAAACCAGCTACCTACGATTCCACCTAATTGTCCCCATTGTACAGCCTCACTACCTACGGTTAAGCAACCGAAACCGATAATTGCACCGATGATTGCATGGGTAGTAGATACCGGCCAACCCATTTTTGATGCGATTAATAACCAAAAACCGGCAGCAAAAAGCGCAGACATCATACCTAATACTAAAACATCCGGCTTATCGGCAAAAAGTGAAACGTCAATAATACCGCTTTTAATTGTTTCGGTTACCTCACCGCCGGCAAGGTAAGCACCGGCAAATTCAAAGACCATTGCAATAATAATTGCTTGGCGTGCAGTGATCGTACCTGAACCTACAGACGTACCCATTGCATTAGATACGTCATTGGCACCGATACCAAAAGCCATAAAAAAACCAAAAAGGGCAGTAATAATGACTAACGTAGAGCCATATTCTTGAAGTAATTCCATTAGAATCTCCTTAATATTATGCTTTGGCCAGCATTAGCTCGATACGCGATCCTACACGTTGAGCTTGGTCAGCTAAAATGCTAACTCGTTCAATACATTTATATAAAAACATTACATCAATCGGGTTGAGGTCATTTTCAACGGTTCTTAATGTACGGCGCAATACGATTTGAAGCTGATCGGTATCGTCTTCAATTTGATCTAGTTCTAAAATCATATTGTTTACAAATTTTAATTCACGACCGCGAAAGCCTGTCTCTAATAGCTCGTCTAATTCAGCAAGTACTTTGCGCACTTGACGAGTGGAATCAAGGCTACGAGAAAGAAACTGCTTGAAAGGTTCTTGCATCGGCTCAGGAATCACTAATTGACGGCCGATGATACGGCCAGAAATATCTCTTGAGTAATTTGCTACTTTATCTAATTGAGTAACTAACTCTAACAAGTCGGTTCGTTCTACCGGTAAGAATAAACCGCGAGGAAGTTTCAAACGGATTTCACGTTTTAAAGCATCTGCACGACGCTCTAAATCAATAATTTGCTCACGTACTTCAGCTGCCTTTTCCCAATCTTTTTGGAAAGTTGCTGCAAAGAACGGTTCGAGAAGTTCACTACATTCAGTCACTTTTACAGACAGTTTTTGTAGTGGTTTAAGTGGCGATTGTGCGAATAAACCTAAAATGTTATTCATTGCCATAGGGATATCTCCATTGTGATTAAATTTACTCAATTTTGTACAAGACAAAATCTTTTTTATTTTACTTTATACAAGCTAAAAGATCACTGGAAAATAGAAAAATAAGCGGTCTAATTTGTAAGATTTTTTACCAATTAAACCGCTTGAAATATATTTATTAAAATTTAATCAATTAAATATGGTGAACAACTAAGCGTTTGCCATTATGCTCAAGGACTTCCGCATCTAGATTAAATACAGTTTTTAAATTCTCTGGCGTAATAATTTCCTCTGGTGAACCGGTCATAATAATTTCACCGTCCTTCATTGCCACAATAGTATCAGCATAAGCTGCCGCCATATTGATATCATGTACAACCATTATTGTAGTCAGTTGTAATTCATCAGTGAGTTTGCGTAGTAAGCGCATTAATTCTCTGGCATGGAACATATCCAAATTATTTAATGGTTCATCAAGTAAAACATGCTGTGTTTGTTGGCAGAATGTCATAGCAATTAAAGCTCTTTGACGCTGACCTCCGGAGAGTTCGTTTAAAAAGCGATCTTTAAGTTGCTCAAGTTCGAAACGTTGTAACGCTTCTTTAACCACCTGTTTATCCTGCTCACAGATTTTTCCTTGGTGATGCGGGTAACGACCGAACATTAATAAATCTTGTACGGTGATACGGCTATGAATAACGTTATCTTGTGTCAAAATTGCTAATTGTTGAGCAATTTTGCGTGAATCCGTTTCAGTAATATTGTAATCATTTAGCCAAATTTGCCCATTTTGAATATTTTGTAAACGGGCAATTAGAGAAAGAAGTGTTGATTTACCAGCACCATTTGCGCCGATAAGGGCAGTAATTCCACCATTAGGAATATGTAAATTGATATTATTTAAAATGGTAGAATTTCCAATTTTATGAGAAATATTTTTAATATCGATCATCGTTATTTCTTTTGTTTTAACATTAAATAAATGAATACTACGCCGCCGAAAAATTCGATGACTACACTAAGCACCCCTTGCATCCCTAGCAGTTGTTCGAAAACCGCTTGTCCTAGCACTAATGTTGTTGCAGAGATCAAGAATGTTAGCGGAATACGTACGCTGTGAGCGATAACTGGGCTAAGCGCATTAACAATTGCACAGACCAATAAGCCTAAAAATAGGATTGGACCGACTAATGCGGTTGAAACGGAAACCAGCAATGCGCAGCATACAAGCAGTTGGCGAGAAAACTTATGGTAATTGATCCCTAAGTTGATCGCTCGATCTCGCCCGAGCAGTAATACATCAAGTTTATGACGTTGCTGCCAAATCCATAATGCGGAGAATATCGCAATAGCTACACCAATCCATAATAATGTCGGATTGACATTATTAAAACTGGCAAAAGATGAGCCTTGTGCAACGGCGAATTCTTCGGGGTCGATCATCCGTTGTAACAAGTTATTCAAGCTTCTAAACAGCACACCAAAAATCACACCGACTAGAATCATTCGGGTTAGATCATTATGTTCTTTAGTGAGCGTTTTAAATAATAAAAGTGAGCCGCATAACATCAGCATGCTTTCGAAAGCAAATTTATTTGCAATATCTAATTGTGTAAAGCCAATACCACCAAAGATAAAGATCAATATGGTTTGAGTAAGCAAATAAAGCGAATCGAATCCTAGAATGCTGGGCGTGAGAACCGGGTTATTTGTCAATGTTTGGAATAATAATGTTGATATACCGATCGTATAAGCAATCGTTAAAAGCAACAAAAGTTTTTTCCCTCTAAATGGCAAGATAAAATCCCAATTGCCATTAGCATTGAACGTCATAAAAAATAACGTACTTGCAGCTAAGATAAGCCCTAATAAAATAAGTAAAGATGTAGATTTACGCATGACGCTTCCCTCTAAATAATAAATAGAGGAATACAACAGTACCGCAAATACCGAAAATAGTGGAAATCGGTACTTCATAAGGGGCATTAATAACTCTGCCAATGATGTCACAAACTAATACAAGATTCGCACCAAGTAATACGACCGCGGGGAGATTTTTACGCAATCTATCACCTGCTAGACGAGAGACAATATTTGGTACGACTAAACCGATAAAGGGAATTTGCCCGATGGTCACAACAACAACTGCCGTAATAAGTGCAACAGTAATTAAGGCAAGCCATGTCATTCGGCGATAATTAATACCAAGGCTAGTGCTAATATTGTGTCCTAGTCCGGTAATACTCAGTTGATCCGCCATGATATAGATCACGATAGAGAGTGCGGCAGTAAGCCATAATAGTTCATAGCGACCGGCTAAAACTCCGGAAAAATCACCGGAAAACCAAATAGATAAAAGTTGTAATGAGTCGGTTTCGTAAGCGATAAAGGTCGTAATTGCTTCAATAATATTGCCGAATACAATACCGATTAGTGGCACCATGAGTTTTTGATGAGGGGGAAGATTACGTAGCAACAGCATAAAAATGCCCATACCGATTAATGCGCAACAAGTGGCAAACGACATTTTCGCGACAAGTGGAGCGGCAGGAAAAATCAGACTGATAGCTAATACACCAAGAGCGGCACTTTGGCTTGCTCCAATCATACTCGGTTCAATAAAACGATTTTTTAAAACGATTTGTAATACCATGCCAGCAACACTTAAAGTTGCACCGACTAATATAATGGCAAGGGTACGAGGAAGACGACTGATAAAAAACAGTTGTGTTTGTTCTGGATCAGATAATAAAGCCGACCAATGAAAGTCGGCTACACCCACAGACATACTCAGTAAACTGAGAATTAAAAGCGAAAAAAAACTAAATTGAGTAAGTGAAAACATAGATTAGTTAAAATTATCGCCCTCACTAATGTGAGGGCGTGGTGAACTTATTTAGAAAATGCTTTTTTAATATTGATTAAATCGGTACGCATTTGTTCAATACCACCAGCTGCTAAGTAAGCCGCACTGCTTAAATAAACAATTTGGCCATTTTTCCAAGCTTTAGTTTGATGCACAAGTTCGTTATCTAAAATTTCTTGCGCTGTTTTACCTTCTTCTCCGATGGCTGCTGTGCGGTCAAGAACGAATAGCCAGTCAGGATTGATTTTCTGTAAAAATTCATGCGAAATAGGTTCACCGTGGCTTGTGCCTTTTTTATGTACATCTGCTTTAGCAAGTGGAATGCCAAGCGCTGAATGTACCCAACCTAAGCGACCTTTCTCACCAAAAGCTGACATTTTTCCGCCATTTACAATAATAATCAAGCCATTTCCTTTACCTTTTACTGCTGCTTGAGTTTCTTTTAATAACGCTTCAATTTCAGTTTTATATTCATTAGCTTTATATTGTTTAGCAAATAATTTACCTAAGCTGTCCAGATTTGCTAAACCGGCTGCAATGGTATTCAATTCAGGATTTGGAGTTAAGTCAATAGCGTTCGCAATAGCTTTCACATCGTCTAATTTTTTGGCAGAGCGAGTAGCAACAATGATTAAATCTGGTTTTAAGCTGTTTAATGTTTCTAGGTTAGGTTCAAAAACCGTACCGATATTGGTAGCTTGTGCTACTGCAGGTTTTAAGTACGGTAATGTTTTAGCAACATCAGGCGCGCCAGCTACGTCGACTCCTAAATGTTGTAAAATATCAATGGTTGCTGCATCAAAAACTGCGACTTTATGAGGTGTTTGTGTAAAGGTAACTTCTCCGCGAGCGGTTGGAATTGTTACATCTTTTGCAAATGCTGAAGTAGTTAATGCGGCTGCAAGAGTTAAAGTAAAGAATGCTTTTTTTAACATAGATCCTTCCTGTTTAAAAGTATAGCTGTAAGTGAAAATTATTCTCAATGATTTTAACCGTATTTTCAATGATGTAAAGAGACTTTCATCAATAATCTGCTTGAATTTGATTAAAAATTGCAAATTTCAATTTAGGTGAATTTCCGTTAAACTAATCATTTATATCATTTGTCACGTAGAGTTTTAATAAAATGGCTGAGTACACTCCATCAAACAAAGAAAGCGCAAGAGATAAACAAGTCGAGCAAATTGCCATTTCACCTCATTCTATTGAGGCGGAACAGGCAGTATTAGGTGGTATTATGCTAAGCAATGACCATTGGGATAATGTTGCCGAGCGTGTACAACCGACAGATTTTTATAACTATGCGCATCGGACTATTTTTGAGCAAATGGTGGAGTTGGTGCGTAATAATCAGCCGATTGATATCATCACCTTAGACCAAGCCTTAAAAGATAAAGGGGTATTACAGGACGTTGGTGGCTTCGCTTATTTAGCCGAGCTTTCTAAAAATACACCAAGTGCAGCCAATATTCTTGCTTATGCGGATATTGTGCGTGACCGTTCCGATTTGCGTGGTGTGATTACGGCAGGTAATCAAATTGCTGAGATGGCGTATCATACGAAAGGCAGAAATGCAAAAGAAGTCTTAGATGAAGCGGAACGTATCGTATTTGAAATTGCCGAAAAACGTAATACCAGCAATGAAGGCCCGCAAAAAATTGATGACATCTTAATTAATACGCTTACTCGTATTGAAATGCTTTCAAAAAACCGCAACAATGGCGGGGTAACAGGTGTTTCAACCGGTTTCATTGATTTAAATAAAAAGACCGCAGGTTTACAGCCCTCGGATTTAATTATCGTTGCGGCACGTCCGTCAATGGGTAAAACCACGTTTGCAATGAACTTATGCGAAAATGCTTCGTTAGTAGATGTGGAAGATCCGAATGATTTGGATGAATACGGTAACCCTCGTAAGAAGCCGGCTAAACCGGTATTGATTTTCAGCCTTGAGATGCCGGCAGACCAAATTATGATGCGTATGTTAGCTTCGCTTTCTCGCGTAGATCAAACCAAGATCCGAACCGGACAGATTCATGACGATGAAGATTGGGCGAAAATATCCAGCACGATGGCAATTTTACAAGAGCGCAAAAATATCTATATCGATGACAGTTCCGGTTTAACACCAACCGAGTTACGTTCGCGTGCAAGACGAGTGTACCGTGAGAATGGTGGGTTAAGTATGATCATGGTGGATTATTTGCAGTTAATGCGTGCGCCGGCATTTTCCGATAACCGAACGCTTGAAATCGCTGAGATTTCCCGTTCTCTGAAGGCATTGGCAAAGGAATTACAAGTGCCGGTTGTGGCGCTTTCGCAGTTAAACCGAAGCTTGGAACAACGTGCCGATAAACGCCCGGTAAACTCGGACTTACGTGAATCCGGATCTATTGAACAAGATGCGGACTTAATTATGTTTATTTATCGTGATGAGGTGTATAACGATAATTCCGATTTAAAAGGGATTGCTGAAATTATTATCGGTAAGCAACGTAACGGCCCGATTGGACGAGTTCGTTTAACTTTCCAAGGTCAATATTCAAGATTTGATAACTATACAGGCGGAGCCTATGACGATGAGTACTAATCTTTGTGCAATTTATAAAAGCCCGAAAAGAGAAGGAATGTTTCTTTATGTAGCAAAGCGCGATCAGTTTGATAGCATACCTGAAACATTACGCCAAATGTTTGGTAAGCCGCAATTTGTGATGCTATTTAATTTAAATGGTGAAAAGCAACTCAAGCGGTCAAAAAACGAAGAAGTTTTGCAAGCGATCCAAACACAGGGCTTTTTCTTACAAATGCCACCGCCACCGGAGAATTTGTTAAAAACATTTATTGAACAAAATAGAGGAGAAGCGTAATGCGTTGTCCGTTTTGTGCTGCAGAGGATACAAAAGTTGTTGATTCACGTTTAGCAGCGGACGGTTACCAAATTCGCCGCCGTCGTGAATGTATTAGCTGTAAAGAGCGTTTTACGACTTTTGAATCGGCTGAATTGGTTGTGCCTTATATTGTGAAAAATAACGGCAACCGAGTGCCGTTTGATGCGAATAAGTTACGAGTCAGTCTAAGCCGAGCGTTAGAAAAGCGTCCGGTAAGTGCAGATGATCTTGAAAAAGCAATCAGTAAAATTATTATTCAGCTGCAATCGACCGGCGAACGAGAAGTCCCGAGTAAATTAGTGGGGAATCTCGCAATGGATGCCTTAAAACAGTTGGATAAGGTCGCTTATATTCGCTTTGCTTCGGTTTACCTTAGCTTTGATGATATTGAAGAGTTTACCCAAGAAATTGAAAAACTCAGAGAGTAGTAAAAATGCCACAATATTTGTTGTGGCATTTTTTATAACATAAATACAAGCGGTCGAATTTGTAAAAAATTTTGCAAATTTAACCGCTTGTTTAGTTGGGATTATTCGAATAAACCAGCGTGCAGTGAACGAACTACTTCATCCGCTTCTTCATTTTTCACTAGAGTACATACGTTATTTGTGCTTGCACCGTAGCTAATTAAACGGATATTGAAGTTTTCAATCGTATGGAATAACTGTTTCGCCACACCGGCTTGGGTATGCAAGTTGTTACCGATAATAGCAACAAGCGCCAGATTGTTTTCTACTTGTACGTGGCAATAAGCGTTTAATTCATCCAGTAACTCTTTGGATAACATATCTGCACCGGATGATGCAGAACCAGTCTTATCTAAAGTTAGTGCAACGCTGACTTCCGATGTAGTAATTACATCTACCGAAATTTTGTGTTTTGCTAAAATAGCGAATACGTTAGCTAAAAAGCCTTGAGCGTGGAGCATTGAAAGGCTAGAAAGCGTTAATAAAGTTTGGTTACGACGTAACGCAATTGCACGGAAAGTCGGGCGAGGTTGTGGATCACGCGTTACCCAAGTACCGCCTTGTTCCGGCGCTTTACTTGAACCGACATATACCGGAATGTTGCTACGTACAGCCGGTAATAAGGTCGCAGGATGTAGAACTTTTGCACCGAATGTTGCCATTTCCGCCGCTTCATTAAATGCCATGGTATCAATGCGTTGTGCATTTGGTACGACACGAGGATCGGTTGTGTAAATGCCCGGTACGTCCGTCCAAATTAAAACATCATTTGCATTTAGTACTTCTGCTAATAGTGCTGCAGAGTAGTCTGAACCGCCACGACCTAATGTGGTTGTTTTACCTTCATCATCTCGACCGATAAAGCCTTGGGTGATCATTACGTTACCTGCAGCAATTAACGGCTTAATTATTTCGTCAGATTGTTGTTGGGTCTTCTCATCATTTGGAGCAGCTTTTCCATAATTACTATTTGTCGCTACAACGTCACGCACATCCACCCATACTGCCGGGAAATTACGTTCTTTTAAAAGTTGAGTGAAAATTTTGGTCGACATCATTTCACCGTGACAGATTAATTCATCGGTTAAAGCGTTAGATGTCGCAAGGCTCGCGGATTCGGCTAATGCGCTGATATGCTGTAATAATTCGTCAATCTCAGCAGAAATTTCGCTTTGACTTTGTAGTTTTTCAATAATGTTATATTGAATTGTACGCACTGCATTTAAAATTTCGTCACGGCGTTCTTTTTCGCAACCGTTTGCCAATTCTACTAAATAATTAGTTACGCCAGCTGATGCAGAAAGTACCACAACACGTGTATTAGCGTCCGCTGTTACGATGTTTGCACAAGAAGTCATTGCTTCAAAATTAGCTACGCTAGTGCCACCAAATTTAGCAACCGAAAGATGAGACATAATAAGAATTTCCTATAAATCAAAAAATAATAGATGACGTTGTGTAGTGGATATTCGAAAGGAAATTTGAGTAGATTAGGCGGTTTGATTTAGGAACCAATTAATCAGAGCACTCCATTTAAACTTGTGTTAAATGACAGCTGATAGGATTCAACCTGACTCAGCCGATGTTCATTCCAGTCTAGTGAATTCACACCTCGGCAAGCACTCCCATCATTTAATCCTCAAACGGCCCTAGTTGCCTTGAATTAAACTGCCTGAGTGTTGCGCCTCTCCCGCAATGAATAAATTCATTACTTCTTTTCAAGAGCTGAAAAGCTTGTATAGAAATACCCTTTTATTAGAGGGGTGTCAAACGATATTTATTCTTAATGGAAAGAATGCTTAAGGAATGGGCTAATTTGAGGATAAATTTAGATAAAAATAAAAGAGGTCAGATCTTTAAACTTAATTTGTAAAAAATTAAGTGGATCTGACCGCTTTCAGGGAGATTAATTATTTCTCGTCTTTTACCGGAGCGGCACTTTTATGTGCAGCCATTTTTTGACGAATTTCACGGCGTTGTTTTGATAGTTCCGCATTGCGGATCATGTAATCATCAACACGGTTTTCATAGTCGTCACGCATATTAGCGATAATTGCTCGGATCTCTTCAACGGTCATTGAATCATTGATGTATTGATTTAAATTATCTAATAACAATACACGTTTTTGGTTATCACGGATTTTACGATCATTATCCGCAGTTTCACGATGTAATTTATTTTTTAAACGATAAAGATGAACATAATCCAACATATCTTGGAACGCTTGTTTTTTTACATCAGCCATTTGAGAACCCTCTTGGTTAGTGAAAATAAATCTGTATAAATCCTAGACCTTTTAAACAAATTCGTCAAAATGTTTCTCAAGGGTTTGTTTATTTGCATAAATAAACATCAAAATTTTTAAAATAATGAAGAATTTGTCGATAGATTTGTATTAAAAGTGATAATATCTTGATATTTATTCGCTCGGTTTATAAGGATATTTTATGTCATCTTCAATGCAATCGCCAGTAAAACAGTCTGCGCCTAGAGAATTTGCCGCTATTGATTTGGGCTCGAACAGCTTTCATATGATTGTTGCGCGCATTGTAAATGGCTCGATCCAAATACTTTCTCGTTTGAAACGTCGAGTACGCTTGGCGGACGGTTTAGATGAACACCGAATCTTGAGCCAAGAGGCTATTACGAGAGGCGTGGAATGTTTAGCGTTATTTGCCGACCGTTTACAAGGTTTTTCGGCGGAAAATGTGAAAGTGGTCGGAACTTATACTTTGCGTCGAGCGATCAATAACGATGAGTTTTTAAAACAAGCAGCGCAAGTGTTTCCTTACCCGATTCAAATTATTTCCGGACAAGAAGAAGCTCGTTTGATCTATTCCGGTGTGAGCCATACTCAGCCGGAAAAAGGTCGAAAACTAGTGGTTGATATTGGCGGCGGCTCAACGGAAATGACGATCGGTGATGATTTCACGCCATTAAGAGCAGAGAGCCGTCATATGGGCTGTGTGAGCTTTGCAAATCGTTTCTTCCCTCGTGGTGAACTGACGATTGAGCGATTTGATAATGCTTACCAAACGGCAATGGAAAAAATTGAGGATCTTGCTTGGGAATACCGTCAGTTAGGTTGGCAAAATGTATTGGGATCTTCGGGAACGATTAAAACCGTGCAAAAAGTGTTGATTGCCAACGGGTATCGAGACGGGTTGATTACGGAAGAACGTTTACAGAATTTAATTGATATTTGCTTGCAATTTAATTCCTTAAACGAGATTCAGTTAAAAGGTTTAATTGAAGAGCGAGCGGATGTGCTGATCCCTGGCTTGGCGATTTTATTAGCGCTATTTCATACCTTTAGAATTGAATCGATGCGTTATTCAAACGGGGCGATTCGTGAAGGTGTTATGTATGGCTTAGAAAAGAGCTTCCAAGTCGGGGATATTCGCCAAAGAACGGCAGAAGCACTAGCAGAGCAATTTAATATTGATCAGCAACAAGCCAATAGAGTGGAAAACACAGCACTGATGCTATTTGAACAGGTGAAAATTTGGCGCAATCGCCGCCAAATCCCTGAGCTACGTAGTATGTTAAAGTGGGCGAGCTTACTACATGAGATCGGTATTGTGATTAATCACAATAGTGTGCATCGCCATTCCGCTTACATTATTGCGCATAGCGATTTGCCGGGTTTTGATTCCGAGCAACAGAATTTATTGGCGATGCTGATGCGTTTTCATTTGAAGAGCTTCAAACGGAGTGAAATTCGCAGTACTAACCGTTATCAGCATCGCGATATTATGACATTATTGCGTTTATTTCGTTTAGCGGTATTGCTAAATCGTCCTCGACAAGCGACGGTTGAGCCGAAATCGGTAAAATTAACCGTAACAAATAATGAATGGTTATTGCAGTTTGAATCCGGCTTTTTAAGACAAAATCCATTGATTTTGGCGGAACTGGAAGAAGAGCAAAAATGTTTGGTTCAGCTTGATTTAACATTAAAAATGGAATAAGTAGCATTGTGAAGGCACAGCCTAATTGGTCTGTGCCTTCAGCTTTATAAAATTTGATCTAGTTCTCATTTTCTTATTTTCCCGCTTGTTATTTAGCGGATAAATCTTTACGCTATACATACTGGAGTATATCTTCATTTATGGAGTGGCTGTTGAACCAAAACAGCATTGATAAATTTATTATTGTAAGGGAGCGATATGTTATTAGGTGATTTATCTCGAGCGGACTACGCTAAATCATTACCGCCCGTATTTGTGCGTTTATGCGAAAAATTGAAGACATTGGATTTGGTTAATCTTCCGTTAGGTTGGCAAGATCTTGAAGAGGGCGTTCGCATGAACGTGATGGAATTTGAAACCAGTCCGGCTGAAGAAAAGAAAGCGGAAATGCATCGCAAATTTATCGATATTCAATTATTAATTTCAGGCGAAGAAATGATTGAGTATGGCTTAGGCGAGCCTAATTTAGCGAAATTCGATGAGTATCGTGAAGAAGACGATTATCAGTTAACGGATGCGATTGAGCATAAAAATGAGCTGGTATTACAGCCAAATATGTTTGCTATCTTTTTACCTTATGAACCGCATAAACCGGGCAATGCAGTAAACGGTCAAAATAAATTATTGAAAAAATTAGTTGTTAAAGTCCCTGTCAGTTATTTGTAGGAGGCAGTTATGTCTGCTCGAGGAAAAATATTAGATACTATCGGCGCATTACAAACCAGTTTAACCAAAACAGAGAAGAAAATTGCCTCGGCGATTTTGGCTCAACCGGAGATCCTCAGTCAGAACTCATTATCTGAAGTAGCGAAACAACTTGATGTCGGTGAAGCGACATTTATCCGATTTTGTCGTACTTTAGGTTTTAAAGGCTATACCGATTTTAAATTGGATTTAGCGATTGAATTGGCGACCCAAGAAAAGCAAAGTAACTCAATTTTTGATACGGATGTGTCGGAAACCGATACACCGAAAGAAATTGCAATTAAATTACAAAGCAGTTTGAATAACGTGATTGCTGAAACAATCAATTTGCTCGATTTTCAAGAATTAGAAAATGTGGTGAAAGAATTGCAAAAAGCGCAGCGTATTTTCTTATTCGGTGTAGGTTCTTCGGGGTTAACCGCAGAAGACGCAAAACATAAATTGATGCGTATCGGCTTACAGACCGATGCGGTAACCAATAACCACTTTATGTATATGCAAGCGTCATTATTGCGTGAAGGCGATGTGGTGATCGGGATCAGCCATTCAGGTTATTCAGATGAGGTAATTAGCTCGTTGCGTATTGCACGTAAAAATAATGCGAAGACCGTGGCGATTACTCACCATATTCGTTCACCCGTCACCAATGTTGCTGATTATGTATTGATTAACGGCAATCGCCAAGGACATATGCAGGGCGATTCTATCGGCACTAAAATGTCACAATTGTTCGTGTTAGATCTTATTTACGCTTTATTAGTTAAAGCGGAGCCGGAAAAATCAATTCAACAAAAACAAAAAACGTTGGATGTGATTTTAGAACAACGTGTTCACGGCCGATAATTTTTGTTTTACAAGCGGTTAAATTTGCAGAATTTTTTACAAATTTAACCGCTTTATTTTTTTATCTAAAAAAGTGCTTTCAAAATGACGAATGTTTTCGCTAGAATGATCGAATCCGTTTTAAAGAAACATAAGAGGCAAACACAATGACACAAGTTTATAATTTCAGTGCAGGTCCGGCAATGATGCCAAAAACCGTTTTAGAACAAGCGCAACAAGAACTATTAAATTGGCAAAACCAAGGTACTTCGGTGATGGAAGTTAGCCATCGCGGTAAGTTCTTTATGGAATTAGCGGCCCAGTCTGAACAAGATTTTCGTGAGGTTTACCATATTCCGGAAAACTACAAAATCTTGTTTTTGCAAGGCGGTGCTCGTGGACAATTTGCTGCAGTACCAATGAACTTAATTGGTGCAAAGGGTAAAGCTCTTTATTTAAATAGCGGTCATTGGTCGGGGATGGCGGCAAAAGAAGCGCGTAATTTCTGTGAAATCGATGAAATTAATATCGTTGAAAAAGATCAAAATGGCGTGATTGCGGTAACCCGTACCGATTTTAGTGATATTGCCGAACAGTATGATTATGTTCATTATTGCACAAATGAAACGATAACCGGTGTGCAAATTAAACAGATCCCAAATGTGGGCAATGCGGTATTGGTCGCAGATATGTCGTCTGATATTCTTTCGACTCAAATTGATATCAGCAAATTCGGCTTAATTTACGCAGGTGCGCAAAAAAATCTAGGGCCGGCAGGTATTACGATTGTGATTGTGCGTGAAGATTTGATTGGTAAAGCTCGCACGGCAACCCCTTCGATTTGGAACTATGAAACACAAGTGAATGCTGATTCGATGATCAACACACCACCTACATTCGCTTGGTATTTATGTTCATTGGTATTTAAGCATTTAATCAAAGAGGGCGGTTTGGCGGCGGTTGAAAAACGTAATACAGCGAAAGCGGAATTACTTTATAATTACTTGAATAACAGCACGTTCTATCGCAATTATATTGCGGAAGCAAATCGTTCGGTAATGAATGTGACATTTACCACTGATGATGATGAGTTAAATGCAAAATTTGTAGCAGAAGCGACCGCTTGTGGGCTACACGCCTTAAAAGGACACAAAGTATTAGGCGGTATGCGTGCGTCAATTTATAATGCAATGCCGATTGAAGGTGTAGAAGCATTAATCCAATTTATGGATAAATTTGCACAAGAAAATGCATAATCTTTAAAAATTACTGAGGCTATCCGGTGGGATAGCCTTTTTTATATGGATATGATTTTACGCCAGCTAGTTGAATAATTAATCGTGTATTAATATCTTGCCAGTTGTAACGTATTTTTTACTGGTAAAGATTAAAATTCTTTAATACAATCCATCAATAACGAATAAAAAGAATTTTACAGAGGTAAAAATGCAATTTATCAACATCGCCAATCAGGGCGTGAAATCCCTTTCTCCTTACCAAGCGGGTAAACCGATTGAAGAATTAGAACGTGAGCTTGGTATCAGCAATATTATTAAACTGGCTTCTAATGAAAATCCGTTCGGTTTCCCTGAAAGTGCAAAACAAGCGATTATTAATCAATTAAATGATCTCACTCGTTATCCGGATGCAAACGGCTTTGAATTAAAAGCAGCTATTTCAAAAAAATTTGGCGTACAAGCGAATCAAATTACCTTAGGTAACGGTTCAAATGATTTATTGGAATTATTTGCCCATACCTTTGCCGGCGAACAAGATGAAATTATTTATTCTCAATACGCATTCATCGTTTATCCGTTAGTGACTAAAGCGGTTAATGCGGTGGCACGTGAAATTCCGGCGAAAAACTGGGGGCATGATCTAGATGCGTTTCTTGCTGCAATCAATGAAAAAACAAAACTAATTTTTATTGCCAATCCGAATAATCCGACCGGCAATTTCTTAACCGAAGCGGAAATTGATGCTTTCTTAGCGAAAGTACCGGCAAATGTGTTGGTAGTTCTCGATGAAGCCTATACTGAATTTACAGACGCTTGCGAGCGTGTCGATTCATTCGGCTTATTGGCAAAATATCCGAATTTAATTGTGTCTCGCTCACTTTCAAAAGCTTATGGACTTGCCGGACTACGTATCGGTTATGCCGTATCTAACGCTGAAATTGCCGATTTACTAAATCGTGTGCGCCAACCGTTTAACTGTAACAGCCTTGCATTGGCTTCTGCAATTGCGGTGATGAATGACGATACTTTTGTGGAAAAAGTCGCAGAAAATAATCGCCAAGAAATGCAACGTTATGAAGCATTCTGCCAAGCACAAGGTTTGGATTATATTCCGTCCAAAGGTAACTTTATTACGATTGATTTCAAACGTCCTGCTGCACCGATTTATGAAGCCTTATTACGTGAAGGTGTGATTGTTCGTCCGATTGCAGGTTACGGTATGCCGAATCATTTACGTATCAGTATCGGTTTACCGCAAGAAAATGACCGATTGTTTGCCGCATTAGTAAAAGTATTAGGCTAATTTAAGAGAATACAGATGGAAAAAATTACATTAGCACCGATCAGCCGTGTTGAAGGCGAGATTAATTTACCTGGTTCAAAAAGCCTTTCGAATCGAGCGTTATTATTAGCTGCTTTAGCGAAAGGCACGACTAAAGTTACCAATTTATTAGACAGTGATGATATTCGTCATATGCTGAATGCATTAAAAGCATTAGGCGTGAATTATTCATTATCGGAAGATAAGACCGTTTGTACTGTTGAAGGAATTGGCGGCGCATTTAATTGGCAAAATGGGTTATCGTTATTTTTAGGTAACGCAGGTACGGCAATGCGCCCGTTAACCGCTGCATTATGTTTAAAAGGCGCAACCGAAGCAGAAGTTATTCTAACCGGCGAACCTCGTATGAAAGAACGCCCGATCAAACACTTGGTTGATGCCCTTCGCCAAGCGGGTGCAAGCGTTCAATATTTGGAAAATGAAGGTTATCCGCCGGTAGCGATCCGAAACAGTGGCTTAAAAGGCGGAAAAGTACAAATTGACGGTTCAATTTCCAGCCAATTTTTAACCGCTTTACTGATGGCAGCACCACTTGCTGAAGGCGATATGGAAATTGAAATTATCGGTGAACTGGTATCAAAACCTTATATTGATATTACCTTAGCGATGATGAAAGATTTTGGGGTAAATGTTGAGAACCAAAATTATCAGACCTTTGTGGTAAAAGGTAACCAAAGCTACATTTCTCCGGAGAAATATTTGGTGGAAGGTGACGCATCATCTGCTTCTTATTTCTTAGCGGCCGGTGCGATTAAGGGGAAAGTGAAGGTAACCGGTATTGGTAAAAATTCGATCCAAGGTGACCGCTTGTTTGCCAATGTGCTAGAAGCAATGGGGGCTAAAATCACTTGGGGTGACGATTTTATCCAAGCAGAGCAAGGCGAGCTTAAAGGTGTGGATATGGATATGAACCATATTCCGGATGCAGCGATGACGATTGCGACCACCGCATTATTTGCCGAAGGGGAAACGGTGATTCGCAATATTTATAACTGGCGTGTCAAAGAAACCGATCGTTTAGCTGCGATGGCAACCGAATTGCGTAAAGTCGGTGCAACCGTTGAAGAAGGCGAAGATTTTATTCGTATTCAGCCTTTACCACTCACGCAATTCCAACATGCTGAAATTGCAACCTATAATGATCACCGTATGGCGATGTGTTTCTCATTGATTGCATTGTCTGATACACCAGTGACAATTTTAGATCCGAAATGCACGGCAAAAACGTTTCCGACCTATTTCAATGAATTTGAGAAGTTGTCGGAAAGAACATAAAAAGCGATAATAAGCGGTTAAATTTGTAAAAAAATTTGCAAATCTAACCGCTTTTTTATGCGCGGTTACAAATTTTAATTCAATTAAATTGCATAAATATTCATTTTGATATACATTTGTCAGAAACAAAAAATAATGAGGAAGTTATGCGTAACACAGAATTAGTCCAGTGGTTTAGACAATCCGCGCCTTACGTAAATATGCACAGAGAGAAAACCTTTGTGATTATGTTAGACGGTAATGCGATTGCTCATCCGAATTTTATTAATATTACCAACGATATTGGATTGCTCCATAGTTTAGGCATTAAACTGGTCATCGTGTTTGGTGCTCGTTGCCAAATTGATGAATTACTGGCAAAAAATCAGATGAGTTCCGCTTATCATAATAATATTCGTATAACCGATAGCAAAACATTAGAAGTGGTGAAGCAAGCGGTTGGCGGATTGCATTATGATATTTTTTCTCGTTTGTCGCTGCGTTTACCGAATTCACCGGTATTGAATGTAGT
This sequence comes from Actinobacillus suis ATCC 33415, assembly GCF_000739435.1. Classification (NCBI taxonomy): domain Bacteria; kingdom Pseudomonadati; phylum Pseudomonadota; class Gammaproteobacteria; order Pasteurellales; family Pasteurellaceae; genus Actinobacillus; species Actinobacillus suis. The sequence continues at coordinate 714,973 of NZ_CP009159.1, forward strand.
GAGTAGTAATGCAGTATTGGCGCAGCCGCTTGGTGTGATTGATGGTGTAGATTACGGTTTAAGCGGTAAAATTCGCCGTATTAATATTGAAGGAATTCAGCAGCAACTGGCACAGGATTCGATTGTGGTTATTGGCCCAATTGCACCTTCTGTTACCGGTGAAATGTTTAATTTGCCTTTCGAAGAGATTGCAACGCAAATTGCGATTAAATTAAAAGCAGATAAATTAATCGGTTTCTGTGATCAGCAAGGGATCTTGGATCAAAACGGAAAAGTACTATCGGATTTACACCCTCGTGAAGCTAAACGTTACTTAACGCAATTTATTGAATCCGGACAATATCACAATTCTGCCGCTCGCTTTTTACAAGCAGCCATTGAAGCTTGCCATGCCGGCATTAAACGTTCGCATTTGCTGAGTTATAAAGAAGACGGCTCATTACTTCAAGAGTTGTTCTCTCGTGACGGTATCGGGACACAGTTGTCGGAAGAGAGTTCAGAAAATATTCGTTTGGCTACTTCGTTTGATATTCCCGGTTTGTTAAATCTGATTCGTCCGCTTGAAGAACAAGGGATTTTGGTTAAGCGTTCTCGCGAACAGCTGGAAATGGAGATCAGTAACTATACGATTATTGAGCGTGACGGTATTGTGATTGCTTGTGCGGCACTGAATCATTATCCGGAAGAAAAAATGGCGGAAATGGCTTGCGTGGCAGTACACCCCGATTATCGAGATTCATCACGAGGTGATGTGTTATTAGAAGCGATTAAACGTAGAGCCTATAAATTACAGGTCGAGAAATTATTTGTCTTAACCACTCGCACAACACAGTGGTTCCAAGAGCGAGGCTTTGTGGTATCCGGTACGGAAGATTTGCCGAAAGAGAAACGAGAACATTACAATTACCAAAGAATGTCAAAGATTTTGATTTTAGAGCTTAACCAATAGCGGTTGAATCTATCACCAATATAATGAAGGTGCGAGAGTTCTTCTCGTGCCATTTTATCTCCTCAAAAATGGCAAAGGTACGAGTAAAGGCACTTGTGCCGGCTGGTGTAGATAGCATCAATTTTGCAAAATATTGTATAAATTTGACCGCTTGTTACTTCGTTAAATATTGCTGTCTTTCTTGCATAAGTTTACTCAAAAACTCAATCAATACTTTTACCTTAGGTGATAAATAGCGTCGATGTGGATATAAGATACTGATATCAATGGAATGCTGTTTATATTGTGGTAAAACTTCCACCAAGTTACCGGCAGTCAGATCATCTTTGGCTAAAAAGAGCGGTAAATTGATAATACCTTGTCCGGCTTTTGCCATCTGTAAGAGTGCATAGCCGTTATTTGAGAGGATATGTGGTGTCGGTTTAAATTTTATTTTTTGATCATTATCGACAAATAACCACTGTTGGTGGTTTTCATAAAGTAAGCAAGAGTGCTGAGCTAATTGCTCAAGTGTTTCTGGTGTACCGTGTTTATCTAAATATTCCGGCGATGCAAGTAGCATAAGTTCTGATTGTGCAATACGTTTTGCTACAATTGAACTATCTTCAAGCGAACCAATTCTTAATACTAGGTCATAGCCTTCCGCAACCACATCAACACGGCGATCACTAAATTCAATATTAAGCTGAATATTGGGATAAGTAGCTATAAATTGACCTAAATAAGGCGCAACAAAGCGCGAACCGAAGTCCATCGGTAGGGAAATTGTGATTTTCCCTTGTAATGTAGAGGTAATATTGCTTACACTATTCTCCGCATCTTTTAATTCGTTAAGGATAGGTAGACAACGCTGGTAATAAAGTAATCCGGCTTCTGTTGGAGTGATCTTACGAGTTGTACGATGAAGTAATCTGACATTAAGATGCTCCTCAAGCTGAGCAATAAGCTTGCTTGCCATTGCCAACGAAATTTGTTCAAGCTGAGCGGCTTGAGTGAAACTTTGTGTTTCTATCACTCGGCAGAAAAGATTAATTGCGTTGAGTTTGTCCATAATTTCTTTCTCTAGATATTGTTTTTTACTATCAGGCTTGCTATTGTCAGCATATTTTGGGTCAATTAGTATCAAATATCAACTAGAAAGAAATAAACTATAATATATTTCTTTAATTATTTACATTTTAGGTAGTTATTAATGGGAAAATCATTGGTTATTGTGGAGTCACCGGCGAAAGCTAAGACAATCAATAAATATTTAGGTAGCGATTATGTGGTTAAATCGAGTGTCGGTCATATTCGTGATTTACCTAAAAGCGGTAGTGAAAGTGAAAAAAATGAGAAAGCCAAACCGATTTCCACCAAAGGCATGACTGCTGAACAAAAAGCAAAATTAAAAGCAGAAAAAGATCGTGCCGCATTAGTCAAACGTATGGGCATCGATCCTTACCATGATTGGAAAGCGAATTACCAAGTGCTTCCAGATAAAGAAAAAGTTGTTTCCGAATTAAAATCCTTAGCTAAAAAAGCAGATCATATTTATCTCGCAACCGACTTGGATAGAGAAGGGGAAGCAATTGCTTGGCATTTACGAGAAGTTATCGGTGGTGATGACGATCGTTTTAGCCGAGTGGTGTTCAATGAAATTACCAAAAATGCTATTCAAAAAGCATTTGAAAAGCCGGATCATTTAAATTTAGACCGTGTAAATGCCCAACAAACACGCCGCTTTTTAGACCGTGTGGTCGGCTTTATGGTATCGCCTTTGCTTTGGAAAAAAGTCGCACGAGGCTTATCTGCAGGGCGTGTACAGTCAGTTGCGGTTAAACTTTTAGTTGAGCGTGAGCGAGAAATTAAAGCGTTCCAACCGGAAGAATATTGGGAAATTTTAGCCAATACATTAACGGCTAAAGGAAAATTACCACTTGATTTAACTGGCTATAAAGGTAAAAAATTCTCGGCGAAAAATCAAAAACAAGCGGATGAAGCGGTAAAAGCGTTACGAGGTAGCGAATTTGTTGTTTCAGAGATTGATAAAAAACCAACTTCATCAAAAGCGAGCCCACCATTTATTACTTCAACATTGCAACAAACGGCAAGCACCCGTTTGGGCTTTGGCGTGAAGAAAACCATGATGTTAGCGCAACGTTTATATGAAGCGGGTTATATTACCTATATGCGTACCGACTCAACCAATTTAAGTCAAGACGCATTAGCGATGGCGCGTGGTTATATTGAAGAACAATTCGGCAGTGAGTATTTACCGGCTAAACCGAATTTCTATTCAAGTAAAGAAGGTGCACAAGAAGCGCACGAAGCGATTCGTCCGTCAGACGTGAATGTAAAAATGTCTGATTTAAAAGGTATGGAAAAAGATGCCGAGCGTCTTTATGAGCTTATTTGGCGTCGTTTCTTAGCTTGCCAGATGACACCGGCTCGTTATGATTCAACCAGCCTTACTGTTACGGCAGGTGACTATGAATTAAAAGCGAAAGGACGTGTATTGCGTTTTGACGGTTGGACGAAAGCATTACCAGTACAAGGCAAAACCGCTGAAGATCAAGTGTTACCGGAGGTCGCACTCAATGAAAAATTAATGTTAGAAGATGTGCTACCTAGCCAGCACTTTACTAAACCGCCGGCACGTTTCTCTGAAGCCGCTTTGGTTAAAGAATTGGAAAAACGTGGTATCGGTCGCCCGTCTACTTACGCAGCAATTATTTCAACCATTCAAGAGCGTGGCTATGTGCGTATTGAAAATCGCCGTTTCTATGCGGAAAAAATGGGTGAAATTGTTACCGACCGTTTAGACGAATCCTTTAGCGATCTAATGAATTACGACTTTACCGCCAATATGGAAGAAACACTCGACCAAATTGCGGAAGGTAATAAAAACTGGAAAGAAGCGCTTAATAATTTCTTCAAAGATTTCTCTGAGCAGCTGACTAAAGCCGAATTAGATGAGCTGGAAGGTGGGATGAAGCCGAATAGTCTTGTGCCAACGGAAATTGATTGTCCGACTTGTGCAAGAAAAATGGCAATTCGTACCGCTTCTACCGGTGTATTCTTAGGCTGTACCGGTTATGCGTTACCGCCGAAAGAGCGTTGCAAAACCACAATGAATCTGATTCCGGAAGCGGAATTACTCAATGTGTTAGATGAAGAATCGGAAGCAAAAGCTTTATTAGCACGTAAGCGTTGTCCGAAATGTGATTCGGCAATGGATAGCTATGTAATCGATCCGCAACGTAAATTACATATTTGTGGTAATAATCCGAATTGTGACGGCTATGTGTTAGAACAAGGTACATTCAAAATTAAAGGCTATGATGGCCCGATTGTTGAGTGTGATAAATGCGGTGCGGATATGCATCTCAAACTTGGTCGTTTCGGTAAATATATGGGTTGTACCGCTTGCGATAACACTCGTAAGATTCTGAAAAATGGTGAAGTGGCTCCGCCTCGTGAAGAGCCGACCCATTTCCCGGAACTCAAATGTGAGAAATCGGATGCGTATTTCGTATTACGTGACGGCGCAAGCGGTGTGTTTATGTCGGCACACAATTTCCCGAAATCACGAGAAACACGGGCGCCGAAAGTTGCCGAATTAGCACAATACCGTGATCGTTTACCGGAAAAATTACAATATCTTGTCGATGCACCTCAGCAAGATCCGGAAGGGAATGAAGCGATTATCCGCTTTAGCCGTAAAGAAAAACGTCAATATGTGACCTCTGAAAAAGACGGTAAAGCGACTAAATGGATCGTAGATTACGTGGACGGCAAATGGCTAGAACGTAAAAAATAATATCTCTTAAACAAAAAAACCACCGCTTATTGAGGTGGTTTTTTTTATATCAATTTACAACGAATTAGCGTACGTATCGCAAGTAGCTGGCAAGCAGGCTACGCAAGTTTTCCAACCATTCTTTTTTACCTTGAATACTCTCGAATTGTTGCCAGAGATTGGCTAACACGCCATGATTGCGAGGATCTTGCCAGTAAAGGCGTGTTAGGCTGACATAACTTGCTGCCAGCGAACGTTGCGCTAATGCAAACCCTTCTATATTACGCCAATCTTGTTCGTCCATTTGCAGCTGCACAAGCGGTCGAATTGGCAACATATTTTGCAATTCGGTATAAAACGGCTGTAATGCTAAATCTCTCTCAAATTGGGCGGTAGCTTGTTTTACAAATCGCTGGCCTTTGGCTGAAATCGGGTAGAGCATCATCGCACTGTGGTAGCCGCTACTGGCTTCTTTTGTCGGGGTAATTTGTACTAACTGAAAACCGCATTGTTGCCAAAAATGCAACAGAGGTTCCGAGAGCCCAAAGCTGACCGAAACATAATCTACAAGCGGTCGAGTTTGCTGAATTTTTTGCAAAATAAAGTCAGAAATTAACCGCTTGCCAATCCCTTGCTGTTGCAATTCAGGTTGTACCGCAATACGTGAGATGCGTACCGAACGTAGCTGACAGGCTTCGAGTAAGTTGCCTTGGAAGCAGAGATATTGTGCGACTAAATTACCTTGTGGGCGGCGTTCTCCCCGCCAAATGGCTTCAGCTAATTCAGGTTCCAAATCACCTTCAGGTACAGCCCAAATACCGCCGACTAAACGCTGATGTTCGGAGAAAGAATGTAGTAACTGATCTTGAGCATCAAATAATCGGCGTAAATCGCTAGGTGTGGTTTTGTAATGTGCTTCCGCCAGTAAATGATAAAATTCAGCATATTGATTGGTTTCGCTTGGTAGCGACATAATCAATAATTCATCAATAAATTGTTCCAACGGATCATTTTCATCCCAACGTAGCGGTTTAGTCAGTTGCCATTCTCGGTACGGCTTTGTGAGCTGTTGAGGGAGTTTCAGGCTGAAGCCTCGCCCAGTGCCTTCATAATTATGTGTGGTAGTGGTTAACACCACTTTATCGAAGTAAGCACAGAGTTGATGTAACATCGGCAGCGGCAAACTTGCCGCTTCATCAATAAATAACCAGCTATTTGCCGCAATTTGGTTAGATGCAATTTTTTGTAACAGGTGATCAGGGGCAAAAAAAGGAATATTCTGCGCAGCAGACTTCCAAAAACTAGGTAAGACCGAGTGGCTTCTTGCGGTAATCAGTACCGATTCTGTTTTAGCTAACTGCTGAGCTAATTTACCGGCGAGGGTAGATTTGCCTCGCCCACGAGGTGCGGTAATTAAATGAATAGCTGATGAATCAAGCGGTAATTTTTCAAAGATTTCTTGCTGTTGTTGCGTAAGATTTTCAGCCGCTTGGCATTGGGGAGGCTGCTTTGGCAAGCTAAAATCCGTTTCTTCCAATGTTTGGAATTGAAAGCCGAATTTTTGTACCAATGCCTTAACGTAGCGATAGAAATTCGGTGTAGCAATCACCTTACCACTATTCCAACGTTGCGAGTCAAAATCAGGCTGTTGTTCCAACGTATCCCAACTCGGGCAAATGAGATAGAGCGTGCCTTGTGCCTGAATCGTACCGGCAATAATCGCTAATGCGTCTAAGTTAAGACATACACCGCCTTCAGCGCGCATATCATAAATTGCATAGGGGTATTCTTGCCCCAAAAACTGTTTGGCTTGGGAGATATTGCCACTATGAATAACAATGCCCCCGTCAAGCGGAGGCATTTCAGCTAAAATCACCAGTTTACGCATTATTCTTCAATCACTTTTTCTGATATATACGGATCTTCAAAACCTAAACTTTGCATAATCTCGGTTTCTAAGCCTTCCATTTCTTCCGCTTCCGCATCTTCAATATGATCATAACCGAGTAAGTGTAGCGTGCCGTGAATTGCTAAATGTGCCCAGTGCGATTCTAAGGAAATTTGTTGCTCTTGCGCTTCTTTTTCCACTACTTGGCGGCAAATAATCAGATCACCTAATAACGGTAATTCAATGCCTTCCGGCACTTCAAACGGAAATGAAAGCACATTGGTTGGTTTGTCTTTACCACGATAAGTTAAATTTAACTCGTGGCTTTCCGCTTCGTCCACGATACGAATCGTGATTTCCGTTTCAGGGAAATCTTCGGTTTGTGCTTCGTGCGCTAACGCACGTTGCACCCATTGGGTAAATTGTTCTAAAGACGGAAGATCTTCACTGTTCTCTGCGGCAATTTGTAAATCAATAATTGGTGTTGTCATAAATTCTCAATATATAAAAAACGGAATGTTGTCAGATATTATAAACCTTCCGACACATTCCGTGAATCTAAGGGCGTGATTTATTGCCATTTATCCGCTTCAAGTTGGTCGCTTTCTCTGCCTTCTATCCAGCGATCGCCGTCTTGTGTGGTTTCACGTTTCCAAAACGGCGCACGGGTTTTAAGGTAATCCATGATAAATTCGTTAGCATGATAAGCATCGCTTCGGTGAGCGGAACTTACCCCAACCAACACAATTTCATCACCAGTATGAAGTTGCCCAATACGATGAATCACTGCCACACGTTGTAAATCCCAACGGCTACGTGCCTCATCTACAATTTCTTGGAGTGCTTTTTTGGTCATTGCAGGGTAATGTTCCAAATATAAACCGGATACATTATCGCCTAAATTCATTTCTCGTACTTTGCCGACAAAAAGCGTGGTTGCTCCCACGCTATGATGTTCGCTTAGCCAGTGGTAAATCGCATTTTGATCAAACGTTTCTTGTTGTACTTCGATTAACGTAGCGTGCATTTAGCCTCCTGTTACCGGTGGGAAGAATGCTACTTCATCGCCGTCTTTGATTGCACTTTCCAACGGTGAAATGTTTTGGTTAATTGCCACTAATAATTTGCCTTTTTCTAATGCTAATTGCCATTTTTTACCTTGCTGGCTTAAATGTTCACGTAGCTGTTCGGCGGTTTCAAACTCAGCAGGAACGGTTAAAGCATCAACGCCAACCAATTCGCGTACCTGTGCAAAAAATAAAACGTTAATCATATTTATCCCTAAATGTAATTCTTATTCCGCATTAAATTCGCCCGATTTACCGCCACTTTTGTGTAGCAAACGAACATTTTCAATCACCATATCTTTTTGTACCGCTTTACACATATCGTAAATCGTGAGTGCAGCAACACTGGCAGCGGTTAGCGCTTCCATTTCTACACCGGTTTTACCGGTGAGTTTGCATAGTGATTCGATGCGAACTTGATTGGTTTCCGGCAGAGCTTCAAGTTGCACTTCAACTTTTGATAGGAGAAGAGGATGGCAAAGCGGAATAAGTTCCCAGGTTCTTTTGGCCGCTTGAATACCTGCTATACGAGCAGTAGCAAATACATCACCTTTGTGATGGTTGCCGGAGATGATCATTTGTAATGTTTCGGCATTCATCGAAATGAATGCTTCGGCACGTGCAACACGGACAGTTTCTTGTTTCATTGAAACATCAACCATATTGGCTTCGCCGTTGGTGTTTATGTGAGTAAATTGAGTCATAAGAGTATCTTTTTAATTTTAAAGTATTTTGCAATAAATAAAGTAAAAATGACCGCTTGGGTTCCCTTCTGAACCGCCTGAGCGTGTTGCAATTTGTAGGAACATTTTTCTTGAGCCGTAGGCGAATCTAAAATGTTCCGTTAAGCAAATTTCAACTAAGTGAAGAACAGCAGTGAAGTAGGGTTGCCTTTCTTTTGGTTACTTTTCTTTGGCAACGCAAAGAAAAGTAACAGAGAAACTAGCCGCCGATTGAGGCGAGATTATTCCGAACGCCGCTATCGCCGATATGCAAATAATGATGTTCCCGTTTGCCTTGTAATGCGGCTTTTAAACGTGCTTCCAATTGCGCTTGTTGGGTATCTTCCGAGAGTAAATCTCGCAAATCGATGCCTTCCTCACCGAATAAGCAAAGGTGTAATTTACCAAGTGCCGAAACACGTAGGCGGTTGCAGCTGGCACAGAAGTTTTTCTCATACGGCATAATCAAACCGATTTCGCCCTGGTAATCAGGGTGCGAAAGCACCTTTGCCGGGCCGTCCGATAATGCTTTTGGCTGTAATTGCCAGCCTTCTTGTAATAAACGTTGCATTACTGACTGACCGGATAAATGTTGCGCTTTGAAAAAACTGTCCATTTCACCGGTTTCCATCAGCTCGATAAAACGCATTTGAATCGGTTTATCTTTAATCCAAGCGAGGAATTTATCTAATTCAGGGGCAGTGTATTGCTTCATTAACACCGCATTCACCTTGATTTTGCGATAGCCGATTTCAAATGCTCTATCAATGCCTTTTAGGACCGATTGTAGCTTGTTTTCACCGGTAATGAGTTGGAATTGGCGTGTATCAAGGCTATCTACACTCACGTTAATATCTGTAATGCCGGCTTGCTGCCATAAATCGATATCACGTTCCATACGATAACCGTTAGTGGTTAACGCCACTTTTTTTATGCCGTTCGTTTGCGAAATGGTATGAGCAATTTCTAAAAAGTCTTTACGTAAAGTCGGTTCACCACCGGTAATACGCACTTTTTCCGTGCCGAGATCGGCAAAAGCACGCACAATGCGCTGAATTTCAGATACGCTTAAAAATTGCTGCTTGTGTAAAGGCGGTTTATAGCCGTCCGGCAGACAATAATTACAGCGAAAATTGCAGACATCAGTCACGGATAAACGTAAATAAACATATTGTCGTTCAAAACGATCAATAAGCTGAGAAACATTATCCGCCCCAATGTTTTTAATTGGAATGGATTGCATTGGACACCTTTCTAAACACGAGAGGAACAACAATTTCTTGAAATTCCCTTGAATTAGCTACGTATAAGCTAATTACAGGCATTGCTACCATATTCTTACAGACAAGCGGTTAAATTTAGCAAAAAATTTGCAAAGCAGATCAGATAAGAAGTTAGGCTCACAAGCTCGGAGTCTGTTGATAAATATAAGTTATTGTAGAGGTCGGAGAGGTTTTTCGCAATAGTTAGAAAGTGGTATCGCATTCAGATGGCTAAATTTACATACAAAGCTGACAAAAATTGATTTGGCGCAAATTAATCATTTGGAGGTATGGTAATCTTCACTCTACTCCTAAAGGAGTATTTTTTTTATTTATAAGTTGTGTGGGGTAAAAATGTCCAAATTTAAATTATCACTAGTAAGCGGAGTGGTGTGTGTTGTGTTAGGTGCTGCAGCATTGTTTGGCGTACAGTCGGCAATGAAAGCGACAAGTTCTACTGAATTTTGTGTAAGTTGTCATTCTATGAGCCATCCGCAAGCGGAATGGGAAGGTAGTGTTCATTTTTCTAACCGCAAAGGGATTCGTGCGGAATGTGCGGATTGCCACGTCCCTCAAGATGGTTTGCATTATGTAAAAGCTAAAGTTGTTGCATTAAAAGATGTGTGGCATACCTTTGTAACCAATAAATTACCGGATCAAGAAGCCTATGAAGCGAATCGTTTAGATATGGCGCAACGTGTTTGGGCAGAAATGAAAGAAACCGACTCGGCAACTTGCCGTAGCTGCCATAGCTTTGATGCGATGATCATCAGTGAACAAAAAGAAGCAGCGCAAAAAATGCATAAATTGGCACAAGAAACCAATCAAACTTGTATTGACTGCCATAAAGGTATTGCACACTTTATGCCGGAAATGCAAGTAGATAACAGTGCGGCATTAGGTGAATTAACTAAACACGCCGGACAATTTAGTGCGAGCGACAAAACATTGTATAACTTAGCGATGGCTCCGTCACAAGTCGCACAAGGCGGTGAAATTCGTTTATTACCGTTTGCAGAAGTCTCACAATGGAAAGAGTCCGGTGATAAGGTTGCTGGCACAATTAAAGGTTGGCAGCAAGTGGGGGCGGAAAGCATCATTTATATGGGGCTAGGTCAGCGTATTATGGTGGGCTTAGTGGCAGATGAAGCAAAAGACAAACTCACTGTTCATCAAACAGTTCATGACAATGTAACCAATTCAGATTGGAAAGAAGTGAGCGCTGAAGTGACATTACCAAAAACGGCGTTAACTGCCGATATTCAGGCACTTAATCGTTTCGGTGACAATTTAAATCAAACCCATTGTAGCGGTTGCCATGCGCCGATTGGTGCAGATCACTATACGGCAAATCAATGGATCGGCGTAGTAAATTCAATGAAAGACCGTACTTCAATGTCAGCAGATGATGTACGTGCGGTAACTATCTATCTACAACGTAACGCAAAAGATGTTGCGGGTAGTTCACACTAATTTTATTTAACTTACATGATACCGAGCTTGTATGCCTAAGTCTTAGATAAGGTGTGCAAGCCTGTGGCAAGCGGTCAAAATTCACAAAATTTTTGCAAAATCAGACCGCTTATCACACCGGATAGTAAAGAAATGCGCTATCCCCTCGTGTTTAGAAAGGTGTCAAATTTAACTTAACTTTCAGAGGGTTATGCATATGAAAACTCAAGAAAAAATTAATGCAAGTCGTCGTGGTTTTATTAAAAACACTTCTCTCGGCCTTGCAGGGACATCTTTGGCAGGCGGTGGTGTAAATGCCTTGATTTCAACGGAAGCGGCAGCGGCAGAAATGCAAACTGTGATGACAGCAGCACACTGGGGGGCATTAGGTGTTGTTGTTGAAAACGGTAAAGTGGTTAAATCTGGTCCTGCGATGCCTTCGTCAATCGAGAATGAACTACAAACGGTTGTACCTGATCAAGTGCACGGTGAAACTCGTGTTAAATACCCAATGGTACGTAAAGGTTACTTAGAGGGTAATAAAGATACGACTTTACGTGGTCGTGATGAATGGGTGCGTGTTTCTTGGGATAAAGCGTTTGAATTAGTTGCAAACGAAATGAAACGTGTGCGTGACGCACATGGCCCAAGTGCAATTTTCGGTGGTTCTTACGGTTGGTATAGCTCAGGTTCACTACATGCAGCCCGTACGTTATTACAGCGTTATCTAAACATTACCGGCGGTTTTGTTGGCGTGAAAGGCGACTATTCAACCGGTGCGGCACAAGTGATTATGCCACACGTATTAGGTACGATCGAAGTGTATGAACAGCAAACCAGCTGGGAAGTTGTCTTAGAAAGCACGGATGTTATTGTGTTATGGTCGGCAAACCCATTAAATACGTTACGTCTTGCTTGGACTTCAACCGATCAACAAGGTTTGGAATACTTCAAAAAATTCAAAGAAAGCGGTAAACGTATTATCTGTATTGACCCAGTAAGAAGTGAAAGTTGCGAATATTTAGGTGCAGAGTGGATTCCGGTTCATACAGGTACTGATGTGGCGTTAATGTTAGGTATGGCACATACTTTAGTAACCGAGGATAAACACGATAAAGAATTCCTCAAAAAATACACTAAAGGCTACGAACAATTTGAGAAATATTTGTTAGGTACGGAAGATAAACAACCGAAAGATGCACAATGGGCAAGTAAAATCTGTGGCGTACCGTCAGAAACCATCAAAAAACTGGCATTAGAGCTACAAAGTAAACGTACGATGTTAATGGCTGGTTGGGGTATTCAACGTCAACGCCACGGTGAGCAAGGTCACTGGATGTTAGTTACATTGGCATCAATGCTGGGTCAAATCGGTTTACCAGGTGGCGGTTTTGGTTTTAGCTACCACTATTCAAACGGTGGTGCGCCGACTGCAACCGGAGGTATTTTAGGAGCGATTTCTGCAAACCCGTCTACTGAAGCGGGCGCAAAAACTTGGTTGGATGAAACCTCTAAATTCTCTTTCCCGCTTGCTCGCATTTCCGATGCATTATTAAATCCGGGTAAAACCATTGACTATAACGGCACAAAAGTGACTTATCCGGATATTAAAGTAATTTGGTGGTCAGGCGGTAACCCATTTACCCATCACCAAGACACCAATACTTTAGTAAAAGCATGGCAAAAACCGGACAGTGTGTTTGTCACCGAATGTCACTGGACACCAACCGCACGTATGGCGGATATTGTTTTACCGGCAACCACAAGTTATGAGCGTAATGACTTAACGATGTCAGGCGATTATTCAATGATGAATATTTTCCCAATGAAACAAGTTGTTCCGCCACAATTTGAAGCGAAAAACGACTATGATATTTTTGCAGAGCTTTCAAAACGTGCAGGTAAAGAACAAGAATTTACCGAAGGTAAGTCAGAAATGGATTGGTTAAAAGGTTTCTATCAAACTGCATTTGATGCGGCACGTAAAAACCGTGTGTTAATGCCTAAATTTGAACAGTTCTGGGCGGATAACAAACCAGTTACCTTTAAAGCGACTGAAAAAGCGAAAAAATGGGTACGTTATGAAGAGTTCCGTAACGATCCATTGCTCAACCCATTAGGTACACCATCAGGCAAAATTGAAATTTTCTCTGATGTAGTGGCGAAAATGAATTACGATGACTGTAAAGGTCACCCAACTTGGATGGAACACGAAGAGTTCGCTGGTAATGCAACCGCAGAAGCGCCGCTTGCATTAGTTACCCCACACTCAAAATATCGTTTACATAGTCAATTAGCTTACAGCTCATTGCGTAAACTTTATGCAGTCAATGATCGTGAGCCGGTATTAATTAATACCGAAGATGCAGCAGCTCGTGGTATTGCAAACGGTGACATCGTGCGTATTTTCAATAAACGTGGTCAGGTGTTAGCGGGTGCAGTGGTAACAGACGGTATCATTAAAGGTGCGATCGCGTTGCATGAAGGTGCTTGGTATGATCCGATGGATCTCGGTAAATCAGAACAGCCGCTTTGTAAAAACGGTAATCCGAATGTGTTAACTCGTGATGAAGGTACTTCTAAATTAGCACAAGGTAACTCACCGAATACTGCAACGGTACAAGTAGAGAAATTTACTGGTGTTGCACCGGAAGTCACCGTATTTAAAGAACCGAAATATACACAAGCATAGTGTTATAAACAGGTAAAACAAAACGCACTAGAGTTTAAATGCTTTAGTGCGTTTTTCTATTCATGCTATAGCTATTTGAAAACAAGCGGTCATTTTCTCAAAATTTTTTGCAAAAAACTGCTTAAAATCGACCGCTTATCTAGATTATTCTCCCGAGGTTATAGAATAGCTGTTATAGTTAGCAAAATTTTTAAGGAGAAATGATGAAAAATAAATTTATCGTATTTGCGGCAATCAGTGGTTTTTTCTGTATTGCTTTTGGTGCTTTCGCTTCTCATGGACTAGCTAAAATATTAGAGGCAAAAGCGTTAGGTTGGATTGATACTGGTCTTCAATACCAAATGTTTCATACCTTAGCTTTATTGGCTTTAGGTTTGTTCCAATTGGTAAATTCCTCACAAAATCCGCCCGCTTGCAGAGCGAAAGCCTTAAACATTATCGGTGGAAGTTGGATATTAGGTATTTTGTTATTTAGTGGAAGTTTGTATGCGTTAGCATTATTTGGACAGCGATTATTTGTGTGGAGTACACCACTTGGCGGCGTATTTTTTATGATTGGCTGGGCTGCGTTAATTTTTGTAAGTTTACGTGCTAAAAAAACCGCCTAATCGGTTAGAATAGGCGGAAAACGTGTTTTTTGTTTTATGGTGTCAGGTATTGACTTGCCAACGCAATCAAGGCTAGAATGATTCCGACATCAATTTTGATTGACAATTGCAATTTACCTTCGTTACAGGTTAGTTTAAATTGCATCTTATAGTTCCTGTCTAATGAGTTAATCAAAAGCAGGTCAAACGCAAAATCCCTGTTGCCGCAGGGATTTTTGCATTCTCCCTGCCACCTATTGTTTTCACATCATTGCAAAAACAACACCTGTTATTATATCCATATTGTATTTTTAATCAATTACTTGTTTTTCCTATTAAAATAGTGCGCAAAACGCTATACTAACCACATTTTTCACTAATTAGAAAACCTATGAATAAACTAGCATTATATTGCCGAGCGGGCTTTGAAAAAGAAACTGCCGGCGAGATTACCGATAAAGCGGCACAATTAGGCGTGTTCGGCTTTGTAAATTTAAAAGAAAATAGTGGTTATATCATTTTTGAATGTTATCAAGCAGGCGATGCGGATCGCTTAGCCAAAGAATTAAAATTTGAACAATTGATTTTTGCCCGTCAAATGATTGTTGTAGGGGATATGCTACAAGAT